>JBGSHW010000062.1:0-16859 GCA_041751975.1 Pirellulaceae bacterium
AAACCTCGCAGCTTAAACTCGTCCATGCTTAACATCCCCCAACCAAAAACTTTTCAATACACATCGGACACTAGCTTCGAAAATGCGACTAAACCTAAGGGCTAGCGCCTTGCCGCTCACAAACCTGGCGCTGTCCAGCTAAGTTGTGCGCCAAACCTCAGCGAAATCGCTTTATCCCCAATGACACTTGGCGACAGGTTTTATCGTAGCTCGAGAATTCTCTGAATCTTAAACACCCAAGCGAGCCGTGGCTCCGCCCGTTTGCGAAACTTGTGTTCCCACCTTAACCCGGGCAAGCATCGCTATCCCAATCGGACTCATTGTTAGATGAATCGCTGAAATGGGTTGCGGTAGCGTCGGGCGCCTGATTCGTTTTTATCCCTAGTTGCGATAGGCAATGGTCAAAGTCGTGAAACAAATGTACCTGTTTATCGTGGCCTGCTCGCTTGCATTGGCGAGTATTGACGTGATTCAAACCGACTTTCCCCTGCGACTTCTCCGCGCCGTGGAACTGCACGCGGCGATGAAGCCCGCCGAAGTGCCTCCGCCACAAATTATTGCTCATCGCGGTGGAGTGGTCGAAGAGACGTTGATCGAGAACAATTTGCCGGCGATCGCTGAATCGCGGCGGCGTGGTTACTACATGCTGGAGGTAGATATTCGCGAGAGCTTGGACGGCCACTTGGTCGTGCATCACGACGCCAATTTTTCCCGTTTCTACGGCGACGAACGGCAGGTGGCAGACTTGACATGGGAACAAATTCAGCAGATCCGCACAGCGACTGGGGAACGACCGATCGACTTTGCCACGTTCGCCCAAGCTTGCCAAGGAGATCTCCAATTGATGTTGGATGTGAAAGGACCCGAGCATCCCGCGGCGTTTTTTCAAGAGATGGAACGCATTCTCAGGAACAATGGCTTGCTCGAGTCAGCGATGGTGATTGGCACCCAACAGGCGAAGAGTCACTTCCTTGGAAAAGCCGCGGTGGGCTTGAATCTTGAAGCATTGCTGAAGGCGGAGCGGGCGGGAGAGCCTGTGGCAGAGCGATACTTTCTGTTCGAGCATGGTGAGGATCTAGACGAAACAAAGGTCGCCGAGGCGTTGAGGCTGGGGGTGACAGTCGTCCCTTCCATCAACATCTTTCACTATGCCGAAGATGGCAATCACTGGTTGTTGGCCCGTCGCGATATTCGACGCCTGCGCGCGCAGGGGATCGAGTACTTTCAGATCGATTCTGTATACGAAGATTTCGTAAAGCATGCTCCCACCTCAGCGGACGAGCGCGTGCGCATGAATGAGCTCCAGGTGATCGGTACACATAATTCCTATCATGTTGCCATGCCCCATGCGGCTCTGTCATTGTTGGAGAAACGCAGCCCACCGTTGGCCCAATCACTCGACTACAGCCATTTACCGCTCAGAGAACAACTCCAGTCGCTAGGGATGCGGCAGCTAGAACTGGACCTCTTCGCGGATTCTGATGGAGGCAGGTATGCGGCACCGCTCGCACGGCAGTTGGTGGCCGCAGCCGGTCTGGAGGCAGGCCCGGAGCATGATCCCCAGGGGGAATTGAAACAGCCAGGGCTCAAGGTCTTGCACCTACAGGACATCGACTATCAAACGCGGGCCTTGACCTTTGTGGGGGCTCTGCGGGAAGTTCGTGAATGGTCACAAGCCCACCCATGGCACGCACCTATCTTGATATTGGTCGAAGCCAAGAATCAGTCGATTGGTGAGGAGTTCACCCAACCCCTTGCGTTTGACGAGCAGGCACTGAGCAGCATCGACACAGAGATCCAAACGGTGTTCAGCCCGCAAGAGCTGATCACACCCGACTTGGTCCGCGGTGAGTTTGCGACGTTGCGGGAGGCGGTGCTCGCGAGAGGTTGGCCAGAACTGGAATCGGTCCGCGGCAAGGTGCTCTTTGCGCTGGACAACGAAGGGGCGGTACGCGATTGCTACATGGCGAGTAGCCCGACTTTGCAGGGGAAAATGCTATTTGTCAGCGTTGACGAAACCCATCCTGCAGCTGCCTTTCGCAAGATCAATGATCCGATTGCCAACTTCGACAAGATTCGCGCTGCCGTAGAGCAAGGCTTCATCGTTCGGACGCGAGCCGACTCGGACACGCGTCAGGCTCGGCAGAACAACAACACGCAACGCGATCGCGCTTTAGCCAGCGGAGCCCAGTACATCAGTACCGACTATCCTGTACCCGATCAGCGGTGGAGCAGTTACCGCGTCGTGTTGCCCGGACACACCACCGCCCGCCCCAACCCCGTCAACTCGCAGCGGCTCAATCCAAGCCGCGATCTCGACAAGTGATCGGTAGCAAACAAAGGTGCTAGGAGTCTTTGTTTTGAGTCTCGTTCTGGCGGGTAAGATTTAGCGGCTGGCATTTTCTAGCAACTGTGAGATGAGCGGCAACAGCTGTTTCTTGCGGCTGACGACGTCGTCGAGCTGATAGAGGTAACGTTCAACCCGTGGGTAATTGATCTCTTCCCAGAACTCGGGTTCGTGCGACATCAAAAGCAAACTGCCATTGGTAATGATGTCGGTTACCAGCAACGCTGAGAAATCAAGCGACCGCTCTTTGGTCAAATCGGTCAGGGCTTGCAACAACTCGTCGCGACGTTCCCAAAAGAGTTCGAAACCGATCTCCTCGATCTGCGAGATCGAAAAGCGATGACCGCGATCTTCGAATTCCTTGCAGTCCTCGCGCACCACTTTCTCCGCGGTATGCACGCGGAGGGCCGAACCGACTTCGAAAAATTCGCGAACAAATTCGTCCATGTCGACCTCGCACAGCGTTTTGAGCCAGGCCAGGATGTTCCGATCAATATCGGTGGTCGTGGGGGATCGCAAGTGCAAGGTGTCCGAGATAATGCCGGCGGCCATGCACAAGGCAATGCCCGGCGTTGGTTCCAATCCGGCCCACTTGAATTGCCGGGCGACCAGGGTGCAAGTGGAGCCCACCGGTTCGTTGATGAAGCGAATCGGTTGGTCCGAGCGCAGATTGCCACCGAGTCGATGGTGGTCAAGCACTTCGATGATATCCGACTCGGCCGCACCCAACACGGCTTGCGTCAACTCGTTGTGATCAACGAGCACCAATTGCGTTTTGCGAGGGTTCACTAAATCGCTTTTGGAAAGCACACCGACCAATTTGCCTTGATCATCGAGTACCGGAAAGAGCTTTTGACGCGAGCGGGCCACATGCATCCGCGCATCGGCCACCGGCATCTTAGACGACAATGTTAAACAATCCCGCTGAATGGCATGATCGATGCCACGCGCGGACTTGATCCGCATGGTCGTGGTCGCGGTATCGAAGGCGCTCTTGATGACGGTCACCCCGTTCATCTTGGCCAGTTGTATCAGGCCCGGCGATAACTCGTAGCCACCCGTGACAACCAAGACGCGCACGCCATGCTCGAGGGCAGGGAGTTGTATGGTTGGCCGATTTCCGCTGACCACCAACAATTGCGAAGAGGGAAACTGGTGCAAGCGTTTAGTGAAGCTCTCGGCACTCATCGCCCCTACCATGACCATCAATTCCGCAGCGGAATCGGTATCAACGGCGTGTTGCCATTCACCTTGCAACACCGTGCAGATTTTATCGACCGAACTGCTGATTTGACGCGAAAGGATGGGGTCAGAGTCTCCTTCGAAAATAACCTTTAACAAGTCGAGCAGCGTCAACAAGCCGATAAATTTCCCCTGGCGGTCAAGCACCGGGACGGCGCCAATGGCATTATCCCGCATTCGATCATAGACCTCAGCAAACACTTCCCCCTCCCACGCCACGATCGGGTCGCGCCGGCACACATCCTCAACTTCCGGGCGGACGTCCATCACGATCCGCGGCGCAGCGACCTTGGCCTTTTTGAGAGCGTATTCGGTCCGCTGGTTGGGAGCTCCACAGCTGGCCGCGACAGCGTCAGGCCGGGTCGTGCGTTGCAGAAAATCAGCGTAAGCCAGGGCAGAACAGATGGCATCCGTATCCGGATTGCGATGCCCAAAAACGTAGACAGTCATCCTGAATTCCATAAACGCGAGGGAGCTGCGCGAAATAGGTGCAGCTCATTTCTCCAAGCGTAATCTACAATCCTCATTGGCGGAATGGAGGACTTCCATGGCCGTTGTACGAATGGCCAGATTGCTCCACAATGTTGATGACAAAACGGGTTGAACCACTCCCGCTTGATCCCACAGCGATTTGTAGCAACGTGTGCGGTCGGCAATGTGTGCGGGGCGCCGCGTGGTTAAGCTACCCCACCCTCCGCCTGAACTTACCCCTCGATAACTTACCCTTCGTAACTTGCGACACGAGAATTTAAGCCTATGCTCAAGACGACTTTGCTCCACCCCGAGATCCTGCGGGCCTGTGCCCGTGCTGGCCACCACTCGAAAATTTTGATTGCCGACGGCAATTATCCTGCAGCCTCGAAGATCGGCCCTCGAGCTGAGTTGGTGTCGCTGCAGCTCTCCCCCGGCATCCCCACCGTCGCTCAGGTGCTCCGCGCGTTGCTGGCCCAGGTCCCGATCGATGTGATCAATACGATGGGGATCGATCCCTCGGATGAATATGCCGCTCAGGGAGATCCGCCCGTGTGGAACGAGTTCCGTCAGATCCTCGGGGAAGCAGGTTCGACCCGGCAACTAGAGCCAATCATGAAGTGGGATTTTTATGCGGCCGTTGCCTCCGACGATCACGTGCTGACCATACAAACCGCCGACCAAGCGTTATGGGCCAACCTCTTGCTCAGCGTCGGCGTGAGAACGTCCTAATTGTCGGTAATCAGTACCGACCGCGGCTTGGCGATTGACCACTTTCTTCTGCTCAGGACTGATACTCATGGAACGACGACGACTTGGAAGCACCGAACTTGAATTACCCATCCTCAGCTTTGGTGCCTCTTCGCTGGGTGCCGAGTTCCGAGGGGTGACGCTCGACGAGGTCTTCGCGTCGATCCGAGTAGCCCTCGAGCTGGGATTGAACTTCATCGACACCTCACCGTTTTATGGGCGCGGGATGAGTGAAGTGCTGCTCGGGGTGGCGCTGCGGGATGTGCCGCGCGATAACTACATCATGTGCACCAAGCTGGGTCGCTACGATGTGAATCACTTCGATTTTTCCGCGCGGCGGGTGGCGGAAAGTGTCGACGTGTCCCTCCATCGATTTGGATGCCAACACTTGGACATCGTCTTGTGCCACGATATTGAGTTTGTCCCGCTGCAACAGGTAATCCACGAAACCATCCCGGCACTGCGCGAGCAGCAGCGGGCGGGCAAGGTCCGTTACATCGGCATCAGTGGCTACCCACAAAAGATCTTCCATAAAGTGCTGGCAGAAACAGAAGTCGATTGCGTGCTAAGCTACAACCAGTACACGCTCCAAAACCGCTGCTTTGCCGATGAAACCATTCCGCTGCTCAAGGAGAAAAAGGTCGGCATCATGAACGGCGGCCCATTCAGCGCGCGGCTGCTGACCAACGCCAGCTTGCCAGTCTGGTTCCGAGATCCACCGGAAGTGCAAGCGGCCGCCAAACAGGCTGCCGCTCACTGCGCAGCCCAAGGCGAAGACATAGCCAAGCTGGCGCTGCAATACTGCTTGCGAAATCCCGATATCGCCACCACCGTGGCGGGGAGCGCCAATCCGAATAACATTCGCAAATGGGTCGAGTGGTCTCAGCAGCCGCTGGACGAACGACTGCTGGCCGAGGTGCTTGAAATTCTTGAGCCAGTCCACAACGTGGGACACCGCGAAGGGCTGCCGGAGAATAATTAAGGGGGGAGGTGTAGCCACCTCCACTACGGAAGACAGGGGGGTGTAGCCACCTCCATCACCGGAATGGGTAACTAGACGTTGAACAGGAAATGGCAGATGTCGCCATCTTGCATGACGTACGATTTGCCTTCGGTTCTGAGTTTCCCTGCCCGACGAATTTCGGCTTCGGTCTTGTAGGTTTCCAAGTCTTCGAGCGAGTAGACTTCGCAGCGGATGAAGCCTCTTTCAAAATCGCTATGGATCACGCCAGCTCCCTGCGGGGCGGTGGCACCGATCGGAATGGTCCAGGCTCGCACTTCCTTTTCACCGGCAGTGAAGTAGCTCTGCAGTCCCAAGGTCCGATAGGTTTCGCGGGCGACCGTCGCCAGGGCGGGTTCTTTCAGTCCGACCGACTCGAGCATTTCCGCCCGATCGGCGTCATCCAACTCAGCCAACTCCGCCTCGAGTTTCGCGCACACAGGCACAACCGTGGCGCCGACTTTTTCGGCAAACGCGCGAATGGCCTGAGCCATCTCCCCTTGGCCGTGCAAGTCGTCTTCGCCCACGTTGGCGATGTATAGGATCGGTTTGGCCGTCATGAGTCCGTAGCTCGACACCTCCCGCGCCTCGGCGTCCGGCAGTTCGAGCTTCCGCAGCGGTTGGTCGGTGTTCAAATAATCTTGGCACTTCTTGATGGCCGAGACGCGGACCTTGGCTTCTTTGTCCCCGGTTTTGGCGGAACGTTCGGCCTTGGGGAGAGCGTTCTCAAGCGTCTGCAGATCGGCCAACATGAGCTCGGTCTCAATGATCTCCACGTCCGCAGCCGGGTCGACGTGGCCGCTGACGTGGATCACGTCGTCGTCCTTGAAGCACCGCACAACTTGCAGAATCGCATCGACCTGTCGGATGTGGGTCAAAAACTTGTTCCCCAGCCCCTGTCCTTCGCTTGCCCCTTTCACGATGCCAGCGATATCGACCAATTTGAGAATGGCGGGGATCGTTTTTTGGGGCTTGATAAATTCCGTGATCTTCAAAAGACGATCGTCTGGAACACTCACGATCCCTTCGTTGGGTTCGATGGTGCAAAACGGATAGTTGGCAGCTTGCGCTCCCTGAGTGCTGGTGAGGGCGTTAAAAAGGGTACTTTTGCCAACGTTTGGCAAGCCAACAATTCCAGCTTCCATGGCCTGTGGGTCTTTAAATTAGTGAATCAAATGTCGAGTCGGGGTACAAACCGGCTCCAAACCTGCGAAGCCGCGGAATATATTACTCAGCTCATCCAAAAGTGAAACGGGGCTCATTGCCATTCCACGGCTACCCAAACCCCCAGGACCTACCCCCCATGATCCTCTGCAAACTCGCCGACGCTTGCCAATACGCTGCTATCCATCCCGGATTAGCGGCAGGCTTTGATTTCCTGCGGCGGCCCGATATCGCCGAACTGGAAGATGGCCGGCACGGGGTCGATGGCGACCGCCTGTTTGCGATCATCACTCGGGGCACCGCTCGGGGCGTAGCAGAGTCGCCGCTTGAATTCCACCGACGCTACATCGACATCCAATACGTCGTCGGCGGCCAGGATGTGATCGGTTGGTTACCAACAACCGATTGCCGGCAACTGCGCAGCGACTACGTCGGGGAGAGCGATCTCGGCTTTTACCTCGATCCGCCTGCCACTTGGCTTCCTGTTCCAGCTCAGAGCCTAGCCGTCTTCTTCCCCGAAGATGCCCATGCACCGCTCGGCGGCTCTGGTCTCGTTCACAAAGTCGTCGTCAAAGTTGCTGTGGATTGGAACCGCACCTACTTAGAAGCCGATGCGTGTCGTTGAGCCGCGACCATTGTGGTAGTGGTGACGAGGTTGTTGTGTACGATAGACTTCGTGCACATAAACCGGCGGGCGGTGATAAATCACCGGTTGCTCGCGGACGATGACACTAGGCTGTTGAACGTAAATCGGTTGCTGATGGACGAAAGTCTGGGTGGGCGCGTGAGCCACGGCGGCGACCTGCGAGGCCATGGGTGCCGCTTGAAATGCTGTGATCAGCGTGTCGCTAACACCTTGCTGGTGCAGTGCAATGATATCGCTGACCTCCAATCGACGCTGAACACCCTTGGCTTGCAGTTGCGACAAGATAACCGTATCGCTCACTCCACTGCGAGACATGTTGATCACATCGGTCATGCTCACGCCGGAATTGACAATGGCTTGCTGCTGGAGGTAAACCTGCTGTTGCTGAGCGTAGTATTGGTGTTGTTGAAATTGGCGCTGGCGTTGCAGGTTATTGTCCTGAGCCTTGCCAATGAGCCCGCCGGTAATCGCTCCCACGGCGCCGCCGATTAGGATCCCTTCGGGTATTTCATCGTTTTGCTTGCCGACGATACCGCCAATGACGGCCCCTGCCAGACCACCCACTGTCGCGCCGTTTTGCGTCCGCGACTGGGCCAGCAAGGACTGAGTGGAAACAAAAACGGTCGCCAAGGCTAACGCAAAACGAATTAACATCGGATCAGCTCGCATTCTTGCAGGAAACTACGATCCATCCATAATCGTAGGAGGTTCGCTTACCGGCGGTCGCACCGGAAGCCTGTTGATAAGATCGACATACCACAAGCAAGATGTGAAGTAAACACAAACTTAGTCCGACGGCGAGCTGGCTGCGGGCAACACCGCCGGTGTGCAGGCATTCGCGAACCCCTTCTACAACGCGAAAATGCGTTACAGATTCATGCCGCGCGTGCACAAAATGCGTGCTGGAAAAGCTTTCTGGAAAAGTTCAAGGGGCTCACCTTAGCGCGAACTTAACAATTCGCCGGTATCCTCCCTGGACGCAGGCGCTCATGATAAGATTTATGAACGACTTCTGCCCGGCAATGCGAACCCCCCTTAGTGGTCACATGAATAGAATACTCATATTTATTGTCTTGGCCTGCCTCGGTCCTTTCGCCGAGGCGCAAGTCGAGATTGATCCGAATTTGCCCGACTATGTGCCAGTCAGCGGCATCGCCGGTGGCAACATCAAAACGGTTGGCTCCGACACCATGAATAACATGGTGGGGCTGTGGACCGAGGAATTCAAGAAGATTTATCCGGGGGTCAAACCCGAGGTCGATGGCAAGGGTTCATCCAATGCGATCCCTGCACTGACGAACGGCCAAGCCTCGTTTGGTCCCATGAGCCGAGAACCGAAGAAAGCGGAAATCGCCGACTTTCGCTCGAAGTTTGGCTACGAACCCACCATCGTGGGTGCCAGCATCGACATGTTGGCGGTGTACGTTAACAAGGACAACCCGGTAGATGGGCTCTCCTTTCCAGAAATCGATGCCATCTTCTCCAACACACGAAAACTAGGGGAACGCCAGCGCGTGACTAAGTGGAGTGCGTTTGTTTCCAGTGGCTCATTGGCTCAGCAGTCGGTGACCTGTTACGGTCGCAATGCGGCCTCAGGCACTTACGGTTACTTCAAAGAAGTGCTCTTAGGGGATGGGGATTTTGGAGCGTGGGTCAACGAATTGCCCGGGTCTTCCTCGGTGGTGCAGTCGGTTGGGAAAAACGTCAATGGCATCGGCTACAGTGGCATCGGTTATCGAACGGCCGATGTGAAGGCGTTGAGCTTGGCAACAGAGCTTGGGGGCGAGATGATCCCCCCCACCCCCGAGAAAGCTTATGCAGGCGAGTACCCGCTGGCCCGATTCCTTTACTTGGCGGTCAACTACGACGAACGCATCGGGCTCGATCCGCTCCGCCGTGAGTTCCTCAAATACGTTTTCAGCAAACAAGGGCAGCAGCAAGTCGTAAAAGATGGCTATCTACCTGTCACCGCCGAGATGGCTCGCGATGCATTGCATTCCGTAGGGATCGAAGTTGAGTGAGTTAGAGGAACTGCCCGCTGCGGCTTAGTCTGTGTCTAAGCCAAGGGATTTATCCGGGCGACGTCGGACAGCCTCCACCACCACAAACATCTAGGAGCTTGGTGACTTTTAGGACCAGGTTCAAACTCCAATCAACGGGAACATTGTGTGGCTGCCGATGCCTACACAGGACAAAAACGTCGTAAACAAACTCCGTGGAGCGTCAGATTGGGCGATGCCTTCGCATCGCGCATGATCGCTGTTGGTGGGATTGGTACGATTGCAGCCATCTTGTTGGTCGTATTGGTCTTGCTTGGAACCGCCTTGCCGCTGCTGAAGAGCCCCTCGTTCGACGCGTGGCGAACGTTTGAAACTCCCGCTTATACCTACGTCGGAGTCGACGAAACGGGCGCCCTGTTATGGGGCATGGATGCGGCGGGAAATATCGACGTTCGAAACTTAATCGATGGGAGTCAGCTTGCAGCATTCCCCTTACCAGCGGCTGGCGATGCGACGGTCACCTGCACTTCGATTTCGATCGCTCGCTCGACGCTGGCCCTAGGTTTCAGTGACGGCAGCTTTCGCGTGGCCCAAGTTGGCTTCGAAACCCGCCTCTACTCGCCAGCCCAGGTGCCAACAGGGGTCACCGTGAACGCCGACCAACGTGCGCAGCCCGTGGGGGATGCGGTCTATCAATGGCTTGATCGATCATCGGTACGCGAAACGCGTTTGGCTGCGGTAACGTGGTCCCCACCCCGCTCACTGGGCGACGCTCCGCTGTTGGCGTTGGACTACGTTGGCGGTGCATCCGGTCGCTTGGCGCAGACCACGACCGATCATGTGTTGGCGATTGTGGGGGAAGAATTGGTGGCTGCAAAGCTCGTGGCCAAACAAAGTCGACCGGCCAAAAAAGTAGTGGAGACACTGACTGTCGCTCGCTGCCCATTGCTCGCGCGAAACCAGAGCGGTCGCCCAGTCTCGATCGCCCTGCTCAATGGAAACAATCAAGCGGTGGTGGGCTGGGAGGGTGGCACGCTCGATCGCTTCTCGCTGGTTGATGGCGAACCGAAATTCGCTGAGTCGCAACAGGCGGTGGTGGGCGCAGGCCGCATCACTGCCATGGCGCCACTCCTGGCACGACAGACCCTCCTCTGCGGTTTGGACAACGGTCAACTTCAAGGCTGGATGGTGGTGCGCCGGGAGACGGCAGCTGCTGATGAGGACGGTTACCGACTGGCCCTCGCACGCGAAGTGAAGATTGGCGAGCGTCCGCTGGTGAGCGTAGCCAGCAGCGAACAAACACACGTCGCTGTCACCGGTGACGACCAAGGCAATACGGCGTTGGTCTACATGAGCACCAATCGTTTGCTGAACACGCGTCGTTCGCCACTTGACGAACCAAGCACTTCCAAAACGGATAGCCCTGCGGGAAGCTCAGTGGATAGCCCTGCGGCAGGTGCTTTGAAGCCACCTGCGGTCAGTTTGGATCACAACGGCACCACGCTCATCGTGTCGACCGACAACGCAGTGAGCTTGGCCGCCTTCGATATCGGCTACCCCGAGGCCTCGCTCCGCAGTTACTTTGGCAAGGTTTGGTACGAAGGGCACACGGAACCGAAGTACATTTGGCAATCGTCTTCGGGAACGGAAAAGGCTGAAATCAAACTCAGCTTGATGCCACTCGTCTTTGGAACACTCAAAGCCACCGTCTACGCCATGATTATTAGCGTACCGCTCGCCATCCTGGCTGCGATCTACACCAGTGAATTCCTCAGTCCTAGCACGCGGGGCCGGGTCAAGCCCGTGATCGAGTTGATGGCCAGTCTCCCCAGCGTCGTGCTCGGGTACATCGCGGCGTTAGTGATCGCTCCCTATTTGCAAGAGCACTTGCTGGCGGTGCTCATGGGCTTGATGGTCGTGCCGCTGACCTTTGTGGCAGCCGGAAATCTGTGGAATCTATTGCCCGTCGACTGGATCGTCCGCTTGCAGCCCTTCCGTCTGCTGGCGATGGGGGTCTGCTTGCCACTGGCGGTGCTCATGTCAGTCAAGATGGCGGAGCCGGTCGAGCGTTGGTTCTTTGACGGGAGCCTCGTCCTGTGGCTTGGCAGCGACCGTGGCAGCGCCACAGGTGGTTGGATGTTGCTCTTGCTTCCGCTCCTATCGGTGGCTGTCTGTCTGTTCTTCTATGGACCACTTGCCGAACGCACTCGGCAGCTCGCGATCGCCCGCACACCTCAGCGTTACGCGATACTAACGATCCTGCGTTTTGTGTTTGCCACCGTCTTGGTTGTTGGACTCGCTTGGGCGATCGGCTCTGCCCTCAGCATGGTGGGACTCGACCTCCGCGGCAACTTGTTCGACAGCTATCAAGATCGCAACGCCTTGCTGGTCGGTGGGGCACTTGGCTTTTGCGTGATTCCCATTATCTACACGATTTCAGACGATGCCTTGCAAGCAGTTCCCAGCCAGCTGCGGAGCGCTTCGCTGGGATGTGGCGCGACTCCCTGGCAGACTACCATGCGGGTGGTCGTCCCGAGCGCGATGAGCGGCTTGTTCAGCGCGGTGATGATTGGGCTCGGTCGCGCTGTTGGAGAAACGATGGTGGTCTTGATGGCGGCTGGCAACACGCCGGTCATGGAATGGAACCCGTTCAATGGCTTCCGGACGCTGAGCGCCACCCTGGCCACCGAACTACCGGAAGCCGCCAAGGGGAGCACCCACTTTCGAACGTTGTTCTTGGCCGCGCTCCTATTGTTCTTCCTAACGTTGATTGCCAATACGTTTGCCGAGTACGTGCGGATCAGGTTTCGTAAGCGAGCAAGTCAATTATGAGCAATGTCCCGCCGCGCTCAGAGGACTCCACGCCCATGAAGCCAACCACACCGAGTAAGCCCGTCACGTCAAGTAAGCCCGCCAGGGCAGCCAGATCAGGGCAACGCAAGTCGATGCAAAGCGGCTTCTCACTGCTCGCGCGCGGCGAACCGCAAATCTGGTTCACCGGCGGCATGTTGGTAATCTGTATTGCGATGATCGTCGGCCTGCTGGGGCTGATTGTCGCTTCAGGCCTTCCGACCTTCTGGCCCACACAGCTCGACGTCTTGGTGCTCAACGACGGCAGCCTCGAAACCGGACAGCCCCAAAGCACCCGTCTCGGAAAACCGCCAGCGGATGGAAGCAGCGAGCCAACACAGACAACGAACGCTGCCATCTCCGACCGACTCAGTTACTACTATCGCACCGCCAACAACGATCTCACCGGACAGCATTACCGTTGGCTCGATGCCACACAGCTCGCTGCGAGCGGCATTGCGACTCCCTCGGACGCACTCGTCATCGAACGCTTGGAGTGGGGCAGGCTGTATGGCTTTCCACTCGATTTGAACCGGCAGTTATCCCCTCCGGCTGAAGCCGAAGCCGCGTTGCGGGACATCGACCAAGTCATCGCCGCGATCGATACCGTGCCAGCTGACGCAGCGGTGGAAGCTACCACCGCCGCCGGAGAAGCACTGGCCAACGTCCGTGCACAACTCAGTGAACGCAAGCAGGACTTGCTCGACATCGCCTTGCGAGGTGAACTGGCTAAAGCAACCAGCCCTGACGCACGGGTGAGAACAGTCGGTAGCGAGGAGTGGCAGGCGCCCAGCGCGGTGCCTGCCGATACGCAGCTCGAAGCGGCTCGCCAATACTGGACCGAACCCGCCCTGGTCCTGCAAGAACTGCAACAAGCGGTAATCGCGACCACCGAGGCCCGCGAAGAGCTGAAGCAAGCCATGCTTGCGATCAGCCGTTTAGATGCTCAGATCTCCCGGCAACAGGCAGCCGTCAGGCGAGCCGAAATGGACGCCGAACAAA
Organism: Pirellulaceae bacterium; assembly: GCA_041751975.1. Taxonomy (GTDB): domain Bacteria; phylum Planctomycetota; class Planctomycetia; order Pirellulales; family Pirellulaceae; genus Aureliella. The sequence goes on from JBGSHW010000062.1 coordinate 13,473, forward strand.
CCGCAGCTCGCAGAGTCGAAGATTCGCAAGCTCTGCTCGAACAAGTGGTTCAGTTGCAAACCACCGCATCAATGCTCCAGCAGGCCGCCGAGCAACTCCCCACACTGCTGGGGTCGGGAGCAGAGGTCGCAACGGCAGTGGCAGCCATACATGCCTACCGCACTCAGAGACTCCCAGAACAGTCTGCTGAGCTTGAGCGACAACTCGAGGAATGGCTAGAGCCCATCCGCCAGCAACCGCCAGCGATCGTGCAGGCGGTGCTCGAGTCCCAGACGCGTTTCCGCGAAATTGCCCTGGCCAAACTTCCGCTGCAGCGCGAGGTGGCGCAAATCCAACGCGCTCTCGAGGCAGTTGAAATCACCTTCGCCGTCCCAACCGGTGGAAGTCCGCTCGATGAATTGGAACCGACCGATCTAATTGAATTGATGAACGGTTCTTTCAGCGAAAATCTTCAACAACGCTTGGCGGACCGTGGAATCACGGTAACACCGGGTGCAAGTCAAACGACAGCGATCGAAGTCGTGGAACTCAATCAACACCTGAAGCTGGTAACGTTCCGCGATCAAACTCAGCACAAGCACTTGGTCGCAGTGACCCGCGGCGATTACATCGCCAACCCAGACGCGGAGGCGTGGCGGGTGCTACTCTTGCCAGAGAAAGTTCATTCGGCTCGCGACTTGGTGCGTATCGTGCCCGCTAACCAACTCGGTCTGTCGGGCAAGCTGAGTGTTTATTTCAGTCGCTGGGGTGAGTTTTTGTGGGACGATCCACGTGAAGCTGGCACCGAAGGTGGTGTGTTTCCAGCGATTTGGGGGACGGTGGTCATGACGCTCATCATGACCATCGCTGTAGTGCCGTTTGGTGTGATGGCGGCACTTTATCTCCGCGAGTACACCCGACCCGGGCCATTGGTTTCTCTCCTACGCATTTCGATCAACAATCTGGCCGGGGTGCCTTCGATTGTTTACGGCGTGTTTGGGTTCTCGTTCTTCTGTTACACGATCGGTGCGTTTATTGATGGCGGGCCCAAGAACGCTGATTTGCTCGCGCTGCCACCGACCATCTGGTACGTCTATTTGGGCATCACTGCCATCTGTGGCACCGGTGCATTTTTGTTGAGTTTCCTGGCGAGCGGTCCATCCCATACCCAAACCGGGTCCAAGCGTTGGATGTCCCGTCTGGCGCTCGTGTTGTGGCTGCTGTCGCTGGCTGCACTAGCTTGGTTGATATTGAAAAGTCCTTTTTTCGATGGCTTTTACCGAGAGTACTTGCCCAACCCGACGTTCGGAAAAGGTGGTTTGTTGTGGGCCGCACTGACCCTCTCCTTGCTAACCTTGCCGGTCGTGATTGTGGCTACCGAAGAAGCCTTAGCGGCCGTCCCGAATTCACTCCGCGAAGGTTCGCTGGCCTGTGGGGCGAGCAAATGGCAGACGATCCGCCGCATTATCCTCCCGCAGGCACGCCCCGGAATTTTGACCGGTGCGATTTTAGCCATGGCCCGCGGTGCCGGTGAGGTTGCCCCGCTGATGCTCGTCGGCGCCCTGCCGCTAGCCCCCGATCTGCCATTGGATACCGAGTTTCCATTTTTTCACGGCTCGCGCAGCTTCATGCACCTGGGATATCAAATATTTACCCTTGGGTTCCAGAGTCAAAACAGCGAAGCTTCCAAGCCGATGGTCTTTACTTGCACACTGCTGCTAATCACCATCATCGCTATGCTCAACATCTCCGCCATTTACCTCCGCGCCCGCCTGCGACGACGTTTCCGCGGCAGCCAGTTCTAATCGCATAACTTCCTTTCAACTGCTAAAACATTATGTCTGCTGACACCGGTACTCAAACAACCAATCGCTTGGAAGACATTGCAGCCGGCAAGGAAGTGGCCGCCGTGATCCATGAAAAAGTACTGGAGGCGGAGCCCGCGCTGCAAATCCAGGACTTCAATCTGTGGTACGGACTGAAGCAAGCTCTGCATTCGATCACGATGCCCATTCCCCGCGGCGAAGTCACCGCACTGGTCGGTCCCAGCGGTTGCGGCAAATCGACGTTGTTGCGTAGTGTCAATCGCATGAACGACTTGATCGATGGCTTGACGATCCGCGGTGACATCCGACTGGGCGATGACTCGATCTTTGCCCCAGGCGTCGATGTGATCGAATTGCGCAAGCGCATGGGGATGGTGTTTCAAAAGCCGAACCCGTTCCCGATGAGTATCTTTGAGAACGTGGTCTACCCGCTGCGTATCGACGGTCAACGCGATAAGAAAGTCTTGAAAGAGGTCGCCGAGCAAAGTCTGCGCGGAGCCGCTTTGTGGGAAGAAGTTCGCGAGCGAATGGGTGAAAGCGGTCTCGGTTTGTCGGGTGGCCAGCAACAAAGACTGTGCATTGCTCGCGCTATCGCCAGCGACCCCGAAGTGCTATTGCTCGACGAACCCTGTTCCGCACTCGATCCACTCGCCACCGGTAAAATCGAAGATTTGATCACCGATCTCCGCGGTGACTACACGGTGTTAATCGTCACTCACAACATGCAACAAGCCGCTCGTATCAGCGACTACACGGCGTTTATGTACCTAGGTCGGTTGATCGAGTTCGGTGTCACCAGCCAGATCTTCACTAAACCGTATCTCAAAGAAACCGAAGATTACGTCACCGGACGCTTCGGCTAAAGCCATCCCGTAGTGGATCTTGCTAAAGATCCTCTTATATTGCGTGCGTCAAAAACGGAAATTGATAGGCAGAAGCAGGATCGTTAACAAGATCCTGTACGGGGACCGAAACCGTATTGAGCGGTTCACCCCGATTGGTCAAGAACAACTTGAATTCCTTTGGGTTGATGGCGAGCTGCCTACGGGCATGCGCGACGTAACGGCCAATCCAGAACCGTGCCCTTAGTCCGCTTGGTACATACTTAAATCGGGCGATTACGAAACCGCCGTTGTAGCTCGGCTAGCCGAGTTGTCAGTGTTTCCAGGTCCAGCGACTGAAGCTCGCTGTCGGCGGAGTGGGGTTCTCCTAACAACTCTTGAAACATCTGAATCTTGCCCGCTAATTTGCCCTCTTCACGGCCCTCTTCACGGCCCTTCTGGCGAGCCTCCGCCATCAGCTGCTCTCCGTACCCCATGACCAACCTCTCGATGTCGGGCGGCAGGCGCTCCGTCAGGTAGGCTCGCACCGCAGGCGGTGGAGGTGACGGAGCAACGGTCAGAACGTAACGCCACAGCGCCTCCACCGCGCGCAGCCCGTCCTGGGTGGCGACGGCGACGAGGACCTCCAGGAACCGGTCGAGGTCCCACACCGATCCGTCGGCGGCGTGTTTGAAGGCCAGCAGCACGGCTTCGCGCAGGACCAGGCCGCGCAGCGCCCCGTCGTCCGGTCACCGCGGCCG
>JBGSHW010000063.1:0-8335 GCA_041751975.1 Pirellulaceae bacterium
CGTTCGCCGCTTTGCCCGCGAGGTGGGAGTCGACCTTACCGGCGTGATGGGAACCGGCGATGGCGGACGCATCACCCGCGACGATGTTCTGCGAGCGGTGCGCGAGGCGAGCACGCAGCGCCCCGCGCCAGCCGCAACAGCCCCCATCCATTCCACCACCGGCATGACACAGTCCAGTCCAGCGGTCGCCTCATCCATCGGCGGCAACAAGCCGATCACTTTGCCCGGCGAGCCGATGCAAGATGCTTACGGTCCGGTGCGCGTGGAGCGGTTGAGCAAGATTCGCAAGACGATTGCCAATCAAATGCACAAGTCCTGGAGCACGGTGCCACGCGTTACCAACTTTGACGACGCCGATGTCACCGACTTGGAGTCGTTTCGCGCGTCGAGCAAACACGACTATGCAGCGCAAGGCATTAAGCTCACGACGATGCCCTTTCTGATCAAAGCGGTCGCAACCGCCCTGCGGCAGCACCCGACGATGAATGCCGTGATCGATATGGAAAACGACCAGATCACTTATCGCGATTATGTGAATCTCGGTATTGCCGTCGATACGGACCGTGGATTGGTGGTCCCCAACATTCGACACGCCGATGCGCTGAGCATTCCTGGGATCGCCAAGGCGCTGGCTGATCTTGCAACTCGCGTGCGCGGCGGCGAATTCGGCGTCAATGAACTCCGCGGCGGAACGTTTACGATCAGCAATCTCGGCGCGATCGGAGGAACGTACAGCACACCCATTGTGAACGTCCCCGAAGTCGCCATCCTGCTTGTCGGCCGCACCCGCAAGCTACCGGTGGTGATGGACGATGACTCGATCCAGCCTCGACTAATGATGCCGCTAAGCCTTTCGTACGACCATCGGCTCGTCGATGGCGGCACCGCCGCGCGGTTCCTGAACGATGTCATCGCTTACCTGGAAGCCCCCAGTCGTCTCCTGTTGGCGATCACCTAGTATTTCATTGCAACGTGATCCCGTAGTGGATCTTGCTAAAGATCCTGCACACAATCTTGCCAAAGATTCCGTACTACATCTTGCTAAAGATCCCGTCGCGTTGGGATCTTTAGCAAGATCCACTACAAACCGAATTTCCAGCAATGACAAAACACTAGACTACAGCTTGGACCATGTGTCGAGGCCTTAAGCATCCTTTTTGCACGCACCTCGCGTCCAGTAGACTGTTCTAATGCCAGCACGCCTAGCTTCCACCCGGCCTCAGCTCCCTACCAAGTGGTTACTTGGTCTCATCGGCTGCTTGCTAGTTTATGGCCTCGTTCAGCCCACGCTGAATACCCGCTTGGGTTGGACGTTGCCCTCGATCACCAGCTTGCTTAGCGACGAACCGAGCGCGACGGCAAAAAGTTCAACGACGACGGCTCCCACTTCGCCCCAGTCAACTGGCACAACGGCTTCCCAACCGGCCGTTGAAACGGTCGAAGATTTTCTAACAGAAAGCGCACCTGGCACAGAAGACTATCTTTCCCCGGGCGGCCTGCGGTACACGCGGGGGAGCGAGGAAGGACATCGTCTGAAGCATGTTGCCAGGCACTTGGAAGACCAACCCACTCGGCCCGGAAAACACGGTGTTTTCGATGGGGATCTATTGCAAGTCCTACGTCTGCTTGACGAGGCCTTCGAGCGGAGCCAGCGCGGCGACCGAGGCACTCGGCAAACCATGCAAGATCAACGCACGGTGCACGAGGTGACCTTCGATCAAGTGATCGGTTACGTAGGTGGCCGCGATGGTGAGCGCAATCGCAATCCACCCGCCAAACGTGTGCGACTGGTCGTTGAGGGCAACCGGGTCATCACCGCATTCCCGTTTTAACTCAGGAGCATCCCAATGCCTTCCCCGCTACCCGAATCCTTGTGGATTCACATTGGCGAATGCCCGTGCTGCGTCAATGGTCTATGCCGAGTGCGTTGCTGCCAGGACGATAACGGAGCCCATTTGTATGCCATGTGCGATGAGTGCGAGTCGCTGTGGGTCGAACCGTCAACCAACGGTCCGAAATGCTTTCCTGACATCGACGATCCACGCTGTCCAGTCTGCAACTTGCATCTGTACGGCCCGCAAGCCCATTGGGCCGAAGCTCAGGAGTTGCTTGGGACGCCGTGGAGTGAAGTTGCTATCTTCGACTTACCCGCTGCTGACGCAACGTCCAGTGAGGAATTCACGGGCGGCGCCATGCCGCGATTCAATCACGCGGCGATGGCAGAGCAGTCCGTGAGCATGCAGGATTTCTTGACTACGGAGGATATTGCCGACGCTCTTGACGCTCCCGCGATTTTGCCCGCGATTTTGGACGAAGCCCCTTTGAACAACCAGCCCAACGATTTCACTTCCACCGCAGCTCTTCCGTTGCCTGAGCCCCTACAACAGCATTACACGGTCGGCGAGCCGTTGCCGGGTGAGAGCGACGCAGCGTACGGCGAGGACGAGCCCAAGCCGGGCTGCTGATCCGATGCGGTGCCGAGGCCAGTTACCACGTTTGACTCCAGCGACATCTAGCCGCCAATCTCAAATGTGAAATCTCCTGACTCTAACGGATTCTAGGTACTGGCTTTTTTGTAGTTTGCTAGCCTCTCATAGAAGCCGCCAGATGCGGATTTCAAATCAGTTCTGGCAATGGTGAGAGTCCCTGCTGGCACGATAATGTGGCTCAACGGAGAGCGATGAAACGTGACATGGCAATTCCTCTTGCGCGGCAGCAAGCAGTAATCGAGACAATAAGTTGTCGGTAGCGTCCTCGTTTTGAAACACAGAGTCACAGAGAACACAGAGGGGGGAAGCTCGAGTCTGGCTCATTGATTCTCTTCGAACGCAAATTCGGGCGAGGCTTCACTGCATCCCTGCTTTCCTCACCTGCCTTGTGCAAAAGAAAGATGAACAAGTTCGGCAAGTTAGGGCTAACCCGATTTTTTGTACCTAGAATCCGTTAGTGTCAGCAAATCCCAAATCCCAAATCTCAAATCTCCAGCCTCACGCCTCACGCCTCCAGCCTCCAGCCTCCAGCCTCACGCCGGTGGCAACTGTTCCATGCGGCGCCAGGTGCTGAGTTGTCCGAGATGGAGCATGACGTGACCGGTCATGTAAAACGCCAGTAGGCTTCCCAGGGTAGGGAGCACGTGCTGGATCGGTGATTCGACCGGATTGGGAACTGCCAACTGCGCGTCGCTCGTTTGCCGCAGCATTTCCATAGCGACGTTATAGCTGCGATCAAAGAACTGCACCAAATGTTCGCGAGTGGGATACAGTGTGCCATCGACATCGTCTTGGCATTTGGCTTCCTTGCTGAATAACTTTTCATAGATCTCCGGTGGAGCCACCGAGGCTATGTCGCCGCCGAGCAATGCCACTACTTTCTGCGGGTAGAGGCTCAGATGTCCAATGATAAACGCCGGATGATTGGCGAGCACCGTCTCATCGCCGGGCCGCGCAAACCGCGCGAATCGCTCCGGGGAAATACCTCCCAACAAGCGTTCCGCGTAACGTGTTCCCATCGTAGCGGCCTCAGCCACCGTAGCTCCAACCTGTCCCATGCTGTTCGTTCCTCAACGTAAAGTTTGTCGTGACTGTGAAGTTTGTTGTGAGCAGCCTGGTTAGCGGAGTGTTGCTTTCCCGGCTGGCAATAAGGCGGCAAACTGCCTCTCGCTCAACAAGCGGATGCCGGCTGGCTTGGCCCCCTGACTCGACGCAACCTGCGGGTTGGTCGGAGTTGCTGCCAGTGCTGTGCAAACGAACTGGCTGGCTTCGTCGAGCGTTGTACCGCAGGCCACCACGTAGTCGGTATCGGCGCTGATGTGTGGCTGAGCGACGGCGCCAAGGCGGGTTATCAGTTCGATCGTCTCGACTAGATCGAGTCCGCGCAAGGGTCCAAGCATGACGATTCGTTTTCCGGCCAGCGGTAGCTCGTTAGCGGAGGCGGCTACGACCGCCGTTGGATCAATCCCACCCACCGTCCCTCGCGTTGGCTTGACCGGAAATCCCCAGCGATCGGTCAGAGTGCGTATGTTTCCGGTCGTTGCTCGCCCGCGTCGCCCGAGCATGCGTGGACTGACGAGTTGACTGTGGCGATAGTAACCGCGACTGAGTTGCAAAGCCGCTTCAAGCTGAGCGAGTTCCATCGGCGTCTGCGTCCGCTCAACGGCCAGCGCGATCATCGCGCAGCACCGAGCATCTTCGAGTGCGTCGTGATGCTTAAAGTCAATGCCGAGCCATTGTCCCAAGGGCTTGAGCCCGTAGGCGTTTTTGCCCGGCCAAGCGGCTTTGGCGAGCAAACGCGTGCAGGTGAATTCCATGGCTGGACATGCAACGTCGTGCGCCGCCAAACTGTGGACCAAGACCCCCATGTCGAACCGCGCATTGTGGGCCACGAGCACCTGGCCGTCGATCATCGCTTGCAGTTCGCTCCAGACCCCTTCCATGGTTAACGCATCGGCCACGTCGGCGGGACGAATACCATGGATACTGATGTTCATCGGTGAAAAGAATAGGCGGGGTGGGCGAATCAACCAACAGTGCTCTGCGACAATCTCCGAATCGCGGACGACAACGGCAGCCAACTGACAGGCGCTGCTGGGTTGCCGATTTGCCGTTTCAAAGTCGATCGCCACAAAGTCCATCTATCTCTCCAAGCTGCATTGAAATTTGATTCGCAAATCCGCGTCATCGGACCGCCTGCTGGTACTTAGGGCTTGGGCTCCACTTTGCCCGCATCCTTCTTTACCGACTCGTGTTTGGTTGAGGTGTGACGTGCCCGCCATGCGCGAACTTTCCATAAGGTGGAGGCTGATAGGCCGAGTAAAAAACCGAGCAAGAGCGTTAACGTCAGCAGGGCTGCATGCGGCATCTCAACGGTGAAGAACAGCACCTCGACCTTGGTTTGCGCCAGGTTTTGAAAGACCACAATCGTGGCCAGCACCACCACAATGATGATGACAATCCATTTTAGGCGACTTGCAAACTGGCTCATCCAACATGACTTTCAAAACGAGCAGGGTTCGATTCAGCGAAGTGGTGGGAGCCCATGCGCGCGGCGCAACAATCCGATCTGCCCTGCATGCAGAGCTTCATGGATCGGCGCGAATAGCAGCGCCCCCAACTTGATCGGATAAGCGGTGTACGGCATATCAATCGGCTCGCGCAACGTTTCGGGGGACAAGTTGTTTACTTCTTCGATGGCTTGCGTATGGATCTTGGTTAGTTTCTCCAGCAATTCCGCTGCCGTGGGCATCCCTGCGGACGAGTTGGCTGGTGCACTCCCCCGTCCAAACTGCTTGCGCAACCAACCCGGCATCAGCTCCAAGTCCCCTGGGGAGCGGCCGCGCTGGCGGAAAAGGAGTAGCCCGTACTGCGAGACAGCCAAATGCCCAACTTGCCAAGCCACATGGGTCTGCAGTCCAGCTGGCTGCACGTACCACAGCTCCGTGGGGACCGAGTCGATCAGTTGCAAGGTGTACTGACGTCCCCAGTTCATTTGCGCGACCGCCTGATCGCGACCACGCGCTAGATCCTCACTCGTCAGTTGCTCAACATCGAGACTTGTAAACGCTTCCATGGGGATCCTGCGGTGGGTGGGGCCCTGTGGCTGTGGGCCAGCAACGGCCTGCGGTTCTTAAGCGGACGACCCTTTTATAACGCCTGATGCTTGGCCTCACCAGCGCCCAACCTGTAGCCTGCTTGCCAGCGAGCTTAAGCGACGGTTAAGCGACGGTTCTCGGAACGCTTAGCTTTCATCAGTAAGTCGTCAAAAGTTTGGCTCTAAGGCTTGGTCGTTTTGGCTCCAGCGTCCGTCACTAAATTTCTGTTAACGAAAGGTTCGTTCATATCTTGACTGAAAGCCAAATTAGCTAGACGATGCTGCGATGGAAACAACAACTGCCAGCATTTATGACTTCCCCAACTATTACGACCTCGTATTCGGTAGCGACACCGCCGCCGAACTGCGTTTTCTCGCGCGGTGCTTTGAGCGGTTTGTGGATCGCAAGGTCAAACGTGTCTTCGAGCCAGCCTGTGGCACAGGGCGATTGATCTATCGCATGGGCAAGCAGGGCTACGAGGTGGGCGGTATCGACTTGAACGAAAAAGCGGTTGTGTTTTGCAACGACCGATTGAAGAAGTACGAGATCAAGGGGCGGGCTCAGGTCGGCGACATGTCCGACTTCGAAGTGACCAAGCCGTTTGATGCTTGCTTTAACACGATCAACAGCTTTCGGCATTTGCAAACCGAGAAAGAGGCGGTGGGGCACCTGGAGTCGGTGGCCCGAGCCACGCGGCCGGGAGGTATCTATGCGCTGGGGTTGCACCTGACACCCACCGAGGGTGAGCCCACCGATACCGAGTCCTTTTCGGCACGGCGCGGCCAACTGTCCATCAACACCGACATGTGGCCCATCGAAAAATTGCCAAGAAAGCGTTTAGAGCGATTTGGCATCAGCTTTGACGTCTACACGCCATCCGGTTCGATGCGCATCGAAGATGTCTTGGAGTTGCGATCGTACACGGCCAAGCAGTTTGAAAAATTGATATCAGCCGCGCCAGCATGGGAGCTGGTTGAACTTTTCGACTTCGCATACGACATTCGCAAACCGATTCAGCTAACCACGACTACCGAGGATGTTGTTGCTATTTTGAAACGCAAGTAGTCGGGAGGGCTGGGTGAGTCACGATCCGGTTTAAGGCGGCGGAAGGGACCTGTAGCCAGGTCCACTACGTTAGGCTGGCTTTTTGCGGCGGGCCGTGAGCCAGATAGCGCCAGCGACAAGTCCTCCGGATAAGCAGATGGCCCCGCTGATCATTGCCGAGAACTCGCGCTCTTCGGCAAATTTTTGGATTTGATAGAACAGTGGACGGTCCTTAGGGCCCAGCCTCAGCTTTTGGTAGTCGTTCCAGACGTAGCTCAATTCCTCCGGGTGCGACTTATCGAAAAATTCATTGCCAGCCACGATTTCTTCTGCGGCGGTATAAGAGGGGTCAACTGCAAAGCGATGGTACAGGAATCGGGCGGTAGCGAAACCGGCGACCAAGAACACCACGCTTGCCGCAGCGATCGCTGGCCCTCGCCAGCCACTCCAGGCCGACGACGCCTGTTCGGCGGGCAAGCGAGCTTGGGCAGTTTCCGTAGCGGCAGCTGGAGCTACCGGCAATTCCGAAAAACCCCTCAACGTGGGAACTTGCAAGGTGAGTCCGCAGACGCAGGCGAGTTGTTGACCGGCTTGTTTGCGAGTAACGGTAATCTCACGTCCACACTCACAAGTTAACAAATGAAACATCTTGAGCTCAGTTTTGGAGTTAGGTTGCAGAACTTATTGTTGTTTTCTGACTGGACCGGCCAAGCTGCCCAGTTAAAATTAGGTTAACAAACAGCGACGGCGACGTTCTGTTTGCGGCCCACCGCTCGAAAGGAAACTGGCGGCTTGGTCGATGGCTGGTAGGAATCATCGCAAAACCCCTCGGGTGGCTGCATTGTAACTACCGGTGGAACACGGGGATAACATGGGAATAGCTGGAACGATTCGGAAGGAAACAGCGAGTTAGCGATTGGTTTTGAGCTCGGAACTACCGAGCCGGTCACAACTGGGGGGAATCTCACTTAACGGTGCCCCTGACCACGGCGTTGACCAAATCGCTGCACTCGTTGGGTTTGCTTCCAAAAAAATTTAGGTGTTTTCTCGATGTTGGGTCGGACTGGGTAGCTTGTGCGCGTAGCATTAAGTGTCGGTTCGATTTTTAAACGGTTCCAACCAGACACTGTTCCAATCAGACTCAGTGGTCTGGCCAGCGACCTGGATTAGTGTGCATGGCACTTCACCAGCTTCATCGCTGCATCCATCGGGATTGCAGAGATATTGTGCGTTGTGAAGGCAATGCAGGCAAGTCAGCGGGTATTACGTCAGAAAATAGTTTTCGGATCGCGCTGATTGTCGGGAGAAGTCTTGTTAACGGACCGCCGACCTGCGGATTGAGCTGCCTGATGGAGGAGACGGGTATATTCCCGCGCGGTGTCCATGTCGGAACATGGGTGGCTGTGCAGGTGGTTAATCGTAACTACTGGAGTTGCCGGTCAACATTGCCTAATCGCAACCTTTTACAATTTGTTGCTTAAGTACGGAAGTCCATAACGCAGGTGGTAGACTTCGAAGTGATTCGCACTTTAGAGCCGGATCCACTTGCTCATTCCGTACACCAAAGCAACTTGGTCATTCTGGCAACATTAGGAGTAACGCCTTGTTCGACGTACTGCTGGACGAATTCGATGACGACACCCCACGTGGTGGCGAAGACGATCTTGAGAGCTTTCAGAAACTTCCGCTCGAAGAAGACGATGC
>JBGSHW010000064.1:0-2425 GCA_041751975.1 Pirellulaceae bacterium
GCCGGGAGCTTGCTCACGTGTTCGATCAGCTTGCCCGCGCACCGCGTTTCTATGTCGGTCAACGCTTTGCCCTTGGCCATGGCGGTCGCCCGCTGGCAACATTCTTCAACCCGTTCGGCGGGAATCGGGAAATGCGACAACATCGGGAACTCCGGAAAGGCCTCGCCGACACCGCGCTGATCCCAGGCGGCAAACACCGCCGGGGCTATCTCCACTTCCGTCGCATAGCCTTCGCTGAGCCAATGTAGGGCCACCATGCGGATTTCGGGGTTGTCGTCGCGTAGCAAATGAATCAATTCTGCATTGGCGGAATCGGCGGGTGGAGAAACTGTCATGGGGCTGGCTCGCTATGAGGTGTCCTTACGTGCGAGTGGCTGTTTCCTCCTCAAAACCGCATGCGGTCGTGGATCCACCTCACTCTGTCACAACTACAACGGTCTATAATACTGCCAAGAACGATGATCGATAATCAGGCACACTCGTTAAATCAGGCAGACCTCATGAGTAACAACCGTTTTTTTGCAAGAATCGCCGCCGTGGTCGCAAAGGTGGGTGTCGGCTTGTGGCTGGCTGGCTTGTGGCTGACTGGCTCGTGGCTGACTGTGGGACTCGCAATCGCCGATGAGCCGCTGCGGATCGGCATCATTGGCCTCGACACCTCCCACGTGACCGCCTTTACCAAATTGATCAACGCCCAGGAGGCGACCGGCAATCTCGCCAAAATGCAAGTCGTCGCAGCTTACCCTGGCGGCAGCGACGACTTGGCCTCCAGCCGCGATCGTGTGGCGGGCTTTACGGAAGCCATCCAAGGGATGGGGGTCGAGATCGTGCAGAGTATCGATGAGCTGCTTCCCAAAGTGGACGCCGTGTTGCTCGAAAGCGTCGATGGCCGCAAGCACTTGTCACAAGCCATTCCCGTCTTCCGCGCCAGCAAGCCCGTGTTTATCGACAAGCCGCTGGCCGGTGAGCTGGCCGATGCGATCGCTATCGACTTGGCCGCGAAAAAGTATCGGGCCCGATGGTTCAGCAGCTCTTCGCTACGGTTCAGCCCCAGCATCGTGCGTTACCGAGACAACGCCGAGCTGCAAGGGACGGTTGTCGGGGCCACCGCCTGGAGTCCTTGCTCGCTGGACCCCACGCACAGCGATTTGTTTTGGTACGGCATCCACGGCGTCGAGACGCTTTACACGGTGATGGGGAGTGGTTGCCAACAGGTTACGCGGATGAGCGCCCCAGGGACCGATGTGGTGGTCGGCATGTGGGACGGTGGACGGATCGGCACTTTTCGCGGCATTCGCCAAGGCAAGGCCGACTACGGCCTGGTGGTCTTCGGCGAACAAGCCATTGACCTGAGCGGTAAGTATGAGGGGTATGGCCCGTTGGTTGAACGCATTGCCGAATTTTTTCTGGGAGCCGAAACGCCGGTCCCAAACGCTGAGACGATCGAGATGATGACTTTCATGCAAGCCGCAGACAGCTCCAAGCACGCGGGAGGACAACCGATCTTGCTGAGCGATGTGTATTCCGAAGCACTGAAAGAAGCCGAAAAAAGGCTAGCGGCGGTAGATAAGGAGTAGCATCCAAGAGCGGCTGTCCGTGGCCTTACGGCCACGGCATTGGTTGTGTCGGCCTCTGGCCTGCTGCGGGAACTGGGATGAAATGGGTCTAGAGCTGGGCTGGAAGGAGTCAAATGGACCTTGTGTTGGGGAGTGCCAAATGGACCTTGTACTGCAAGGTGTTCAGGCCAGAGGCCGACAGAGGAATTGCCGGTGGTGTAAACCACCGGTAGGAGTTGATTTGATTGGGGCTTGGGAGCCCGGAGGGCGGCATAGGGTATTTTGGGCTGCGCTCTGTTTAAGAGGTCTCTTGGTTGTTGGAGCTGTGTCGGCCTCCGGCCGAGAGCTTGGTAGGCGGGGATGCGAGCTGCGCTGAGGCGCAACAGTTTGAAAACCTCAATCCGTCGCAACTCGCCTAAGTTGTCGAGTTTTCACCATCCCAGAGTCGGCCTCTCCGGGCCGGGAGTGGCACAAAAAGTCATTGCCATGGGCGCATTCGAGCACGAGCACGAGCACGAGTACGAGCACGAGTACGAGGAAAACCACGAAACCCTAAGATGCCAGATCCACTACGGGGGAATTGGTAAAACCATGAGAAGCCCATTCAAACCGCTGCTTGGAATCGTCACCACACTGGCGCTACTCACCTCTTCGGCGGCACTGGCACAATTGCCAAAAGTCGAAGATTCGCAATTGGGGGTCGACCGTATCGAATTGTCCAGCGGACAACGGCTCTACGGCTTTGTATTGCAGCGACTGCCAGACGGTGGAGCTACGGTGGCGGTGGAGAGAGACTGGTTACAGACAACCCACCCGAAACTCGCCGACGAGTGGCTGGCCGCTCAAGCAGCAAGTCAACAGACGGCGCT
>JBGSHW010000065.1:0-1852 GCA_041751975.1 Pirellulaceae bacterium
GGCTTGGTTAGTTGTCGAGCGAGCCCAATGATCACGGGCTAGCATCGCTGCTGCACTAACACTCGCTCCACCCCTGCCATTGGCCGTCAGCACCTGCTTCTGTGGTTTCTGGATACAATGAGAGCCTCGTCGTTAAGCCTGATTGTAATACGATGCCAACTTTTCCTGTCTTATCATTCGCCAACAGCGGCTACGAAAGGAATTGAACCACATCATGAACTATCGAAAATCGACTGCAAAGTTAAAGCTAGTTATCGCACTTTGCCTATCCATGGTGATCGCCAATCCGATCCTGCCTGAAGCCTCTGCATGCACTCGTCTTATCTATGAAACAGGCAATGGGACATTCATCACAGGGCGGACCATGGACTGGATGGACCCCAATGCACAAACGGCTTTGTGGGTGTTCCCGCGAGGAATGAAACGCGATGGTGGCGTAGGGGCCAACCCAATCAAGTGGACGTCGAAGTATGGCTCGATCTCGACTTCGTTCTACGACATCGGAACGGCCGACGGCATGAACGAAAAAGGGCTCGTCGCCAACCTGCTCTACCTCAAGGAAACGGACTTCGGCAAAGTCAATGAGGCAGAGATGGCGACCCTTTCGGCTGGCGCGTGGGCGCAGTACTTCCTCGACAACTACGCGACCGTGGAAGAAGCAGTAAAGGCGATGGCTAACCCTCCGTTCGGCATCCTTGCTCCAGCCTTGCCCAACGGACATGCCGCAGGCATCCATTTGTCGATCTCGGACGCTAGTGGGGATTCAGCCATCCTCGAATATATCGATGGCCGTTTGGTGATACATCATAGCCGGGAATATCCCGTGATGACCAACTCACCCACGTTCGACCAGCAACTTGCCCTCAATACCTATTGGCAAAATATCGGAGGCGCACAGTTTTTGCCTGGAACAATCGTAGCCGCGGACCGATTTGTTCGGGCGACGCACTATCTTAAATTGTCACCCAAATACAAAGACCAAGACCAAGAGCTCGCCTTGGCTTCCGTGTTTTCGCAGATCAGAGCGATCAGTGTTCCATTGGGGATGTCAGATGAAAAGAACCCAAACATCGCCATGACTCTCTGGCGAACCGTAGCCGATCATCAAGCAAAAAAATTCTATTTTGAGTCGGCCATTTTCCCAGCTGTATCGTGGATTGATATGACCAAGGTGGACCTGTCGGAAGGGGCCTCACCCAAAACGATTCGTATTGAACGTGGGAACCCAATCTCCGGAGAGCTTTCTTCGAAGCTTAAGGAAGCCGTGCCGTTTAAGTGGCTCGGAGCTGAATAGGCGGTCGTTTCGTAAACAACTTGGAACGATCTACCGGAGGTTATGGTGAATCGAATCGGACTATTGCTTGTTATCGCCGTTCTTTCTTCAGGGGCCAGTTACGGCCAAGTTGCCGATCGAATCTATCGTGGCGGCGACATCGTAACCGTCAACGACGCACAGCCGTCTGCTGAGGCGGTGGCAACTAAAGATGGAATGATACTCGCCGTAGGTTCCATTGATGAGATAGCGAAGCATCAGGATGCGAAGACGGAGATTGTCGATCTCGCAGGTCACGCGTTGCTCCCTGGCTTTGTCGATGGCCATGGACACTGCTTCGGCACCGGACTGCAAGCGGCATCTGCCAACTTGCTTGCGCCTCCCGACTATACCATTACCGATATCCCGGGAATCATCGCCGAGCTTAAGAAGTATGCCCAATCCGAAACAGCCAAGAAGTATGGACTCATACTCGGATTTGGATATGACGAAGCCCAACTGAAGGAGCAGCGACCACCCAATCGTCACGAGTTGGATGAGGTGTCCAAGGACATACCTGTTTACATCATTCATCAATCG
>JBGSHW010000066.1:0-13448 GCA_041751975.1 Pirellulaceae bacterium
GCCAGCAAGCTTGAGCAATGGGCCTTTCTGCTACTTCGAGCTCAGGATTACTCAGCCGACGACTTGCGGCGACTTTTACCGGGTATCGAATTCGAGACGGCCATCAACACCATTGAGATCATCTCTGAAAAGACGGAGGACAAGCAGATGTACGACCAACGTGAAAAGGCCCAGCGTGACTACGAGTGGGCCCTCTCCGGCGCCCGTGAGGAAGGGCTTGAGAAAGGGCGCGAAGAAGGCAAGTTGGTGGGCAAGGTTCAAATGCTAGAAGAACTGCTTGAAGTTTCGCCAACGTCCGACAGCGATCTGCACTCGCTAGACATCGATGCACTTACGATTCGCCTCGCCGATTTGCAGCAGCGACTCCGAGACCGCCAAGTCTGACGAATCTGCAGCTACGATAGTCGCCCTTACACAAACGCCGAATGCAAACAAGTCTTGCTTAGGAGGTCTCACCAGCCCAAGATCTCCCGGTCAAAACGATAACAGACGAACCCTGCATACGCCCCGCTGATAAAGATCTTGTGTGCGGGGTAGATAAATTGGGTGCAATAAGAAGTTTTGTCGTTCTTGATCACAACCACCCGCTTAAGATTAAGATTAACTCCCATGTGCGGGTGCATGCACAACCAAACATTCAGCGGGTACCGACCCAGTTTGCATCAAACAGTTGCGTAGCAACGAGATTTACTAGCCCGGGGTGGAGCGAGAACGAGTCTCAGACGAGTACTGAAGCGGAACCCCAGGTGGGACGTTCGAGCACAACGGTGACCGAGCGGATGTTATCCAACCCGCAGACCTGTTTCGAGGTCGCAACACGTGGGTGACGGCTGAGACGAGTATGCCGCAAGTGATGTGACTCGATGTTGAACTGCTTCGAGTCCACCACATCCCAGCTGTTCAGCATCACTCCCATTGCGGATTCGGTTTGAGCGTTACTTGCTCGCCATCACCACCACTGCTGTCGCGCGCCGTGGTAGTTGTCAGTCATCCTCCGGCCTAGCAAGCAGACTCCTCAGGGCCAACACGTGAACCGCTGGGACCCAAGTTGCCGGAGTAACCAGAGATTGATGGCTCCTGGCCCCGTCCACCGGCTAGACGGTCGCAAGCCTCGGGCGCTCCCGTAAGGCTGAATCGCTCAATTGTGCATACGCAAGCATGTCGCGAGATAATAGGGCGGACAACGAATCTTCCCTATACACCTGGGTGATCTCAATACTCGCCCTATTTATCGCTTCGTTCGCACTGGCGAAATTAGTGGCTGGCCTCAGCGGGCGGCTAGAGCAACCAGGAAAACGCCGACAATGATTCCGGCGATGCACACCGCTTTACCGCGCCAGTTTTTTTCACCCATGTAAGCCACTCCAGCAATAAACGAGATGATGATGGCCGTACGCCGGACCGGTGAGATGATCGAAATCAATGCGCCGGGTTCTCCGATGGCGGTGAAGTACAAAAAGTCGGCGATCAACAGGCTCACGGCGATCAAGGGGATCGAAGTCCGCCACTGGAACTTCTTCAACTGCCGTTCGTATACGCACCACCGCAGACAAAGTGGGCACATGACTGGGACCAGATAAATGGAGAACCAGGCTTGGACCGTCGCGGCCGATAGTCCAGCGGTTTGCAAAAGGTACTTGTCGTAAATGGCGCTGATCGAACCCAACAACGTCGCAATCACCATCAGACCCACCCAACCATTGCGATGAAAGTGAATTCCCTCGGCCTTGCCAACCCGCGAGAAAAATAGGAACGCGATCAAGATGACCGAGATGCCAGCCCATTGCAGCGGGACGGGGCGTTCGCCGAAGAACATAACAGCAATCAGCACGGTCCACAGGGGACTGGTCGCACGGATCGGTGGGGCAATCGAGATCGGCAAGTGCTTCAACGCAAACAACGCGCAAGTCCAACTGCATCCCACCAAAATCGACTTGGCGCAGAGCAAGCCGTGTTCGCGCCAGCCAATGTTCTCCACCCGCAGCAACTCGAATGGCAGCCAGTTGGGATACCACTCGGAGAGGACGACCCAGGGAGTCCAAATGAGGGCCGCAGTGATCACACTTAGCAGCAACACCGGTGCTACGGCGTTATCGCGAACGGCCTGCTTCTTGGTGATATCATAGATACCCAGGAAGATTGCCGACAGTAAGCTGAGGGTGATCCAGGTCATTGCGGTTTAACGTGGTCTCGCAAAGCCCCAGCTAGCCGCCAAGGCATCTGCTGCTTCTTCAATGTCGGTGATGTCTCCCCAGCCGCCGTTGCGCAAAAAGGCGTGTGCGAACTCATGAGCAATCACGTACTGTGCGAACATTTGATCGGCGTGCTCCAGACGGCTGCGCAGCACAACGCACCGCGAAATTCTCTGCTCTGGGCTGGGGCAAGCCATGAACATTCGCCAGCCCGACTGCGGTGAGTAATCCTCGAGCGTCACACAAAAGGTGGTATCGGAGAGAAAGTCGTCTTGTACTTCGGTTGGCAAAGCATGCAACACATGGGCAATGCGTTGTTGCAGTTGGCTATGCTCATCGAAGGGAGCTAACAGGGCTCGAAACATACTTGACTTAATGAAGGAACTTAGGGTCGGTAACTTATGTGGGAACACGCCCTTAGTTCTGGAGCGCGAACAGGATGACGTTGATCCCGATTTTGGCTGCATCGGGTCGAATGTAGCCACGGCACTGCAACGAGTGACGGCTTTCCAAGGCACAGCTTAAGTCAAGCGGCGAGAAAACAACAGCCACTCGGTTGTTCACGTTAGCGAATTCCAACATCGGTGGTCCTTTTCTCTGAACGCTGATTATGTTGTCCCCCGAACGGTCCGGATCGATCACTTCCACTTGGCGAATGTCATAGCCGTAGTACTTGCGGCTGAGCATCGGATGGGTTTCTGGCAACCGTTCGAGTTCATCCCCGAGAATGATCTGCATTTCTCGGCGAAAACTGGCTACGAACTGTTCATCGGCGCAGATGGCATCGGCAAACAAGAAGCCATTCTGCAAGTACTTCCGCAACGCCTCCCGCTGGGCATCGTTGAGTCGCAACTCGCCCCGTCCATGCATGAAGACCACCGAATATTGTTCCAGCTCCGAGGTAACGATATTAATCAGTCGCTTCTCGCTGCTCATCTGAAAGGGATTTTCTTTGTCCAGCCACTCAATCAAGTTCGGGATGGCCCGCGGCGCATCGTCGGCTCCCGCGTTGTGCCGCAGGACAGGCAAGACGAACAGGCCGCGATCGGTCGATGTCTCCTGCACCACCTCCTCCAGGATCGTGACGGTATCCAGCTTTTCTTTCAGTTCTTTGCCGGTGGCGTAGGCCAGCACATTGATGCCGATCTTAGTAGCGGTATCCAACTCCGACTGAATTCTCTCGCCGAAGTCAGGACGCACGCCGTAGGGCAAGTTCAATTCCCAGCGGCAGGTCAAACTGATCGGATAGTAGACCACTCCTAGGCGGCAGCAGGTTTGCACTCCGTAGAGCCACGCTCCGTCCTTGAGGTCACTCGGATTGACTCGGCTTTGGGCAAACCAGATCGGATGATCGGGAGCGATCTTGTCGAGCGGTTGGTCGAACAACTCAATAACCAGTTGGCTGAAGTATTTTTCAAACGCGCGACCATCGCAGCCGTTGCCATGATTGGCTTCGGCAAAGATAAAGCCACCTTGTTCGACATAGTCCTTGAGTCGTTGTTTTTCGGGGGCTGAGAAGTTCGGTGCGCGACTGCCGCTGATATACAACACCGGAGTCTCCAGTAGGTCTTCCACGGTGGCTCGCGATAGATCGATCGTTTGCCAAGCCAGTTCGCGTTTCCAAGCCTGCTCGGTATGGGTAGTCAGGTTCTGAATGGCGGTCGAGTGATGGTCCCACTCGTTATCGTTGCCATACTTGAGGCGACTGACCACGATTTGACGCTTCCCCTTGGCCAGGAAGAGTAGACCGAAGGCGGTCTCCGAGTACTCATTGCCTTGAAAGTTACTCGCGCTGGGGAGGATACTTCCGCGGATCTTGTCATGCATGACGCGGATGATCTGCTCGACCCCTTCGCGATACCAATCGTGGTCTCCGATGAACCGCTGGCCTGTCATGCGGCCGGCTCGCTCGAGGGCGTACAGGTAATACAAGTGATAGGTACCACCCGAGCCGGGATGCGTCTTGACCGAAAAATTATCTCCCATCCATTTCAGCGCGCGACGAACGCGATCTTCGTTGTCGATCTGTCGACCGCAGCAGGCGATTTCCCCTTCAACCGACGCCTCGAGTTGTTCAAGCTGGGAACCGACGATGATGAGCGAGGCGATGCCTGCGCAGGTCATGCTCCCTCGGCCCGACGGGTCGCCAGCAATGTAAGAAAAGCTGCCGTCCTTGTTTTGAAGCGTTTCCCAGTAACTACGGGCTTTGTCGAAGATCTCTTTCCAGCGGGCCGGGGTCAGTTGGGTCCCCGAGCGCTGTGCTTCGTGAAGTGCCAGCAGAGCAAACTGGCTGTTCGAGGGATCGCCGCCACCGCGTTGTTTGTCGTAGGCCCAGCCCCCATGATCCTGTTGGGATTCGGCCAGCCAGATTGCGTTGCGTTCGATTTGAGCTGCATACCGCGTGGGATTGGCGGCGCAAAAGGCCATCGTTTGCAAGGAGACCGTGTAGACTTTGTCCAGTTCTTGTTCGGCCAGATGCCGCAGCGCCCGCGATACGGCCGGGGTCTCCGGATCGAGGCCACTGTTGATCAAGGACAAGGTCACCAGCGATGAAACACCGGCAGGAAAAGTCGTCGAAAACTCGGGCCACCCTCCATCTGGCATCTGGGCGCCTAGCAGAAAGCGGACCGTTTCGTTGATCGCTTTGTCGACATTCGCCGCTGTTACTTCTTGGGGCCGCACAGGGGTAGCTAACGTCAAAACAGCTAGAATCGTTACGCAACATTTCATTTCAATGATTGGCCGAAACATAGCGGGGCCCCGTGCGGTCATGGGTGGACGACAATACACTAGTAGTATAGCTGAGCCCCAGTAGGCTGGGGCGGCAATAGGTCCTCGTTCACTCAGCAGGTTAAATCTGTGTCGAATAAGCCCAAGAATGTCGGTGACTTGTTGCGTGAGTTCCGCGAGCATCGAGACGCCATGCGGCAGGAATTGGCCAAAGTGGTTATCGGTCAAGACGCGGTGATTGAGCAGTTATTGGCGGCGATCTTTACCCGCGGCCACTGTTTGCTCGAAGGAGTTCCCGGATTGGCCAAGACGCTGATGGTCAGTTCGCTTGCGCGGATTGTGGATGTGAGCTTCAATCGCATCCAGTTCACCCCCGACTTGATGCCCTCGGACATCACGGGGACCAACGTCCTGAACGAAGACGAAGCGGGCCGACGCCAATTCGACTTCGTGGAAGGCCCGATCTTCACCAACATCCTGCTGGCCGACGAAATCAACCGCACTCCACCCAAGACCCAAGCCTCTTTGCTACAGGCCATGCAAGAACGCGAGGTGTCGGTGGGGCGGACCACTTATCAACTCCCCGATCCGTTCTTCACCATCGCCACGCAAAACCCGATCGAGCAAGAGGGGACCTATCCGCTCCCCGAAGCGCAGCTCGATCGCTTCATGTTCAACATCCTAGTGGGCTATCCGACGGCCGACGAAGAGGAACGGATTCTGTTGGCGACCACTCGCAATGAGAAGCCAGAGATCAACAAGATCCTCTCGGCGCGGGCGATCGTGAATATTCAGAAGCTGGTGCAGAGTGTGGCGGTCAGTCCGTTTGTGGTCAAGTACGTCGCCCATCTGGTGCGCGCCACGCGCCCCGCCGATGAGCGCGCGCCGCAGTTCATACGAGAGCTGGTCGATTGGGGCGCTGGACCGCGGGCTGGTCAATTCTTGATCAACGGCGGGAAAGCCATGGCCGCCATGGATGGTCGCTTTAGCATTGCCATCGAGGACATTCGCCGCGTGGCGCTTCCGGTCTTGCGGCACCGCATCAGCACCAATTTTCAAGCGCAGGCGGAAGGGATGAGCAGCGAACGCATTATCGAACGCTTGCTGAAAGAGATTCCCGAGCCCGATGTGCCCAAGTTTAGCGGTGCTGAACCACCACCGATCGCCGCTGTCAAAAAGTAAACTTCCATGGTCGCCGTCGAACAATATCTTAAACCTGAGCTGGCTGCGCAGATCAAGCGTTTAGACCTGCGCGCCAAAATGGTCGTACGCGGGTTCCTGCAGGGTTTGCATGCCAGTCCGTTCCATGGCTTCAGTGTCGAGTTCAGCGAACATCGACGTTACTCCCCCGGTGATGATCCCAAGGATATCGACTGGGTGGCCTATGCCAAAACCGGCAAGTACTACGTCAAGAAATTCGAATCGGAAACGAATCTTACCGGCTACTTGGCGATCGACTTGAGCCAGTCGATGAATTACACCTATCGCCAACAGCTCACCAAATTCGATTATTCGATTTGCTTGTCTGCTGCCTTGGCTTATCTGATGCTCCAGCAGCAGGATCCGGTGGGGCTGGTGACCTTCGATACCAAGCTGGGGGCGAGCGTTCCACCGCGCAGTCGCCGAAGTCAACTCCCTACGATCTTAAGTCACTTGACGAAGTTGAAAGTGTCTGGACAAACCGACTTGGCCGGTTCGCTCATTCAGCTCGCCGCCATGCTGCGGCATCGCAGTCTGATCATGCTCTTCAGCGATCTTTTGTCGGATGAAGAGCCGATGCTGCGGGCGCTACGCAACCTCCGGCACTCGGGGCACGACATCATCATCTTTCATATCCTCGATGAAGCGGAGGTTACCTTTCCGTTTCAAGGGATGTTGAACATGCGCGATCCGGAAACGGGACAGACGGAACCGGTGCGGGCCGCAGACGCAGCCGACGCGTATCGGCAATCGATCAAAGATTTCCGCGCCAAATTAGACAAAGAATTGAGCGAAAGTCGTATCGATTACGTACCACTGGATACTAGCATGCCTTACGACAAAGCGCTTATGGAGTATTTGCTCCGTCGCCGCAATCGCTTTTGAGCACTTCGGTCTCCGTCGCATGCTTGGAGAATCCGCAAGAACTTTCAAGCTCCCTTTCGCTTGTGCTTCGCTATCGAGAAAATATTTTCAACGCCACTGCCTAATCAAGTCCATTTATGAGTTTTTTGCACCTGTCACTAATTGCCGGATTGGCCGTAATCACGGTACCGATCATGTTGCATTTGTTTGGACAGAAGCAACCGCAACTCATCGATTTCCCGACACTCCGCTTTGTGCGGCAGACGCGGCAGGAACAAAGCAGCAGTTGGCAGTTGCGACACTTTCTGTTGCTCTTGCTGCGGATCTTGCTGTTGGCTGCATTGGCATTTGCACTCGCACGGCCCCGCGTCCACAGCGCGATGTTGGGGAGCATTCTGGGAATTACGACCGTGGGGGTATTTGCTGCCTTAGCCACACTCATCGCCGTCGTGGCCTTGGTAACGCGTCGCCCGACCACGATCTGGCTGACATGTGCGGTGATCGCCGTGGCATTATGGTTGGCTGCTGGCTTGTGGGGTGTGCAGTCGATGAGTTCTGGTCCAGCGGTCCCCAGTTCCGATAGTTCGGCTCCGGTTGCGGCCGTGATCATTGTCGACAATGGCCCCACGTTGGCTTACAAAGCGGGGAATGAACTGCGACTCGAAACGGCCAAGACGATGGCTACTTGGATTCTCGAGCAGTTGCCGGTCGATAGCCGCGTGGCCATTTTGAGCGATGCGCCGGTGGGTGTGTTGGCGCTCGATCCAGCCACTGCCAAAACGCAGGTGCAGATCATTGAGACGCGCGGTGCCAGTGTCGATCTTATGCTCCGCGTTCGCACCGCAGTGGGCTTGGTGCTTGCCAATGAGCTTGAACGGAAAGAGGTCTATGTCATCACCGACTTAATGAGTGCCTCGTGGAATACATCTTCGGCCGAGCTGGTCGAGCTACTGGCTGAATACAAAGACGAGGTGTTGTTACAGATTATTGACGTGGGGGATGAAGCAACCCTGAACCTACAGCTTGGCGATATTGAAAGCGACTTTAACACCATTCCGGCCGGGGGCGATGTGACATTGACGGTCCCCATTCGACGTGTCGAATCAGCGAACGTCGGCAGCAAGAACGCAATCAGTGTTGAGTTGTGGCAGGAGGGGATTGACCCGCGTTTACCGGTGATCGTCGATGGTAAGCTGCAAACGGCAGCGGCCAAAGTGGTCGATCGCCAAGTGGTCGACTTGAGTTCCAGTGCCACCGCCAGCGTTGAGTTGTCGGCTCGCAAGCTGGAAGCCGGTACCCATCACTTTACCGTCCGTCTCGATCAGCCCGATCCGCTGATGATCGACAACGAGCGTTACCTGTCGATCGTGGCCCGTGAGCAACAGCCGACGTTGATTGTCGCCGACGATCCAGGTTTGGGTGAGATGCTGCGGCTGATCGTCGATCCCACCGGGGCACGTGGTGGCGCCGATAATTCGCCGTTGGTGGAAGATGTGCGTTTTGCCCAATTGCCTCAAGTTGCCCTGGAGAGATACGCAGTCATTTGCCTGCTCGATCCGCCACCGCTGTCTACTAAAGTTGCGCAGGCGTTGAAGGAACATGTGCTCGGCGGCGGAGGCTTGCTGACGATTCTTGGTCCAGCACTGGGAACCAGCGAACAGGTCCAAGGGAACGCGCTGACGGAATTATTGCCGGGCAAGTTGGCCACGATCCTCAAACGCGAACGCCGCGATCGCACGGTCTTTCTCGATCCCGTGGCAGTGACTCACCCGGTGTTCAGTGAGCTGGCGGCGGTGGGGGATGAAGTGCCGTGGAACGTCTTTCCGATTTTTGCCAATTGGACCTTCACTGACTTGGCCACCAATGCCGTGGTGCTGATGAACCTGAGCGATGGTACCACACCGGCCATGCTCGCCCACAGCCTGGGACGTGGCCAGGTGATTACGTTGACCACGCCGGTTCCTGATGTTGAAGTCCGCGGCCGCGAGTTATGGAATGAACTCTGGGTGGGTGGAGATCCTTGGCCCGCCTATGCACTTTTGCTGGGCACCTTCCGGACGCTCAGTGGGGCCGATCAAGCCAAGTCGAATTTTCAAGCGGGTGAGTTGGTGAGCTTGAGCAACGATCCGTTTGCTTGGCCAAGTCGTTATGAACTGTTTACCCCGACGGCACAGACGCGGCGCGTTGACGCCGCGGCAGGGGTGCTCGGCCTCGGGAACTTTACGCAGCCCGGCACCTACCGCTTACGCGGGCAGCGCGAGATGGCGATTAGCCGGGGATTCAGCGTCAATGTGCCAGCCGAAGACACGCAACTGATTCGACTCACGGCAGAGGAGCTCGATGCGCGCTTGGGCGAAGGCAACTACCGAGTCGCGCGCAACCGGGAGCAAGTGGAGAGCAGCGTCGGGCAGGCCCGCTTCGGACGCGACTTGTATCCGTTGCTGATGGTCTTCGTGGCTGGTTTGTTTCTGGCCGAGCAAGCGATGTCCAATCGTTTCTACAAGATAAAATTCAGTAGAGCGCGAGGGACATGACGCGTATGGCATGGGACCTGTTAACAACACGCATGGGGCTGGCCCAATTGAGCCTGGAACCGGTTTTCGGTTGGTGGGCCGTCGCGCCGTTGGCGATCATCATGTTCGCCAGCCTTTGGTTAACGCTCAGCTCGCAAGGGATCTCCCTCAGCGGTCGCTTGGTGCTGATGGGCTTGCGGCTGTGTGCCGCGCTGGTGTTGCTGCTGGGTTGGCTCCGTCCGGGCTTGATCACCACCATCGAACGTGAGACTGAAGGGGCCATTGCGGTCCTAATGGATCGCTCGCTGAGCATGACGTTGCCGAGTGATACCAGCGGCTTGAATCGTTGGGATGTCCAGCGCGATGCGTGGCAGGCTATCGAGTCTTCGACAGCGCTTAAACTGGGTGAAACGCGATTGGTCCCCTACTTCTACGATCGCACGCTGAAACCAGCTGAAGCCGACGACCTTCCGGCATTGTCCAAGACCTTCGCGAGCTCTCCGACGGGACGGCTGACCGATCTTGGACGCGCCTTGGCCGACATAGGTAAACAACAACTTGAGCCGCCGCTGCGGGGTGTGATCGTGATGGGGGACGCCGCGCAGACCTTGCTGCCCGCCGAAACCGACCCGACCGCCGTTGCACGGCAAATGGCACAACTTGATCAACCGATTGTATTTGTCGGCATCGGGCCACGGGGCGAACAGAGTACCCTCAAGGATGTCGCCATCGAGAGTATGCCAGAGTACTTCACCGCTTTCGTCGCCAAGGAACTGTCGGTGCCTATGGTGATCAAAGCCGAGGGGATGCAGAATCAACCGATCGATATCAAGCTCACCTTGCGGGCCAGCGGCAAACCGGACCGCGAGGTCGCCTCGCGACGGGTCCAGGCCTCGCGTCCCAGCGAGCAGTTGCCGCTGGAGCTCAAGGTCGTCGTCCCTGATCAAGGTGAGTATCTGCTGGTGGCCACCGCCACGGTGGACGCGCGCGAGCAGATCGAAAGCAACAACACAGCTTTGGGATTTGTCTCGGTCCGTGAAGGTGGCGTCAAGATTCTTTATTTGGAGGGTCAGCCCCGCGTTGAGCAAACATTCTTGCGGAGGGCACTCCAAGAATCGTTCGACTTCGACGTGGATTACCTGTGGTTCAGTGAACAGGCGCAGCGCGGTCAAGCGAAGGAGATCACCGGACAGGTGAAGTTAGAAAGCTACGATGCATTCATCATCGGAGACTTGGATGCGCGGGCCATGTCGCAACCCACCTTGCAAGCGATCGCCCGCCGCGTGCAGCGTGGTGCCGGAGCGCTTTTCCTCGGCGGCTATCACAGCTTCGATGCCGGGGGCTACGATAAGACAGCCCTGCGGCAATTGATTCCGGTGGAGATGACCAAGCCCGCGCAGCGGTGGGATACCAAGATCGATGAGACCTTGCATGTGCGGGGGGATATTATCCTACAACCCACTCGACCTCACCCTATAACCAACTTGTTACCCGAACCCGATAACACTCAGCTTTGGAAAAGCCTCAAGCCGCTGAAAGGGATGAATCGTTTCGGGCAGTTGAACCAAGGGCCGGGGACCCAAACCTTGTTGGAAAGCCAAGATGGCGATCCCGTGCTGGTCACCGGCGAGACCGGCAACGGCCGTGTCTTGGCGTTTGCAGGGGATACAACTTACCAATGGTTTTTGGCCGGCGAGGCCTCGGGGCAAAAGCGTGTGCATCAGCAGTTTTGGCGGCAGGCGCTGCTGTGGCTGATCCGCCGCGACAGCGTTAGTGAAGGCTTTCGCCTGACCCTCGATCGCCGTCGGATGGAGCTGGATGCGACCCCCAAATTATCCATTGAGTGGTTTGGCGGCAGCGAAAACAAGCCGATGCCCGAACAACTAAAACTCGAGCTATCGCGCGAGGGGGCGTGGCTTCGCAACATCGAGTCCAACGCCGTTGATGCCAGCACACGGGAATCCCGTATCGCTGGCCTCGATCGCGCCGGTTTGTATCGCGTGGCCCTGTCCGCTACCGGTGCGTCGGGTGAAAAGTACACCACCGATATAGCCTTTGTGGTGATGGATGAATCGCGCGAGGTCACGCAACTGGCCGCCGACTGGCAAATGATGAATAATGTGATCTCCGCCAATCAAGCCGCCAGAGGGCAATTGATCTTACCCGAAGATATCGGACGCGCGCTCGATTGGTTTCGGGACCGGCAGGATGCCACCAAAGTCACCACCATCGAAAAACGTCGACTCGGCGACGCGGCCTGGGATGCCTGGCTGACGTTGGCGGTGTTTTGTATTGTAATGAGTATTGAATGGGGACTCCGCAAGTCCTGGCAACTCCCCTGAGTTTTTGCTTAAAAGGAACCCGCATGATTCAACTTGGATTCGCGACCGCCATCCTGCCCGACTTGACTCTGGAGGAAGTGCTCAGCTTTGCCTCCGCGGTCGGCTACGATTGCGTCGAAGTCATGTGTTGGCCGATAAGCAAGGCAGAACGTCGTTACGCTGGAGTCACGCATATCGATGTGAACACACTCGATGCGGGTGAAGCGGGAGAAATCCATGCACTCATCGAACGCACCGGCGTAACGATTAGTTCGCTTGGCTACTATCCCAATTGTTTGACTCCCAATCTTGCCGAGGCGCAAGCGGCAGTCGAGCATCTGCAGTTGGTCATGCGTGGGGCGAAGCAGTTGGGGATCCCGCGGGTGACGACGTTTATCGGCCGCGACTACACGCAGAGTGTGGAGGCGAATTGGCCGCGCTTGCTGGAAACTTGGAAGCCCTTGGTGGCCCTCGCAGAAGAACTGGACCTCCGCATCGGGATCGAGAATTGCCCGATGCTCTTCTCCGCCGACGAGTGGCCTGGAGGCAAGAACATTGCCACCACTCCGGCAATTTGGCGAAGGCTGTTTGCTGACTTGGGGAGCCAAAAATTGGGGCTAAACTACGACCCATCGCATATGGTCTGGCAGCAGATGGATTACTTAAAACCGATGCGCGATTTCGCCGATCGCTTGTTCCACGTACACGCCAAAGATGTGCGAATGGACCGACATCGACTGGACGAGGTAGGGATCATGGCCCACCCCGCTGAATACCACACACCGAAGTTGCCGGGGCTCGGCGATGTGAACTGGGGATTGTTCTTTTCGACTTTGGTCGACGCGGGCTATCGTGGTCCGGTGTGTGTCGAAGTCGAAGACCGCGCCTACGAGGGCTCGCTGGAACTCCGCAAAGAGTCCTTGCGGCAGAGCTACCGATATCTCAAGAACTTTGTACCATAACTAGTGCTGCGTCAACATTAAAAATTAGGGTAGTGGACCCTGACAAATTTTCCGAGATGGCGGACCATGCTCCAGAAATGTTCGGACCGCCAGCGATGATTCTGATTGGAGCTCGAGCCCGCGCCGCGGCTTTTGGGTAGAATGAACGGAGGGTCTGTCGCGCGAACCCAAGTATCTTTTTTTGAACGGAAAACGAGCGAGTGTCTGAGCTCAACGAACAATCGATGAGTGATTCGTCTCCTGCTCGGTTGCCGGTGGATGCGACTCCGCGTCGTCCCAACGCTTCGACCCCCGTTCCGCCACCGCCTCCGCCGTCAGTACAAACACCGCCAATACAAGCACCACCGGCTCGATCGTCATCAGCGGCGCCGGCGACTCAGAGATCGTCCGTGGCACCGCCGCCACCTCCTCCGCCGCCTCCACCTCCAGCACCCCAGTCGCCATCCGGTCGCGTACCACAGGCGCCGGGAATTTCCAGGCCAGTGTCAGCTAGGCCTGTGGCTGCAGTGCCTGTGCCATCCTTGCCGGCGACAGCATCGCAAGCAGCCGCAACCGGGGCACGGTCACGGAAACGTACTAAGCGGTCGGTCGCACCGTCTCCAATGAAGGCTCCATCGCCGGCGAGTGCAGCTGCTACCGTGACGGCAGAACGCCGCAAAGTTCCCT
>JBGSHW010000067.1:0-25781 GCA_041751975.1 Pirellulaceae bacterium
CCTCCCGCCGAAAGCAGCGGCAACTCGCCCCTCAAGCTCTCAAGCTCTCAAGCTCCCAGACCCCAGGACAGGCACTGCGCCCCGAGCAGGCGGCAGGACAGGCGCTGCGAGGTGGGTGCAGTGCCTGTCCTCGCGGAGCGCGAGTAGGGGGGCGGCACGTCGAAAGTGGGGGGCGCGCCTGTCCTGCGGGGCGCTGTGGGCTCGCCAGCCAACGGGTGAATCTGTGTTAAGCTAAAGAAGTTGCCTCAGGGGAGGAACAGAGATTGTGTGATATGTGTGATATGGACGTCCGGAGCTGCATGCGAATACATATATTAAAGTGCTGAGCTGGCGGACTTCGTTGACCATGCCTCAGCGGCAGGCGGGGAGCGACCAAATGAATAGAATGGAAACGCCAGAGGGAACCAGTGGAGGTGGAGCACATGACTTCGGCTTTCCGCTTCCTTCGTCCAACGTGAACGAACAACAGGTCAGCCTGCTGGAATTGTTCGCACTGACTACATTCGTCGCCTTTGGCATTGGTGTCTTCCTGTACGTAAGCTCCCTGCTAGCTATGCTGGTCGGCGGCGGCTTGATTGTTGCTGCCGTCCTGCAATTCTGCGGTTGCCGCAATCTGCTCAAGGGTGGGTTTGTGGGCTTCGTAACTGCTGCGGCCGTGACTTTCCTGATCGTTCAAGTCGGAGGCTTGGATGGCTCGATCCCGATCGGCCTGGCAATTCTTTGTCCGTCCGCTGGCTATGTGTTCGGAGCCCTGGCGGCAGAACTTCAAGATGATTCGCTTTGACTAACCGCAGAATGCATCGACAAGAACTATCGACTTCGTGAATACTCGGCCCCATAAGCAATCGACCAAGTAAACACTGAGCTACGAGCACTGCGGTGGCGCCGGTCTCGATGAAGTCGGGGGTAACTCAACGGCGCAGAGGTTATAATCCGACCAGGCGACCCCGCACCCACTCCAGCTCCCTAAAGGCATTACCCGATGCGATCTTTTTCTTTGGTCCTGGCACTCGTTGTCTCTACTAGCGTCATCGCAGCCAAGGCTCTCGCGCAGGAGCCAAGCAGCCAACCGTCAACAACTGACGCTCCGTTTTTGCCAGCACCAGCCCTAGAAGGCGGCCTTGTCCTTTCACTTTACGCTCCCAATTCGGACAAACTGAATCAAGCTCGTCTTCATGAAGCGGAGCAGTACAATACGACGAACCCGGCCGCCGAGCGTTTGCTGAATACGCTCAATATTCACAACCCCTCCATTGAAGTCCACCTCGCGAAAGATCGTGAGCAAAACGGGGCGGCAGTGATCGTTGCCCCAGGCGGAGGCCACAGAATACTCTGGGTAGGTCCTGAAGGTTACGACCTAGTTCCTTTCTTTGCCAAAGCAGGCGTCTCGACCATCGTGCTGCGGAATCGCTTGCGAGTGGATGGATACGAACCGACCGTCGACGCGGTCAATGATGCGTTTCAGGCAATACGCATCGTGCGGGCCCACGCGGCTGAATGGAAGCTGGATCCGGATAAAATCGGTTTCGTGGGCTTCTCGGCAGGGGCTGAACTTGCCGCGCCCGCCGCCCTATTCTTTGATAAATTCTTAGAGCAAAACAGTGCACCTGATGATCCTTTGGTAGGTATTTCTGCGCGACCCGATTTCGTCGCACTCATTTACCCTGGCCCAACTCCGTTTACACGCGAGCCCGAAACTTCCATTCCGCTTAACGTGCCTCCCAGCTACTTGGTGTGCGCGGGGGCGGACGATCAAGTGCACGCGGTCTGGGCAGCTGACTACTTTAACCCGATGTTGAAAGCAGGGGTCCCAAACCTCGAGATGCATATCTACGCGCGCGGCGGCCATGGTGGCTCCATCGGTCGACGTGGGGGTATTCCGTTTGGTACTTGGCCCGAGACCTTCATGGCTTGGATCAAAGACCTCGGATTTCTAGAAGCACAGGGTGTAACAACGCGCGCCGCGACCGATGTATCGCAGTTTGCCGAACGCAGTACCAAGTCAACGCGTTAAACTCGTCGCGTCAAGGTCAACGCGGCTCAAGCAAAAGTTCAGCGGCGAGTTGCCTGAGGTAAGCCACCTTGTGCATCAGTTCCTCGGCACGTTGCAAATCGCCAGCACTGGCGGACTGACTGGCTTCTCGCGACAAGCCAAGCATGGCCTCGTTGAGTTGGCCGACAATCTGTAAATGTGATTCGATCGAATTGTAAGTACGGATTGTTCGTGTTTTTTTTGAGCCCGCCAAATTGCTAGCCGATTGAACTGTCTCTTCAGGCGTTGAGCTCGCATTCAGGAGGTGCGAGTTGGTCAGCTGAGGGATAACTTCCTCTGCTTGCAGGAGAAACTGTTGGAACCCCGCGTCCGCCTCGAAGTTCACAGGGGGAGCGACAGCTGGTAACTGGTCGAGCGTAGGTGGAGGGACCGAGTCGAGGAGTTGCTGGTGAGTCGGTGGTTGCATGGCGCTTGCAGCCACATTCTCTTCGCTAGCCGTTTTGCCACTGGTGGGCCCGTCGCCTGTAGGTTCAGTAGCTTGTTGTGGCTGGGCAAACGCGTAGCGATCGACGACGCTCCAAATCACTAGTCCCGCGTTTAGACTGACCAGCCCCAATGCAATCGTCACTATTTTGGCAGGCTGTAGCATCGCAATTAGTATCCTTTTCAATCTGAATCTACTTCATTCCGTAGGTGCTTCATTCGGTCGGTATCAGGCTCGGACGCTTGTCCAATTGCGATTTTGCAGCTGGCATCAATCTCTCGCCCCTCACATGTATGTCAACGACATTTCCCTCAGAGTCAACTAACACCATAAACGGTATAGCGATAATCCCAAGTTCATCCGCAAGCACCGATTTGAACCCAAGTCGCCCGAGGTCTGCAGCATGAAACGACTTCCAGGGGAAGTTGCGTTTCGCTATAAAGTCCTGGGCAGCTTTCAAGTTTTCATCCATGTTGACGCTGATCACTTCGAAACCAGCGTCATTTAACTCTTGGTAAACTCGGCGGATCTCCGGGATCTCGTTAAGGCAGTTTGTGCACCAACTTGCCCAAAAGTCGACCAGGACCACTTTGCCAGTGTAATCAGCTGCGCGAAACGGTTGGCCATCAAAGCCGATGAGTCCGTTGAGCGAAAGCGGTTGTCCAACCATGGTAAAGCGTTTCTTGCTTCCGGATACGGTCTGTTCGATCAGTCGCGTTTGCTCGGAGGGGGCAAACTGCGAAAGATTGGTCTCGATGAGCTCGATCAGTTCTCGGCTCAACGCCATGTTCCCGCCGTATTCAATGCTGACTACCGTACTGGCGAGTTGCTCAAGCGTCAGCACGCTGGGGAATTCGACCAACAGGCGTCGCGCGGCTGCCATCGCGGTGGCCGTGTCAAAGGACTCGCTCGCAAGGTTCCGGAATGCAATCAGATAATTGTCCAACGCTTGGCTATTACGGGTCTCGATGTTCCAAGCCTCATTGCGGAGTTTCGGATCGGAGGCCTGCCGGAATTCCTGGACAATGATGGCATCCATGCGTTTGGCCGCATCATCAAAACCCATTTGGTCAAGTACTTGGCTCGATTGCAGCAGGATCATCAATTCTGGGAAATTGCGATCTGCCTCGCGTGTGAACAATCCTTCGGCACTGGCCAGCAATTCGTTCGGATCCGAGCTAACGCCATTTTGGAGCGACTGAAGTTGGAAACCCATCAAGACCACGCGGCCTTGATGGGCGAGATCAAGATCGCTCGAAGCGGTAAGCTCTGCGGCGTACTTTTCCAGCTGCCTGGCTGCTTCGACATCGCGAAAGCCACTTAGATGTGAAAGAGCAATTAGTTGCGCCATTTGTCCCGCCTTTCGCTGGGCGTCGCTTGCGGCGGCATGTTCGGTAAGTTTTTGAGCGGCGGTGCGTTTGAGTTGCCCAAGTTGTCGGCCTGAGCTTCGAAACGTCGCCTCATCGACCATGTTGTTAGCCGAGGCGGACATTAAATCTTGAATGGCTCCATCAATCTTTTGCAGTTGCATATACAACTCGGCTGGCTCCTGCGCGTCCAGCTTGCCAAGACTCCCAAGCAGTTGCTGCTGGAACTCATTTTGATCAACTGCTGAATCGGAGGTTGGATCATCCGAATCGGGCAGCATCAAGTCGTCAGACTCTCCATCGCCTAGCGGTGGTTCGCTGCCGATCCGCAGTTGCGTGGTGGAACTGGTATCCGCCCCCATCGGAGCCGTAGCGTCCGAACTCGCGTCCGTCTCCCGCTGCTGGCCTGCGGTTGTTGCCGCGTTCCCGCCAGTCGCCGCCTGTGCGTTCTCGGTGGCTGAAGAAAGCTGAGTCGCGCTCGATGGCTTCTCCGGTTTTAGACTGTCGCAACCAAGAAAAAGCAGTGCGCCACCGCACCAGCCCAAGAGGCGCGCGAACGAGGTTGGCTTGGCCATTTCACTTGTACTCGTTTACTAGTTGTTGGGATTTTCGGCAGTCGGCGTGCCCGCCTCAGGAGTTGCAGGGGTCGGTTCGTCAGAAGTGGGTGCGTTCGGGTTGGGGGCAGCTGGCGTAGGTGCCTCGAACAGCATTTGCAGCAGTCGATCGAGTTCGGCGCCCCGGGCTTCGAGCGACACTACCGTTCCCTCTTTGTTGAGGAGCAGGACAGTCGGGAGTGAGGAGACTCCGAATTTCATCTGAATCCGTTCGCTAATATTTTCTGCGTTATCATGAATGATCGGCCAAGGAAGTTTCTCTCGATCCAAAAATTGCTGTAAAGCACCGGCTTCCCCGTCAAGGCTGATACCGATAATCTCGAGCCCTTTATCGCGATACTTGTCATAGTGTCTGGCCAGCCTTGGAATTTCGGCCAAGCAAGGTTCGCACCACGTAGCGAAGAAGTCGACGACGACAAACTTGCCCGCATAGTCATCGATGTCGATCGACTTGTCACCCAGGGCCATGGCCTTGAGATCGAACTTGTTGCCGAGCAGATCAAGTCGCCGCACCGCGGCTTGCAAATTGATGCGCAAGCTCTGCATCTCCTCGCGCTCGTCCTCTTTGAGCAATTCATCCATCAATTGGTAGGTATCGCGCGAAGGTTTCTTGTTCGGTTGTAGCTCGAGCATGGCGGCGGTAAACATGCCTGTTTGGACATCTTGCATCGACAACTCGGCGCGCCCCTTCAGGAACTCGTGGACTTGGGCTACGACTTCCGATTGTTCTTTTTCGCTGAAATAGGTCATCAGCGATACGGAGGAAGCGATCACATCCATTTCGGCTTGCCGATACTCAGCGGAGACCTTGTTTGCCTGCGTTACCTTGAGCAGTTGCCGGGAGGCATCACGGATGGCGGTCTGCATGGCTTTGAATTGTCCGGCCGACTGCGGTTTGATCCCCTTGGCGGTGGCGATCAGCTTCATAAGAAACTTGCTGTCAGCGTTGGCGGGAATGGTCAGGTCAGGCAGAGGCGGGATGTCGGTGTCGGGTGGGCTGGCTGCCGAGTCTTGGCTCTCGGTCGCAGTCGCGGGCGGATCTTGGCTCAGGCCAAGGGATGGTAGTGCCCAGCCGAGGAAACCGAGACTGAGGCTGAAGAGTAGAAGTCGAGGATAGCTGAACATAATCGAGTCCGAAGGGAAAATGCTTTTGGCCATTGAACTTCCCCATTCTAGCCCTCTTCATGCGGCGGCCCAAGTCGGCTGCAGGCCTAGGTCGACTGGGGGGCCCAAGTACTTCGTTCCCAGGTTCCTTCCTGGGAACTGCTCGCTTCGAGACTCAAGGCTGCCAATGGCTGCCATGGAGACGGTTGGTGCATTCACTTCTTGAGCCTTACGCCCGGTATGTTCCGATGAAGGCACATGAAGGCACCCTAACGCCAGTAGCGGACGCGGTAGAAGCCATCGGAGCCGCGAACGGTGGCGTCAGCGACCAGCGTCATGTTCGAGCTGGGGGTGCAGGTGGAGGGAGTCGAACCCGAGCTCCATCCAACACCGCAGAAGTTGACTCCAGGGACTGTCCCCTGAATGTGCCCCTTGTGACGACGCGAAGCCATGGCCCGCGCTTCCGCTTCGGCTTGCGCCTGGAAGCCATTGCTGGTGGCTGTTTGAGAATAACCGTGGATACGACCGCACTGTGGGCACGGCGACTGCGCTACCGCAGTGGCGGTTACTCCGACCAAAGCCGCCAGTCCAAGAACAAAGCTCTTCACCAATCGCATTTCATACTCCCTTTTCAGACAAGAATTCCGTGCATCCGCCAACACACTGTCGGCATTCAGATACATGCGACGAGCTCACCAGGATTAGGAAGCAACCACTGGCTGACAATTACCACTTTTAGCTAGGGGAGGTCTTGTTGCCAGCTTTTGAAGTTCGCGAGCGGTGGGTAGGTTCCCTTAATGTCGGTTTAAGGTGCTGGGGTTTACCGCTCGCGATTTGTAAAAACTGCGACTAGCATGGGTTGCTCGCAACCCACAGGGGCTGGTTTGGTGGGGTTGTGAGTTCAAAGTTCACGGAGAGGTCACTTCGTTTAAGCCGTTAGGCCTTTTCGTATTCGAGCAAGAATCCGCGGAATTCGCGGCGATGGTGCTCCTCATCGGCCAGCACCGTGACGCACATGTCCTGCGTCACGTAGTCCACTCCATCGCACAGTTTGATGATTTTCATGTACTGAGCGCACGCGTTGTTCTCAGCTTCAATGACCCCTTTGATGACCGACACCACATCGGTTGTGTCGGCTGGCGGTTGTAGGCTGGTTTGCGAGGCCTTGAAGTGATGGCTGCCGGGAAGTGTTCCGCCAATGGTCTTGATACGGTCGGCTAGGAGCTGAGCATGGGCGACTTCAGTGGTCACATCGGCAGCCAAGCTCTTCTTAATCTCCTCCGCTCGCACGCCGTCCAGGTGCACGCTATTTGCTATGTAATTCATGACCGTTTCAAGTTCCATGAAATATGCCACTATCAATTCGTCGATGATGGCTTGGGTCTGCTTGTCAACTGCCATTATTGGCTCCTAAAAATCGTTCGGGTCTAGAGTTTAAGTGAAGCGACCATTGTGGCCAGCGAATGGAGTTTGAGGAGTCGTCGGGGTGGGCCGAGTCGATTCAGTCCCCTTCGCTTCTAAGCGGAGTGAGCATACTGTATACCGAACCACAGGCTGTGTGGGGAAAAGGGGTTAAGTGAGACAAACGGCCCCACTCGGAACGCTGGGGTGACACATGCGACGAATCCCGAACTAGTGCAAATAGGCTTCATGATCAACACGCTTTTTCTTCCTGAACTTCGCGAAATGCTGGCCGAGAGCAACGCGCGGGAGCTGCGCGAATTTTGCACCGCACTGCACCCTGCGCGAACTGCCGAGTTCATGGAGGGACTGACAACGCACGAGGCTTGGCGGGTGATTCAGTTCGCCGAACCCAACGTACGGGCGGAGATCTTTAGCCATCTGGAACACGATCGTCAGCTGGAAATGTTGGGGTCAGAGGAGGATCGCCAAGTTGCCGAGTTGGTAACGCACGTATCGGCCGACGACGCCGTTGACTTGCTTAGCGAGCTAGCTGATGAGCGGGTGGAGCTGATACTGGCCCTAGTCCCTGCTCCCGATCGCCGAGACATTCGTCGGCTTCAGACTTTTCCCGAGGGGACCGCTGGCTCCATTATGACCACCGAGGCGGCATGTCTTGGTGAGCACCTAACGGTTCGCCAAGCCCTGGAGCAACTCAGTCGTCAAGCGGAGCGACTGGAGACGATTTATTACATCTATGTCGTCGATGATACGAATCATCTGCGTGGGGTAGTCAGCACCCGGATGCTGGTCTCGTCGTTCGGTAAGCCCAATCGGACGATTGCGGAGTTGATGGACACCGATATCCTCACCGTCAACGCGGATGAGGATCAGCAGGAGGTGGCGCGGATCGTCGCCAAGTACGACTTGTTGGCGATTCCGGTGGTGGATGCCCAGCGGCACATGTTGGGAATCATCACGCACGACGACGTGATCGACGTCTTCTTGGAAGAGGCTGCCGAGGATGTGCAGCGGATCGCGGCGGTCGAACCGCTGGAGGACAGCTACACGCGGACAGCCATTCTAACGCTGGCTTGGAAACGCGGAATGTGGCTTGGGATCTTGTTCTTCGCTGGCTTGCTGACGGCGCTGGCACTGCGGCACTACGAACCCGAGCTGACTCAGTTCGCTTGGTTGGTGTGGTTCATTCCGTTGGTCATTGGTTCAGGGGGAAACTCGGGTGCTCAGTCATCGACGTTGATCATCGCGGGGATGGCCACGGGGGATGTTAAGGTCGAAGATTGGTTAAAGATTGTCACCCGTGAGGTGCTGACGGGTTGTCTGCTGGGAGTGTTCCTGGCCTCGCTTTCTTTTGCGCCGGCGATCGCGCTGGCGCCCACCTTTACTTCAGCCCTCATTGTGCCGCTGACCATTCTGCTGGTCGTTTTGTGCGGGACGCTCACCGGTTCGGTGCTCCCCTTGATATTTCAACAGCTCGGCTGGGATCCAGCTTTGATGAGCAATCCGTTTGTCGCGGGAATCAACGATATTCTCGGGATCGTGGTGTACGTGAATATCGCTCAAGTATTCTTATAGGAGCGTCGGAGCGAGGACTGTGCAGGCTACATGTTACTCGATGGAGCCGAGCAGGGTCCCAGGTACAAATTGATGATCTGGTTTTGCACCTTGATGGCCCGCACCAAGGTCCACAAATGGGTCGGTGAGAAATCGCAAGGGGCGGTTGCAGCCAGCGAATCGAGCTCATCGGCTACGGCAGCGTGCTGGTCCGATGTGGCGCTGAGTTGCAAGCCAATTTCTTGACATTGACGCTCTAACTGGCCGTTGCTCGCTAGGACCCTGAGGTCAGGATTTTGCAGGGCCAGGAGCAGTGCGAGCCGCAATAGTTCGGCCGGTGGCAAGTCAGGCCGCAGTTCGGCCAGTTGCTGGGTCAGTTGCTGTGCTTCCACCTGGGGGCTTCCTCGTTGGCTCAGTCCTCTGCATATCGGGAATGAGCAAGCGTAGGTTGCATCTTAACTTGGGTTAGCTTGCCCGGCAGAGCAGCCCGGGATAAACGGTCCAGCGAGTGCGTTTGCAGCGGCTGTAACAATTGCAACTACACATTTTGCAGGCCGTAGTTCCGGAGGGTTTCGCGCAGCCGATTTTCCTCGGATTCGGTAAGGGGTGTCATGGGGAGCCGGAGCTCGCCAGCGTCGCGTCCGAGCATTCGCATGGCGGTCTTGACCGGAATCGGGTTGGTGCTCAAGCCGAGCATGTCCCGACACAAGGGAAAGAGCTTGTGGTGCCAATCGCGGGCTTGCAGGAAGTCGCCACAGGCGGCTGCTTTGACCATCGCAATCACATCGTGGGGGACGATGTTACCCGCTACGGAGATAACTCCCTCTGCCCCAACGCTCATCATCGGCAACGTGAGGCTGTCATCGCCGCTCAGAACCGTGAGATCGGTCGTATTCAGGATCTGGGTGCATTGATCGAGTGAGCCGGTGGCCTCTTTGACCATGGTGATGTTGGGGATTTCAGCCAACCTCGCAATCGTCTCCGGTTCGATGTTCTTGCCGGTTCGACCCGGAATGTTGTAGACGCAGATGGGCAACGAAACATCTTCGGCGATGGCTTTGAAGTGTTGGTAAAACCCTTCTTGAGTTGGTTTGTTGTAATAAGGAGCGACTTGCAAAGATGCATCGGCACCCTCTTTGGCAGCCCAGCGGGTCAGTCGCAAAGCTTCGGCGGTTGAGTTGCTACCGGTTCCGGCCATGACTTTGACTCGTCCCGCAGCGATTCGTACCGTCTCACTAATGACCCGCTCATGCTCTTCGTGAGATAGTGTGGGGGATTCGCCGGTCGTACCTACCGGGACCACGCAGGTCGTGCCAGCTGCGATCTGGAATTCGATTTGCTCGCGCAGTCGACCAATGTCGAGCACGTCGTTCTTCAGTGGTGTGATGATGGCTACTGAAAGTCCAGCGTACTCAGAGCCCTTGCGTGGTTGCGTCATGATGGTTCGTCTTCGTGTGCATAAGTTCGTAGATGTTATATCTTCTAAATGCTTCCATGCCTTGTGTTGCCTTGCCAGCTCAGTTGTCCCAGCTAGCCTAGCTAGCTCAGCCAACGCGTGGTCCGTAGGTGGCCAGATCGATTAGCCGTTTCATGTCAGCCACCGCCTCTTTGAGTCCAGTGAATACGGCGCGTGCGATGATGCTATGCCCAATATTCAACTCGCGCATCCCGGCGATGCGGGCCACGGGGAGCACATTCAAGTAGTTGAGTCCGTGGCCAGCGTGGAGGTTCATCCCTAATTCCGTGCAGTGTTGTCCGGCGGTCACCAACCGCTGTAGCTCGCGATCCTGCGATTCGCCGCTGGCCAGGGCGTACGACCCGGTGTGCAGTTCAATCGCTGCCACTCCTAACTCAGCGGCTTTTTCAACCTGCGAGAGATCTGGGTCGATGAACAGGCTGACCGGAATCCCCACTTCATGCAATCGCTCGATGGCTTCCACAACACGCCGCGGGTCGGCGATAATATCGAGCCCCCCCTCTGTGGTCACTTCCTCGCGGCGTTCGGGGACCAGGGTCGCGTAGTCCGGTCGAACCTCGCAGGCGATGTGGATGATTTCCGGTTCGCAGGAAAGTTCGAGGTTGAGACCCCTGACGACGGTCTCCCGTAGAATTCGGACATCTCTGTCTTGAATATGTCGACGGTCTTCGCGGAGATGGATGGTGATGACATCGGCCCCCCCCAACAGCGCGACGGCAGCGGCATGCACTGGGTCGGGCTCATAAGAGCGCCGAGCTTGGCGGATAGTCGCCACATGGTCAATATTGACGCCGAGATGCGCCATGGCAGGCTGATTCCATAGGGGTGGAGTTGCTCAAAGTGCGAACCGAAGATATTACCACGTCGAGTGCAGATGTATAGTCTTTTTGAAGTCTGCGACCGTTGGCCTTGGGTGGGTTCGGGTTTTGGGTGGTTCAGGTAGATGTTTGCCGTTGCCGGTCGAGTTCACGGCTGAACTTTGATTTCGTAGAGTTTCGGCCAGTTCTTGCCGGTGATGAACAGGCGTTTGCTTTCCGCGTCGTAAGCGATGCCATTGAGCACATGCTCGCGGTCGGGCCGATTGCGACCTGGGTAGACCGATCCGCAGTCGATCCACCCCAGCACTTTTCCATTCTCAGGGTCGATCCGCGCGATTTGGTCGGAGTACCAAATGTTGGCGTAGATCTCCCCTTCGACGAATTCGAGCTCGTTGAGCTTTTCGATCCGTCGCCGCCCCTCTTTGACCGGGAGGCGTTTGATGACTTTCATCGTCCGCGGGTCGAGCACCTGGATGGTGGAGCTGCCGTCGCTCATGTACAGGTTCTTTTCATCATCGGTCAATCCCCAGCCTTCGCCCGCATACTGGAGGGTTCCGAGGAACTTGAGCGAATCCTTGTCGTAGACCAAGCAGGTGCGTTCTTTCCAAGTCAATTGATAAATGCGGTTTCCGAAGATCGTGATCCCCTCGCCAAAATAGCGTGAGTCGAGCGGAACTTCGGCGGTAATCGTGCCGGTTGATAACTCGATTTCGCGGAGGAAGGAGGCACCGTATTTGCCAGTTCCCTCGTAGATGGTTTCCCCTTCGACGACCAGACCCTGGCTAAAGGACTTCGGGTCGTGCGGGTAGGTACCGGTTACTTGGACCCCTTGGACAACCGTCGACTGTTGCAATTCCGGAGCTGCGTTGCCCGCCACGATTGCGACGCCGACCACTCCCACGAGAGCCGCCGCGATCCACCAATATTTCTTGGGCATGGTTTTAAACTCCTTGAAATCCGCCGCGATCCAACCACCGCCGCTCCGCCGTATTCTACCAGCAATCGACGGACCAGTCCCGCTCAAAATGTCGTGCGGCCGAGGGTTCTCACACGAGCCCGGTTAGGCTTACTCAAGCCTGCACAGCTGCTTGTCGACCGCTGCTGCAACCCGAGCGCAGCGGGCCATGGTCTCCTCGAACTGCGCGAAATTTAGTGATTGGTAGCCATCCGAGGCAGCCGTTTCTGGGGTCGGGTGGACTTCGATGATCAAGCCATCGGCACCGGCGGCCACGGCGGCCAACGACATATCGGGGACTAAGTAGGCATGCCCCGTGCCGTGGCTGGGGTCGATGATCACGGGCAAGTGGGTTTTGCGATGCAGGTAAGGGACGGTCGCCAGCGGCAGGGTGAAGCGGGTGTGTGCTTCGAAGGTGCGGATGCCTCGTTCGCAGAGCATCACATTGGGGTTCCCTTCGTTGAGGATGTACTCGGCGGCGAGCAAGAATTCGTCGATCGTAGCGCTGGCGCCGCGTTTGAGCAGCACGGCCCGGTGGCTGTTCCCGACCGCTTCGAGCAAGCGATAGTTTTGCATGTTGCGGGCGCCGATCTGGAGCACGTCAGCGTACTTCGCGACCAACTCGACCTCTTCGGTGCTCATGACCTCGGTGACGACTGCCAGACCGGTTTCTTCGCGGGCGAGTGCCAGCAGTTTGAGCCCTTCCTCTTTCATCCCTTGGAAGCTGTAGGGGCTGGTTCGCGGCTTGAACGCTCCGCCACGCAGGGCGGTTGCCCCAGCCTTTTTGACCGCATGCGCGGACGAGACGATTTGTTCTTCGCTTTCGACCGAGCAAGGTCCAGCCATGACCCCGACCACCCCCGCTCCCGTTTTGAAGCCGAGTACCTGAATCTGAGTGGGTTCTGGCTTGAGTTCCCGGCTGGCCACTTTGTAGGGAGCCAGGATGGGGAGCACTTCCGAGACTCCCGGGCCACTCTCCAGCGACTCGGCTTTGGTAATCCGTTCGTCACCCACGGCGGCGATCACCGTTCGTTCAGTCCCCCGGATCACGTG
Organism: Pirellulaceae bacterium; assembly: GCA_041751975.1. Classification (GTDB taxonomy): domain Bacteria; phylum Planctomycetota; class Planctomycetia; order Pirellulales; family Pirellulaceae; genus Aureliella. Next base: position 12,842 of record JBGSHW010000067.1, read on the forward strand.
CGCCTTGAGTCCCAGTTCATGCACGCGGTGGGTCATGTGGATGATTTGTTCCTCGGTGGCATTCTTTTCCATTACGACAATCATTGTGCTAACTCGCTGGTTGGGGTGGACGCTTAAGTTGGGGAGGTGGACATAAAAAAAGCCCCGAAGATCGCTCGATCATCGGGGCCTGAGATTCGTTATTAAGGTTGATTCCCTTCACATACGCAACTCAGCCCCGTCGCTAAACGCGGGTCCAAAGGCATAAAAGTAGGTAAATAGGAAGGTATTCATGGGTCATATTATGACTCGCTCGGGCAGCGTTGCAAGTCCTGAACCGAGCAGGGGCTAACTGATCCGGCGGCGATGGCTTAGAATTCTGCGAAAGTAGTGGTTCGCTCCGTCGATCCGAAGCAAAAAAGTAGTGGCTCGCTCCGCCGCTCCTCAAGTATTGAAACACTCAAGCAAAAACAATTCTGCCCCCCGAAAACGTTTGCAGCTAGCGTACTGACCATTATGAACAAAGCTCCCAAGACAGCCATTTCACCGACCCGAGTCGAAGATTATCCAGAATGGTATCAACAGGTGATCAAGGGGGCCGACTTGGCGGAGAACTCTCCCGTGCGCGGCTGCATGGTCATCAAGCCTTGGGGCTATGCGCTGTGGGAGAACATGCAGCGCGTGTTGGATCGGATGTTCAAAGAGACCGGGCACCAGAACGCTTATTTTCCGCTCTTCATTCCGATGAGCTTCCTGGAGCAAGAGGCAAAGCACGTCGAGGGCTTTGCCAAGGAATGCGCGGTCGTTACCCACCATCGACTTGAACCCGATCCGGAGACCGGAGGCTTGCGACCGGCTGGGCTACTTGAAGAACCGTTGATCGTGCGGCCGACAAGCGAGACGATCATTGGGGCGATGTATGCCAAGTGGGTGCAGTCGTATCGCGATCTGCCAATTTTGATTAATCAATGGGCCAATGTGGTCCGCTGGGAAATGCGAACGCGTCTGTTCCTAAGGACGACCGAGTTCCTATGGCAGGAGGGGCACACGGTGCATGCGACCAGCGAAGAGGCCATTGAGGAAACTTACAAGATGCTCAGTGTATATGCGGACTTCGCGGAAAACTACATGGCGGTCCCGGTGATCAAAGGGGAGAAGACTGCAGGCGAACGATTCCCGGGGGCCGACGTCACCGTTTCGATCGAAGCCATGATGCAGGACCGCAAGGCCTTGCAGGCAGGCACCAGCCACTTTTTGGGACAGAATTTCTCGCGGGCTCAAGAGATTAAGTTTCAGGATCAGAATGGCGAAGTCGCTTATGCTTGGACCACCTCGTGGGGTGTTAGCACGCGACTCGTGGGTGCGCTGATCATGACCCACGCCGACGATGATGGGATGGTGATGCCACCCAAAATCGCGCCAGCGCACGCGGTGATTCTTCCCATTTATCGCGATGAAGAACAGCGGGCCGAGGTGATCGCCTACTGCGAGCAGCTCAAGACCGACTTGAGTGGTCTGGCTTACGCTGGCCGCGCGTTGGATATCTTGATCGATGACCGAGACTTGCGGGGCGGTGAAAAGAAATGGTATCACGTGAAACGTGGTGTTCCGCTGCGGATCGAAGTGGGGCCGAAAGACATCGCCAAAGATGCTGTGTTCCTGGCGCGTCGCGACACGGGGGAGCAGACCAGCTTCAATCGTGCCGATTTGCTTAGCGGCGTTGTCAAGCTGCTGGATGAAATGCAGCAGAATCTGTTCGACCGCGCCTTGAAGATGCGCGAAGAGCATACCGTGGAGATCAGCAACGAAGCCGATTTTCGTCGGTACTTCACTCCCAAGAATGCGGAAGTACCAGAAATTCACGGCGGCTTTGCCCTCTGCTACTTTGCGTCCGAAGAGGCTGTGCAACCTTTATTGGATGAATTGAAAGTCACCATTCGTTGTATACCGCTCGACGGCAACGATACCCCCGGAACCTGCTTTCTTACCGGCCAGCCCGCCCCGAAAAAAGCGGTCTTCGCCAAGGCCTATTAACCCAAGTAGCTGCGATGGCTGTGCCGAAACCGCCGCCACCCACGTTGCAGTTGGTGGCGATCTTTAGCCGACATGCCGAGGCGCTGGACTGGGCGCGGCAGCGGGTCTTGGATCGGTGGGGAACGGTGGCTCTCGCCAGTCCGTCGTTCGATCATAGCGAGACCAGCTACTACGCGTCGGAGATGGGGAGCGGCTTGCAGAAGCAATTTTTGATCGTCGACGGCTTTTATGATCCAGCCCGTTTGCCGAGTTCTAAACTCGCCAGCAATGCCTGGGAGTTGGAGTTGACGGCTGCGGGGGGCTATGAGGAGCCGCGGCCGCTGAACATCGATCCAGGTTACATCACCCTGACGAAACTGGTGCTCGCCAGCGCCAAAGACCGGGCTCATCGAATTTATATGGCCGATGGTATCTACGCCGAAGAGTGTTTGTACTATCTTGATCAGCGTTGGCAGTCGCGGCCATGGACCTATCCCGACTACCAGCGCGAAGATTTCCAGGCATTCTTTATTGAAGCACGCGAGTTGTTAAAGCGGCAGATTCAGGCCAAGACGCCGCGTGCTTAAGTGGATCGGAGTTTACTTTGTCGCTTCTGGCAATGATATTGCTTTTGCTGTCGGTGCTGGTGCCAAGTCTGACGATCTCGTGGTTGGCAGTTGCCTGGGTCCGACGGGCCGCGCTCCGTCTCGGGTTGCTCGATCAACCGGGGGCCCGAAAAGTACATGCAACTCCGGTTCCGCTCGGTGGCGGGTTGGGTATTTGGGCCGGAGTGGTGGGGACGTTGGGGATAGGGACACTTGCCGTCCTGGCGGCTGCACGCATCCCCGCATTGGCCGCCTGGTTGCCGCTTGGAATCACCGAACATTTTGGTGGATTGCTGGATAAACTCGCGGAGATCTGGGTGATTGTCGGGTGTGGGACGGTGCTGATGCTCCTGGGGTTGATGGACGATCGCCGTGGCATCCCGTGGTGGCTGCGGTTAGGGGTCGAGGTGGGAGTGGCCAGTTTTTGCGTTTACTGGCAGGGTTTGCAGCTCACCGCCTTTATCGATCTGCCTTGGCTCACTTCGGTGTTAAGTGTGATTTGGATTGTGGCTCTGATCAACTCGTTCAATATGCTCGACAATATGGATGGATTGAGTGGCGGGGTGGCAGCCATCGCGAGCAGTATGTTGGCGATCATGTTGTTGACCAGTCCCGGGCCAAACGGCGGTCAGCCGCAGTTGTTTGTAGCAGCCATGTTGCTGGTGCTGGTCGGCGCGATCCTCGGCTTTCTGTGTCATAACTGGCCACCTGCCAAGATCTTCATGGGGGATGCCGGGAGCTACTTTATCGGCTTTTGGATAGCCGTGGCTAGTTTGCTTGCGACCTATGCGGGTTATCAAGGGACGACGCCGCATGCGGTGGTGGCACCGTTGATTGTGATGGCCATCCCGTTGTATGACTTGGTGAGTGTGATCACGATCCGGTTGCGCGAGGGGCGGAGTCCCTTTGAAGGGGATAAACGCCACTTTTCGCACCGACTCGTTGACTTAGGGATGACCAAGAAGCAAGCTGTGATGACGATCTACTTGGCAACGGCCACCTGCTCACTCTCCGCGCTTTTGCTGCCCCGCGTCGATGGGATCGGGGCAGGGATCATCGTCCTGGGAACTTTACTCGTCCTAGGCTTAGTCCATGTCCTTGAATCGGTAGGGCGCAAGGCAGAGCAAAGTTAATGGCGGCGAAAAACAAGCTTACACCCAAGCGGTCGAGGCGCAATGAGCCAGCGGGGGAGGGGAAAACTGCGATGTCAGACCAGCCCGCTCCGGAAGCTGGGTCGCGCGATATCGGACATTTGCTCTGGCTAATCAGCGCCGCCTTGTTCGGGATGCTCATCAGCTGGTCGTTCCTAGCCCCCCAAGATGCGACCAGTGTTTTTGTTGGCGACGCCCAAGCCCAGAATTTGTTTTGGTTATTAGCAGCGGTCAGTGTCGCAGCGGGTGCGGCCAGCGTGGGTGGTGGTATCCGACTGCCTCGCTGGGAACGCTGGGTGGGGCTCGCTTGCATAGCCTGGATCGCTTACGGTAGTTGGCGGGCAGGTTTCGATAACAATGCGCGCACCGCTTGGTACGGTTTTTGGCAGTGTATGGCCTTGGTGAGTTGTTACTACGTCGGCCGCGGCGTGTTGCAAGGTGTGCAATGCCGGGCAGCCGCGCTGCAAGTTTGTTTGCTCGGCTGTTATGCCTTGGCGGTGTTGGGGATCTATCAAGTGGCGCTCGAGCTCCCCAGCGCCCGCGCTGCCTATGCGGCCGATGGAGATAAATTTCTGCAGCAAGCAGGGATCGAAGCGCCGGTCGGCTCCGCCATGCGCAAACGCTTCGAGGATCGTTTGTCCAGTCCCGAACCTCACGCGACCTTCGCCCTCGCCAACTCACTGGCCGTCGTGTTGAGTGCTGGATTGTTGCTTGCTCTCGGCGGTGCCTCGCTCACCTGGTTACCCTGCCAGACGCCGCTGGGGACTCCGGCCGCTGCCAAGTGGCTGGTGCTACTCGGCGTGGGTGTCGTCGGCGTTACTTGGTTTCTTACCCTCAGTCGGACCGCGTATTTAGCCGTCTTGCTTGCGATGGGAGTGTGGGGGGCGAGCCTGCTGCTCGCTCAGCCACGGGCCGAAACCGCTGCAGCGCGGGAGCGTCGACGGCGGTCAGTGCGGGCGATTGGCCAAGCTGCCTTCGGGGTGGGATTGGTCGGTGCCGTGGGGGGCTTGTGGCTGTGGTTCAACAATCCTCTTGTCCTCAGCGAAGCTCTCAAGAGTCTCGCATTCCGACTCGATTATTGGCAGGCGACACTGAGTATGCTCGCAGAACATGCTTGGACCGGGGTCGGCTTGGGAAATTTTCAGAGCTACTATCCGCAGTACATGCTACCCTCGGCCAGCGAGACGATCGCTGATCCACACAATTGGCTGCTGGATATCGCGGCGACCTTGTCGGTCCCCATTGCCGCCATCATCGCCCTGTGGCTAATCAAGCAGTTGTGGGGTGGTGCTGGTCGCGCCGTAGAAGTGGGTTTGGGGGAAAGAGTCGAAGCAAGCTGGCAAGTTGACTTGCAGCGCGATGCGGAGCTGGCGCGTTGCATCACTGGCGGAGCAGCGGTGGGCGGGGCGATTTGTTTGCTGATGCTCGTCCTCTTGTCCGGCTTCGACTTGGCTTCGCTGTCCATCGCCGCGCTGGTTGCCATCGCGTTAGGCTGGCGGTCCCACGCCTGGTTGGTGGAGTTGGCCCAGCGACCCACCGGAGCGGTGCGAGCCGCCGCGGTCGCCATGGTGATCGCTTTGCTCGTCAGCGGCTCTTGGCAAGCTTCCGGGATCGCAGTGCCGTTGTTGATTCTGCTGATTTGTTTGCGCGGGCTGCCGGGAGAGTTGCCCGCCGCGTCTCCTGCGGAGATGCCGCTGGCTGGGGCGTTGGGATGGCAAGCGCGGGTGGCTACCGTAGGGCTACCGCTGACTGCCTTGCTCACCTTTATTTGGCAGAGTTGGCTGCCGGTGACTTCCAGTTGGTCGCACGTGCAACAAGCCGCCGTAGCGCGGAGTATGCATGAGCAGTTGGAGCTCGCAGGGCTGGCCGAGCAGGCCGACCCGCTGGATAGCGACCGAGCTCAATTCGTCGCGCAGTTGCTCATTGCGCGGGCCATGGCGGAGCCTGCGGAGCTCTTTCCTCGCTCGGCGGAGGTGGCTTGGGAGGCACTTAACGACTGGGTGAAACACGATTCGACCAACTTTTTGACTTGGCAATTTGCTGGCGATCGAGCGCTTGAGCTGGCTGCCCAAGCTGAGCGATACCGGCTTTCCACACTCAATCTTCCCGAAACAAGACTAGCTGATTCAAAATACTTGCAGGGAGCCGCCCAGTTCTACCGGTTGGCGATAAAACGTTATCCTACTAATTGCCAAATCCATGTGCAGCTCGCCAGCGTCTTAACGCTTCAGGAGGATTGGGCGGCCGCGAAGTCGTCAGCGGATGTCGCCGAGCACTTGAGCGAGCAAACCCCTCACTTGGATCGGAAACTGGCCGTGCAGCAAATTTGGATGCCCTCGGTCGCGCCGCCGTTTGAATCGCTCGAAGCTCGTCAAACGGGGGGCGAGGACGACTGGTACCCAGCAGAACTTGTACTATCCTCGATACGTAATACTGAAGCCGGTCGGCCGTGACGGCGGACCCCCACACAACTTTCATACTTTTTCTTGGCGCAGGTTTGATCTTATGGTTCGCATTCTGTTGACAATCATCATCAGCGCTGTGGTCGGCGGTGCGTTGGGAGCAATTCAATATTCGGCTGCGACGGGTGGCTATCAAGAGACGTTTGAGGGGACTCAGGTGTCAACGGCCGAGCAGGTGGGTGAGTTCGATTCCGTTGAGCCGACTGATGGGATTCCTGAAGTTGAGGTGGTGGGTGGGGCTAGCTATGACTTTGGCTCCATGATGCACGGCGAGACGAGGAGTCGCGATTTCGTAGTCCGCAACGTGGGTACTGCTCCGCTCGTGCTTGAAAAAGCCGGTTCGACTTGTAAGTGCACGGTCGGCGAAATGGACAAAAACATGCTCACTCCCAATGAGGAGACGATTGTGACGATGACGTGGACGGCGGAGTCGATCGTGCCCATGTACGGGCAATCGGCCACATTCAAAACCAACGATCCGAAAATGGCTGAACTAAAATTCAGTGTCGAAGGGCAAATCACGAGCAGCTTTGTGATCGAGCCGAGTTCGCTGGCGGTTGGCGACCTCTCGGTCACCGATCCAGCCGAAAAGACGTTCTACGTTTTTTCTTACTTGGAAAATTCGAAAGAGCTGAAGGAGTTTAGCTGGACCAAGCCGGAAACACGCCACTTGATCGATTTTCAAACGGAGCCGATTCCAGTCAGCGAAACCCCCTACGAACGCCATAAAACTGCTCTGAAGGCTCACAAGGTCACGGTCAAGTTTGCTCCGGGATTGCCACTCGGCCCGCTAAATGGCCTGGTCCAGTTCCGGACCGATCGCGAGGACAAAGTCGGTATGCTGGAGTTGCCGGTGACGGGCCGTGTCACCAGCGACCTGGCACTCTTTGGCGGTGGCTCGTTCAATTCCGAAATGAATCTGCTGTCGATCGGGAACGTTAAGTCGTCGGAGGGGGCAACGTTAAGTATCATGTTGGCCGTGCAGGGAGAATCTCGTGATGCGATCGAGCCACGCATCGAATCGTGGGAGCCCCAGGAAGCCCTAAAAGTCACCCTCGGGGAACCCAAATTGGTGGGCAGCCGGAAACTTTATCAGATCCAGATAGAGGTTCCTAAGGGAGCTCCCGAGGTCTTTTTTCCTGGCTCGGGGACCGGAACTTACGGAAAAATAGTCATCAAAACAAACCACGAAACGATGCAGGAAATGCCGATCTATGTTCGACTGGTTGTCGTAAAATGACCATGAGCGCGTGAGAACGGATCCCTGAGGAGAGAAAACAATGCGATATCGGCTCAACTCGTTCCTCCTCCTCAGTTCGATTGCATTGCTAGCTTCTACCGGATGCCAGAAAGCTCCTTCCACGACTGCTGCAAGTACTAGCCAGAGTGTTGATGCGCCGCTTGAGAAGGGAACGGTGGCAGCCGAACCAAACGCGGCCACGATGAGCCAAGCCGTAATTCTCGATGCAAATGCCAAGAACGAAGCAGGCCAGATCGTATTGCACAACGAGGCGATCGAGGAAAGCAACGGTCCGCCCATCGACTCGACGCCGCTATCTGCCGCGACGACGGCCGACGGAGTGGAAAGTAGCGTAGCCGATGCGGTGAGTGAACCAGCGAGTGAAACACCTAGCGAAACCTCCAGCGTCACACAACCTACGGCCTCGGTGGCCGATTTGCGGCAAACGCAACTACCCGACGCGGCCAACGTGACCTCGGAAGAGGAGCGGAATCAGAAAATTGCCGAGGACTGGCCGAAGCCGCAAGTCGTTTTGTTTGTGTCGGGACAACAACACGGCTATTTGGAACCGTGCGGTTGCACTGGCTTGGATCAGCAAAAAGGTGGGCTGATTCGCCGCGATACCTTGTTGACCTCGCTGCGTGACCGTGGTTGGGAGCTGCTTCCCGTCGATGTCGGTAACCAGGTGCGGCGGCCGGGGCGGCAACCCGAATTGAAGTTTCGCGCGACGATCGAGGCCTTCAAAAAAATGGGGTACGCGGCCGCAACCCTTGGTGTCGACGATTTGAAGTTAACGAGTGTTGAGTTGGTGCAACTGGCGGGGGCCGATCCACAAAACCAAACCCAGTTCATCTCAGCCAATGTCAGTGTACTCGACCCATCCTTCTTTCCCGGCTCAAAGATCGTCGAGGTAGGTGGACGCAAGATCGGCATCACGGCGGTGCTCGGCAAGGAGCACGCTGTGGATATTCAAAGTACGGATGTGGAAATTTCCGATCCGGTCGAAAAGTTGCTTCCCGTGGTGGCCAAGCTCAAGCAAGAGAATTGCGATTTCATCGTGCTACTAGCACATGCCTCGATGAAAGAGTCGGCTGCCATTGCCCAGCAAGTCCCTGGAATCAACCTGGTTGTAACGGCCGGTGGCTTTGGAGAGCCGACCCTCAATCTTGAGCCAATCGAAGGCTCCGAATCGCTCATGGTTCAAGTAGGTGTTAAAGGGATGCATGGAGGGATCGTGGGGCTCTTCGATGACGCAACAACTCCGATCCGTTATCAACGCATCGCGATCTCGTCGCAGTTCAAAGATTCGGTCCGCATGTTAGCTGACTTTGCGGTCTACCAAGAACAACTCAAAGCGGCTGGCTTCAACGGGCTCGGGGCTAATCCTGTGGCTCATCCCACCGGTCGTCAGTTTGTGGGGAGTGAAGCGTGTGCGGATTGCCATTCCACAGCCTTTGAGATTTGGGAGAATTCGCCTCACCATCACGCGACTGAATCGATCGTCAATCCTCCCAACGATCGGGGTGGCATTCAACGCCACTTCGACCCCGAGTGCGTGAGCTGCCATGTGACGGGCTGGAATCCACAGGAGTACTATCCGTTCGAAAGCGGCTATGCTAGTTTAGAGGCATCTGAACATTTGCTTGCCAGTGGTTGTGAAAACTGCCACGGCCCGGGCTCCCAGCACGTCGCCGCAGAACTGGGTGAGATCGATGCCGACAACGAATTGCTCAAAGAGTTGCGAGAGCAAATGGTTCTACCACTCGCGCGGGCCCGCGATAAATGTCTCGAATGCCATGACTTGGATAACAGCCCCGACTTTCACGTCGAAGGAGCCTTCGAAACCTACTGGGAACAGGTCAAGCATTACGGCAAGGACTAGTGCGTTGCCCAAGCTGCAAATTGGGAGTTAGTGTTGCTTGGAGTCGAGCTGGCTGAAGGCATCACAAAGCTGAGGAGCTGAGTGACCATGCCAGCTTCTTCGACGAGCCCGTTCACGGGCCGGACTAACAAATCAAAAAACTGATCTAGACACGGAAGGACGATTTCGGCACCAATACGTGCATGACCGCACCCAGCAATATGCCGAAAATGACAATCCCGCCCGAAATCGAGGCGGAGATGACGCCTGCAGTGTTGGCTTTTGTACTCGCTGCGTTCGCTCAGTTCGAGGCACGAATCACCGACCAAGGAGAACAAGCAGAAGGCTTGGTTGTGGGTAGCAGTCGCTCCCTTGTTTACCGTGCTTGCCATTTTTGCTAATCGCTCACGTGAGTCTCTTGTGTCACTCGTTGGCAACTACCAGGGTATCATCCTAAATTGCGATCGAGCCGACCAACAACATGGCTGAACGAGCGCTTCGTCCGGCGGTGATCTATCGCAAGCTGAGCTTTGGAACACAGAGTTCCAAGGGTAGTCGATTCGTTGAACGTATCTTGACCGTTTCGGAGACATGTCGCTTGCAGAACCGAAACGCCTTTCAATACCTCGTCGCCGCGATGGAGGCGAACTTTTCCCAACAGTCGGCCCCCTCGCTCCTGCCTGCCGATCGTGCTCCAGCAGCAAAAGTAGCTTAACTCTTTAGTCCGGCCCGTGAACGGTTACTACGACATGAAACTATCGAAATTACTTGGTTTCTTGCTACTATGGGGCACAATTTGTTCAGAGCAAGCAACGACCGAAGAGAACTCACGGTCAGATGGTGCGCCCTTCCTGCAACAGTCATGGCAGGAATTGCTCGAGTCAGTCCTTTCCGAAGGGAGTGAAAATAATAACCGCATGCTTCGGGTATATAGATTTGCCGGTCAACTCGAGGGGCATATGGGGGTTGAAGCCCCGCAAGAATGGTTGCGAGCCTTTTCTACATTGCAGCCGCTCAGCAGCAGCTATTGGCGCATAGAAGAATCAAAGCAGCAGGAGACGAAAATCTCCAACGAGGGTGCAATGGTGCAGCTTTCGCAAGGTTCTGAATCAGTCTTACTACCACGCGGTGAATTGGGGAATGCGTCGGTAGGGCACACTTTTGTGTTTAACAGCTCTAACAGCCACACAATTGTGGCAGAGTACAACAATTACTCAGTTACCCCCCTTAAGGTTAAAGCGTTCGGCATTAGTGGTGTGAAACTTTGGGAACTTGATCGGAAACTGCTAAGTAGGATCCCAGTTAGTTCACGCGGTTTTCACTCGCTCTATTTAAAAGTAGAACGGGGATATGTGTATGCCTTCGGAATCGAGTTCAATGGTATCTACGTTGCCAAAATTGAGTTATCGTCGGGCAGGCTTGTTGAGATCTTTGACGCCTGTTTGTAATACGTTTAAGAGGAGCTAACCGAAAAGGCGGCCGAGGAGAAGCTATTACAGTGCAACAGTGGCGACAAGATGCTCTTTTTATGGCAGCCGCTTTAGTGATTCTTTGATTACACTCTTGCCAGTTCCTGGCTGTTACCGGCCGAATTGTCGTCGCGCTTTTTCCCAACCGATGAATGCCCTTTGCCACTGGGGATGCCATTGGCCAAGTCGGCTCTTGAAGTGCAAAATGCTGACGGCTGCTTCTGCACAAGAAAAAATGCGATCGCCGTGGATGGTGAAAGTCGGGCAATCGCACTTGATTGAGTAAATGATGATATGCGCATGGCCATTGGGCGACAGCTTGACCAGAAGGGCTGCTACGCGTCAGGTCGCGCCGGCACACTTCTAGCCAGCCTTTTAAAATTTCCACGGTCTGTACAATGTCGTGCCCTGAAGAATCATCAAGTCGATGTTGTTAAAATTCTCTCCACAACTAAAACAGTGTGCCAAGTTGTTCTTCGGATTCACTGTCGCCCGCAGTTCGCTACAGCGGGGACACTTGAAGCGGAAGTTACCATCACTGTGCTTGGCGATCGGACCGTGACGACCGAGCCCCCCGGCGAGTGGGTGGGCGTTGCAGTTTAAAACGAAAATTGGAGATTTTGGCGGCAATGCAGTTGCAAGTTTATATAAGTTTATATATTCGCAACTGAGGTTCGTTGTCTTGGTCCCGAGTGGAGTTTTTATTCGGAGTTTGCTTTATGAGCCAGTCGCGCTGTGGCATTCCGATTCCGGTGGTTAATCCGCCGGATTTAGGTGCAGGTCAGCGTTGCCTTGGTGCGTGCTTGCTTGCTTATCCCGCCAATGTTCCATTTCCACGGGATCCATCAAACGCGTTTCCACGGATAATCGCGGCGAGTAGCACTTGGCAATGTGTTTCTTTGGGCGTTGAGCCTGCATCAGTAGTGGGCTGGGCAGTGCGTCGCACCAGCATGCTCTACGATGCCCTGGGGCGTGAACAAGCACAAGTCAATGCACTCGGCCAGCGGACCACCAATGTCTTTGACGCTGCCGGGCAGCAAATCGCCCTCGTGAATGCCCTGAATCAGCGTCAGAGCTTTACGTACGATGCCGCCGGTCGCCAACGGCAACAGATCGACGCCCTAGGAAGGCGCACGACGCTTGGCTATGATGCCGCCGGACAACAAATCCTCCGGCTCGATGCCCGCGGATTTAGGACGACGTATAGTTACAATCAGGTAGGCCAAGTCATTGGCCGCAGATACCCCAACGGCAGCCGGGCAACGTTTGCATATGACACAACCCGCAACCGAACGAAGTCGCAGGATAGCACCGGCAGATATACGTCTACCTACGATGCGCTCAACCGGACGGCAGCAGCCCGCAACCCACAAAACAAGTCACTGACCTATACCTATGACGCCGTAGGTAATCGTCGTTCGATGCAGTCTGCTGATTCGGGACGATTCAGTTATACCTACGATGCGGTCAATCAAAACACCGTGGTGCTCAATCCATTCGCTGAGCGTACGAGCTTCAGCTATGACGTGGCTGGCAAGATGACCGTACGTCGTCTGTCCAACGGCACGCGGACCTCTTACGTCTACGATGCCAACGACCGCCGTACGGATGTCGACAATCGGACCTCTGCCGGTGTTGCGATCGCAACGTTCGACTATCGCTACGACCATGTCGGTAATCCGACAAGCATGGTTGAGGCCAGTGGCGACCGGGTCACCTGGAGCTATGACGCCGATAACAAATTATTGGCCGAACGACGTAGTGGCGCCAGCAGCTACGCCAATACGTTCACCTACGATGCGGTGGGCAATCGCACGCTGAAGAATGCCAATACGGTACGAACCACGTTTGCGTACGATGTCGCAAATCAGCTGCGCTATAGCCAAGCGACCGCTGGTCGCACGACATTCAGCTACGATGCGGCAGGCAATCAAACCCTGGAGCGGCCACCTGCCGGAGCACGGACGACGACGACCTGGAACTACGAGAACCAGCCAACCGTGTACCGCTTGCCGAATGCGACACGGATGACGCTGTCGTATAATCCAGACAATCGGCGGGTCCAGCGGCAGCACAGTTCCGAGACCGTAAAGTTTGTGTGGGATCCGGTCGCGGATGCTTACCAGTCCGAGCTCAACGCCTCCAATGTTACGCAGGCCG
>JBGSHW010000068.1:0-2057 GCA_041751975.1 Pirellulaceae bacterium
CTTGTTGTCAATGTGATAGCGCCGCGGCGTCGGTCTCCCTCACCACCTGCAACTAGGTCCTTGTATTCGCCTCCGAAGTTTGTCCGGCGTTCGTCCAGCCGACGCGACGAAGGAAATTCGTTTTGCAGCCAAGTCGCTCAAGCAAACGGTGGCCAATCTCATCGAAACGCAGAAATCAAGATTATTGTCGCAATTCTTCGAGCAACCAAGCTTTCGCATAAACCCAATATCGCTGGGCGGTACGCTCGGAGACGCCTAACGCAGCGGCCGTTTCGGCTGCCGATAGACCGGCAAAGTAGCGCAGTTCGACCACCTTGGCGGCTGGCGGATTGGCTTGCTCGAGTTCGTCCAGCGCTTGGTCGAGTGCCTCGAGGTCAACCGACTTTGCTGGTTCCAAAAGTTCGTCGAGCGAGAGCTCCTGCCTCTGCAGACGCCCACCACGCTTGTAGCTTTTTTTCTGTCGCGCGCGTTCTACCAAAATCCGTCGCATGGCCTTGGCGGCGGCCGCGAAAAAATGGCCACGACCGTTCCAATGCTGAGCCCTGTCGCCGTCCACCAACCGGAGGTACGCTTCATGGACGAGGGCCGTGGCTTGCAGGGTTTGTCCCTGCGCTTCGTTTGATAGCCTATTCCCGGCCAGCTTGCGAAGCTCAGCATACACCAGCGGCAAGAGTTGTTCCGCCGCATCATGGTCGCCCAATTCGATGCGATTAAGGATTTGGGTTACGCCAGACATCGTTGCACACAATCGTCAAAAGAGGTTTTCCCATAGACTGACATTCAAACTAGGTCACCTCGAACAGGAACATACATCGCAGCCTTACTTCAATTTAATCAATTCGCAGCCTACATCTAACCCACAGTCGGCTATGTGGTGCAATTAAGAGGGTCAAGGTGAATTCTCTCGATACGGTTTTTTCGCTTCATACAGCTTGAGCCGACTTTCGTAGCTGGTCTTGTCAGCGTCCGTGTTGAGGAGCGACATGGCCTTGATCTGCCATTTTGCCGCCTCATCGAAGTCGTTGCACTCCGCATGAGCTGCCGCAAGTGTGTCGAGATACGTGGGATCATTCCACCGAACCCAGACGCAGGCTCGCCGGGCGTCTTTCAGAGCCAACTCGCCATCGCGCACTTCGTCCTGGGGGCACGTCGCCAGCAACCAGGCGCGGCGGTTGAGCAGCGATCCGGGGTCATTGGCCAAATAGGCTTCCGCGTCTTGGACGGCTTGATTGAGCACTTCCAACTGGCGATCAAAGTCGCCGCGCGTTTTGTAAAGCTGACTGAGGGCTATCTGTTCCTGCTCACGTTCATATTTTGAAGACAGCTTGATCGCTTGCAGGAAATCTTTCTCAGCTTCCTCGAACTTGTTCAATAACTGGTGTGAATACGCTCGCCAAGAGTAGGCTGTGTGCGATTCTGGGAACAACTCGGCATGCCGCGTATAATAATCGACAGCGCCATCCAGTGGCACTACGTGGTGCCGATGAATGGTTGCTTGACCGCAAAGGAGTTGGTCACCGTCGATTCGAGTCACTGTGTAAGGCCAGTTGGCCTTGCCTTTGGACGTATCCAAGTTTCTTCCAATGCGAAGCATGACCTTGCGCCCATTCCATACTTCTTGGAGCTGGGTTACTTCGCTCTGCTGCAGCGTCGCCTCAAGCTGTGCGAGCAAAGCTGCAAACTGTTCCTCATCGCGGCTCGGCATGACACGCAGTTCGTTTAGCTTGGAAACAGACAAGGGATCATTGTTGGCCAGTGCCGCGACCAAGTACTCGATAGCCACATCTTCCCCCGCCGGCTTGATTTTCGCCTCCGTCATCAGATTCCGCAATTGATCGAAAGTTCGCTGGGCTGCGGCTTGATCCTGCTGGCGGCCCCTGGCCAGTATTAAAGCCCGTAGCGGCAGCATGTTCTTCGCGTCGTGCAGACACAGTTCTTCCAGTAAGTCCGCAGTGCGGGACAACTCCTCAGAGGTCGTGGCTTGACTTAATTTGCTCCAGAGGAACTGATAAGCCTTCTGCCGGTCGAATTCTTCCATCAAACCCTGATTTGCCAAT
>JBGSHW010000069.1:0-79323 GCA_041751975.1 Pirellulaceae bacterium
ATCCAAACCCCATCCAACTTACAAACCTCGCAGCTTAAACTCGTCCATGCTTAACATCCCCCAACCAAAAACTTTTCAATACACATCGGACACTAGCTTCGAAAATGCGACTAAACCTAAGCGCTAGCCGCCGGTTCTTCCCATTGCTTTTCAGTCATTTACCGGCGGCTAGCGCCTTGCCGCTCACATTGCAAAAAACCGAGTCATTCACCGGCGGCCAGCGGGAAGAAGGCGATCGCGCGCCGCACCACATCGGGATCGATCTCCCGGCAACGTTCCAAAGCCTGACGAGCCTCGGGGAGCGGGCACGCTCGCAAGTAATTCACAATGGGCATCCGCACAAACTGCTGGGCGGAACCAGCCTTTTCAAAGAGCTCCAACAACTTTTCTACTTGCGTCCAGTCCTCCCAGCGAGCCAGATCGGGAACAACCAGATCTGCCAGAGAAGGTCGCTCCAGCACATACTGAAAGGACTTGCTCAACCGCTCATTGGAAAACATCTTGAATTCGTCACTATGGACACGAATCGCCACAATGGCCGAATAACTGTCCGAGTAGTGCGCCTGCGCGTTGCGAAGCAAATCCTTTTCAATCCGCAACAATGCCCGCTCACCACCCAAGACCAAATAGCAGGAAATGGCCGCCTCCAATCCAACGGGCTCACGCGCGATCCCCTCAGCAAGCTGAGTTTTGAGGATAAACTCCTCGGCCACCGCGATATCCCCCGGTTCGCCACAGATACTAAGCAAAGTCCAATACAAGCGACGTCGTTCGACACTAGTCTTCTCGTCCCGAATGCGAGTGATCAACTCGACACGATCCAAATACGGCTTCATTAAACGCAAGTCGGCCAACGAAGCTTGCGCGAACTCGTTGTACGCGTCCGTACCAATAAACTCCTCGGCGGACGTCAGATGTTCTAAGTAGAACCGCAAAACTTCCTGCTCGAGAGGATTTTGGCTGCCCGCTTTCTCGCCCGAACTGGCTGGCAGCGGTTCAAATTCCGCAACGCGACGCACGTAGTCTTGAGAAGCGGCGGAGAGCATAACCGAAGCACCCCATTCATGGCGTTTTCCATCTTGAATACCCATGAGCATCACCGTGCTGCCGGTTTTAAAGGGATTCAACGAGTAAGCTTCGATCGGCTTACCAACCCACTGTGCATCCCCCTTTAAGACGCTGGTCACCAGGAAACGGTGAATAGGCACGAGCGTACCAGCCTCTGCCACTTGCTCGCATGTTGCCAGGCAGACGTAATCCGCAGCGCGAAAATCTTCGCGAAGCGTGTTGGACAGGGCCGAACAAAATGGACAACCTGACAAGGGTTGCCAAAGTACCGCTGCCAGCAGCAAAATGACCAGCAAGCGGCCAGCCCATGCGCGTGAGAAATTCAGATTCACAACTGTTTCCTTATGGCCGCCAAGCCATCCAAATGGTTGCGGGCGTAACCGGCTCCGGCGGATCGCAACTGAGCTTTGTGACGTTGCTTTAGCAGCTCCAGTTCCAACGCCAAAGCGTGCTGGAACTCCGCGCGATGCTCCTCGCAGGTGTCGCAAAGTAAACTCGCCAACCGCCTCCAACGCTTACAAATCGCTCGATATTCGAAAGGCCCGACCGGTGGCTGGAGCTCGACTACCGAAATCCCCTGATGTCGGAGACGTTCGATAAGGATCACATCTAGCCGACCGCATTCTGTTATTATACATCGCAAGTCGCCCACCATAGCAAGCGGGCGGGCGGAACTCCAGTCCAACGTCCATTGAGCGACATCCAGCGTTCGGACTTCGACCCGCCCCCCCACCAGCGACTCGACTTGTTCGGCAAGTTGTAAACTGTCGACATAAACGACGGGAGAGACTTGTGCATGGCAGAGCCGGCCAGCCGTCGTGCAGGTGGCCAAGAGCAAAATCAGTTGAAGTGCCGAACAAGCATGCATGGCGGATATCTCCCTAGTGCGCGGCGGGGGCGGCTGCAGAGCAAACAATCAGGACGGACCGAACGACGTGTCACGCACAGGCTCCTGAGGGCCCAATGTACCATGTGCATACGTTATGCATGTTCGGCAAGTTCGGTCATCTCGCTGGCTTTACGAAACTTGCTGGTTTTGCGAAACGGGCCTGCTGGCGACGGAGCAAGCTGCTTTGATAAACCGAAAAGATGACACACATCGCACCCACCACCGGTAGCACATGACCTACGAGCTCGGACCAATGCAACTCCGACGACGGCAGCATTCCGGCCGCCCAGGCGATCACAGCACTGCAGCAACTTGCACTGTTACCGATGGCGGAGAGAACAAGCAACCATCCCAACCCACCCACGTATCCCAGCCAGCGATTCCTATGCCCCAGAAAACCGTTGGCCAACGACAACAAACCTAAGGGAGCGAGTGCCAGCAGCAAGCCTTGATGCAATACTGCCAACTGTAACAAGCTCTCGGCCAATACGAGCGATCCCAAGGCGCAACAAGGCAAGATGAGCCAATACCCCACAGCCACTGCGTATCCCCACAGCACGACCTCATCTACAAAGAGCAGGCTATTGTCGACACTACTTTTCTTCATGCGGCGACTCGCTGCTCGTGCCTTGTGACTGCGCCACCATCGCTTCCGACGAGACACCCACTGCAGCCAGTGCTACGTGCTTCTCCGAGTTTGCTCTTGAGAGCAGTCTGCGTGCGCCACCCACCCCTGCCAACAGCAGCGATCCGGCTAACGCACAACAGACGAAGGTGACCCAACTCCCGCTGGCGGTCGGCAACCAGAGAGGCTGCAGCCCATCCAGCTCGCGCCACGCAAACAAATGCATGATCGCTATCACGAAGATGAGCAGTGTTACCGGCGGAAACTTCAGCCTGTGCACCTTTCCACACAGTATGATCGCGAGCGCCGCGGCTGACACCAACAACATGATTGCCACAGCTGCCGGCGGTCCAAAGGCAGCTCCCACGAGGGCCATGCTCGCCGCCGCATCCGCTGTCGCCGCAGGCCGGGCCGAGGGTGAACCATAACGCTCCGGAGCACTTGCTTGCACACCTAAACGAGGAGCTACCTGCCCCACGTGACCTGCTTCCTCCGCTCCTCGCTCTTGACTATCACTTGGCTCTTGCCAATCCTCTTGCACCCAAATCTCACTGTCGACGACTGCTTTGTCAACCAAAGCATGGCATGCTGGAGCAGCAGCTGTTCGCTCATTACTATCCCGTTCTTCGGCCCTCGAAAAGCGAGCAGCACAAGCGCCAGCAATTGGAAATGCGAACTGAAGTAAAAATCCGCACGGCAACCCGACTAGGCAACCGGCTATACTCGTGGTGAGAGCCGAATAGAATTTAAGCGACGGAACGCCCAGATGCACTTGAGCGGGATTGAAGATCGGTGAGGTACTGGCGATGATCAACACGATCAGGACCAGCAGTCCGACCGCAAAACGAGGCACACGGAAGAGATCCCAGTTGACCATCCCCCAAGCCAGCAGCACGGTCAGCACCAGCATGTGGAAAAAGTAGATGCCAACCAGATCCCATTTTGTGTAGAGCAAAATCCAGACGATCCCTCGGTACATATTCGGATCGCGGATCGGCAGATTACCGCCACCGGTCAGTAGTTCGCGGTAAAAGAACAGCACGAACATCCCACCCACAATCGCTTCGATGAGCGGGTAGCGGATCGAGAGAGGGGCGAGGCACATGCGGCACTTTCCACCCAAACGGATCCAGCCCAAGATGGGGATATTGTCTTTACCGGCGATCCGCGAGCCACAATCGCTACAACTCGACGGCGGCCAGAGCAGCGCCTTGCGCCTGGGCAAACGGTAGATCACCACATTTAGGAAACTACCGATACTGGCCCCCATCGCCAAGAACATAGCCATGACGACACCCGACACACTGTGGAGCCTCATCGATTCGGCAAAAGTCAACTCGTTGAGAACTTGGCTAAAGCCTTCCGACTTGCGATTGGCGTCAATCAGCTGGCCGACAGCAGGCACGATGACCATGTAAACAAGAAAAACGCCGCCGACCAGCAAGAGGGCCAGCCAATTGCCTCGCGGCTGACTACGTGGCGGCGCGCTGGCTAAGGTAGCGACTGGGGCTTGCCCCGCTTCAACCTCACCAGACATCGTACGGTCGCCGCCAACAGTTGACTTGGTGATTGAACCGACTGGGTCATGTGAGCGCGAAGCGAGCCACGCGTCACAGGTGTGTACGCAAAGCAGAATGCCAACGATCCACAAAAAAATCGGTTCCGCCGATTGGCTCACGAGCCATAAGGACAAAATGCTTAATGCACAGACGGCCAAACCACGCACGAGCAGAGAGGAGCCCCGGGTGGTGAACAGCGCCAGCAGCGACCACACGCCAGCGGTCACGACAAAGACAGCCTGTGACAAGTCGGTGGAAACACCTGTCAAACGCGCTAGACTCAGCCATAGTCCACTGGAGACGATGGCCAAGACCGCCGTTGCTGCTCCCAGTCGAAGCAACAAATGCGAGCCCGCGTGGCTTTGAAAAGCTTTGCTTTGATACCCCACCAGCTACAACTCCGCACATCCAAAGTGCGGTCCGACCTACTCCCGAGTTTAGATGACTGGGGGCCAATGTCAACCTAGCACCTGCACAAGAATGTCAAATGCAGGCGATATGCTTAAGCAACCACGCGTCGGCGATACCGCAACCGCCCCAATCGTCTATTGCATACAAACTGCGGCTGCATTAACCTTAGGCTGGCGTCTGTACCCTGGTCAAGTTTAGACGGATTGGAAGGAACGGTTATGCGAGGCAGTTCGAAAGCGGATACGAAGGCAGATTTGGCGGAAATTAAGGAGGCGATACGGAAAGCGGGGTTGCGAGCAACTCCGGCTAGAATGTCGATCCTCAGGACGCTCCGGAATTCTACGGCCCCCATCACCCACGCCTACTTGGCGGAAGCATTGGATCCACTCGGCATCGACAAGGCGACGGTCTTTCGCGGACTGAACGATCTGACCAACGCCGGTCTGCTGCGGCGTACGGAAGTAGGTGACCACGTATGGCGGTTTGAAGCCTTAGATCCCGATGCACCGCACAGCAACGATCATCCGCATTTCCTGTGTGTCGACTGCGGTTCGGTGAAGTGCCTTGAAAATGTCAAACTAACGCAAAGCAGTCAGCGACAAAGCGAGCAGTTTGGCGATATCACAGAGATCTTGTTGCGCGGACACTGCAACGAATGCCGCTGAATGGCGTTAGCGACTGCCGAGCTGTCGATGCGTTTCATCCAGGCGGATTGAAAGCTAATGGTCTCGCTCTCGCTTCGCGGCTCAAACGCACCCTCTCAAAAGATGAATCTCGCCACCCGTATGTGGTTCGAACAAGACGAAATGGACATCTCGCGCGAACTCGACTGCACAACTCGGCGACTTCCGCATGAGCTCAGAAAACATCGATGGATAGCTCACCATATCAATGGCTTGCTCTACCCACGCGCGGCCTAACGATTCACTCGACACGACACACACCGCTGCGTCTTTGGTCAGGCAATGCTTGTAGAATTCAAGCACCACGCTTGCGGTCGAATGTTCGAGAAGAAACAAAGTCGTCGTCAACTGTCGGGCTTGGCCGATCGAAATTGCATAGTCCAGCGCGTTGCATTGCTGGGGTGCCAACTGCGAGCGGTTGAGGATCAAGCTGTAGGTAGCAGGCCAATTCGCGCGCGTCAATTTATCCACGACGTCGGTTGAAGTGAGGTTGTACGACCTGCGAACTTGCTTCCACAGGACGCCATCAACGGGAGCGAGAAACTCGGAAAAGAACGGACGCAAGGCTACTTCTAATCCATTCGCTGTTAGCGAGATCGGTAGTCCTTCCGAGGAATTTCCATCGCTCCGTTTATCCTCGGTTGCCGGGTTTAAGACCGGTACAGATTTCAAATACCCCGTGTCTCGCGCGACCGCTCCCCACGCTTGCTCAGGATCGGGAGCCGGCATTTCTGGCTCAAATTCATAACGTAGCGTGTCCTCTTCGGAAAAGGCCTTCAAGCTGTTTGATCCGAGAATGCGCGTTGGTACGTGATTGTCCAATTCTGTTGATAATAGCGATTCGTCCGGCGCGGCATCCCCAAGTGAAAAACTGACTTCGAACACCGAAGTTCCCGCCTTGATGTGATCCCCATTGCACAACTCAACCACTGAGATCGGTAGATCGTTGACGAAGGTCCCGTTGCTGCTTCCCACGTCCCTTAGTCGAAAGCCGCTGTCAAGCCCTTCCACGATGAGGTGGTTTCGGGACATCTGCGTATCTGCTGCCACACTAAAGTCGCAGCTCGTCAAACGGCCGACCATCAGGCGTTGATCCTTCTTCAGCCAGCACTTCATTCCCACCGCGGGACCATCGATAACTTTCAACACACAGATCATAAATTGGCTCAAAGGCGGAAGTTGGGGGGCCCTAGAGAATTATTATCGTCCTAAACCCTAACGTGTTTCCGGGTTTTACGGAAAAAAGTGACATTGAGCGCCGCAAACCCGCTAATTCGGTGATGCTGGTGCAAAACTATTCCAAGACTTCCTCAATCCAACTAAGCTGAGGACTTGTTACCTCTCAAATAGCCCAAGGACCAAGACCTGACCGGGTGGTTTGGTCGGCTATCGATCAACTACCGATGGGCAGGCAGGCGCCATGGCTAAGCTTTCAATGCGAATCACAGCGATCCTCAACGCGCTCACCCAAGGCCGCCTCAAGCGACGTTTACAGCATCTTGCTGTCGAGTTTTGGCAGCGTCGGGAGGCAAGGCGTAGGCTTCAAACGCTGCTAGCCCGAGATTTGACTAACGTGCCAAGCATGCGTTTTCGCAGGTTGGAACCGCGGCGTGTGTTAAATGCGAGCTTCGTTTTTAACGGTATCGACACGCTGCTCCTGTCGAATTTTGACAACTTGGGGGGGACAACCTCGTTGGACCTGAGCTTCGATACCATGGAGAACGACTATGTTTTCACCCTCGATAGCGGAATTTGGAACGCGGGTGGTGGCAACGTGCTCGACCTGGGGGTCACCGGCGAAGGAAGCAATATCCTGCGTGTCGATCGACTTCTATTCGAAGGACTCGGTGATACCCTCGATCTGCAGATCACCGACGACAATGCGACTCCCAATGACATCGCATTGAACGTAACTCTCTCGGGTGCTGCGCCCATCGACCTGCCTAACTCGCCAACCAACGGCGCCTTTGTCATCGAAGTGGATGGAAGTGTCAGTATCGATGCAGATCTTAACACGCTCGGGAGCGAGCTAACGATCACCGCGGGGGGTACCATCAGCTCAACCGCCAACATCACAACCGCCGACTTGCTCGATTCCGGTGAAGCGAGCGGTGCGGTAAGCCTGTCCGCCGTAGGTGACATTCTGCTAGCGGGTGATCTCGATACCTCAGGCGCCAACCATTCCGCAGCCGGGGCAACGGCCAGTGCGGCGGGTGAAATCACGATCGCGACAGTTGATGGCGCAATCAGTCTTGCCGCAATCGATGCTTCCGGAGGTAATGCCACGGGGGGCGGTGCGAGCACGGGGGGCGCCGGAGCCAACGTTCTCTTGACCGCCGCCGACGCCGGAGCGGATGACTTGCACAACGTGGCGTTGAACGGCACAGTGAACCTTCTCGGGGGCACCGGTGCGACAGCTGGCGACGCCGGTAGCGCGCGGATCTCGGCCGACAACGATCTGTTGATTGGCGGAGCATTTACCGCAGGCGCCGGAGATCTACTTTTAGTGGCTGGCGGCGATGTAACTCAAACGGCTGCGATAGCCGCTAACGGCTTGAGCTTGCTCGTCGAGGGTAACACGGCACTCAACCTGGCCAATCAAGTGACGACACTCGCCGCCGACAATGGAGGCGAGATCCAGTTCACCAACTCGAGTGGTTTGACCATCGGGGCTGTGACCGTCGATGGCATCACGGTGGAAGATGTGGTGACACTCGGAGATATCTCTCTCGTGGCCACCTCGATGAGCGATGGAGATGCGCTGCCCGATTCCAATGGCCCGGATGTGTCTGGCGCCAACGTAACCCTCACCGCCACGACCGGAAGTATTGCAGTTGTAGGGGACATTTTTGCTGCCAATGTCAATCCGCTGGAGGTGGTCGCCAGCGGTAACCTGACAGCCAACGCTGTGTTAGGTGCAATTGCCCTGGCTCCTACGGTGACAGGCTCTACAACACTCAATTCGCCTAATGTGGCTTTGTTTTCCACAGGCACTTTGTTCATCGACGACCTTTTTGTTTTGGGTGACTTGCGAATCGAAGCTAACGATGTGGTTGCCAACGATGCCTCGATTGATCTAACGGCCAGCCGCATTCTGTTTGTTTCTGGACAGGGCGAAACCATCACGGTTACTGCTGCAATTCTCGATGCGCGCACCGCGGGCGACTTGATAGTCAACTCGACGGCGGCCATCGAGTTACTGGACTTGGATGGTGACAACGTGGCCCTGGCAACCACAACAAGTGACGGTGCGATTAGTCTGATCGCTTCAGGCACCATCACCGTCTCCGATGATGTCATCGCGGGTAGGGATGGCGCAACCAACAGTACCGGAGCAATCCAACTTACGGCCGTGGGGGCTGCAGCCAATTTATTTATCAATGACGTTGTGCTCGCCGATGATGGCGACATCACATTGCGGGCTGACAACGATGTTCGCCTAGGCGATCCAGCTACATTGAGTGGCAATGACAACCTGATTGTTCCGAATAACGACGATCTGTTTATCGTAACCACGATTAATGGCAACCTTGGAATCATCGCCGACTTCGATGGCGTGGGGGGTGGTGAGTTCTTCATGGTCGATGACGCGCGGGTCATCGCGGGACGTGACGCCGCAGTTGACTACCTCCCCAACGTGGGCGGTCTTGCGTCGATCTCCATTATTGTGCTGGGTAACACACCGAAACTGGTTGGTCAAAGTGAAATCTTGGTACGGGCCGAAGGTGATGTGACGCTTGGATCCCTCCAATCGGCTAACACGGGGGTCAACGCGTTGCGGGTCACGTCGTTGACGGGTCGCATTGTGGACGGTGGAGATCTGCATGTTGACTTGGTCGCCAACTTCTCTGGGGCGCTGACCACATTGAGCTCCGCGAATGGTACTGGCAGTACCAATGCCTTGGAAACCGCCTTGTTTGCGCTGGATGCATTCAACGCGCTGGCAGGCGATATCGCAATCAACGAAGTAACCACGGGGGGTGACCTGAATGTAGTACATGCTGACAATTCAGGTGACATCCGCATCCGGGTCGACGGCGGCTCACTGACGGTAGTCGCCAGCTCCTTCACTCCCGACAATAACGCTTTTGGGATTACAACCACGAGTGGTCATATTCTGCTCGAAGCGGCCGATGATGTCGTCGTCGATCACGAAGTGACTTCCGACACAGGTCATGTGACAATTGACGCGGGAGACGATGTGCTCGTCAATGCGGCCATCGCCACAGGTGCGACAGGCGATATCTACATTACCGCTGGCAACTCCAACGCCAACGATAGCCCCGCTCCGCAAGTCGATGGCATTAACATTGACGGTACGCTCAACGTGGCTACGGGCTCTATTTTACTCCGTTCACAACTCGATATCCGCACCACTCAGCACCTAACCAGTGCCAGTGGTGATGTCGGTCTGGTGGCGGCGAACGACCTGCTACAAGCCGCCGCTGTAGCGGCGACAGCCGGTAGCGTGTTAATCGACGTCGGCAACAACTTGACGATGCAAGCCGGAAGCAGCATCACGGCGGCGGACAACATTGTCGCCACTGCAAGTAGCTCAATCACCTTGCGAAGTTTGACCGCCACCCATGTTGGCTTGATTGCTGGACAAGACATTGTTGATGGTGATGCAAGTTCCCTAATCAATGTCACCGCCACCAACCTGAGCCTCCGAGCAGGCGGATCGATCGGGGCAAGCGATGGGGGGAGTCCAGCAACTACGAACAACCATGCCATAGATACCGAAGTAGCGACGGTTGCCGTGTCCGCCATCGATGGCGTGTACCTGCGGAATCAGAGTGATCTGGTTATCGGAAGTGTGAATGCGATCTCGGTCACTGTCGATGCCCAGCGCGTGAATTGGGCCGGACCGCTGAGCAATGAGACTGCTACCGAGACCGTAGCTGCGTTGGCTGGCGGAAACGTCAATCCTGGGCCACTCAAGATTGTCGTCAGCAACGGATCGCTTACGGTCGGCGAGGCGGTAACGGCCACCGGCGCAGGGGATGTTCTGCTGCAATCGCTAACCAACGTAACGCTCAATGCCACCGTCGATGGCGGCACGGGCCATGTCACTGTGCGGGCCGGGGATACCCCGGGCGATCACTTGCTGGTGAATGCAGCCGTAACCACGGGGGGCAGCGGTGACATTTTGCTACAAGGCTACCTGATTACGGTGGATGCGGCGATTAGCAGCGCTGCTGGTGATATCGGCTTGGTGTCGGGTGTAGACATTCTTCAAAATACAGACATCAATACTGCAGGTGGAGATTTCTGGATCGACGCTGGCCAGGACTACATCATGCTCGCGACGGTCATCCCCGACCTGACCACCACGAGTACATCCAACGGAGACATGCTGATCCGCGCAGGTCGCGACGTGCGCATCGCTGCTTTGGATGCGAGTTTGGGGAACATTGCGATTTCGGCTGGTAGGGATCTTCTCGATGAAAATGCCGACGAGCGTATCAATGTCACGGCCAATGCACTCAGCGCTCGGGCCCAGAGGCTCATCGGTGGCTCCGACCTTGGCAACCTACCGGAGAATAATTTTAATGCAATTGACACCACGCTCAATATCTTGGCCGCTACAAGTCAGCAAGGGATTTACTTGCAAGAGACCAATGCGCTGATCATTAATCAAGTCAGCGCGATAACCGTCTCGATCGCGCAAGCCAATTTTAATAGCTCAACCACGGTTAACAACGACTCACTTGCCGCGCTATCTGACTTGACGACCAGCGTCATCGGACCCATTAAGATCGTTACGCTGGCGGGGATCTTGACCGTCAATGATGGACTCGACGGGAACGCAACAGGGATCAGTGCAGCCGGAGATGCGGACATACTCCTTGATGCACGCGGGATTGGCGGCGGCATCGTCACCACCACGGCTATCGTTAGTGGTGAAGGGAACATCGCGCTACAAGCAAATGACAATATTGAATTGGGGGACGATGTACGGACGGGGGGCTCGGGGACGATCCTCGTATTAGCCGCAAATGGATTCCTTTCGGTCGCCGATGGCCCCGATGCGGACAACGACGGAATCGCAAGTGACTTGGGCCATATACTGCTGCGTGCCCAGCTCGACATCACACTCAACGCAACTGTTTCGAGCACTAGCGGTAACATCGGTGTTCGTTCTGGGAATGATCTTCTCCAAAACGCCAATATCGCTACCGCGCTCGGCGATATTTTGCTCACCTCGGGTGGCGATACATTGATGGCCGCCACTGCCGTACCATCGGTCACGACCAGCAGCGGCGGGGGAAATGTGATTATAGCGGCCGCTGGTGATATAGCTTTAGCGCATATCAATGCGGGCTCAGGGAATGTCGCCTTGGATGCTGGCGGAGATATCCTGGATGCCAATGCGGATAGTCGCGTCAACGTCACTGCGGCCAACTTAGCCATGGTAGCCGTTGGTACGATCGGAGGAAGCGATGTCTTCAATTTGGCCACGGCCAATGATAACGCAATCAACACCTCAGTGGATCGCATTGCGGCACAAAGCGCGACTGGAATTTACATTCAAGAAGTCAACGGCATCGTTATCGATCATGTCGAGGCGTTCAGCGTGATGGTCGAAGTCAATCAGCTCTACTTCAATAGCACGACCACTTCCTTCGACTCCACCATGTCATCGACGGCTCGAGACGATCTCACGACCACCAACAATGGCCATATCAAGATTGTCAGCCTGGCGGGGAACATCATCGCCAACGATGGAACCGACGGTGACATCCTGAGCATCTCAGCCCATGGACTGGGTGATGTGTTAGTGTCTGCCGGAGGGGATGTCCTCGTAAACACACAAATTGCATCAGACACTGGCGACATTACGCTTGCCGGGCAGTTAATCGACATCAATGCCGACATCTCTACAACCGGGGTGATCTTCCTGACCGGTACGGATATCAACATGGATGCGACCTTGACCAGCAACGGAGAACTTCTGCTATTAGCCACCAACGACATCGTGCTGAATTCCCTGCTCCAGTTGGGAGCAGGAAACATCGGGCTGGATGCCGGGCGCGATGTGCTGCAAAACGCCAACATTGAAGCGCCGACAGGCGATGTGTTTGTCTCAGCCGGTCGCGATATCAACATGGCCCTCGGGACACACATTCAGACCAACGCTGGCAATATCCTGCTGGATGCCGGGCGCGACGTGGCTCTTACCCGTTTGGATGCAGGTACCGGAAACGCGTCGATCGAAGCCCAAGCGGGCAGCCTCATCAACTTCCGTGCAGACAACCAACCCAATGTGATCGCGACGACACTGCGGATGGTTGCCGGTAATTTAATTGGCGCGGCCGACGCGGCGAATGGAACGCCAGGCCAAAATGACAACGCAATTGTGGTCGACGTAGCGACTTTAGCCGCCAGCGGCACCAACGGGATCTATGTACTTAGCTTTTCCGGCGACCTGGCGATTGACAGTGTCGTGGGCTTTACGGTGACCGTTGCCAGCACGCGAGTGAACTTCAACAGCACTTCCACGCCGACGATCCGTTCACAATCGCATACCACGCTGCAAGACTTGCAGGCAACTGCGGGACCGATCAAGGTCGTAGTTCAAGCTGGCTCACTGACGCTCAACGAAGGTGGCGATGGCGACAACCTAAGTGTCTCGGCCGGTGGTGGCATTTTGCTCGACACCCGTGGGCTCACCAGCGATATCGTGATCGGTGCAGGTGCGAGTGTGCAAGCCGCTAGTGGTCACATCACTCTCATCGCTGGCGATGACATTCAATTGTCAGCCAACATCACCAGCCAAGCCGCCGGGACGGTCTACTTGCTGGCGAGTAACCAAACCGCTGGGGGTGGAATTGCGATGGACGCAGGTATCAGTATTAGCGCTGGAAATGAAAATATTCGACTGGCAGCAGACAACGAAGGGGACGTAACACTGGCCCTGATCGATGCGGGCACTGCCGCAGCCTCTGTCGTTGCCGAGGGCTCAATTATCCATGGCAACGCCGGAGCAAACAACGTCGTGGCGGGCACGTTGCGTCTGTTCGCAGATGCCGTCATCGATGCCGATGGACTGCACAACACAATGGTCGTTGGCAACGGAGTTGGGGCGATCGGTAGTTTGGTCAGTCCCATTCGTACAGCAGTCGATCAAATGGCCGCCCAGAGTACTACCGGCATCTATCTCAACGAGTTCGATGGGCTTGCAATAACTGCAACAGGAGCAATCGGGGTATCCCAAGTCCACTTCAATTCGACGCGCTCGACAATCACGGATTCGAGCCTCTCCGACTTAGTCACCACGACAAACGGTACGATTGACTTAACCAGCGGTGGGCAGGTCACCCTTTCCGATGGAACCGATGCAGACGGAATCGCCGTTTTAGCTCATGGTACGGGTTCCATTCGCATCGATGCCGCTGGGGATATCGTCGTCAACGCCACCGTCGTTAACAATCTCGGGAGCATTGACCTACTTGCCGGCGGGACCCTCAGCACCTTCGCACTGGTTAGCAGTACGCTGGGCGATATAACGCTTTATGCCGAAGGAAATCTCGATATCGATGCCGATCCCGCAGCCGAGATCGATATCGACATTCATTCCGTCATCCGTACAGCCGGAGATATCCGCCTTGAGGCCGTGACCGGCGAGATCCGTGGTTCAGCCCTTTCGAACATCATCGGTAACAATTTAACTTTGAGCGCTCGGCAATATGTGCATCTACCGCACACCGACGTCAACACCCTAACCGCGGAGATAAGCGGATCCATTGATACGCTTTTGGTAGATCCTACCTGGCAAAATGGCTTCGCTAACCTGGCTGGTCAAAGAGCCATCGATGACATATTACGTGGCGCGGGTAATCCAACACCGCTCGGCGGCACTCCTCTGTTTGATGCGCTGCGCGATGAGTTCGCATACATCAATCGGTTTGACAGCAGTTATGCGTTATTCATTCGCAACTCGGGTGAATTGGTCCTCACCGCCTCCGTTTTTCCTGACGCCATTTCGGTGACTGGTAATCAGGCGGCTGTTTACATTGAAACCATGAATGGCGACTTGACGGTCGCCGACCAGGTCATGCTGACCAGTACCGTTGCCGACGGTGCCGGGATCGTTTTGATTGCTGGCCAGCAGCTCGATGTACAGGCAACCATACAAACCCACAGCGTGGGTGGCAGTCAACTGGTTAACAACACGAACCTCAACGCAACCACTCACGACGGTGGGCAAGCTGCGGTTCCGTTTAGCACAGAGTTCGTGATTGCTGCAGACGCCATCCTTAGTGAAAACAACAAGTCGCATGTGCTTCAGCGGGTATCCATGGAGTTCGGCAATGCGGGTGAAGCGGGGTTCTTGACGATTGTCCATTATGCCGACGGCACCTTCCAACTCTTCGACAGCCAACAAGACGTTGCTAGTTTGGTATTGGGTTCGGAGTTCCTGCTGGAACCACCCCTAGCCGGCAACGATCCGATGACCGAAGCTTCAACGGCCAAGCTGTTCGCGCGAGCGACTCCGTTTGAGGACAGCTTCCTGCGCGACAATTTCATGATACCTACGGACGCACTTGCGCGTCGCTCACTGGACTTCTTCCTGTTTTCCAATGCCGACAGTCAAAGTGCCGATCTGATTGTTGACGAGGCGGCCTTCGCCGACTCAGTGGATGGTGTGTTTAGCACGAATATCATCGACGACGGACTAGCTTTTGTCATTGAGGCACCGAGCATCCAGATTCCGCAAGCTTCATCCACTCCCGTTTTTGTGACCATCGAGGTTCTACCGCAACAACCTACGCCGGAAGTGGAACTACCTGGGCAAGTCCAAAACGATGTTGAGGTGGCCATCTATCGTGTTAACTTCGAGGACTTGAACGCGGATGGGCAAGTAGACGAAGAAGAACTTCCCGCCTACGAAAAAGTACTTGAGGAAGAACTGGATGACGAGCGCATGCGGACTCGCAAAGTCATCAAACCAGCTGAGGCAGGCGAAACTCCGACGCAAGATGACATCGAGCGAGAGAAGTACAAACTGCTGAACGATCCCAACCAGCCCAGCGGTGCCTACGCCATCATCAAGCAGGATCCTGACGGCAACCGAACTGTGCTGGATGTCTTCAGCATTCGCGATTGGCCGCAAGCACAATTCAACGACGAAACTCAAAGCGTCGAAGGCCAAATCCCGCAGCTACCACCATTGGATGTTCACCAACCCGGAGATCCGCAAGCAGAACAACGGGGGAACGAGGCTGAAGTTGTACCAGCCCCACTTGATAGCGTTCCACTCGATGCGGCCTCGGCCGAACTCGCTCCAGTCGATGCCACGCAACCGAACCGCAATGACTCCAGTCATCACGCTCCTCGGGAGCAGCATGCGCCCCAGTTCGCTTCTGCGAGTCTGTTGATCAGTTCCTTGTGGATGCTGCGCCAGCGTCACTCCCAAGTCCCTGCCGATGACCAAGCCAGCGTACCGTCTGCCATAACAAGCAGAAGCGAGCCTCATGACTATAGCCGCCGCGCCCGCAAACGACGTTTGCTGAGCAACCAAAATTAAACTGAGCGAGCCCGCGTTTCCCCGCGCTCGCCTGTCAGCCCAAAATACATAGCAGCCCAAGATACATCGTTACCTTTCCGTGACGATGAAGAATTAGTGGAGAATCCGCCATGGCGATGTGCCCTAAATGCAAGCAACCAGTTGCCGATAACATCAGTAGCTGTCCGGCCTGTGGACAATCGATGCCAGCCAAGCAGACGGGCACGTTGGATGTCAGCCAACACTATGAAAAGGAGAGCACTCCTAGTCAAACTCCCGCAGCGTTGCAGCCAGTTCCGCAACGGCCGGACCAGCCAAGCCAAGCAGCGAATGCGGCAATGGGTACTTTAGATATGCCCGACATCCAAGGACTCCCAATCCAGCCCGCCACGCCGGAAAAAACGCAAGTCGACGTCGATGCCACGCTTGATTCGATAGAAATCCCCGCCGACCGCGACGGTACAGTGGTCTTTCCCAACGCGCACTCCGTCGCGCCAGCGCCGGGCACCGTACAGTACGATGCCAAGGACCTCAACGACGCCAAATCGGGATCGCTCCGCTCGGGCACTGCCGGACGATTGAAAAGGTTGTGGCAAGGTGCAGCAGGTTCCAGCGCCAACCCCATGCACACCCTTAAAGGGAATGATGCGCTGGCAACCGATTCCGTGTTTGCCAAGGTGGCCAAACGCGTATTGGTTACCGACACCTCTATAAATATTGCAGAGAGTGTCGGTACCGCTTCGGCCAGCCAGCCCGATCGCAAGACACGGGTTGAACAGTGCATCGCGAGTGCCTGCCGCGGAGCCGAGGATGAAACGGCCGACTACGATTTGACCGGCTTTCTCGGCCAAGGGGGAATGGGGGTGGTCCTCAAGGCCCGCCAGCGCGCCATTGGCCGCGATGTGGCGATTAAAATGATTCAGCCCTCGGCTGGACAGTCCATTTCGAGCACCAATTCGCAGAAGAAAAAGTTCTTTTATGAAGCACAGATCACTGGCAAGCTCGATCACCCAAACATCGTTCCCATTTATGAGTTAGGGGTTTGCAACGACATTCTTTTCTACTCGATGAAGATGATCATCGGGACCGAATGGAAAGACGTCATTCAAAAAAATTCGCGGGATGAAAATCTCGATATCCTGATGAAGGTGGCCGATGCCATGGCGTTCGCGCATCAACGCCACATCATCCACCGCGATCTCAAGCCCGAGAATGTCATGCTCGGACCGTTCGGCGAAGTGCTAGTCACCGATTGGGGCTGTGCCATCGACCTGAGCCGTAAAGAAAGTTTTACCGGAGCCGGTTCGCCCCCCTGGATGGCCCCGGAAATGGCCGATCACAACCTGCAACTCATCGGCTCCCGCAGCGATATCTATCTGCTCGGTGCGATCCTCTATCAAGTCATTGCGGGCTACCCGCCTCACCCGGGTCAAACAGTCTTTGAATGCATCGAAGCTGCGCAAAAAAATATTATCCTGCCACTTCAAATCGAAGATCCGCTGCTCGACATTGCTTATCGTGCAATGGAGAAAAACCCGGAGGATCGGTATCAGTCGGTCGAGGCCATGCAGGATGCGATTCGACAGTATCGTCGGCATGCGGAGAGCATTACACTCACCGAACGCTCTGAAGCCCTCTTAGTGCAAGCTGTTGCCTCGAAGGACTACGAACGATTTTCGCGTACCATCTTTGGCTTCCAAGATGCCATTGAGCTGTGGCCCGACAACAAGGTAGCTCAAGTGGGAAGCGCCAAGGCGCGGCTGGCCTATGGGCAATGCGCTTATGACAAGACGGACTATGATTTGTGTTTGTCAACGCTCAACCCCAATGTCCCACTTGAAGCCGAACTGTACCACAAAGCGGCTAAGGCCAAGAAAATAGCGGAAGAGCGCGAAGGGCGATTCAAAACGCTTCGCAAAGCGTTTGCCGCAGTCGTGCTGTTAGGCTTGGGTGTTAGCTCGGTTTTAGCCATCATCGCTTGGTCCCAAAAGTCGTTAGCTGAAAAGAATTTGGCCACGGCAGAAACGGCAAAAGCAGCGGAAACAGAGGCAAAGGAACTGGCCGTGCGACGCGAAGGGGAGGCCCGCAAGGCGCAAGTGGGTGAAGCGGAACAGCGCAAGCAAGCTGAGCAAAGCGCGAATGACGCACTGCTTGCCAAAAAAGCTGCAGAGATGGCTCAAAGCGTTGCTGAAGAGGAACGCGCGATGGCGGTGAAGGCGAAGGAAGCCGAGGAACTTGCTAAGCAAGCCGCCATAGATTCCGAAGGGCTGGCCGTTGCAGCGCAAGGTAGGGCTGAGGCCGCTCAAAAAGTTGCCGAGAAACGAACCGCCGAAGTGGAATTAGTAAACTATCAGTCCAAAGTCTCACTCTACGACCGCCAAGTTAAACAGAGCGACGTCCGCAATGCCAACGCCGCTCTGCAGGACCTACTGAATACTGCATCGTACGAAGCCCTCACCCAACAAGGCAGACTTCCCAAGTTTGAGAACTGGGCGTTGAACCGGGTACGGCTCCTGAGCAACTCGGAGCTTCGCAGCCAACAGGCGCTTGGCAATGTCACCGCGATCTCCTTTGCTGACGATGCCAATCGTGGGTGCGTGGCCACCCTGGTATCAGGCGAGCCAGGACTCCCAGCGACTGGTAGTTTGCACATTGTTGAACTTGTCCAGAAGAAGCTGAAGGTCGTTCTCAGCCTACCAACGGCTGCCCCAGTCGCCAGCGTGAGCATCTCGCCGGATGGCGATGAACTCGTTTATTCGCTGGTAACCGGAGCAAACGACAGCACCATTTTCAGGCAGTCCCTGAAAGAAAATGCTCCCCCCGCAACCGTAGTTCGCAGTGACAACGCCAGCAGTTTGGCTCCTGCCGCCACGATGCAGGCCTTCGCGATGACCGAACAACGCGTGGTGGGTGGGATCAATGGAGGATTGTGGGTCTGGTCACGCGACAACAGCAACTGGCAAGACTTCCCGCCGAAACAGATTAGCAGCATACGAGGCCGCATGCGCTCATTGCAAATGCTAAGCGACGATCAAGCCTTGGTTTTGGCCGAACTCAACGGACAACTCTTCGTGCATCGAGTCAACCTGAGCCAGGGAACTGCCGAGCGAATTCAAGTGAATGCCGTACCGGGTAGCGATTTTGACAAGCAGGAAACTTCAGCCGTTGCTTTCTCTAACGGTAAACTTGTTATCGGTACCGAACTCGGCAAGCTATACTCGGTCGATATGCCAGCCGCTGCCAGTGAAGTGGGGCCTGAATTCCGCGAAATCTTGCCGCAACAGCACCGCTCCAAGATCGCCTCCATCCGCGCACATGAAGATGGAACGCTGCTGACCACTGCTGCAGAACCCGTCGTCCATGTCTGGTCCATCAGTCAACAACAACTCTCTGGATGGCAATACAACACGGTTTTGGCTGGTACCCCTGAGAACGTCGGGGGAGTCGCCTTCATGAACTCTTCGGGACTAATCCTAGGTGTGGGCGAAGAGGGAAATGCCATCGTGTGGGATGTGACGCGGCAGAAGCAGCGGCAGCGACTCGAACAACTAACGCCCCAGGGCCACGCGATGGAGTACGACGCCCCGGTGATCCAAGTGGTAACGTCCAAGGACAACCGACGCGCTGTTTCGATTCGCGCTAACGGCAAGATCGAGACTTGGGATATGGTTTCCGGAAGGACGATCCATCAATCGATGGCTCCTAACTTACCGGCCAGTTCGACCAACTTCATTGGCCATTCGCCTGGAGCCGAGTTCGTGGATATGGCCATTGATGCCCGCAGTGGTCGCTTGGTTACATCGGCCCGCTTGCCGACCGATGAACTAGCGGCAGAAGGCTCACTCACGGACGCTCAAGCGACCGAAGCCGGTCTGGAACTGAACTGGGAGTTCTGCAAGTGGGACACCAGCACTGGTAAAATGCTCGACCGTTGGACACGTCCAGCAGCGATCGAACAAGAGGTAGCGTTGGCAGAAGGTGGCGAGTTGATCCTCTACTCCAATAATGTTCAAACGCTGGTGCAAGAAGCCAAACGCGACGGTGCTACACGCTTCTTCACGGACAAGCTTGGCAGTTCCTTTGCAGTCCCGCATCCGCTAAGTACAAATCTTTTGATGACCGTCAAGACATCCGGTGCCACGCGAGTGCTCGATACACAACGCGAAGCTGGCGGCTGGAACCTACCTGGCTTTCGAATTAACTATCAATTGCCTGAATATAGCAGCTTATTGTCCGATGACGATGTGCCGCTGACCGGTGCATGGAATCCATCCGGCAATCGCTTCTACCTAGTCTGGGCATCGGGTCGTATCACGGAATTCAGCTGGGAGAACGAACAACTTGCCATGAAACGCGACCTACGTGCTGAACAACTTGACGCGCTAGGGATCGCTTTTAGAGCGGGTGGATTTGTTTCAACTACCACCGAAACAAGCAACGTGCGACTCACCTCCCGTTGGCAACTCGACCTCAAGGTCCGCAGCTTAGGCGATAGCAATTTGCTCTACATGGCTGTTCGTTTTCCTGGCATTGAGGGCCGCACGCGTCTAGTACGTCTGACGTTACCGCGAGGAGACACTCCTCCCACTGCAGTCAAAGACGAACAACTCTTCAAAGAGCGCCTGCTGCTAAGCGACGACGCCGAACCGGTCTTGCTGTGGGAGCCAATTGCCAGTTTGCCTACAGCGATGAGTTCCCAAATTGTCGCCAGCCGTCGAGTGGGTAACAGCAATTATTTCGCTCTAACGAACGGCACGGTCTTGCGCGTATCGGAGCAGGGGCTGATGACGTTTGGCGCTCCACCGACCCTCTCGGCTTCCGGCAACGCCGCGGCGGATCGAATCGTTACGCTGCATGAAGGGGGAAGCATGTGGCTGGCTGAAGCCCACGATGAGCGCTGGGTGTGGACACCCCTAGCAGCCGCTCCAGCTACAGCCAACAATGTTTCCATGTCACCCGACGGGGCAGAACTCTTGGTGACCTGTACCGAAGCCGACGGTCAGAGCCAACTGCTGAGAATGGATGCGCTAACGGGCAAGACCACCGAGACGATCACTCAGATTCAATGCGGTGCTTG
The DNA here is from genome assembly GCA_041751975.1 of Pirellulaceae bacterium. Classification (GTDB taxonomy): domain Bacteria; phylum Planctomycetota; class Planctomycetia; order Pirellulales; family Pirellulaceae; genus Aureliella. The sequence continues at coordinate 20,823 of JBGSHW010000069.1, forward strand.
GCATGAAAATTCTCAGCTAGCCTTGGTCACCCGGGACGGTCAAGTGCTGCTCAAAGTGGCTAACGGCCAGCAAGTCGTTGGGCAACTGGAGGGGGGCACAGCAGCCCGCAGCGTCCATCATTTCATCGAACCATGGAGCGACGCCAACCTGCCAGCCACGCATTGGTTGGTAGTTCACTCACAAGCCACTCATTCCATAGAGGGCAGCGAGCTCGAGTTCTTCAATCTCACTCCGCAACCAATTGGGGAAGCGATTGTCCGACATCGTACCCCGCTGGCGAGCGGCATCGCTGTCTTGGCCTGCTCACCGACCGATGGCATTTTTGTTACCGGTGGCGGTGGAACGGTATCGGTCCACTTCGCCTCACCTTCACTCGAGCAATACGGTCCAAGCCCTCTCTTTAGCCTGGAGGGGCACGCCGGCGCCGAGATCGAATGCTTGGCGTTTTCACCCGATGGCCGAACACTCATTTCCACGGACAACAATAATCGACTGTTTGGCTGGATGTCAGCCGATCCCCTTGAGGGAATCACGACCGGCTTATCCGAGCGGGTCGTAGACTCCGTGCAATAGAACGATTTAATACCAACTTGACCGTCATTCGCGTTTACGCGGCGGTGTGACGGTCATCATATCGGCGATACGCCGCACGCCGCTGATACTGCTGATGGCACTGATGATTGGACTGCGCTGGTATTCTTGTGCCAAAACGCCCGAGAGCGTGACTAGGCCAGAGCTCACATTCGCGACAATCTTGCTTCCAGGCGTAGCGCGTTGTGCTATTTTTTGCGTAACGCTTTTCAGCAAGGTCTTGTCCGGTACTTGTTTCCCAAGTGCCATATCGATACTCCTCTAAAAGAATGCGGCAGCAACTGCCGTAGCTGCGGTAATCAACTCCAAGTAAGAGTTGCCGCAGCTAGTCGCTTAGGCGAGGAGGAGTGGCGATTCAAAATTTGAATTGAAGGACGCGGGAATGTCCTTTGTTCAGCCTAGCAGGCTTACCACCCGTTGAACAGCAAGAAAATTGTGCGAATTCGCCGATAAGGCTACTTTGCATTCGCTACCGACTATTGACACTCGTTCGGCCGCGCAGTGAAAATTACCGGAAATCGGTCTAATTCTTAACCAACATTAGCTATAAGCGGAAAATTTGCTCCCTTTTGCGGGGAATGTTCCCTGCGGGCGTCTTGCATCAACGGAGATACATCTTCTTTCCTCATTGACCCTTTAGATGGAGAGTTCTGAGTGGACATTAACGAAGACCGCGAGCATTTACCGCGCGAAGAGAGCTTGTCCGCTGAGCCTGAATCCAGCCGCTCCGAAGAGCAAAAGCTGCTGGAAACAGTCCTACGCGAGACGATGGGCAGTTCCAATCGCGAAGCGTTGGAGTTGTTGTTTGCAGTCGCCCGCCAGTCCGCTTATCCCGATACGACTCACATTGAAGCAGTGAAAGAAGTTGTGCAAGCCATTGTGAAAAACCGCTTCGGCAATAGGCACTTCACGCCCCGCTTAATCCATCGCATCGCTTGCACTTTGATCGAGGCTCCCGAGGCCACAATCAAACTCGAACGCCTCTGGCAGGAGGCAAGAGCTAGTGGATAAACGTACAATCACACCACAAATGAGAGCTTGGATCGATCAATCTCAGGGAATGATTCGAGCGATTGCCACGAAGATCTCAAGCCGCCTCCCCCCCACCGTCAACTACGACGACTTGGTATCCTACGGACAGCTCGGGTTGATGCAAGCTGTGTATTCGTTCCAAACCGACAAGAATGTGACCTTCCAGACCTTTGCCTACCATCGAATCCGAGGCGCTATTTACGACGGTTTAGGCAAAATGAATTGGACCAGCCGCGCGATCAGCCTGCGCATCCGAGCTGAGAAGCTGAGCGCTGACTTGCTCGAACAACAGCTCGACGCCAATCGCCGCGCCGAGGCGGCCGAGTCGCTGAGTGCGGATGCCGACTGGCTGCTGAGAACGACCGAGCGGATCGCGGTCGTGCACCTTCTTACCGACAGTTCCGACGATGGTAAAGGCCTTGCAGCGGCAGCCGTCGATCGCGAGGTGACGGCCGACGAAGCCACCGCCCATCAAGAATTGTGTAGCCTTTTAAAGGAACATGTCGAACGACTCCCCGACACGGAACGCAAACTCATCTTATTAACGTACTTTGAGGGAAAGACGCTGACCGACGCTGCCGATGAACTGGGGAAGAGCAAATCTTGGGCTAGCCGCGTGCATGCCCGCATCTTGGAAAAGCTGGCCCGCAGCATGGCCTGCCACGGCGCCGATTAGCCCCACCCTGAACCCTAGCCAACCTGACCTCATAGTCCCGAGCGTTTTCCACTTCCGACACGGGCTTGTCGGAGTTCCGTTTGTGCGGATTATCACGAACATGACGCGGACGTCGATCTGAGATCCTGACTTTTTTTATGCTCTGCTCAAAGGAGCAACCTATAGTTTGGGACCCCTCTGCGGGACTTTGACTCGATTCACCTGCTACCTAATTCCGGCCACTTGCTACCAGCTAATCGCTCGAGCCCGCCGACTACCGGAATCCTCCAGAGGCACACCTTGTCATGACGTCTGAAACAATCATCGACGTGGAGCAGTTGTTGGCCCCGATCAACGACGAGCAGCCCACCGGAATCGAGCTCGATCCAAGCGACCTGAACGGCTCGTTTCAAAGGATCAAAGACCCCCTCGATGAGGCACGGAAACTCATCAAGGAGCAACAAGATAAAGAGCTTAGCGGCGGCATCGATAGCTTTGGCCAAGCGTGGCGAGTCATCCCCAGCCCCGACTGGACCGCCGTCATCGAGCGTGCCCAGCATACGCTGCGGCACGAATCCAAAGACTTCCGAGTCGCCGCTTGGCTGAGCGAGGCTTTATTGCGGGAACATCATGTGATCGGCCTGCGCGATGGCCTCCAACTTTGTCTCGGACTTTGCCAACGGTATTGGGAAGCCATCCATCCAGCTGCTAGCGAGGAGGATGGTCACGGGGTCACGATGGGCGCCTTCGCCGGTCTAGTGGCAGATTCTACTTATATCGCGTTGCTCAACACACCCATTGTTCGCGGCACCAAACCGGGGGAACGCAGCGAACGCATTTACACCGCACTGGATTACATTCGAGCGAAAGACATGGAGGGTCTCGACAACGCCTCGGAACGTGAACGCCGACTGGAGTTGGGTTACGTCGCCGTGTCGGAGTTCAGAGCGGTTGCCGATTTAACAGCCGCAGATTTTTTTGCTGACACCTTGGAGGCTGTCCATTCCTGCCTCGCCAGCTGTGAAGAGCTGGGAGAATTCTTTCGCGTGAACTGCCGGGACGATGAGTACGGCGAACCCACCGCACCCGGTTTGGCAGGCATTCGCCAACAATTAGAGACATTGCGGCGTCTCATTGTCGAATTGAGCGGCACAGATGCAGGCAGTGTGGAGTCTAAAGAGGAGCAGGCAGAGACTAATAGTGCGAGCGGATTGGCCGTGAGCACTAAATCCCAGGAAATGACCCGAGAATCGGCCTTTCAAACCATCGAACGTGTTGCCCAGTTCTTTGAACGAACCGAACCGCATTCGCCTGTTTACTTTGCCTTGCGTCAAGTCGTAAGATGGGGACGCATGCCGTTTCCGGATCTTCTAGCCGAGTTGATCGCTGATGATAGCGTGATGCACTCGCTGCGGAAGCAGATCGGGTTACCGCCTGAGAAATATAACGAATAACCGGCTTTGCAAAAAAATAAATGGTTCGCATTGTTGCAATCCTCTTTAGACGGTGGTTAAAATTGCCGTAAATTCAGGGGGTGCTACAGCGGATTGAGCAACACGTTCAAAATCTCCGCGTTCCTTTCGCATTCCGTTCCGTAACGATGGGTGAGTCATGGCCAAGAGCTCTCAAGACAAATTGAAACGCGTGCGTAAGCCGCGCGTGCACATTACCTATGAAGTTGAAACCGAAGGTGCTTTGCAAAAACAAGAGCTACCGTTCGTCGTTGGGGTGATGGGGGACTTTTCAGGTGATCCCACCAAGAAGCTTGAGCCCCTTTCGAAACGCAAATTCACGCAGATTGACCGAGACAACTTCAACCAAGTGATGAATAGCCTCAACGTGGGCTTGGAGATGAGTGTCCCGAACACCATGGTGGACGAGGACGGCAAGGAGATGAAAGTCAATCTGCAATTCAACTCGATGGATGACTTTGAGCCAGCGGCCGTGGCCAATCAGATCGAACCGCTACGAAAGTTGTTAGCCACGCGCGAACGTTTACGCGACTTGATTGCCAAAGTCGACCGCAGTGAAGATCTCGAAGGTTTGCTCGACAAAGTTCTAACCGACGAGGATGCCCTAAAGAAGTTGACCGAAGAATTGGGCGGCTCGGACGCTTAGGCAGACACTGGTAGCATTTGAACCTTAATCGACTTAGGAATCCTCATGGCTGAAGAGCAAAAAAAAGAAGCTTTAGCGCAAGAAACGACGACCGAGTCGTTCAGCTTGCTTGATCAGGCGATTTCGGCCACCAAGCAGACAAGTAAAGAAGAAGCGGTGGACCTCATCCGTTCTCTGGTGAACGAGGCCAATGCGGGTACTGTGACCTATGATCGAAATGTGATCAGTACCATTCGCAAGGGGATCTCGCAGATCGACCAGGTGATCTCCATGCAGTTGGCTGCGGTGATGCATCATGAAAAATTTCAGAAGCTCGAGGGTACTTGGCGGGGCTTGCACTATTTGGTGCATGAATCCGAAACCGGTGAGATGCTAAAGATCCGCATGCTCAACTGCACCAAGAAAGAGCTGGGCAAGGAACTGGAAAAGGCCCCTGAGTTTGACCAGAGCTGCGTTTGGAAAGCGATTTACGAAAACGAATTTGGCATGCCCGGTGGCGAGCCCTATGGACTTCTGGTCGGCGACTACGAGTTCGATCATAAGACGCCGGGTGACATGGACATTTTGACCGACATGTCCGGAATTGCTGCCGCTGCGTTTGCACCCTTTATAACCACGCCGTCGAGCAAGCTTTTTGGCCTGGAATCATGGGAGCAACTCCCCACCATCCGCGACTTGAAGAGTTCGTTTGACTCGAAAGAGTACGTCAAGTGGAAGGCCTTCCGCGATAGCGAGGACTCCCGCTATGTCGCCATGACCATGCCTCGCACGTTGGCCCGACTCCCTTACGGGAGTCAGACCAAGCCGGTTGATGCATTCGATTTTGAAGAAGTTGAAACGGGACCCAATGGCGAGCCGATCGCTATTTCCCACGACAACTACTGTTGGATGAGCACCGCGTATGTGCAAGCGACCAAAATGACGGCCGCTTTCTCCGAGACCAATTGGTGCACAGCCATCCGCGGCGCAAACAGCGGCGGTAAAGTCGAAGGCTTGCCGACCCACGTGGTCAAGAGTCCCGATGGCGATACCGACATCAAGTGCCCGACAGAAGTTGCGATTACCGATCGCCGCGAGAAAGAACTCAGCGATCTCGGCTTCTTCCCGTTGTCCCACTACAAGAACACCGACTACTCGGTCTTCTTTGGCGGACAGACCGTTCAAAAGCCGAAGATTTATGACTTGGATGCAGCTACCGAAAATGCGGCCATCTCCGCGCGGTTGCCGTACATTATGGCCAGTTCCCGCATCGCTCATTACCTGAAGGTCATGGCCCGTGACGGCATTGGTTCGTTCAAAGAAGCCGAAGATGTCGAAGCTTGGCTGCAACGTTGGATCATGCAATATGTATCCGCCGACGATAAGCCATCCGAGGAAGCCAAGGCCAAGTACCCGCTGCGTGAGGCGAAGATTCAAGTCAAGCCGATCCCAGGTGCTCCGGGCTCTTACAACGCCGTAGCCCATTTGCGTCCCTGGTTGCAAATGGAAGAGCTCAATGCGTCCGTACGCATGGTGGCCAAACTACCAAAGCAAGCCTAAGACTGCCTGACTGACCAAGCTTCCGGAATTACCATGCCTGAACCCATTCCTCAAACCTCCTATGCGCTAGGAATTGAGGAGTCGGCTTCAGAGGCGTTGAGCTTGGGGGGCTTAGTCGAGTCATTGCTGGACCAGGTTCTTCAACATCCAGTTGCCAGCGACCTCGCCAACCAGCCACCAGCGGCCCACGCGCGCGGCATCTTCGCCGACTTTTTAGCGGACCATCTGAGCATCGAGCAAACGCTCCGCCTTTGGCTGGGTGACGTGCCTGCCCAGGTCGAGTCCCAGGGTTTTGCCAACTGGAAACGGACGGCTGCCCTGCGCTTAGCGATGGCGGTTGCCGAGATCGATCGTATCGTCCACGAGCAGCTCAATGCCATCTTGCACGTCCCTCGCTTCCAAGCCCTAGAGGCCTCTTGGCGCGGCTTGCAGTTGCTCGTGCAATCCGCGCAGCAAGAAGACTCGCGACAGGTTCGCGTGCGGATGTTGAACGTGAGTTGGCGCGAAGTTCAACGCGATTTTGAACGCGCCAGTGAGTTCGATAACAGCCAGATCTTTCGCAAAGTCTACGAAGAAGAATTTGGATCGCCAGGCGGTATCCCTTTCAGCGTACTGATTGGCGACTATGAAATCCACCCCCGGCCTTCTCCCGAGCATCCTTACGATGATGTGGCCGTGCTAGGGCACATGGCAGGGGTCGCAGCTGCCGCGTTTTGCCCGTTTGTGTGCGGCGCCGCTCCCTCGCTGTTTGGTGTAGATAACTTTGCCGATCTGCAAAACACCAAGGACCTTGCCCGCGGCTTTCAATTACCTGAATTTGTCAAGTGGCGGGCGCTTCGCAAGAGTGAAGATGCTCGGTTCATCGGCATCGCCCTGCCGCGCATTTTGATGCGCGAACCGTATGGCTTGAAAGACACTGCTGGCTTCTGTTTCCAGGAGGATGTGGCCAGCGATGACGTGAGCAAATATCTGTGGGGCAACGCAGCTTATGCCTGGGCGGGAGTGGCCATTCGCTCGTTCGCCCGCACCGGTTGGCTGGCGGATATCCGGGGGACGGAACGCAATCGCGACGGAGGAGGGCTGGTTGTCAACTTGCCGTCGCTCTCATTCGGGACCGATCGCAGCGGCGTCGGACTCCGCTCGTCGACCGATTTGATCATCACCGATCAACAAGAAGCCACGTTTGCCAAACTCGGCTTCTTGCCACTGTGCCAATGCCACGACACCGAATACGCCGCCTACTACAGCAGCCAGAGTATCCAGCAGCCAGCCGTCTACGACAGTCCAGTGGCTACCGCCAACGCCAACATCTCGTCGATGATGCAGTATATGCTGTGCGTTTCACGCTTCGCACATTACTTAAAAGTCATCGCCCGCGATGTGGTCGGCGCCGCCACCGAACCGGAAGAAATGCAATCGATCCTCGACGCTTGGATCAAACAGTACGTGACTCCCGACGACAGCGCGCGACCTGAAGTCAAAGCCAAACGTCCTTTGCGACAAGCAGAGATTACGGTGATGCAGGCACCAGGCCGCCCAGGGACCTTTCAATGCACTTTTTCGCTCCTGCCGCACTACCAACTCGATGACTTGACCGCCTCGATTCGTCTGCAAACTACGACCGCTAAACGCGAACATTGACTACTTTCCGAAAGCCACTTTCATGCAGGCACTGACTCTGCTCAACCAAGGCAAGCTTGACGAAGCCGCCGACGCCGCGATCGACTTTGTCCGCAACCATCCGGGCGATGCGGGGGGCCGCGAGGTGCTCGCGGAACTCTTTTGCCTGCGCGGCGATCTCGAGCGCGCGGACAAGCAGTGTGAGACCATTTTGGTACAACAACCAGCAGCGGCCCTCTCGGCCTCACTCCTCCGACAACTGATTCGCGCTGAAACCACTCGGCGGGAATGCTGGCGCAGCGGTCGTCTCCCTGAGTTCATTGGCGAGCCAGGGGAAGTCTGCCAACAAACATTGTCTGCTTTACTCGCCATCCGCAGCGGCGAACCTGCACAAGCCAGCGATATACTGAGCGATCTAGCGGAAAAGCAAACGCCCCACAGCGGCACCTGCAATGGCCAAGCGTTCGCTGACTTCCGCGATTTGGACGACGTGTGCGCCGGGATTTGGGAAGTCCTTACGAGCACTGGTAAGTATTTCTGGGTACCCATCGCACGCATTACAAACGCCGAGTTCACCCCGGTAACGCGACCGCGAGACCTACTCTGGCGTCAATGCCATTTATCGGTGGCCGACGGACCCGATGGGGTCGTCTACATCCCTTCCTTGTACATCGACACCGATCCAAGCCAGTCCACCGATGAACGACTCGGCCGGGCGACAAATTGGCTGGAAGAGGAGGACGCACCGGTCCGCGGCTTGGGACAACGTATCTTTCTAGTCGGCGAAGATGAATTGGGAATTATGCAGATCGAAACCATTGCCTTTAAACACTAGGTTCTGTTTGAAATGGTGTGCTCGTGAACTTCGGAGAACACCCGTGTCGCGCACTAAACATTCACAATCGTTGGGGAGCAAACATGCATGGCACGTCCACTGGAAGATGAACCACTCCGCTCATCCATACTGGACCGACTAACGGGGCCCGAAAACCAAGGTCGATTCGCCGGGCGTCAAACACTCGACCAATTGATCGAAGGAGTACAACGCGACTTGGAGCAATTGCTCAACACGCGCTGGCGGGTGACCGCTTGGCCACCGTCGCTCGACCAACTAGGGCGATCCCTAGTCAATTACGGTATTCCCGACTTTGCCGGAATCAACATATCCTCTCCCGCCGATCGAGAGATCTTTCGCGAGATGGTGGAAGAGGCCATTCGTTCGCACGAACCCCGTTTTCTAAAGGTTCAGGTCAAGATCGGCGAGAATCGCGACCGACTTGACCGAACATTGATGTTCAGCATTGAAGCCGTTGTCCGAGCCGATCCCGAGCCGGCCGAAGTCCAGTTCGATTCCAAAGTGGACCCAACCTCGCACCGTATCAGAATTAGCACGCACCGATGAGCGACGATCTCCTTCGATTGTATAACAGTGAACTCCAGTTCGTTCGCCGCCAAGGGGACGAATTCGCGCGGGCTCATCCCGAAGTGGCCGCCCATCTGCGGTTCGGCTCCGAGGGGGAAAACGATCCGTACGTGGGCAGGCTTGTTGAGGCGTTTGCATACCTCAATGCACGTACGCGGCTGAAAATTGAAGATGAGTTTCCGGAGATTGCTGGAAGCTTACTGGACATTGCCATCCCGCACTATTCCCGTCCCATTCCATCCCTGTGCATCGCTCAGTTTGCTCTCGACCGCACTCAAGCCGAACAGTTCACCGGTTACCAAGTCGCCGCTCAATCGATTGTCGAATCGGATCTAATCGACGGCGAGCCCTGCCGCTTCCGCAGTTGTTATCCCGTAACCTGCTGGCCATTTCGCGTGCAAGCAGCACAACTACGCGGTGTGCCCTTCGAGGCGCCGAGTTGCACTTTGCCGCGCCCTGCGCTCGGCTTGCTCAAGGTGACACTTGAAACATTCAACCCCAAAATAAACTTCTCTGCGTTCAAAGCCGAATCGCTGCGGTTCTTTATCAAGCTGGCTCCTCCATTTTCGTTCCAACTGTATGAGTTACTGTTCAACAATGTTTTGGGGATTTCGATCGGCGCCTCAGCCAAGGATCCGCAAGCCCGCATGCTGCCACCCGGCTCGCTGCGACCTGTAGGCTTTGCAACCGATGAGGGAATCGTTGATTACCCGCCGCAGTCCTTCCTCGGCTATCGGCTCCTTTCGGAGTATTTTGCCTTCCCCGAGAAGTTTCTGTTCTTCGACGTCCAGCTAGGGAAACAGCTGCAGCAACAACACAGCCCGCAACTCGAACTCTTCTTCTATCTGGGTAAGCGTTGGCAAGATCTTGAGCCTCATCTCCAAAGCGACTCGTTGCAATTGGGATGCACCCCCCTGGTTAACTTGTTCACCAAGCGTGCCGAGCCGATTCGACTCACTCATTTTGACGCCACCTATCCCATTGTCCCCGACGCACGGCGTCCTAATGCCCATGAGATATACTCTGTCGATGCAGTCTCCGCGTTATCCGCCGACGGCCAAGTGCTGGATGTGCAGCCCTTCTATTCGTTCCGTCACAGTGCCCGACGGACCAATCGTGCATTTTGGCATGCCGCCAGGCGTCAAGTGCGCAGCGACAACGAACTAGCCCGCGGTACGGAGCTCGACATTTCTTTCGTCGACCTCGACTTCAACCCGCTTGATCCGGCGAATTGGACGATCGATATTGAAACAACTTGCACCAATCGCAACCTTCCCGCCCGCCTCCCCTTCGGCGCTGGCTTACCGAAACTACAACTGGAAGGAGGTGGAGCGATTGATAAGGTGACTTGCCTCACCAAACCCACCAGTCCCTTAAGAGCTCCCGTGGGCCAGCAGCTCCGCTGGCGAGTGGTCTCGCATTTATCCCTCAATCACCTCTCGCTGGCTGACGATAACGAAGGTGCGACCGCGCTCCGCGAGTTGCTCACCCTGTACGATTTCCGTGGCGATGAAGTCACCAGCAATTCCGTCGTGGGCTTGATGCGTGTTTCGAGTCGCCCTGTGCACGGAAGAGTTCCCGGTGATCGCACCGGAGCCCTGTGCCGTGGCCTGCAGGTGAATGTCGAGTTTGATGAAGACAAGTACACCGCCGGAAACTTATTCCTCTTCGCCAGCGTCTTGGAGCGGTTCTTTTCGCTTTACTGCAATCTCAATTCATTCACACAAACCATCGCCACCTCAAACCGCAGACAAGGAGTAATGCATCAATGGCCAGCGCGCGCCGGACTGCAAAATATTCTGTGATCAAGCGGCTGCAGGCAGAGCCGTTTCGGTTTTCCTTTATTCAAGCGGTACGACTGCTGGAACATCAGGGAAGTCTGCAACCTACACCGCGTCAACCCGTGGGCAGCAACGCCCTCCCACCTCAAGAGTGCGTCCACTTGGCCGCGCTGGCTGCACTCAGTTTTCCGCCCACCGAAGTGAGCGACCTACAAGAATCTAACGCCAAGACCGAAGCACCATTGGCGGACGATGAGACTTTACCACCTAAGTTAACCGTAGGCTTTATGGGGCTGTTCGGGCCCAGTGGCGTCCTGCCTCATCATGATACACAGCGGATCATCGATGCCGGAAACAAGAAGAACCCCGAACGGGATTTCCTTAACGCTTTCAACCATCGTATTCTGTCATTGTTCTACCGAGCGAGTGTCAAATATCGCCTTCCATTTGCTTACGAGACCAGCTACCGCGATCGCCAGTCCGATGATGATGTGATTACCCGGGCGTTTTATTCGCTCGCCGGCATGGGAACCGCCGGCCTACGTGGCCGTCTCGAGATTCTAAATGAGCTGAGCATTGAGTTTTGTGGGCACTTTGGACACCACCCCAAGAACGCCAGCTCGCTGCAACGGCTATTAGAAGCCTACTTCAAACTCCCGATAGCAATTGAACAATTTGTTGGACAGTGGTTGTACTTATCCAACGACAACACTTCCGCCATGCCCTCACGGCAAAATCCTTTGGGACAGAACTGTGCACTCGGACAAGCCTTTATACTCGGCGACCGGGTCTGGGACGTCGCTGGCAAGTTTCGCATTCGTATCGGACCACTGACGCGTCAGCAGTTCGAATCCTTCATGCCAGCAAGTTCCAACCTCGTCGAAACAGCCCAGATCGCACAATTGTATGCAGGCAACCAATTAGATTTTGACGTGCAACTCGAACTACTTGCCGAAGAGGTCCCGCCCATTCAGCTCGGCGCCCATTCCCGACTTGGCCGCAACACTTGGTTGTTTGCCAACCAGCCCCAAGAGAACAAAACAGAAGCCGTATTCATACAATCCGGCTTACCCCTGGCAGCGGATCGCCCGTCGACTGCCGCTTAAAAATCCACTCGTCGCCGTCTTTCGATGCCGATGCCGAGACAACGGTGCAAGTGCATGCCTGCTACAACCAAACCTACCTCGTGTGCAGAGCCCCCGCAGAGCGGACTCTTTGTGAAAGCCACCTTACACTCATTTTTCGACCAGCATTTATCAGTTTTTTGCGGAGTTGACCCATGGCCTCATTGAATCTCAAGTCGCTTGTTTCGAAGTTGAATCCGTTGTGTAAACAATCGCTGGAGGGAGCGGCCGGTCTATGCCTGTCGCGCAGCAATTTCAACGTTGAGATAGAGCACTGGCTGAGCAAATTCACCGATCGCACCGACGGCGATTTTGAAGCTATCGTCAAAGAATACGATTTGAATATGTCGCGTTTCTTGGCCGACCTACAAAAGACGCTCGATCGTTTCAAAACCGGAAACGGCCGACCACCCGCGCTGGGGCAGAACATCGTCGACCTCATTCGCGAAGCTTGGCTAATTGCCTCGGTGGAATTTGGCGACTCAACCATTCGCAGCGGCTATATCGTGCTAGCGCTGGTGGGTTCCGAAGAGCTCTCACGTACAGCGCTGGGATGCAGTGCGGAACTTGAAAAGATCTCCTACGAATCGCTTCGCAAATCGCTAATTGAAATCTGCAAAGAGTCCAGTGAAAGCCCCTCGACGGGTGCTGCTGCGGATGGCGCGACAGGCGCAGGCAAGCGGAGCGGCCCCACCAAAACTCCGTCGCTCGATCAATTCACCATCGACCTTACCGATCGAGCACGCAAAGGTGAAATCGATCCGGTCCTCGGCCGCGACGATGAGATCCGCCAGGTCATCGACATTCTCTGCCGCCGACGACAAAACAATCCGATCCTGACGGGTGAACCCGGAGTGGGTAAGACGGCCGTCGCGGAAGGCTTTGCACTACGGATCGCGGAAGGGGATGTGCCACCGCCGCTACAAAACGTGACGCTGCGCGTGCTCGACTTGGCTTTGCTGCAAGCCGGCGCTGGTGTCAAAGGAGAATTCGAGAACCGCCTCAAATCGGTCATCGAAGAGGTCAAGTCCTCTGCCACCCCCATCATCCTCTTCATCGATGAAGCCCATACACTGATCGGCGCCGGCGGACAAGCTGGCCAAGGGGACGCTGCCAACTTACTCAAACCCGCCTTGGCCCGCGGCGAACTGCGGACGATCGCTGCTACAACCTGGGCTGAATACAAAAAGTACTTCGAACGGGACGCCGCACTCGCGCGACGCTTTCAAGTGGTCAACGTGCTTGAACCAAGCGAACAATCAGCCATCGACATGCTCCGCGGCTTGGTAGTGACCCTCGAAAAACACCACAAGGTGCGCATTCTCAGCGAGGCGGTCGAAGATGCAGTCAAGCTCTCCAATCGCTACATTACCGGCCGACAGTTGCCCGACAAAGCGGTTAGCTTGCTCGACACGACCTGCGCCCGCATCGGTCTGAGCCAGAATTCAACGCCACCCGCCATCGAAAACTGTGTACGCAAACTGCAACAACTGGAAACCATCATTGGCATTCTCGAACGCGAGAATGAAGCGGGCGCTGATCATGCTGCTCGTATCGCGGAGCTTCAAGCCGAAACGGTCGCCACCGAGCAGCAAAAAATTGCACTCGATGAGCGTTGGCAAACGGAACTGAACTTGGTCAGCCGCATCAACGAACGCCGCACTCTGCTCCACAGTCGCAATACCGATGCAACCGGCAGCGAAGCCGAATTGGCAACACGGTCGGCGGATGAGCTCAAAGCCGAAATTTGCCAATTGGAAGTTGAGCTGTCCGCCTGCCAAGGAGACGCTCCATTGGTCTTCGCTTGCTGTGACGCAGGTTCGGTGGCCGCAACCGTAGCCGCCTGGACGGGCATCCCCGTCGGTCGCATGGTCGCCAACGAAATCCGTACGATCCTTAACTTGAAGAACAAGATGGAGGAATCGGTGGTTGGGCAATCCCATGCGATGGAACAAATTGCCGAGAGCATTCGTACGTCGCGCGCCAAGCTAACCGATCCCAGTCGCCCGATTGGAATCTTCTTGCTCGCGGGGACCAGCGGTGTGGGCAAAACCGAAACCGCGCTGACTTTGGCCGAGCTCCTCTATGGTGGCGAGCAGAACGTGACTGTTATCAACATGTCGGAGTTCAAAGAAGAACATAAAGTTTCTTTGCTCATGGGCTCCCCTCCCGGCTATGTCGGCTATGGAGAAGGGGGCGTACTGACCGAGGCTGTGCGTCGCAAGCCGTACAGCGTGTTGCTCTTGGATGAAATGGAAAAAGCCCATCCCGGCGTGCAAGATGTTTTTTACCAAGTCTTCGATAAAGGCCATATGAAAGATGGTGAGGGACGCGATATCGACTTCAAAAACACCGTCATCATCATGACCTCCAATGCCGGCACCGACTTGATCAAGAGTCTCTGTGCCGATCCGGACACCATGCCCTCCCCCGAAGCGCTGGCTGAAGTCTTGCACCCCGAATTGCTCAAGACCTTTAAGCCCGCTTTCTTGGGACGCGTGACGACGATCCCCTATTTTCCGCTTAGCGATGACATCATGCGCCGCATTATTCGCTTGAAGCTCGGTAAGGTCGTGCGGCGTGTCTTCGACAATTACGGCGCGAAACTGGAATACACCGAAGCTGTGGTGGATGCGATTGCGGCCCGCTGCACCGAAGTGGATACCGGCGCGCGAAACGTCGATAAAATCCTAAATAAAACCTTATTGCCCGAGTTGTCAGCCGAGTTTTTGAACTCGATGGCGGAGGGGAAGGAATTCAGCAAAGTTGTCATCGGAGTCGAAAAGGACGGTTTTCAGTACTCCTTGGAAAGCTAGAATGCAGCTCTGCGGCTTCGCGAGTGCCCGCTCGCTCCAAGCTAGACCGCCAACAACTACTGGAACCTGACTCCCAATGCGATTGACTCTCAGTGTCTATGTTGCGATAGAGCGCGAGGAGGGTCGTAGCGTCTATATTTGTCGGCCACTGCGGGGACCGCAAGTTGTCACCAAAGACCCGCTTCTGAGCAGCGCGCTGTCGAAGCTTGGCAACAAACTCCGGACGCAGTTGAATGAATGGATTGAGGCCGGGCAGGGGAGTCGCGGCAACTTGTGGTTATACGACGCGGAAGTTCATAGTCGAACAGTCAAGTTAACTCTGACGCTCCGCGATCGCACGTTGCGTTGGAAGTTGTTGCTGGCCGCCTTTCCTGCCTTTGATCGCTTGTGCGTTTTTTCGCCATCCATTCCTGACATGTCCTTCGAGGCAGAGACCTTAGACGGCCTGGAAGCGCGAGCGATCGATGTCTACTCGGCTTGGGCGACGCAACACATTGCCAATGGCCGCAACTCCGTGATCGCAGAGGTCGGTGTCCATGGTGATGCGTGGATCGAACCACTGGATGTCAATGTGGAAACGAAAGTCCGTGCCCGCAAACGGCCCAAGGACATTTTGGCGGCTCTCTTCGGAGGCGGCAAACTCAGCGGGAGCGAAGAGCTGCACAAAGTCGGTAGTTGCCTGGATGACTACGCCGACTCGTACGAACCGGCCCTGGGGCGATCCGACTTGGTCGATGACGTCGAGCGGCTCATGGCTCGCGATGATCGCCAATGCGTATTACTGGTTGGACCGCCCTCGGTCGGCAAGACCGCCATCATCCAAGAATGTGCCAAGCGGCGGAACGAGCATCAAAAGCAACGCCGCGGCCAGCGCTCTCAGATGTGGTGGCTTTCCCCACAACGCTTGATCAGCGGGATGTCCTACCTCGGTCAATGGGAACAGCGCTGGTTAGCGATTCTCCGCGAAGCCGCCCGACGCGACCATGTCCTGTACTTTGATGATTTGGTCGGACTGTTCACTGCGGGCCGCACGCGCGATAGTAGCCTGAGCGCGGCCGATGTCTTGCGTAGCTTTCTGTCAGAACATCCCGTGCGCATCCTGGCAGAGACGACCAGCGAGCAGCTGGCCATTTTGCGCCGACACGACCGGGCGTTGGCGGACCGCTTCCATCTCGTCCAAGTTCCGTCGCTATCGGCCGATGATGCACTCCCCATCATTATTGAAGCGGCATTGAAAATTGAAAGCCAAGCTGGCCGCTTCTTTCACCCGCAAACCATTCCGTTGGTCACGCGGCAGCAAGAGATTTTCGCCCCCGACCGGGCTTTTCCGGGCAAGGCGATCGAGATGTTCAAAACGCTGGCCAAACACTCATACCACACCATTCACCGCGGTGAAGTGTATCGTTTGGCGGGTACGCAAAGCGGAGCCAGCCTGGAACTGCTCCTAAACCGGCTCGGCAATCAAAACGCGATTCAGGCGATGCTGCAGCGGCAACTGATCGGTCAGCCACGGGCGATCGAGGCACTTAGCCGTGTTGTGGTCCGCTATGCACAGCACCTGCAGCCTCCCGATCGACCGCTGGGGGTCTTGCTGCTACTCGGCCCCACGGGGGTTGGCAAAACGGAGTCGGCCAAGGCGCTCACCCGCATGCTCTACAACGACGATAGTCACCTGATTCGCATCGACATGAATGAACTCACCACCGCCGTCGCTGCCGAGGAGCTGGTGGGTACCTTCGATACGCCCGATGGACGCCTGACTTCAGCCGTCCGTCGACAACCCAACTGCGTCATTTTGCTCGATGAGATTGAGAAGGCGCATCCCTACGTCTTTGATTATCTGCTGCAAGTTCTTGGAGAAGGACGTTTGACGGATGCCCGTGGACGTGTCGCCGACTTCCGTTCGGCCATCATCATTTTGACCAGCAACTTGGGGGCGACCGAGCAGACTACCAGCCTCGGCTTTGATGTTTCTGCCGAACGACGCTCACAGATCTATGTCAAAGCAGCCCAGAACTTCTTTCGTCCCGAGTTCTTCAATCGCCTCGACGAAGTGGTCGCCTTCCGCAGCCTGGACCCTAAGGACATGGAACAGATTGTCCGCATTCAAATGGAACAAGTACTTGCACGCGATGGCATCAAGCGACGTGGGGCATTTGTCAAAGTCAATGAGTCGGCCGTGCAGCGCGTCATCAAGTCGGGCTTCGATTCCCAACTCGGCGCCCGGGCCGTACGTCGCATGCTCGAACGCGAGATCATTGGACCACTCGGTAACTGCCTCTCCAGCTTGCCTATCTCAAAGCCCACACTGATCCATGTAACCCAGCCAGAAAATGCCGGGCAGTTGGACTGCCGGTCGATCGAGCTGGACTCAGCCGCTTATGAGCCGGTCAAATTGCTGGACAATTTGGCTGCCGTCATCGATGCCACGGAAACGTTGTATACACGGCTCGACAAGCGTTTGAGCGAGATCAGCCAAGAGCTAAATGAGTTGGATGCGAATTCGGATCAACCCAGCCACAATGCTTCGTACTACGCGCTCCGAGAACAACTTTATCGTTGTGCCGAGCTCCGCAAAGCGGCTCAATTTCACATCGCGCAACGCCCCGCACCACGGCTCGACTTATCCCCACCCACGCAAGCCAAACCCCGTTCTCGCGGCCCATCGCGAAATGCCTTGCGCGATTGGGCTACCCACGGCGACTTGATGGCAGATCTTGGAAGCAGTAGCCTCGAAGCGAGCCCGATTGCAACCGAAGATTTGTTGCAACAACTCATTCATAGTTTCACGGTGGCCCAAGCAATGGTAACCAGCGCCCTCACCCCCCGGAACTGGCTTGTCGGTTTTGAGAGTTTGACCGGTGACGACTTGCTGCTGGCTCGCCCGGTTGATCGCGAAGTCATGCGCTACGGGCTCGACTTGGGCCTGCATTCGCACGACGAGCCGACCGGCTTTCTGATGCAACTCGTCAATTGCCTACACGAGTATTGGCAATATGAACTTGGCCCGAATTTTCTCAAACATTGTTTCATACCCGTTTCGGGCGTATCGCTGATCGGCATCCTCGGCCCCCTGCTTGGCACCTATCAATACCAATCAGTGCGCAAGGCCAATCAACTGCTGGTCCTGCGGGCGATACCCTACGATCCGGCACTCTCCGCCGAGGAACTGGATACCCTGATCGCTCAAGACAAGCTACTATCCATTTCCGGATCGCTTTTGACCCCTGCGGAACAAAGTGTGCCAACCCAGGTGGTGCAGACTACGCTGGCGGCTGAAACGGTCAATCTGCGTTGTGGTGCCACGCTCCGTCCGCTGCAAGACGATTGGTTCGATCATCAACGGATGATTCAACGATTTGCCCAGTGGTGGATCAAGTGCCTCCCCGTCCCCAAGGAATTGCAGCAACCCTAAGTCGCAGCACACAACGCAGTTACAGCCCGCAGTTACAGTCCAACGCCTTGTTATACTCCGGAGTCTCCTCAATGTTCGCGCGCATGCCTGTACTGATCAACCAACCGGCGTCCGGCGTGGCGGTGGCGCAGCTGATCGACGGACTCTCGCATCAGGCACTTGGTGGCTCGATCGAACAAGCCTTGCGGATCCTCAAACGCAACCTCTTGCGCGAGGTCAAACGCCATCGTATCTCGGCACTGACGACTTGGCAGTCGGCCATTCTGCACACCAAGCAGTTCTTGGTGCAACCAGCTGTAATCCACAAAGACCGACGTTACCCGACCGGCCCCAAGGTAGCCCTGCCCGTGCGCTACATTGAGATGCTCGATGATCGTGACCAGCTTTTCTGCATGCTACCTGACTTTGGCGAATTCCTCTACATTCCAGAGGGTCCTTTGTTAAAGATGATGCTTTCGGAAACTGTTCGCTCATTGACCGCAACTCTAACTCCCCGTGAAATCCATCGCCTGTGGCCAGCTGAACGGAGTGAAATCCGTTGGATGCGGCTGACGCTGGCCGAGCCCGCTCGCTTCCAAGCGATCGAGTCTGCCAAGGTCCTACGCTCGGTAGCTGAGCCCTTGAATGAACGCCGCAACTTGGCGCTGCCAGCCGGTGCACGAGACAAAGAACTCAAGCTGATGCGGGATGCCTTCGCCAACGGGAGCTGCTTGATTGTGGGGGAAACCGGCGTTGGCAAGTCGACTTTGATCGCCTCGGTCGCCCGCGACATGCAACTCGTCCGACGGGCCGAACTGAAGAAAACGCGACAGAAAGCGGAAGGCGAGCAGGCCCCCTCTCCCATGTTCTGGAGCAGCAGCGGCGGGCGGCTGATCGCTGGCATGAGATACTTGGGGCAATGGCAACAGCGGCTCGAAGCGGTCGTCGCGGAGATCGGCAATCTGGATGGCGTGCTGGTGATCGAGAATCTGCTCGACTTGGTCTCAGTGGGAGGACGAGAGCCACGCGATTCGCTTGCCGCTTTTCTGCTCCCTTACATTCGCAGTGGCAGTCTGCGTTTGGTGGCCGAGGCTTCTCCCACCGAACTCGACGCATGCCGTAGACTCTTGCCCGCCTTGGTCGATGCGCTCCCAGCGATCCACATCGCCCCCCTCGAACTCGAACACGAGCGCGAGCTGCTCCGCCTCACTCTGACTAACCGCCTGCAATCGACGCAACTGGAGTTCGCTCCAGAGATTCCTGCGTGCATCGCCCGCATGTGTCGTCAGTTTCAAAGCCACACCGCGCCGCCGGGCGCATCGATGCGGTTTGTGGAGGAGTTGACGAGCCGTCGCCGCGATCGGAGCTTGCCAGAGCTATTGACGATCCCGTGGGTCCTCGAGCGCTTTAGCAAGCGGACAGGACTACCACGTATCCTGCTCGACGATTCGCTCACCTTGACACGCGAGCAAGTCACTGCAGAACTTGAACTGGATGTGATTGGTCAACCTGGAGCCTGCGCCGAAGTTGCAAGTGTCATCACGAAAATTAAATCAGCCGTGCAAGATCCGCGACGCCCGTTTGGCTGCCTGCTGTTTTGTGGTCCCACCGGAGTTGGCAAGACACAGCTTGCTAAATCACTCGGCCAGTATCTGTTTGGTGCCAAGGGGGACAAACTTCCGCTGACGCGACTGGACATGAGTGAGTATTCCGGAGCTGCTGCAGGCTACCGCTTCCTCAATGATGCCGAGAGGAATTCAGCTCGCTGGATCCAGCAAATCCGCTCGCACCCGTTGAGCGTGCTGCTCCTCGACGAAATCGAAAAAGCCTCCCGCGAGGTCTTTGACATTCTATTGAGCGTGCTCGACGAGGGCCGACTGACCGATAAGCTCGGTCGCGTTACTTCGTTTCGTAACACGGTCATCTTGATGACCAGCAACATCGGCGGAAAAACAAGCACCGCCTTAGGTTTTAGCGATGACACGCAAATCGATTATGTCAGCGAAGTTCGCAAGGCGTTTCGTCCCGAGTTCTTCAATCGACTCGACAGCGTGATTCCGTTTAAGCCCCTGAGCCGCGACGTCATGCGTCAGATTACCGAGAAAGAACTGAATGATCTTCGCCAGCGCGAAGGGCTGCAGCGCTACGGCCGCCAAATCCGTTGGAGCGACGAACTCGTGGACTTTCTCGCCCAAGCTGGCTTTGCTCCGCAGCTCGGCGCAAGACCACTCCAGCGAGTGGTGGAAACGGAGGTGGTTGCTCCCCTCTCCAAAGCTCTGGTCGAACACACTTTGACCTCACAAGGAACTGCTGCCAATATACTGCTCCACTGGCGTGCCGGGGCACTAGTCGTCGAAATCAACTGAGGCACCCCATGCGCCCATTGGCCGCAACGGGGGGCATCTCGCGGAAACGTGCCGCAGTTATAATGAGAGTTGCGAGAGCTCTTGCAACTCGACCCCACCCCGGCTCGATCGCGTCCCCCTCCACCTAGTTCCAGCAGCGAATACGCCCCACCTTTTAAGCACAGGAGATTTATGATGCGCGACACATATGACGTAGTAGTCATCGGTGGTGGTCCAGCCGGTTGCACGGCGGCAGGCTTGGTCGCACAGGCAGGACACAGCACGTTGTTGCTTGAACGCGAACAATTTCCTCGCTTCCATGTGGGCGAGTCGTTAATGCCGGAGTGCTATTGGCCGCTGCAACGCTTGGGGTTGATCGAACGGATGAAGGCCAGCAAATTCACCCCTAAGAAAAGTGTGCAGTTCGTCGCTGCCTCGGGTAGGGAATCGTCCCCGTTTTACTTCACCGAGCACGACCCTCGCGAAAACAGCACCACCTGGCAAGTCGAACGGGCCGAGTTTGATCTGATGCTCTTCGATCGCGCGGGAGAACTCGGCGCGGATTGCTTTGATCAGACGCGGGTGCTGGATGTTTTGTTTGACGATCAGCAACAGGCCTGCGGCGTCAAGCTCCGCACCCAAGCGGGAGAGACCCGATCGATCCGTGCTCGCGTGGTCATGGATGGTTCCGGGCAAAGCTCACTGATCGCTCATAAGCTAGGCTTGCGGCAAGACATCCCCGATCTTAAGAAAGCCGCCATCTGGGGCTATTTCAAGGGCGCTCAACGCGATGCGGGCGATAACGGCGGCGCAACGATCATCATGCACACGCAGGCCAAGGACAGTTGGTTTTGGTTCATTCCGCTCAGCGATGACATCACGAGCATTGGTTGCGTCGGCGACAACGACTACATGGTGAAGACGGGACTCGATACGGAGGCCCGCTACCAGTTGGAACTCGACCGTTGTCCAGGTCTGCAACAACGACTGGAAACCGCGGAACGTATCGGTAAGCTGCACGTCGCTAAAGAATATTCGTATTGGACCAAGCAACATGCAGGTGAAGGTTGGGTGTTGATTGGCGACGCTTTTGGCTTCATCGACCCGATCTATTCCTCGGGAGTCTACTTCGCGCTGGTGATGGGAGAAAAGGCGGCCGATTCGGTCATCGAAGGCCTAAACAGTGGAGACCTCTCTGGCGCACAACTCGGCCATTGGTGCGACGACTTCAAGGGAGGTGCCAAGTGGATTCGCAAGTTAGTTGATGCCTTCTACACGAAAGAGTTCAGTTTCGGCAGCTTTATGCGCGATAATCCTCAGTTTGCTGGCAATTTGACCGATCTCCTCATTGGTCGCATTTTCTACGATGGAGCCGGAGATATCTTCGAACGCATGGATCCCACCTTGGCTCCCACGGCCAACCCCACCCCCGTCTAACCCCAATCTAATGCTTGTTGACTAAGGCGACACTACGATGAAACGCAATCGACGCGATGTTTTGGAGCAGGAATTCTTGCAGGTACGGTCAAAACTTTTGGAAGTAGCCGCCTTCTTTGATCGTTTGGATTGCGCTGAATCGAGCAGCGAAATCAACTCCTCCCAGTTGGAACGACTCCAACAAGGCTGCGGAATACTCACCGACAACCAAAGTGACAAGGCCGCGCGGCTGCAGCTACTTTTCAGCCGGCAGTACGAGCCCGCTTGGCGGGAGACCTTCGAGGTCTAATGCCCTGCGACTGTTCACTGGGCAGTAAAATCACTTTTAATCCACAGTCCGCTTGAGTCTCGTAAGTTATCGCACACGAATTCGCAGGGAGCCTCCCGAAACAAGGAGTTATAGCCACGATGTATTACGTCGATCCCCATATCCACATGGTCTCACGCACCACGGATGATTATGAAACGCTCGCAAAGATGGGCTGCGTGGCACTCAGTGAACCAGCGTTCTGGGCAGGCTTTGACCGAGGTAGCGTTGAGAGCTTTCGTGACTACTTCCGGCAGTTGACTGAAATGGAACCCAAACGGGCAGCCCAATACGGAATCCAGCACTTTACCTGGCTCTGCATCAACGCCAAAGAAGCGGAAAACGTTACCCTCTCGCGCGAAGTCATCGCGATGATTCCCGAGTTCCTCGACAAGCCCAACGTGCTCGGCATCGGCGAGATCGGGCTCAACAAGAACACCAAAAACGAAGCCACCATCTTCCTCGAACACCTCGAATTGGCGGTGAAGTATCAGCAACAAATCCTGATTCACACGCCCCACTTGGAGGACAAGTACCAAGGGACACGCATGATCTTGGATATGCTCTGCGGCGATTCGCGACTCGATCGCAGTCGCGTACTGGTCGATCACGTTGAAGAACACACCATTGGACCAGTTCTGGAAGCGGGCTTCTGGGCCGGGATGACCCTTTACCCAGTTACCAAATGCACTCCACAACGGGCGGCCGATATGATTGAGAAGTATGGCCCCGAGCGGCTGATGGCCAACTCCGCAGGAGACTGGGGACCGAGCAAGCCGACAGCCATCCCGGACCTGATCCTCGAACTGCGCCGGCGTGGTCATTCCGCAGCCGCCATTCGTCGCGTTGTTTACGAAAATCCAGTTCAGTTCTTTTCGCAAAGTGCCAATTTCAACCACCTCCACCCGGAATCGATGCCACTCCACTAAGCGACGCCCGTTCTCTAATGCCAGTTCTCTAACGATTGAAGTACTCCTTTAAGCAGGTCGCCAGGTGTTATCGGTGTTCACTGTTGTGCCCCTCCCCGGCCCTGAAAGACCGTCGCTCCCCGCAGGAATTTAAGCAGAACGCTTGAGTTCCCGTAGGGAGGGTAAGTTGCGCGTCCGACATCAGCGATAACGCTTTATCCCAAATAAATTTGACGACCTGTTTAGAATCCTCGATTGAGATTGCTCACGAAGGGTGAACCGCGTTATACTAGGTCCTTTGCGTTACTTTGCCTGGGACATTGCAGCTCAGGCGAATATCTTTCAAAGCCCAGATTAGCGCCACCAGGGCTTAATGGCGCCACGGATGAGATCCAACAAGTTACGGCGGCAGATTTGTTACGAAGCTGCCCGAGCGATGTATTTCCGTCACGAATCGGAGTACTACCGCGCAAAGAACAAGGCAGCCAAACGGATTTGCAAGGGGTGGGTCAAGCCCTCCGACTTGCCGAGCAACGCAGAAATCCGCGACGAAATCCAGTCTTTCGCTCGCCTGCACGAGGGAGAATCGCGTCGCGACAATCTCCGGCAGATGCGCTTGGTCGCTTTGCGGGTCATGCGTTTGCTGGAACGCTTTAAACCCAAGTTAATCGGCAGCACCCTGACGGGACATGTGCGTCGTGGCTCCGATATCGACCTTCATGTCTTCTCGGACAGCCTCGAGGCGATCACGCTCGCACTCGACGAGCAGATGTTGTTCTACGAAGTCGAACGCAAGCGTGTTCGCAAGGACGATATCGAACGTGTGTATACGCACATTCACCTTAACGACAGCTTCCCCATTGAACTGACGGTTTACGAGGCGGCTTGGCTCAACCACTCCTTCAAGAGCTCGATCACTGGCAAGCCGATTGAACGGGCCTCGATCGCGCAGTTGGAACAACTCCTGAGCGAAGAGTATCCCGACTTGATGCTCGAGCAAACCATGGAGGAGCTGGAGGAGATGCCGGATCGATTCCAGTTGTTCACGGCCTTGCTCCTACCGTTGGAAAACGTCAAGCAGCATCCGAAATACCATCCGGAGGGTGACGTTCTTTACCATAGCTTGCAAGTCTTTGACTTGGCCAACGATCAACTGCCCTATGATGAAGAGTTCTTATTGGCTGCGTTGTTGCACGATGTCGGCAAGGGCTTGGACCCGGACGACCATGTGGGAGCCGGACTGGAGGCGTTGGAAGGGTTCATTAGCCCGCGCACCGCTTGGTTGATTGAGCACCATATGGAAGCCCATCGCATTATTGATGGTACGATTGGCTCGAGAGCTCACCGTCGCTTGCGCGAGAATGAAAACTATGAAGAGCTACTTTTATTGTGCGAATGCGACCGTGGCGGTCGCGTGGCGGGAGTGCAAGCCAGTGAATTGGAAGAAGCCATAGAAACGATTCGCGTCTTGGCGACGAGTTTCGGGTGAGGTCTAACGGCTCATGGACAGAGAAACTTTCGCACTCAAGTTGTCGCAAGCACTCAGCGACCGCGGTCTGCTGAGGGAACGGCAGCGCTGTCGCGCAGCCTTTAGCCCCTTTCTGGCTTATGGACGTCATTTTGTCCCACCGCTGCCGACCGCTCGCCCGGCGGCGGTGATGCTGCTTGTGGAAACCGATCCCTACGTCGACTGGCGCGAATGGACGATTCCACTCACTGTACGGCCCAATCACTTACCGAGCCATCCCGGCCAGATCTCGCTGCCTGGGGGACGCGTGGAGGCGGAGGAATCGCGAGAGCAGGCGGCGCGGCGCGAATTGGAAGAAGAGCTAGGAATCGGAAGTTTCTCGGGGCGCATTGTCGGCTCGCTGCAACCGCTTTATGTCTATAACAGCAACTACGATGTCACTCCGTTTATCGCCATCTGCGACAAAACATCCGACTGCATTCCGTGTGCTCAAGAAGTGGACCGGGTCATTCATCTACCGCTACAGACTCTATTGACCGCAACTCCCAGTTGCACCGCCAACTTTTCGCGCGGCTTGGCCCAGTGGCAGGCCCCCATCATCCGCTTGGGAGAAGACCAAATCTGGGGCGCCACCGCCATCGTGTTAGGTGAGTTCCTGCCGTTACTTCATCTCATAGCCAGCCACGAACATTTTTAAGTCAGATCGCAAAGTCAGTTTGTGAGAATGACATCGCGCACGGTGGGTTGCACGCTTGCGTCTTGGTGCTCGATCCGCTCGGCAGCATCCTGCTGAGCTTTGACGGGAACGATCGACTCGGCTAAGTAGACGTTATTATATTGCAGCAACGTCCCTTTTTCGAAATGCACATTCCGCAGCGACAACGCATATTCAACTTGAGATTGATGGAACCGTAGACGAGCGTCGAGTAGACGTCGATGGGTTTCCAGCAGCACATCCAATTCAGGCTTTTCCTCGGCGCTGCGTTTGTTCTCCAACGCATTGAGCTGCGTGACAATCGCTTCCAGTCGCAGGTTCTGCAACGCCATGTTCTCGAACGCACGCTTGGACTCGCTCACCGCGTTACTCAGTCCATAGTGGACGATCCGTTCTTGCTCGCGCAGGACTTCCGTCTCCCTCACCAGCGCCAACTGCGAATTGCGAACAGCGGCATGCGCCCGGCGCAAGCCTACCGGCAGATTGTATTCGACCCCGACCGCCCACTCTTGCAATTCACCGTCGAAGAAGCTCTGGGGTGGGGTTCCCACAGCATCCCCAAGCAAACTATCGCCAAAGCCTCGGTAGCGGTAACGACCAATCATGTCCATTTGAGGCATTAGAAAGTTGCGATTGGCCAACAACTCGAGTTCCCGTTGTTTGATAACCCAGCGCTGTTTCTTCAGCTCCTCGCGGCGGCTGAGTGCATCCGCAATGGAACTGTCCCAATCGTAGAGTACAGGCGCAACAGCAGGTGAATCGAGCGTTTGAATCAATCGCCCATCGTTGATGGGCATCCCGATCATCAGACGTAGTCGTCGCTCGGCCACACGTATTCCACCCACGCCACGGAACGTACCCCCCGAGGATCCATTGTTAGTTCGCGTGCCGTCAATCGGTCGCCCATTGAGCGCGTCGATCACGTCGGCTTGAAAGCGATGGAGTTGTTCTTCCGCCTGCGCTTCGTTGGCCACCCCTACGTCACGGGCTTTGACCGCTTGCAACGTTTCCTCGGCGATGTCTCGCACTTCGATTTTGGCTTCCAGATCGCGATAGGCGTAATACAGATCCCAATACGCGTTCTCGACTTCAGCCACCATGTCCCGAGCCGAGCGCTCAAACTCGATCAACGACTGATCGGTCCGCGTGCGCGCTAATAGCACCCCGTTGAGCTGCCCCGGTGTTGACCCCGGCCCGGCGATTCGATTGAACTCCGTGCCTGCCCCTTGGAGCAAAGGCTGTCGAACCTCGGCTTCGAAAAACGTCTCCCAAGATTGGCGACCAAGCTGATTGGAAATCTGATTGTTGTTGTCGCCGATCGTAACGTTACGAAAGTTGAAGATACCACCGGTGGCAGATCGCTTGTTGACACCCACTTGGGAGGTGCTCAAGTACTGATTGAAGAAGCCGTTGTTGCCGAAGAACTCGTTGTTCAATCGTCGGTTGTTTTCCTCAAAGAAACTGTTCGCAAACAGGTTTGCGTCAAAGGCGCTCAACGCAGCCTCTTCACCTTGCCGCGGATCGCTATAGACCAGGGCGGGGTCAAGCGTGCTCAACGCCACCTGCGGGGTGCGGATGATCGTCCCACCCAAATCTCGCATGATTTTGGAACTACTGAGCGCTAACTGCACGCAATCTTGCAATGATAGCGGCGTCAAATTGCCAGCCGCCAACATCCCCTCGTCAAGGTCATAAGGGGAAAAACCTTCGGCAACTCCTGTCCCACAGTCGTTGTCAAGCTTAGCCGAGGCCAGTCGCACTTGCTGCGGACCACAGGTCATCACATCGGTCGGGAGGTGACATAAGTCGCTATTGCGGAACTCGAAACGCTCACGTTGATAGGCGCAGCCACTGGTCAAGGCTAGTACCAACAACAGTTTTGAGATGGGCGGGCCATACAGTTTCCGCATTGATCTCTCCTGAGGTTTCACTGCAGCCCGGGGACAAAAAAACGTAGAAGTACGCACGCTGACTTAATGGTTGATTTCGGATGAACGGGTTTATTGGAATGAGCCAAATCCGCAATTTCCCCACCTTGTAGGAGTGCTAGCAACAATAATGTGGATAACGGTTGTTCCACTCGCTCCTAAAAAAACGCTAGCAAATCCATCCTTAGCCTGATGGCCGCCTTCATACCCTCCGATTGAACACCGGAAGGCCTCCTCCGGAATCGCCTTAGATCGGCTGTGCGTTCACGCCACTGGGCTACCAAGAGCCAGCATGCAGTGTGCTATGATGGCATGCACCCGGCAATCGATGGTTTCGAACCTATGGAATGCGCAGCGGCGATGCTGAATTCAATAAGTATTGAGGAAATCGATCGGCTGTTGGAAGAGCTTGAGAGAGCTTCGCATGCCTCGTCGCGGAGGAAATTCTTCGACTCCGCCCTCGATCGCCTCAAATTTCTGCTTCGCGCTCGCGGCGCCTGCATTCTTATGCGAGCTGCCTCGGAGCAGTGGATTCCGGTCGCCAGATTGGGTGTCCTGACAGAGGACTATTTTGATAGTTTTCGATCACCTAGCTCGTCACAAGCCTTCTGGACGTCACCCGATCTTCGCTTCCTTGCCGTTCCCATCCGCAAACTAGCCGAAATCGAATCGCGATGGCATCGCGGTGCCGTTGCTATCGAATTTGAGCAAGCCCCCAGTTCGAGCGAAATCGACGAACTAGCCAAACTGTGTGACGCTTTTGCTGAAGTGCTCGCCTTGCGTCAGTGGTCCGAACTGGAAGAGTTGTTAGACCAGAAGTGGCTCAGCTTTCAACGCTCATTGAGTGAACTGGCCAATACATCCTCGCTGGGTGAGGCGGCCGTTGCGATCGTGAACGACTTAGCCGTCCTACTAAATGCAGACCGCGTGGCACTCACGCGGTTGACTCGGACTGGCATCCAAACCTTGGCGGTCAGCGGTGTAGTGCGGCTTGAACGCAAAGCGGAAGCGGCGGTTGCCATACGAGATATCAGTCGGAGCGCCATGCAGCAAATGCGACCTATCTCGCAGCACATGCCACACAGATCTCCCACTGGCGAGAACGATCGTACGCGCTCCACGACGGCTTCTAACTCTGCAGTTCTCCCCAGCGAGCATCGTGCCGGTCTGCTCGAGAATTATCTGTGCCTACCGCTGGCCGCACCAACGCGTCGCGGACGTCCGGTCGCGACCGCAGCAGTACTTATCGAATTCAATGAATACGAGAGCTTTTTGTTGGGAACCGTTACGCTCAACTATGTATTCCCTGCCTTTGCAGCTAGCTGGCTACAACACCAACGTTGGCTCTCCGTCCCGTATTCAGTGCGACGCATGTTCGGCGAGACGCAAGCGGGCAATCTGTCGCGTTGGACAGGGGGACTCGCACGTGCGACTGGCCTCGCCGCCTGCCTGGCCGCTGTGATCTGGGCCCTGGGCTTACCAGCCACGCTGCGAATCGAAGCAGAGGGATCGCTGCAGCCAACCTCACAGCGAGTTATCTTTGCACCGCTCGATGGCATCATCGAACAGATTTTGGTGGGAGACGGTCAACAGGTCAAAGCCGGAGACAAATTGGCCGAACTGCGATCCCCCATGCTCGATATCCAACTGCAAGAAGTGCAGGGTGAAATGCGGGCCAATGCTGAAAAACGCGATGGTCTTAACGTAGCCATTAATCAACTCGCCAACGAAAACCCCAGTGCCTATGCCTTGCAAAGTAAGTTCTCCTCCGAAATCCGCGAATTGGAGACGCATTTACAAACGCTGCAACAGAAACAAGACGCAATCCGCGCGGAGCAACAGAAACTCAGTCTCACTGCTCCGATTGACGGCTTGGTCATCGCTCGGCAGATCGAACGCTTCTTAAACTCGCGTCCCGTGCGACGCGGTGACGCACTGCTACGCGTTGTGCAACTTGACGGTCCTTGGCAACTGGAACTGACAGTAGCCGATCAAGATGCAGGTTATCTAAAACGCAAGCTCTTCACCGCCTCTACAGCGACCAGTGGCGCGATCGATCCGAATGCCTCTCGCGACCTTGAATTCGTGCTTGCGTCGCAGCCCTCTGAAAAATTCACCGCCCGCGCAACTTGGCTGTCGGAGACGGCGCGGAACCCCCAAGGAACGGCGGTGGTCGTCGATCTGCTGGCCGAGGTCGATGAATCGATCGCAGCCCGCGGACACATGGGTGCTACCGTTTATGCTTTTGTTGATTGTGGTCAACAGCCGTTTTGGTTTGTATGGTCTCGCCCCTTGATCGAAGCCATCCAACGCAAGCTGTGGTTTTAGATTTCCCCTCGCAGAGACGCACATGTCAATCAACTCCACACCGTTTATCATCCGCTCCATTACCGGTATTGCAGCCGGCTGCCTCATCTACTGCGCGGTCAACCTGTTTGTTTTGGCCCAAGATGGACAGCAGTCAACCGATCCGCTTTCGCCCGCTACCCATCAAATCGTGCAGGTAGAAAACGCGCTGCTGAAAACGATCGAGTCGACCAAGGTGGCTGCCGAAGTTGCCGGAAAAGTGAACGAGCTGAATATCGTCGAGGGGGCTGCCGTGAGCGTGGGACAACCCCTGGGAAAAATTCGTGACACTGCCATCCGAGTGCAATTGGAACGAACCAAGATCGCCATGGCTATCTCGCGAAAAAAACAGCGCAACGAGATCGACCTGCAATTGGCACATAAAAAAAATGATGTCGCCCAGAACGAATTGGAGCGCGCCGAATCAGCCAACAAACGCATCGCCAACACCTACGGCCCTAAAGAGATTGATCGTCTCCGTTTAGTTGCCGAAAGCACTCTGCTGGAAATCGAGCGGGCGAAACATGACCGCGAAGTCGCTGAGCTCCAGGTGATGCTCGCCGAAAACGAGTATCGTCAACAAGAAGAACTACTTGAGCGGCACCAGATCCAATCACCGGCAGTCGGTGTCGTCGTGGCCATCAACAAGCGAGTTGGCGAATGGGTCGAACCCGGCATGGAATTAATGGAGATCGTGAAGATCGACCGCTTGCGAATTGAGGGCTTTGTGAGCACGCCCGCCGCCAGCCAGAATTTGGTCGGTCGCCAAGCCAACGTCATGGTGCTCGCCGCAGATCAAGAGCAGACCGTACCGGCCAAAGTGGTGTTTGTCAGTCCCGACGCCAATCCCGTCAACGGCCAAGTTCGGGTCTATCTGGAGATTGACAATAGCGAACGCGCCTTCCGCCCCGGCATGCGCGTCAAAGCCACGATCGACACGAACTCTTCGCCCGACATGACGCCGAACACAAAGAACAATAATTTACACCTAAATATCGATAGCCGCTCAGAGCAATTTTCGCGAACATTGCCAGTTAAGTCACCCGCTGGCGTTAAGCCATGAGTGTCGCAGGCTACGCCACGGTAGCGCCACTGTCTCGCGTCGTTCGCCTGCGCCCAGACATTGAATGGTCTCCATTTTCCACGGAGGCCAATGCGACATGGGTTGCCCGCGATCCACTGGCACTGCAGTACTTTGAATTTAGTCCCTGCGAGCGCTCCATCGCCCAGCATTGCGATGGCACGCACAGCTTGGCAGATATCTTAGATCTCCACCGCCAGGCTGGCATCACGGCCGAGTGGCTTGTCCATTTCGCACATCGGCTCGACAATTCGGGGCTGACCGTTCCAAGACAAGTTGGAACGCATAGCCGCAGGCTGTGGACCGCTGAACAGTCTCACAGCCGCACCAATCTACTTCAGCTGATCGCTAGCCCACTGGCGACACGCATCAAGTTGTTCGACCCCACTTGGTTGCTAGGGCGGCTATCGCCCGTCGCTACCATGATTTTCCATCCGCTGTTCGTCAGCGTCTGGGCTTTCATGGTAGCCATCGTCGCGTCTCTAGTTGCCCTCCGCTGGCTTGACTCGCCGATTGCGATCAGCGAAACGTTCCGCGATATCACTGCCGATCGGGCGCTCGCGATGTTCATTGCGTTCGTCTGTGTGAAATCGTTGCATGAACTAGGACACGCACTGGCTTGTAAGAAATGGAAGGCTGAGTGCCATGAGATCGGCGTGCTGTTCCTTGTTTTTACTCCCTGCCTTTATTGCGATACGACCGACAGTTGGAAGCTCCCGAGCCCGTGGCGCCGCGCCTGCATCGCAGCTGCCGGCATCTACGTCGAACTGACCATCGCTGCCCTGGCCGGTTGCCTATGGTTGAACACGCTGCCAGGTAGCTGGCTCCATCTGCTGGCAGGAAATGTGATGCTGATCTGTTCCCTAAGTACGGTCCTGGTGAACGCCAATCCATTACTCCGCTACGACGGCTACTATGTTTTGTCCGATCTTTGGCGGGTACCGAACCTGCATGACCAGAGCCGCGAGGCGGCCCGCAGTTTGGCCGCTGCATGGCTAACCGGCCAAACGTTGCCAGCCAACCGCTGGGATGCCAATCCGCGCCACTTGGCACTCTATGCCTTAGTGGCTTGGATCTATCGTCATTTAGTGGTGGTCATGATTGCCTGGGTTGTCTGGCGATTGTTCGTCAGTGTTGGCCTGCCATTGCTTGGCGTGGCTTTAGTGCTGTTCATGCTGGTCACGACCTTAGCGGCTAGTAGTTTCGCTGTGTGGCACTGGCTGGGCGAGTTGAGGAGGACGGGAACGATGCGTAGGCTGCGACTGAGTCTAATGATGGGTATTGCGTTGGGGGGGCTGGGCCTGTTCTTCTACCAGCCTTGGCCGACGTTTGCAACGAGCCGCGTGGTGGCTTCACTCGCCCAACTCACTCCCATCTACGCCGAACAAGCGGGAGTGCTAACGGAGTTTGGCCCAATAGGTACCATTGTCGCCAGCGGTGGGCTCATCGCACGCATTGCCTCCCCCGAACTCGAATTCGAGTTGATCGACGTGCGAGGCTCAGTCGCCTACCTTGAGCAGCGCGTGCAGCAGCTCAAAGCACGCCTTGTGGACGATGAACTCGCCGCAAGCGAACTGGCCACTCAACTAGAACAACTCGCCAAAGAGCGCGAGCGTCTGCGTTTGCTCGAAGATCAGTATGCGGCACTTGTCAGCTACGCACCTCACGCAGGGGTTGTTATTCCCGGCGATCGACGCGCCGCTCAAACCATGACCGAGCCAACTGGGCTACAACGGGACAAACCTTTGTTGACCAGTGAGTATCAAGGCAGCGGCGTGGAACGTGGAACGTTGCTCGCCTGGATCGGTCAACCCAACCAATTCGAGGTCACCGCCTATGTGGTCGAGCACGACGCTGAGATCCTCAGCCCCGGCATGACCGGCCGTTGTCGCTGGGATTGCCAACTCGGGAAAATCTACCGTGGAACCATCATCGCGATCTCGCCCGAACCTATGCTGGAAATTCCAGATTCCCTCATGGGGGATGCGAGTATGGTGGTCCGCGTTTCCCCTGGCGGAATTCCGCTGCCGCAATTGCCCCATTACGAAGTTCGCGTGGCGATCGACCAGCTACCGCCTGAGCTCAGTCATCACTCGGTCGGTACCGTTCATTTCGAAACCGCACCGCGGACTTGGTTTGAATCGTGCAAACGAATCATCGATCAACAAGTCCGCCCGGAACTGTAACGCGTGCTTCAATGTTAACACCCATCATCCGCTTTAAGCAGCTCCGGCCGACGCATCGCCCCCCCCCCAGAAAGCAGATCACGCCCCTCCGCAGAAACTAGCCGGAATCGATGGCAGATGGCGAATCCGTAACGCATGGCCGGGGTTTAATCTGAAGTAGAAGCGTGGCAACTGTTCGAGGGCAACAGGCGATTTCCCTTGGGATATGCTAGGGCAACCGAAGGCACTTACCCGCACTTTAAGGGGGCCCTATCTCCCAAGACACCAAAAAAACATTTGACGGCAGGCTATCAAGCGGCGTATGCTTACCAAATATTAAACATCAGGAAACTTTCCGCATCGTATCTGGGGAACGCGCCCAAGCCAGAACGCGCCCAAGCCAGAACGTGCACCTCCCAAGCGCTACTGTTTCTTGCTTCCATATTTCGTCAGCAGTTGAATAAGTGCTACAAAGTCAACTCGAATGCGATTTAGCATTCAGCTATTAATAAAGTTCGGTCAAAAAGCCTTAGGTTTCTCTGTGTGGAGCACCCGCCGCGGCCAGCTCCTTGCTAAAGAAATCTGACTCTTATTCACTTGTAGAGCCGTTGCTCAAGTCCATGAACCGCTAGCAATGGGTCGGTGCAGCTGTATGTTGTTGTCAGGAGTACAAAGAAATGTCAGCCGATTGGTATTTTATGAAAAGCGGTTTCTTCTACCGCCACAAGCGAGTCGGTCCCATCTGCGAACGGGAGCTGCTCATACGCATTGAAAAGGGGGAAGTTAATCCAGACACCCTTATGTCCAGTACCAGCAAAACGCACGGTCACTGGATCCCCATGCGTGAGATCAAGCCCGCTATCTCGCATTGGAAGCAGACCCACCCAGACGCGGCTGCCTGATCCCACCGAGTAATCCCGCCTACCCTCGCTGCAAAGTATCTTCCCGCCCACCTACTGCACCCTGCAGCTAAACTAAGCTCCGATCTCGTGGCTGGTTGTTTATCTGACGCTGTCGGCCAACTATAATGCGGCCTCTGGCCAGACACATCCAATTACAACGTGCCGATACCTATGCTCTGTTCAGCAGCTCGATTCATTTTCCCAACCGCCTTCAGCATTTTCTTCCTCGCCTCGCAAACGTTAGGCCAAGAACCGGTCTACGAGACTCCCCTGGCTGCCTCTGCCGACCCCGACTTCATGCTGCAGGGGGAGTACGCAGGGCAACAACGTGCCTTGCAGATCGTGGCCCTTGGCGATGGTGAGTTCGATATCCAACTCTTTAGTGGTGGCTTGCCAGGTGCCGGCTGGGATCGTTCACCGCCGCGCAAGCTCAGTGGCGATGCGGACGAAGTTCAGCAGTTGCTCACCGACGGAGAGTTCCGCCGCATCGAACGCCAAAGTCCCACGCTGGGAACGACTCCACCAGCCGGCGCAGTGGTCCTCTTCGACGGAACCCAGCAGTCGCTGGACACGCACTGGGAGCCCGGCGCCAAGCTCATCCAGGCCAAGCTCAACGAGGCCAAGCTCAACGAGGATGGACTGTTGCTTCAAGGTGCAACCAGCCGCGATCGATTTGGCAGCTACTCACTCCATTTGGAATTCCAAACCCCATTCATGCCCGCCGCGCGCGGACAAGGACGCGGCAACAGCGGCCTGTATCACCAGGGTCGTTACGAAACGCAAATCCTTGATTCATTCGGTCTGGAGGGGAAGATGAATGAAACGGGTGGCATCTATTCGATCAAAGACCCCGATCTAAATATGTGCTTTCCTCCGCTCAGCTGGCAGACCTATGACGTTGATTTTACGGCAGCCCAATTCGACGAAGCTGGCGAAAAGATCGCCGATGCAATCATCACGGTGCGGCTCAACGGCATAATCGTTCAACAAGATGTTAAGCTACCGCAGGCTACCACCGCCGCACCGCTTGGGGAATCGCCGGCCGATGGCCCCATCTATTTGCAGGACCATGGCAACCCGATCCGATTTCGCAACATTTGGGTCAAGCCCCGCGATCTAGAACAAGAAGGCAAACGTCCCCGCTTGCCCGGCTTCGAACGGTTCTTTGCTCAAGCCGATGCGGCCAGCCTACCGCTCGGTGGTCAACTGTTGGTGAACGAACTGGGTTGCGCTGCATGCCATGCGATGACATCCAGTGACTCGCAACGACGGCAAGCCCCGATCCTGGATGCCGCCGCTAGCCGCATCCGCCCTGACCATCTCGTTGACTTTATTAGCCAGCCGCATGCCGTTAAGCCAGGGACGCACATGCCCGACCTGTTAGCAGGCTTGAGCGACCGCGAACGCCAACACAAGGCGCAAGCGATTGCCAGCTTCTTGCTGACCACGGGTTCGACCAGCGATCGTCCTGGCGACCCGCGGGCCGTTCGCCGCGGTGATACGCTATTCCACTCGATCGGTTGCACCGCTTGCCATGCTCCGCAAAACGGAGCCCAAGCCTCTGAGGCGACCAGCGTTCCACTGGGGGACTTGGCTGCCAAGTACACGCTCGACTCACTCAGCAACTTCCTGCGAGATCCACATGCCATTCGCCCCAGTGGTCGCATGCCGACGTTTGGCTTAGCGCCTGAGCAAGCGAACGACTTGGCTACTTACCTACTACGCGACTCCGTGGTCGGCCAGGGTGTATTGAACATGAAAGCGGCTTTTTACGAGGGAAGCTGGGATAAGTTACCGGATTTCGATTCCCTGACTCCCTATGACGAAGTCGATGTTTATGGACTGGACATCCTTGCCAGCCAGAAGACCGACAATTTTGCCGCCCGATTCACCAGTACGATCTTGCTCCCCCAAACCGCCCGCTATCGCTTTCACCTCGGCTCGGACGATGGCAGCCAACTCTTCATCGATGACAAATTATTGCTCGACCAAGACGGCATTCATCCGATGTCCTTCCAATCGATAGATATCGAATTGACGGCCGGCCCTCATGCCATCCGAGTTGATTATTTTGAACAGGGGGGCGAAGAAGTGCTCGAACTGGACATCGAAGGGGGTGGACTGGCACGCACCAGTCTTGCGACCATTGCAACATTGGACCCCACTGCAACCCAAGTTGAATCGCTGGTTGAAACGCACTTCGTTGCCGATCCAAACTTGGTCGACCAAGGGCGCTCCCTGTTCAGTTCGCTGGGTTGCGCTAGCTGCCATCAACTAAAAATCGATCATCAACAACTGCCTGTCACTCTCACAGCCAAGCCCTTCGCAGCGCTCAATCTGGAGCGTGGATGCTTGTCCGCTGAACCAGCGCCCGGAATACCCAACTACGACCTTACCCCCGTGCAACGAACTGCCATTCAAATGCGCGGTAAAGAGTTGCAAGCGGGTAGGGAGCCCGACTCCAGCGGACTGGATGACGCGACCCACGTACACTTAACGCTGGCCACCATGAATTGTTATGCCTGCCACAGTCGTGGCGGAGCAGGGGGACCCGAGCTCTCGCGCGACGCGCAGTTCCAAACGACCATGAAGGAAATGGGAGACGAAGGGCGGCTCCCTCCACCACTCAACGGCGTCGGAGACAAACTCCAAAATGATTACTTGCACACGATTCTCAGCCAGGGAGCTAACGAGCGCCCTTACATGTCGGTCAACATGCCTGGCTTCGGAGCGGAAAATCTTCCTGGCCTGGTCCATGCCTTGGTGCGCCTGGACGAAAAATCGATCCCCAACTTCCAGCCCCATGCGATCGAGGAGTTAGCGACCGTCGAAAAAATCAAGTCGGACGGACGTACACTCGTTGGCGACAAAGGTCTCTCCTGTGTCAAGTGTCACGTATTTGGCGGCCAAGGAGCACCCGGCATTCAAGCCATCGATCTCCAGCGCATGACCACACGCCTGCGTGAAGATTGGTTCCATCGCTATCTGATGTCACCCACGACTTACCGCCCCGGAACCCGTATGCCCGCTAGTTTTCCCGATGGCAAATCGGTGCTCCCCGCCCTCTACAGCGGCGACCCGAGTCTGCAGATTGCCGCCATGTGGAAGTACCTGGCCGACGGAGCCAGCGCCCGTGAACCAATCGGCATACGAGCCGAGTTGATCGAATTGGTACCACATAGCCGCCCCACTATCTACCGAAATTTCATCGCTGGACTTTCGCCACGAGCCATAGCGGTCGGTTATCCCGAGCAAGGCAACTTGGCCTGGGATGCCAACCAGTTTTGCGTAACCTTGTTGTGGAAAGGATCATTCATCGATGCCAGCAAGCACTGGGTCGGCCGCGGACCGGGGAACCAAAGCCCACTCGGCGACGAAGTGCTTGCCTTCGAGAGCTTCGCACCCATCGCGATGCTGGATACACCCCAAGCTGCTTGGCCCGCCCAAGCCACCCGCGAACTGGGCTATAAATTCCAGGGTTATCGTTTAGACACTGAGGGCCTTCCCACCTTTCGCTACCGATTGGGTACCACGACCGTGGAAGATACCTTTATCCCTAAACAGACCGATGGTCGTTTCAGCGGCTTCACCCGAGAACTGAAGATCACCACCGATCCCAGCCAAATCGACAGTTCGAAACGTTTGTACTTCCGGGCCGCCAGCGGTCAACAGATCTCACCCAACAACGACAACTGGTATCAAGTCGATGGCAAAGTCAGTATCCAGATCGATGCAGCACCTGAGTTGATCGAAGTGGGTGGAAAGAGCGAACTCCGTCTACCCATCAAGTTTTCGAATGGCACAGCCAGTATCACTCAAAACATCCGTTGGTAGACGACCGCAACTCGTTCCGCCCGATTTATTTTAGCCGCTTTACCTGAAGTCATCATGCCGAAGCTTTTTGCGTTCACTGCACTGTTCCTAGCGTTTGCGTCCCTGGCCGCTGCGCTTCCCGCCCAAGCCCAAACGACAGAGTCTCAAGTCCTGCCGACGGAAGCAGACTACTATCCGATCACCACATTCGAGATCCCCGAGGGGGTCGTGCTGGAGGCGGGTGCAGTCCAACTCATGCCCGATGGCAAACTAGCGGTTGCCACCCGCCGCGGCGAAATCTGGATGGTCGATCAACCGTTTGGCAAACAGGTTACGGCTTCCAATTTTAAGCTCTTTGCCGAAGGGCTCCATGAACCCCTGGGCTTGGCAGAAAAAGATGGCTGGCTCTACGCGACCCAGCGCCCCGATGTCAGTCGCCTCCGCGACACAGATGGAGATGGTGTGGCCGATGAAATCGAAGTGGTCGCCGATGGCTGGGAAATCAGTGGCGATTACCACGAGTACGCCTTTGGTTCAAAATTTGACCGCCAGGGCGATATCTGGGTCGTGCTCTGCCTGACGGGTTCGTTCAGCAGCGATGTCCCCTATCGCGGTTGGTGCATGCGTGTCACCCCCAGCGGAGAGACCATCCCAACCTGCAGCGGTATCCGTTCGCCGGGCGGAATTGGTGCCAACCTGGATGGTGATATGTTCTACACCGATAACCAAGGCCCCTGGAACGGCACCTGCCACCTCAAGCACTTGATGCCCGGCAAGTTCATGGGGCATCCTGGTGGATTCAAGTGGTTCGAACTGGCCGAACCGATCCTAGGAAAACAACCCACTGAACCAGACAGTCCCTCGCGCTCACTCGTGCAGGCCGAGCGCATCCCTGAATTCGAAGTTCCAGCGATCATGTTCCCCTACGAAAAAATGGGCAGATCCGCCAGCGGCGTTACCTGCGACAGTTCGGGTGGCAAGTTTGGTCCGTTTGCTGGCCAAATGTTCGTAAGCGATCAATCGGCGAGCACCGTCATGCGGGTCTACCTCGAGAAAATACAGGGGCATTATCAAGGTGCCTGCTTCCCGTTCCGCTCCGGACTCGCCTCGGGCAATGTGGCGACTGAAATCAGCCCCTCAGGGGTCATGCTGGTAGGCGGGACCAACCGCGGCTGGGGTTCGGTAGGGACGCAACCTTTCTCGCTCGAGCGACTCGATTGGACCGGTAAGACACCTTTTGAAATCCACGAGATGCACGCCCTCAAGGATGGCTTCGAACTCACCTTCACTCAGCCCGTTGATGCCAAGTCGGCAGAAGAAGTTGCTGCCTACGAATTGACTACCTACACCTACATCTATCAGAGTGCTTACGGTAGTCCCGAGGTCGATCACACGCAGCCGAGGATCAAGTCCGCAACCGTTGGCAGCAACGGCCAAAGCGTACGGCTCGTCGTCGATGGCCTGCAACCCGGCCATGTCCATGAGCTGCATGCCAAGGGTTTACGCAACCGCCAAGGCCAGCCTCTGCTCCACGCGGAAGCTTATTACACGCTCAACTATCTCCCCTAGAGCGTAATATTTAAATCAAAGTGAGTGCCGCAGGGCGTTAGGCCCGGTGAGGTGCATGGTCATCCACCGACGCTAAGGCGTTTCCGCCTGCGAGCAGCCAACCACCGCACGATCCCAGCGGCAATCATCAGCAGCGCTCCACACGAATACACCACCCAGACGATTAGCGAGATCGCAGGCGCCTGAAAGAATTTAAAGTGCAGCGTGAGGATGAGCAGCAGCGGATAGACACACAGCCAACACATGCCCCGTGTGATTTGGCGGTGCGCAAAAAGGCGAAGCTCCTGGAGCTCCACCACTTCAAGTCGCTGAATCAAAGCGGTGAAATGTTCCGGGGGAGCTTGCCGCCAACTGTTCATGCGTCGCGCTATCGTGAAGACATTTTCCTTGGCATACGCATTCTTAATGATCTGCAGGCGACGACTGCTACTTCGCTGCCGGGTCATCACCGTTCCCAAAACCACGGTGAAGTCACCCAGTTCACTGAGTCGATATTCTTCCAGCCACCTCGGCCCACGCCGCAAGTACAAACGCTCACGATCGAGCGCTGCGTAGTAGTAGTTCGCACACAGCACCTGGTAAAACAACCATACCCCGCCCAACAAACCGAAGGTCGCCACGGCAGATAAAGTCAGCGCCTCCATGGGAGCATTGAACTGTACAAGCAAATACGCGGCGAGCCACGATAATGGAATCCCAAATGAAAATCCCGCCATAGCTCCAACCATCCGCTGCCACCGCGCCTCGCGAACGACGAGAACTCCTTCTGGGTTTTCACCCAAGTCGAGAAGTGCAATCAGAAAACTTGTATTGTGATTTTCGGTCATGTTCTAGCAGTCTCAGTCTTATGGGCGCTACTGCAGTACTCAGCGACACACGAATCGCCTGCACCCCGCCTGAATATAACATGCCACTGATCCGCGATCATGGTAAGACAATCACAAACGGATTGGGCAACCTACAACGACCGTTACAGGAATCGGGGAACCACTAACCTGAACTTCCTTTACATCCCATGAGTACCGGAAGGAGCGCCATTTTGCGATTGCTGGTCGTTGAAGACGAACCTGATTTGCGAAGAGCAATCGTCCAATCACTTACCGAAGAAAACTTTGCCGTTGATGAAGCTGTAGATGGCGCAGCTGGATTGCACAAAGCTCTCGTCTGGGAATACGACGCCGTCGTTCTCGATCTCATGCTACCAGTCAAGAATAGTTGGCAAGTGCTGGAAGAGTTGCGACGTCGAAAAGCGACTCCAGTGCTCATACTGACAGCACGCGATGCGGTCGCCGACCGTGTTCGTGGACTTGATGGTGGGGCTGATGATTACTTGGTTAAGCCCTTTTCGCTTGTCGAACTGATAGCCAGGATCCGGGCGTTGATTCGCCGCGGCGCCGGTCAAGCCAGCTCGGTGATCGATCTGGGCTCAGTCGTCATCAATCTCTCCAATCGCACAGTGATGAAATCGAACGAAGCAATTTCGTTGACAGCTCGCGAGTACGCACTCCTTGAGTTACTCGCTTTGCACAGGGGCAAGCTTATCACGCGGACCATGATCTACGATCACATCTTTGGTGAAGACGATGATAGTCTCTCCAATTTAGTGGATGTGCACGTCTCACATCTCCGCAAGAAGCTTGGGGCAGAGTTGATTGAAACTCGGCGTGGACAGGGTTACATCATTCATGATTAAGTCCTTGCGTCTACGGCTCCAGTTGTTCCATGCCATCATTTTAACAGCAGCGGTCGTACTGTTCGCAGTCGCTTTCTATCGCCAATTGCATCGATCGACGATGGGTGAAATCGATGCAGAACTGCTGAGTGGTGCGCGAGTGTTGGAGGGCATTTTGAGAAGTGTGCCGCCTATGGCTGGAGAAGAATTTCTTAGGGGTCT
Source organism: Pirellulaceae bacterium (assembly GCA_041751975.1). Lineage (GTDB taxonomy): Bacteria > Planctomycetota > Planctomycetia > Pirellulales > Pirellulaceae > Aureliella. The sequence goes on from JBGSHW010000069.1 coordinate 61,795, forward strand.
GCCGCTTGAGCTTCCGCCCGCCATGGATCGTCGTCGCCCACCACCGCCCGGTCTAGAACGCGATGATTTACCGCTGCGCGACCATCCGCTGCGGGGTGATTTCGACAATCAATCGCCAGCGGTGCCAAGAGACGGCACATCGCGGCCTGGGCCGGATCCGGATTTGCAGGTTGACAAACGCCCGTTACCCAGGCAAGGCTCGCCGGACTTTCGCCCCGACGACGGGCGTCGTTTCGGGCCGCCAGCGTATTACGCCATTTTCTCCCATGAAGGCAGACTACTGCGGCGGTCGGGACCAAATCATGATGAAGTCTCATGGACTCCGGCGCGACGACCATTGGAATTTCGAAACGTGAATGAGAGACGTGAGGTGCTGGTGCGCGGACCACATCGAACGCGGATCGTCGTTGGACGTAATGTTGGCCCGGAAATGCAGCGACTGACTGCCGCGTTAGTACAACTGTTTCTGATCGGCTCCACCGTACTCTGCTTGGGACTGCTGGGGGGCTGGTGGCTAGCAGGCAATGCAATTGGCCCCATCCAGCAGATCAGCCGTACGGCAGAGGGTATCCATGCGCGGAACCTAGCCGAGCGGATTGATACGGCGAGCATGGATAGCGAACTACAATCGTTGGGGGCAACCCTTAATTCAATGTTGGCTCGCATTGAAAGCGCTTTCGAGAAACAATGTCAGTTCACAGCCGATGCATCTCACGATCTTCGCACACCGCTCGCAGTACTGTTATCGCATTGCGAACTCGCGCTCAGCCGCCCGCGCTCGCCCGAAGAATATCAGGCCACGCTTGAAACGTGCCGCGCAGCCGCGGGGCGCATGGAGTCGCTTGTTGACGGACTGCTACTGCTCGCTCGCTCCGATGCTGGGCAACTGGAGCTTCAACGAACACAAATCGACTTGAAGGATTTAGCCGCTGAAGCGATCGAGCTTTTCCGGCCTTATGCCGCTGAGCATCATGTCGAACTCAGGCTGGCTGGCGAAGTCGCTTGCTGCTGGGCCGATTGCGATGCGATCTCGCAAGTCATCGCCAACTTGCTCGACAATGCCATTCTCTACAACCGCGAAGGCGGTCTCGTCACGTTAAGCACTTCGTACTCTGATGGAGTGGCGTGCCTCCTGGTACAAGACACAGGAACTGGAATAGCGCCAGACGTATTGGCTAGAATTTTCGATCGTTTCTATCGTGCCGACGAGGCTCGCCTGCGGCAGAACGTCGATAGAGGCCGAAGCGGCAGTGGTCTGGGCCTCTCAATATGCAAAAGTATCGTCGAAGCCCACGGCGGCGATTTGAGCGTGAGTAGTACGTTGACGGTAGGCAGTTCGTTTAAAGTCTGCCTCAATCTCTAAAACCTCTACGTCGAACGTAGAATGCAATGCCTGAAACTGCTGTTCAAACGAAGATGCTCGTGGGTTCCCGTACAGTTCCAACCTTGGAAATGGATATAGAGTCGAGTTGCACAAGAGTATCCAGGCTGTCACCGTACCCATTTAGCAAGAAGTCCAAAACGAGCGTTCGAGGACTCAGCGTCGAAACGTAAAGGAGGATTCGGTCGCCTTGGCCACGCCGAAGTCGATGACTTTAGGAACCGGCCAGCCATCTGCTAGCGTGATCATGACGTTGGATGGCTCAAAGGACTTAAGAATTGTCTCTTACCATTTCCCCCTGATATCGTTCGCCCGCAATTCGCTACCCATGGCTTCGAATTGCGATGGGTCGTGAGCGGTGCGCTGGAAATTGCCGGGGGAGAAACCGTTTTGGAGCTGCCTCCCACAACTGGGACAAGTACAATAGAACGACCCCATTGGCTCGATAACCCTCAGACCCCGCAGCCGAAAATGCAGCCCTCACCCCACCACCGCCCCCTGTGTCCCCTTCAGCAACGTCCCCTCCAGCAACGCGCGCTCTTGTTCCTCTGCTTGGCGGGCGTCTGCCTAGCCAACCCGCGTTCTGCAATTGCCGAAGATGTGAACTACCAGTCGCAGATCGCGCCGCTGCTGACAACTTATTGCGCCGGTTGTCACAACGACACTGATTTTGAAGCGGAATTTTCTGTCAGTTCGTATGCTGCGCTGATGAAGGGACCACCTCAAGGTGCGGTAGTGACGGCAGGCGCTGCAGAGTCATCTAGATTGCTCCAATTGCTCACGGCCAGCGATGATTCAATGATGCCCCCCGAAGGCGAGCCACGACCGTCGGCAGACGAAATTGCGATCATCCAAAAATGGATTGAATCGGGAGCCGCTGGACCCGCGCAAGCGATGAGCCTCAACGAGCGGCTGAAGTCGCCGCAATTGCTGGCCGCTCCTGTTGAACGACATTATGTCGGGGCGGCCTGTATGATCTCTGACCAGTTGCTCGCAACCGGCAGCCTGGGCCGCGTACAAGTTCGCAACGTCTCGACCAACGAGGTCGTTTGGGAAACCGCCGAATTACCGGGCAAAGTCAATTCACTGCGGCTCAGTCCCGATGGCAAGTGGTTAATCGTGGGTGGAGGAGTGGCCGGGTTGGGTGGCGAAGTCACCCTGCTCGACACTCAAGATGGCAAGCTCGCTCAGCGACTGCTGGGGCACGCCGACGCTGTCTACTGCGCGAGCATGAGCCCAGATGGTAAGTGGATCGCTTCGGGCAGCTATGACCGCAAAATCATTCTGTGGGAGGCAGCCAACGGCACTGCGGTGCGTGAGCTAACGGGACACAACGGCCCGATCTACGACCTCGACTTTGATCCCAGCAGTCAAGCTTTAGCGACGGCCAGCGGCGACCAAACGATCAAGCTATGGAACGTCAACACCGGAGGTCGACTCGATACGTTTGGTCAACCCGAAGGTGAAATGCTATGCGTTCGTTTCAGTGCCGATGGCCAAGCGGTCTTTGCGGGAAGTGCCGATCGCCAGATTCGCAAATGGCAAATCGTGGCACTCGACAAGCCCACGATCAATCCGATGACCATCGCACGTTTTGCCCATGAGTCGGAAGTGTTGCAGTTGCAGCCGGTGGGCAACGATCGCTTGATCTCCAGCTCGCGCGACCGAAAAATCAAACTGTGGAGCATGGCTACGCTCGAGCCGTTGGGGATTCTCGGGGAGACGATCGATCTGCCGGTTGCCGTGTGCGGCTTTGGCGATAGCGCGGTACAAGTCGTTGAGCTCACCGGGCGGCGACAACGCATCGCTCCTGACGCTTGGAGCCAACTCAAAACAGGCACGCCGGGCGGCAACCAACCGCTCGCGGCCACTACCGCCGAGTCCCATCCAAAGGCTCTTCAACGGAATCCATCAGAAGCAGCAACTTATAACGATGCTGAGCCCAACGACGCGCTCGCGACAGCCACGGCCATCGAATTGCCAGCTGAAGTGAGTGGTTTAATTGCCCCTAGCAACATCGCCATTAAAGAAGATATCGACCTCTATCGCTTTGAGGCCCGAGCCGGCCAGCCGTGGATTTTTGAGATCAAGGCCGCCCGCGATCAATCCAAGCTCGATAGTCGGCTCGATGTCCTCGATGAAACCGGTGCAGCCGTCTTGCGCACACGCCTGCAAGCGGTCCGCGAGACCTACTTCACCTTCCGTGGTAAGGATAGCAACACCATCGATGACTTCCGACTTCACAAGTGGGAGGACATGGAACTGGACGAATATCTATTTGCCAACGGAGAGGTCGTGCGACTGTGGCTCTATCCACGCGGCCCCGACTCGGGATTCAAGGTTTACCCGGGAGCCGGCTCGCGAGTCAATTATTACGACACCACGCCCGTAGCCCATGCGCTAGGACAACCGGCTTATATCGTTCGCGAACTGAAACCGGACGAGACTCCACTCCCCAATGGCTTGCCAACTTTCCCCATCTACTTTGAAAACGATGACGATTCACAACGTCGTTACGGCAGCGACTCGCGGTTGACCTTTACTGCCCCCCAAGACGCTACGTATTATCTCCGCGTTCGCGACGCCCGAGGTTTTGGTGGCCCCGATTTCCCCTATCAGCTCTCGGCGCGCATCCCGCGTCCTGATTTCAGCCTAGCCATCAACACCGCCAAGCTGGAGATTCCGTTGAAGAGCGGGCGCGAATGGAGCGTCACTGCGAACCGCTTGGATGGACTCGATGGCCCCATCTCTATCGAATTGAAAGGACTTCCCGCCGGACTTGTCGCCACCAATCCTTTGGTCATCGAAGCGGGACAAATCTCGGCAACGGGAACCATTTACGCCACCGACGAAACTGTCGCGCAGCCAGAGCCCGTTCGACTTGTGATGACAGCTACAACGAGCATCGCTGGTGAAGTGGTGACGCGTGAACTTGCCGAGCAACTTGAGCTTAGCATTCTGCCACCGCAGGGCCTGCGTTTTGAAGTGGTCGATGCCACCGACTCAAGCAAACCATTGCAGGAACTGACCATCCATCCAGGTGAAACCACAACGGCGCGCATTGTGCTCGAACGCAAGGGAGTGGAAGGTCCCATCAGTTTCGGGAATGAAGATTCCGGACGAGGACTGCCGCACGGGGCTTTTATCGATAACATCGGACTGAACGGACTGCTCATACCTGCCGAACAAAACGAACGCGAGTTCTTCATTACAGCGGCCCCCAAGGTTGCCCCAGGTCGCTACCCGTTCCATCTCCGCAGCACCAATGGCAATCCCACCAGTCGTCCCATCTGGCTGAATGTGATTCAACGCGAATGAGGCCCCGTCCGCAAACAAACTTGCGGTTCCAATATCCTCGATCCTGGAATTTTCGGCCGCCGAATACAGAGTACAGAATGATTCTGTCATTCAATGACTTTGTTATTCGACCGTCGCGAGAACGGTGCCGCGTAACTTCTGCATCCCCCGAAAAATCAAGCCAGCGACCGCTTCGCTCGACTTGCCCAACTGCTCGCCAATTTCGGCCAGAGTGGCCCCTTGCCAATATTTGAGCATGATTGCTTGCCGCTGCTCGCTGGTCAGCTTGAGCATGGCATGTGCTAGGGCGTTGGCCCGTTCGTGACGGTGCATGGCGGCACTGGGTGAGGATGTGTTGGCAGTGAGCAAATTCGCGAGTTGCAACGATGACTTTTCAACCGATTGAATCGACTGCTCGCGAGTCACGTCGCGACGCTGCCTGGAAAAATCACGCGCCAGTCCGTATAACACGTTGCTCAGGATCGTTCTTAGCCAAGCTGCCATTTCGGCGTTCGTACCGCCGCGATATTGATCGCGCGCCTGATATGCCAGCAACATCGTCTGCTGCACCACATCCGCCGGATCGACTTTGCCACGCAACTTAGCGTTCAGCTGGGATTCTGCCAGAATAAGCAAGTAACCGCGAAAGGTCTCAAACTCTCCCCCAGCTTCTGCGTCGTGCCGTGGTTTATCTTCATCGGACATTCATGCTTCCCCAGTCTCATTGCACAAAAAAACCTGCGGCACTCAACGCAAGAAGAATCATGATAACAAGAAAGCCCTTGTCTCAAAACAAGTTACGATTCACTTTGCACTCTTTGAACCCTCCCCCCCGACAATTCCCGCTGCGGGGGCAAGGACGACCAGAGGCGAGGCACATCGAACCGTTAGCTCGCTGTGGGAAGAAACCTTAGTACCATTGGTATGCATATTCATAGAACGCATCCACGGTACGGTCTCTCAATGTCGAATCGTCTGCGAAAGGTTGCCATGCCTCTTGCACCTCTACCAGGGCTCCCCTCAGCCGAGCCTCCGCACCCTGCCAGCTATGCCACTCGATCTCCGAACTGCGGCCACTTCGCGAAAACCCATCTTCGACCCATAGCCACGGAGTCGTATGCCCCAATTCGGGCCGATAGCGACCACGATAGGCACTTAAATGAGTTTCTTCCGTGGCTGGCGTCGCATTCAGCTCATAAGCCCAAAGAGCCAGCAGCGCCCGCACTCCATCGCGAATAATCGGGTCCGGATGGTCAACCAACTTGAGCAACGGCAACGCCCCCTCGGCTGAATGCAGGTGAGCAACAATTTGCACGGAACTTGCCGGATTGCCTTCAAGAACTCGACGAACATTCACCTCATGGACGATCCAGTCGACCGGTATGATTGCATAGATCATGACCGCTAACACAGGCACCCACAACTGCCGGTGAATGAGCCATACGAAATCGCGACCCCTCCAAAACTTGACAACGACTAACGACAGCCCCGCCACAACACACGCGATTCCCAATAACCCGACCACACGCATCCGGGTCATGCCGTTAAAGTCGATGTAAATGAATAGTCGGTTGTAGACAGCCACGGCTAGCAACATATTCATGGCAGACCAAACCAGCGCCAACTTCTTCAGCCGGGACAACAACGGATCGCTCAGCAACGAACCTCGAAATATGGCTGACAAAATCAGAGTGGAAAGAGCCAATGCCACCGTCAACCAAAATGCCCCCTGGTGAGCGTATCCAGCGTAGTAAAAATCATCAGGCAATTCACGAAACCAGAGTGTTGCAAATTCAAAGACCAAGTAGAGAGCGAACAACATATTGAGACTGACCAAGGTATTGCGAGCAACCGGATAGTGCTTGGATGGCGATTTCACCGTCGAAAACTCTGCTGGCACCAGCTCGCTCATCAGCTTCTGCGCCGACGGGTAAAGCAAACCGAGCATCATCCAGCCACTTGCAATCACAAACACCGCCTCACCAAAACTGAATTTAGAAAGCAGCTTGAAAGTGGAATCTGCCAGCAGCCGAAACTTGACCGCCAGAGAACTGGCCACGTCAGGATTGGCCATTACGAACAACCCAATAAAGCAGAGTACCAGAGTGGCGGGGAGCAGAATGCTGCTACCGACCCAGGGCCGAACCTTACCGCTCACCTCCGACACACTTCCAAATCGAAAACGCGAGACGCGACGAGCAGCTCCTGCTATGACCATCCCTCCAAAGGCAAGCACTTCCGGCAGAAACGGAGGCAGCCCCGATCTGGCCATTGCCAAACAGAGCGCTACAAACAGACCACAGAAAATTTGCAACAGGCTCCCACACCACAGGAGCTTGACCGCGAGCAGCGCCAGAAGCGCCGACATACACAGCGTTGCGAATCGATGCCCTACCTGACGCTTAGCCAACGCCAAGAAGAGCAGCGTACCAATCAAGCACAAACCCCACGTAAGATAGGTTCCTACGCGATAGATCAGATAGTCCGTCATCGCTATCCAGACAGCGAGCATCGCCATATCGAGCAGAAGGGCGGGACCGGCGACGACCGGGCCAATAATTGCTTTCGAAGCAGTTGCTGAACTGTCGGGCGCAACCTGGGCGTCCGCGTTACCACCAACCGGGTTACCAACCGAACTACCCACGCCCACGCCCGGTAGTTCGTCGGGCGAAAATGCATTACTCATCGAAACCTCCGAAATTCACACAAGCGCGCGATGCCCGCAGACATCGCCGGAAAGCTGCCACCCAATGCCTATCAACCCACGCACGTTCCGCGCAGGGTCGATCGACAATTCGGTGGAGAAGAACAGCATTTCCGATTTGCGTTTGTAAAGAACGAAATCGAAGGAAAGCCCAACCTGGATTATAGCAAGACAAGGAGACGAAAGCTGCATAGAAATCAGAGACCTTCGCCTCAGCGATCCAAGATTCACGGTGCTTCGGTAACCCAAACTTCATCAAAGGCAGCATGTTTCATCGATTTACCCTCCTCGACAAAGTAGCTGTAGACCACGTGAATCCGCTCATCTACCCCCTGAATCACGACGGGATAGTGATAAGACCCGGCCGCCTGCTTTTCTAGGTGCCTCGTTCGCGTCCAGGTCCGCCCTTCGTCCTCGGAAATAGAGACCGCAAGGTGATTTCTCCCATCCAACAAATCGTTGTAGACCAGTACCCAGTGGCCGTTTCGCAGCCGCACGGCATCGAGTCCCGAGCCTGGGTTCAGTAGTTCGCAGCCCTCAACCGCCCCCCAACTCACTCCATCGTCGGTCGACTCGCAGACCTGAACTCGATTGCTGGGACCATTGTCCCGCATATAAGCAACCAGCGTTCCGTCATCGCGGCGAACAACCGCAGGCTGAATATTCCCGAAACCGATCAGCGGCTCACTCGCATACCATGTTTCCCCCTGGTCGTCGCTGATCGCCATGATCGAGACAGAGAACGTGTCGGTATAAAGCGGCAAGAGAATGCGGCCGCTCGGCAACACGGTCGGCTTGCAGCGCGGTTGCCACCCCAGTCGCTGATAGAGTTTGTCCCCCAGTCTCGTGCGGATTGCCTGAATCGACTTTTCGAGCCGCTCAGTCATCTGCGACTGATACCTCACTGCAAGCTCATCCAATAACCGATTGCCTTGCTCGGAAAAGTCTTTGGGCTTGAGGAGAATTATCCCTTCCTTCTCCCATTTCGGCGTCCCTTCTCCAAGATAGTCGGTCGAAACGCGGTACTTGGTAATCGCCGATTCCCAAGAGTTTGCGATGATCGTCGGCCAAAACAACCACAACCGCTGCTGCTCATCGATCATCATCGCCGTGTTGCAATCCGGGAAGTCCTTGTGATCCGCCATTAGGAAGGGCGCACTCCACCTATCGGATCCCTTGCGCAGCCGCGCGCCCAACACCACCACATCGTCGGCCGTGCGTTCTCCCGAACCACGATACCAAGAAACAATCAAATCACCGTTGGCACATTCGACGATGCCCGGCGCATGGTTGTGCTGGGCATTCAACGGAAACACCAGTCCGGAGGTCATCTCCTGAGCGTTCGTTCTACCCCCGGACACAAGCCCCAAGCACAGTCCGATCAAGCCGAGAGCGACCATGGCCACCCGTTCGATTAACCAACCACAACGCATAATCCTAGCCCTTCAAAACTGCATGATCGCATAATTGCACAAACGAAATCGACATCCCAGCACGCAGCAGGATTATGACCGGCGTCAGCTAATTATTCAACCAAGTCCCCGACCGAGCAGTGAACGGCAGGGCCACATCGGCTCAGGCGGCTGACTGACACTCCTGACGACTTGCCATCTCACTTTGCCGACCGACAACTGAAATGCCAGTGACTCTCGAAGGCAAAGTCTTCTCGTTGATAAAGCGTTATCGCTGAGGCCTGACGCGCAACTTACCCTTCTCTGCGGGAATTTAAGCGAAATGCTTGAATTCCCGCGGGGAGGGTCGGCCTATCAGGGCCGGGGAGGGGCATAACAGTTATCCCCGATAACACCTGGCGACCTGCTTAGCGAAACGACCGTTTCTAGTGCTACGGAATAACCAAAAATTAGGGTCGCAGGGTGTGGGGCTTTGGCAAGATCCACTACCATAAAATCAAGCTCTGACAAAGCACTAGGGCTTGGCGAGTATCGGCAGCTCCGCATCCACGCTGCGTTGCCAGTCGTGTAGCTTCGTCCGGAGGCGGTTCGCGATACCGACCTCACGCTCGACGAGATTATCTTGCTCGGATGGATCAGCGGCTAAGTTGTGCAGCTCGAGCGAGTTATCTTCGTAGTTCTCGATCAACTTCCACTCCCCCTCCAAGATAGCACTGCTTGGCGTGGTTGCCGGGGCATGATAGTAGTGTGGATAATGAAAATAGAGAGCATCACGTTGCACCCGTACATCCGGATGCCGCAGCAACTCGACCAAACTCACTCCATCGAGCGTTGTCGCCGACTCGTAGCCCACGCGAGCCGCCTCAAGGAGAGTTGGAAACAGATCCGTCAATACCACCGCTTCAGCGGAAATGCTCTGGCTTTGCGTCAAGTTGGGTGCGCGGACGATGAGCGGCACGCGCAAGCCCCCTTCATACAGCGAGCCTTTCCCCGACCTGAGCGGCCAGTTGCTGGTTATGGCCGCGCCACGTTTTTCGTCGAAGGCGATGTAACCACCATTGTCGCTGGTGAACACCACGATCGTCGAATCACATAGGTTGGACTGCTCCAACCGCTCCAGTACGCGACCGGTGCTCTCATCCAAGCTTTTGATCATGGCTGCGTAGGCCGCGTGCTGATGCTTAAATTCTGAACTACGCTTGCGCTCGAATGCCTCTACCATCTCCGCCTTGGCTTCAATGGGAGTATGCGGTGCGTGATGGGAAAGGAGTAGGAAGAACGGACGCCGCTGCTCAGTCGCATAGTCGATAACCCGCAGCGCTTCGTCGGTCAAGCGATCGGTGAGGTATTCACCCGGCTTGCCAAAACCAAGATTCGGCAAGTAGCGAAATTCACCGTTACTCCGCAGGCCGCGGTAGGGATGAAAAAAACTTGTCGGGGCACCCCAGTGATTACCCCCAATATTGAGATCAAAACCTTGGGTTTCCGGAGCGTGACTGGCGTCCCCCAAATGCCATTTACCAACGGAGGCGGTTAAGTAACCCGCCTTTTGCAGAATTTCGGCGAGCGTTATCTCCTCAAGCGGCAGATCGTGTCGCGAAAAGGCCTGTTGCAGTTTGCGATCTCTCGGGCCGCTCAACGCACCTTCGGACCAGATGGTCAGCTTCAGTCGAGCCGGATGCTTACCTGTCAGCAAGGCTGCTCGAGTCGGTGAGCAAACAGGGGAGGGGGCATAGGCTTGAGTGAATCGCAAAGCCGTCTCGGCGAATCGATCCAGTTCGGGGGTCTCAATCAAGTCCGCTCCGTAACAGCCCAGGTCATGGGCTCCCAGGTCATCAGCCAGGATGATGACCATATTAGGCTGTGCGTGAGGCGGCTGAATCTGGGTTGGCTGACCTGCGACTTCTTGAGCCGCAGCTTCTTGAACGCTAACGAACGCCGCGGACAAAGCACTCAGCAGGGCCGCTGTCGCAACGCACCGAGTTACGAACGAAATAGACCGTTTTCCATTCACCGCCATCAAGGCTGGAACTTGAATCACCATAGTGCGTGCACCGCTGACGATAAAAAATGATAATAACATGTCTCGGGACTTGCCTTCCGACAGTCAACACGACTGCGGTGCTCAGCCCACGATTTTACCAGACCGATTCATTTGCCCTTTGAGTCAAACATGCCACTCGAGTTGGGCGAGCGTCCCTATGCCACCTGATGGGCAATGGTACAATGAGGCCTTCCGGCACCGGGCGGCGGTGCATGCCTATTTCCACTTATCAGTGAATATCATGATTCGAGTTGGAGTGGTCGGCTGTTCAGGTTATACAGCCATCGAAGTGGTCAAGCTCTTGTTGCGGCACCCAGAAGTCCAGATTGTCGCTACAACCAGCCGTCAAGCAGACGGTGCGACACTGAGCGACATGCACCCCATATTCAACGAGCGACTGAACTTGGTGGTCGAAGATCTCTCGCCGGAACAGATCGCCGAGCGTTGCGATGTCGCCTTTTGCTGCTTGCCGCACGGCGCCTCCGCCCCAATCGTCTCGCGGATCCTTGCGAAAGGCTGTAAGGTCATTGACCTCAGCGCCGACTATCGCTTGAGCACCCCCGAGCTTTACCAACAATGGTATGGCGAAAAGCACACCGACCCCGGTCGCCTGGGTGACACCCCTTATGGACTTCCCGAACTTTTTCGTGAGTCGATTCGCTCAGCCCAGTTGATTGCCAATCCAGGCTGCTATCCGACCAGTGCAATTCTCCCCCTGGCACCTCTGTTGAAAGAGGGGCTTATCCAGTCGCACGGCATCGTGGTCGATTCGAAGAGTGGCGTCAGCGGCGCCGGACGAACGCCGAAGCTCGGCAACCTTTATCCGGAGGTGAACGAGTCCTTCTCAGCATACTCAGTCGGTACACACCGACATCAACCAGAAATCATCGACATCGTGCAGCGGTTTAGTGGTACGCAACCGGAGCTGATATTTACACCCCACTTGGTTCCGATGGACCGCGGTATCTTGTCAACTATTTATGTGCACCCGACCGACAATGTAACCCCCAACCAGATCCGCGAATGCCTTTCTGGCTTCTATGCCAGTGAACCTTTTGTACGGGTAACTGTTCACCTGCCGACAACCAAACAGGTCGCACATACGAACTATTGCGATATCACGGTAAGAGAGAATGGCAACTGGTTGATACTGGTCTCCGTGCTGGACAACTTGATCAAAGGTGCCTCCGGAGCAGCTGTGCAATGCATGAACCTCATGTTCAACCAAAACGAAACCCTTGGACTCGGAGCCTAAACACCAACGTGACCACATTCCTCCCTCAAGGTTTTCGTTTCGCTGGCCTCAGTGCCAGCATCAAAGTTAAACCCAACACCAAAGACATTACGCTGATCGTCTCCGATGTGCCAGCCGTCGCTGCGGGTGTGTACACTCAAAACCAAGTTGTCGCTGCGCCCGTAATACTCTGCCGCAGTCGCACACCTCTACCCAATGCCCGCGCTGTAGTGGTCAACAGCGGCAATGCCAATGCCTGTACCGGCAAGCAAGGCGACGCCGATGCGCAACGGATGTGTGAACTCGTGGCCGAAGCAAGCAGTGCAACCGAACACAATTTTGCACCTGAACAAGTTCTGGTTATGAGCACGGGAGTAATCGGTCGCTTCCTGCCGATGGATAAGATTGAAAAAGGGATCTCCGCTGCGGCTCAACAATTAGCAGCCGATGAGCAAGCATTTTTCAACGCGGCCGATGGCATCACGACCACCGACGCGAGTCGCAAGGTAACGACCCGCCGCTGCCAACTCGACAGTCGCACCATCCACATCGCAGGTATGGCCAAAGGGGCTGGGATGATTGGCCCTAACATGGCCACCATGCTGTGCTGCGTCTTGACCGATGCGCCGCTGAGCGCATCCCAGGCGCAGGCTCTATTGGTAGCTGCGGCCAATAAGTCGTTTAACAATATCAGCGTTGAGGGACATACGAGCACCAACGACACGATGTTACTACTGGCCAACGGTGCCGCTGGCGGAGCGCAACTGCGCGACGAAGATCTGGGTACTTTTGCCGAACACTTGGAAGGCATGTGTATTGAACTGGCCAAGCAAATACCCTCCGACGGAGAGGGGGCCACGCACTTGATCGAAGTTCGCGTGTCGGGGGCAAACTCCGATGCCGACGCTCGCCGAATTTCGCAGGCAGTGGCCAGCAGCAACTTGGTCAAAACGGCCGTATATGGCAGCGACCCGAACTGGGGGCGGATCGTTTCCGCTGCAGGCTATGCAGGTGTACCGATCACTCCAACCCAATTGAGTTTAAAAGTCAATGGCATCGGGCTGTTCGAGGCGGGCGAGCCGTTGAAGTTTGATGCGCAGCAGGCGAGCAGTTCGATTCGCGATCACCATTCGACTTTGATTGAATTGACCGTTGGGCAAGGCCCCGGCCGATGCACACACTGGACCAGCGACTTGACCCCTGAATACGTTCGCTTTAATTCGGAATACACAACGTAGCATCGTGTGCAGCAATACTACGACAGACACCAAGAGCATGCCCGGAAACTCGATCATCGGTATTGGCATTGACATTGTCGAATGCGAACGCATTGGCAAGATGATTGAGAAGCATGGAGACCACTTCCTACAGCGTGTGTACACACCTCAAGAAATTGCGTATTGCGCTGGTCGTAAAGCGGCCGATCAACATTACGCCGGACGCTGGGCTGCCAAGGAGGCCGTACTCAAGGCGCTGGGCACCGGTTGGGCACATGGAATCCAGTGGGTCGACGTGGAAGTGGTCAATCAGCAGGGGGGCAAGCCGAACATCGTGCTTAGCGGCAAAGCGAATGAAATCAGCCAGCAACTTGGAATTGAACGCCTGCTTATCAGCATTTCCCACTGTAAAAACTACGCCACGGCCTACGCCACCGCGATTGGCACCCTTTTGGTGCAAACCGAAGTTGACGATTCGTAGATCAAAAAACGGAGCGTGTCAAAACGGTGGCAAGCAGTCTTCGCCAAGACGTTACAAAGCAACGACAATTTGGTATTATTTGTTCATCTTTTTTTGAAAGTATTTATGCCACGCCTCTTCTTTATCGATGCACTAACGCCCCCTTCCGTCGGTGTGGCAACGCTTGTGCTAGGCCTTGGCTTATTAGCGGGCTGCAACGGAATTCAAGCGAACAAGAATGAAACCGGTAGCGGTGACGTTTATCGCGAAGATTTGAAAACTGAATCAGGCGAACCGGCTTACATCACCGTTCAGCATTGCCTGATCTCATTCCGTGGCGCCGGTACCGCCGCGACTCGGAGCAGCGAAGAGGCGCAAGCTTTGGCTCTAGACCTCTTTGAAAAAGTGCAAGCCGGAGCCGACTTTGATGAAATCATTCGCCAACACACGGATGACTCGCCGCCTGGCATTTACCGCATGGCCAATACTGACTTTCCTGCAGCTCAAGACAATCGCGACCCTATTTTCCCCCGTAAGGGAATGGTCCCAGCCTTTGGTAACACCGGATTTCCGCTGGAAGTGGGCCAATACGGCTTGGCAGAATTTGATCAGCAGAAGAGTCGATTCGGATGGCATATCGTGAAACGCATCAAATAGTTGACGCGGTGCGAACTGCGGGAGAACACGCAAGACTGCTGGGATTTCCAGCTGCCGCAATGTGGCTACAATGAGTTCTTGCGGCTGTATGGGCTTGTCGCGTGGGCATCAAGCGACGATGTTAACGGCTTCATTTTAACGGCTTATGCTGTGTAATACTAAATTGGTCTTTGTATCAATCAAACTTGTAATGCAAGAGGTGTCTCGATGAGCGAAGGTGACTTGACGGATCGCGCTGCGACTATCCGCCAACTGTTAACCCAGCTCCGGGACAGTCTTTGACTTCGACAACAAGCTTGCGAACATCGCAGCCATCGAAGATCAAATGGCTGCCGGAGATTTCTGGAGCAATCAAGAGCGTGCTCAGGCCACGGTGGCGGATCTTAAGAACCTCCGTAGCATTGTGCTTCCACTAAAGGAATCGTTGGCAGCGGCCGAGGATCTTGATGGCTTGATAGAGATGTTGTCCGAAGATCCCGCTGCCCGTGCGGATGTGGTTGCCGAAGTCGAACGACTCGAGCAACAGGTTCAGGAGTTCGAGCTCAAGTCCATGATGACTGGGGTCCACGACAGTGCCGGAGCGTTGTTGAGCGTGCATGCGCGAGACGGTGGAGTCGACGCGAACGACTGGGCTGAGATGCTGCTTGAAGTCTACATCCACTGGGCCAAGCAGCATGACTACTCAATTGAATTGATTGACCGGCAAGACAACGAAGAGGCTGGCATCACTCAAGCCACCGTTGCCATCCGAGGGCCGATGGCTTATGGCTACTTGAAGGGTGAAGAGGGGATGCACCGTTTGGTGCGCATCAGTCCCTTTAACGCCGATGGTAAGCGGCAGACGAGCTTTGCGGCTGTTGACGTTTCTCCTGAAATCAGCGATTCGGTGGAAGTGGAGATCGACGATAAAGACATCCGCGAAGACACCTATCGGGCCAGCGGAGCGGGGGGGCAACACGTCAACAAGACCGATAGTGCAGTGCGTTTGACCCACTTGCCGACGGGCATCGCAGTGGCCTGCCAAACCGAACGCAGTCAACACCAGAACCGCGCGAATGCTTGGAAGATGCTACGAGCCCGTTTGGCGCGAGTCGAAGAAGAGCGGCGCGAGGAAGAGCAGCTTGCCAAATACAAGAACAAGGTTCGGCAGAAGGCATTCGGATCACAAATTCGCAATTACTTTTTGCATCCTGACCAGCGCGTCAAGGATGCGCGAACCGATTACTCACAGAACAGTTTCCATGCCGTGATGGCGGGCGATATTCAAGATTTCTTGGACGCCTACTTACGCTGGCGAATGGCCCAAAGTGCGGTCGAACAGGACTTGAACTGATGGCTCAATTTCAACGTGGTGGCGAACCCCTAAGCCTGCGCGGTGGCCCGCTCGGGGACTTGTCTTTCGAGTGGTCACATGATCGCTATAGCCACCGCTGGGTTTTCCCTGAGTCCGATTCCGTGGTTGCCTCCGTGGAATCCGATAGCTCGGCGGTGTGGCCGGTGAGTCCGCCGCTGCAGCAGATTCATCAACAATCTTTTAGTGATGGTCGGCAAATTATTTTTGGTGTCGGCATGGCCGGTCGTGGGCATTGGTCCGCCAGCCTCACGCTTGTGCCGGATCTGAAATGCTGGATTGTTGAACTCGCGTGCCGCGCGCCTGCCGATCCAGATAGGCTTGAGAGCACATATCATTTGAGCGGTGATTGGCAGCAAATCGCGGACAACGCATTTGCAACTCCGCACGCGAACCAACAACTGCAGCTTGAGGCGATTTCACCGGGCAGTATCGCTGTTGTGCAAGATAGCCAAGTTTCGATCCGTCCCATGCAAATTGGTACCGGTGCTACCACGACGCAGTGGGCTTTCCGCCTGCGAATCAGTTGACGCTATGGTGGGACTTGTCGCAAACTCTTTCCGCTCACTGGCTGTACCCGCCATGTGCTTCGCCGTTTGGACAACCATGCTGGGAACGGTCTGTGCACAGACAAAGCCCGCGACGGCTAGCCGCACTCAAGAGAATATGCATTGGCTCACCAATAAGACTTTTAAGGTGGGGCTCAATACATCCTCTGGCGGAGCAATCGCCTGGATAGGGGAAGCCGCCAGCGAACGGAACTTGATCAATAATTTTGATCGCGGTCGGCTGGTGCAGCAGTCGTGGTATGGCGGAGAAGATGGCTCGCGGTGGGATCAGCAACTTTGGCGCTGGAATCCTGTACAGGGTGGCGACTGGCGGGGCAAGTCAGCGATGGTTTTAGAGCAACGTCACGCACTTGATGAATCTTATGTCAAGTCGCAGCCGGTACATTGGGCAACCGGCGCCGAGCTTTCCGACTGCGTGATGGAGCAAACCGTAAAGCTACATAGTGAGTGGATCCATGTACACTATCGCTTTCAATACAATGGCCAGAAGTTCCATCCTGCTCACCATCAAGAGTTGCCTGCGTTTTTTGTAGACGCCTCATTGGCTACGCTGGTGCGCTACGAAGGTGCATCCCCATGGACGGGTGACACGCTCAGTCGACATCAGCCGCTTTTCCCGAATGAGTACAAACCGATCACGGAGCACTGGGCGGCTTATGTCGACGACCAGGACTACGGGATTGGTTGTTTTGTACCCATAGCAGAGGAGATGACCTGTTACCGTTACGGCGCGGACCCAAAGCAACCCAGCAGTTGCTCCTATTTCTCCCCCATTCGAACGCTAGCGATTCAACCTGGTTTTCAGTTTGAGTACGACGTTTGGATATCACTCGGCACCTCCGCTGAGCTCCGCGCACGCTTTGCCCGCGTTCACAACACCCCATAGCCGCAGCAGTAACCGCAGGACAGGCGCTGCGTTCCTCGGGCCCGGCGCCTCCCTGGACAGGCGCTGCGCGCCTCCGCCATGGGACAGGCGATGCGAGGCCGGCGCGCAATGCCTGTCCTTGCGCAACCCTGTGGTAAACACTCGCACCCTCCCCCGCTTCGCCCGGGACAGGCGATGCGCTCCGCGAGGACAGGCACTGCACCCACCTCGCAGCGCCTGTCCTGCCGCCTGCTCGGGGCGCAGTGCCTGTCCTGGGGTCTGGGAGCTTGAGAGCTTGAGAGCTTGAGGGGCGAGTTGCCGCTGCTTTCGGCGGGAGG
>JBGSHW010000070.1:0-9638 GCA_041751975.1 Pirellulaceae bacterium
ACTTGATGAGAGCTTATCAACCCAAATTTCAGAATAGCCCGTTACTGGCCCAGCCAGTAACGGGTTTTTTCGTTGACTTTTGCCACTCGGCTGCCACTCGTCACCCCCTCCTGTCCTTGAGAGTGCGGGGACGCGTGATCGACGAATGCCGCGTGCACTGAAGGCTTGGCATTGACCACAAAAGGGATCCAAAGCGGGGACAAGTCACCGCATTCCAAAGGGGAAAAGAGTATATTGACGGCTTTCGAGGTGTGCGATGGAACGTTCGCGAATCGCGGTCTACACGGGGTCGTTCGATCCTATCACGCTCGGACATCTAAACGTCATCCAACGCGCTCGGACACTGTTCGATGAATTGGTGATCGGCGTGGGGATCAACGCAGATAAAAAAGCTCTCTTCTCTCCCGAAGAACGTGTCAACCTGCTGCGCGAAGTGGTGGCGGAAATGCCTAACGTTCGCGTGGACCTGTTCGACGGCTTGGCGGTCAGCTTCGTCAAAAGCTGCCAGTCGCGAGTCATGATCCGCGGCGTCCGACCACTGACCGATATCGCCGGTGAATTCACGATGATGATGGCCAACCGGCAACTGGATCCAGATATCGAAACGGTCTTCCTTATGGCCGATGAAGATTACTCGCACGTCTCAAGCTCGCTGATCAAACAGATCGTCCCACTGAGCAGCGCCGCAATGCTGGCCAAGTTCGTGCCGCCGCAAATCATCGATCCATTGCGCGCAAAAATGTTAGGGGCGAACTAAGGCTCTCGTTCCCAGGCGGAGCCTGGGAATGCCTGCCCGGAGGCTCCCGCCTCCCTTAGACCTGCCTTCTGACGCCTGAATCTACTCCCGAGTTTTTAGAACCGCGACTAGATCGAGTTGGTTGATGCGTCGCTGGACAATCATACCAGATAAGATCGTGGCGATGATTACTACCAGCGCGGCCATGCCTAGCGTACCGCGACTAATGACGAGCGGTATGCGATAGTTGTCAGTCTCTAAACCACTGACCATCACTGCGGCTAACGCATAGCCTATGCACCAACCCAACGGTATGGCGACGATCGTAAACAAGACGATCTCTCCCAACAGAACCCGCGAGACCTCGCCTCGCGAAAATCCAACAACCCGCATCGTGGCCAAATCGCGACTCCGCTCGGATAACGAAATGCGAGCGCCATTGTAAACCACTCCGATGGCAATCACCGCTGCGAACACTACGATGAAGGTGCGCATCACCAAGATATTCTCGGCCACCGTAGCTTGGAAACTATCGATCACAGCGTCTTTGATCGCCACGCTGGCAATCCCGGGGCGAGACTCGAGCTCTTGGAAAACTTGCTGCAGCCGATTGGCGTCGACTTTTAGAAACGCCCCCGAGGCAACTTGCGATTCTTTCAGCAGCTCATGCAACCGCTGCTTGTGCATGTAAGCGTTCACCCCCGCATACTCCTCGACAATGGCGATGACTTCGAGCGTAACCGTCGGACGTTTCCCCTCAAGCACCTCAACGGTCAGCGCATCACCGAGCTGGGCTCCGAGCAACTCGGCCAACTTGGAATTGAGCATCAGTCCAAACTCGGGAACTTGAACCACTTGCTCTCGACGATCAAGCAATCGATACAACTGCGGCGCGGGTTCAAGTCCCATTACCCCCACGCGACGCTCGCGATGCTGGAATTGGACCCGGGTGGCCACGGTCCGCATCGTCTCGCTGTCGAGCACTCCCGGTAAACTGGTCAACTCGTACATCACCGCCGCGGTGGCCGGTTCGATGAAGGTAACCATCAAATCCTGCCGCTGCGCCTGACGGAACTGAAAGTCCATCATGTAGTTGACGGCGTCGAGTGTAAAACTTCCGAGGATCATGACTGACACGGCCATCGCTAACCCAAGCACCGACAAACTGGACTTAATCGGCCGCCGTGAGATGCTGCGAATCACCATCCGCAGCTCAGGAGCCAGCGCGTTGGCTGGCAGCCAGCGTTCAATTAGGGTCGGTCGATAACTGGCCGGTGGCTCCGGTCGCATCGCTTCGGCCGGGGGAAGTTGTATCGCGCGACGCACCGCTACCCACGTTCCGAGCAGGGCCGCGAGTGTGGTGAGCAAAAACACGGAGACAATCGCCAGCCGGTCGATGCGAAACTCAAGCACCGGGAATTTATAAAATTGCTGATACAGTTCGGTGATGTTGGCTGCCATCCAAAAGCCGAGCAACGTCCCCGCCACCGTGCCAGCCAGGGAGATGACGAGCACCAGGTTGAGATAATGCAGGCCGACTTCGACGTTCGTGTACCCGAAGGCTTTGAGTGCAGCGATTTGTTCTCTCTGCTGGCTGATGATTCGCGAGACAACGATGTTGAGTAGAAAGGCGGCTACCGATAAGAAAATGGAGGGGGCCATGACCGCCATCCCCCGCAGTTGTCGCAGTTCATCCGACAGGTATTGATGGGAGAGCTGTTGGTTGCGATCAAAGGCACCGACGCTGCCGTACGGTTTGAGCAGTCGATCGAGCTGCTGCATGATCTCTGCGGGGTTGCTGTCGTAGGCCAGTTTCAGCGACAAGCTATTGAACGCGCCGGTCATGTCCAACGCGGCTTCGAGGTCGCGCTGATTCATCCAGAAGACCCCAAACCGTTTTTTGTCGGGGACGATGCTGCCGGGTTGCACTTGAATGACATACTCCGGAGAAAGCGCGACTCCGACGATGGTCAACTGTTGGCTTTTGCCGTTGATGATCGCCCGCAAGCTGTCCCCAGGCACAAAGCCATGCGCCTCGGCAAACGCCTCCGAGATCACCACTTCCCCCGTGCGCAGCGGCTCAAGCATCCGTCCGCGGACGATGTGCAGTCGATTCAATAGACTTTGCCCCGCATCGGGAATGGAGATCAGTCGCGCTGTGGCGGGTTCGGTCATGTCGGGGAGATCGAGAAGTACGTCGAAGACCAACCGCGCCTCGACCGCCGCCACCCCCGACAACCGCTCAATCCGCGGCACGAGCGAAACAGGGGCGCGACGGGCGGAGGTGAAGAGATCAGCAAACCGAAACTCGCGGTAGAAGTAATCCTTGCTCCACTCAAGCGTGGCATACGCACACATCGACATCACAAAGGTCGCAACCCCGGCGGCGATGACTGCGACAATCGCCAGCACTTGACCTTTCATATGCTGCAGGTCACGCAGCAGCTTGCGGTCGAGCTTGCGCATCACCACTCCAATTCGGCCGCAGTAACTTTGCTGCGGTTCGTTTCGATGCTCGCGATCTTGCCGTCGCAGAGGGCAATGACGCGGTCCGCCATTTTGGCGATGGCTGCATTGTGCGTAATGACCGCCGTGGTCGTCCCAAGTTCACGGTTGATCCGCGCGATGGCTTCGAGCACCACGATGCCCGTTTCGACATCAAGTGCACCGGTCGGTTCATCGCACAGGAGCACGTTGGGCTGCTTGGCAATGGCCCGCGCTATGGCTACCCTTTGTTGTTCGCCACCCGAGAGTTGAGCGGGAAAGTGATGCGCACGAGCTCGCAAATGCACCATCTCAAGGGCGGCGAGCGGTGGCATGGGCGTCGCAGCGATTTCCGTGATCAACTCGACGTTTTCAAGTGCAGTCAGGCTGGGGATCAAATTGTAAAATTGAAATACAAAGCCGACGTTATCCCGCCGATACTTGGTCAACCTCGCATCGTCGCTGGCGGTTAACTCTTGGTCGAGGTAGTGCACGGTCCCCGAAGTCGGAACGTCGAGTCCCCCAAGAATATTGAGCAACGTCGACTTGCCGCTTCCCGAAGCCCCCAGCAGTACCACAAATTCATGCTCGTGGAGCTCCAGACTGACGCCGCGGAGCGCATGCACGTTGACTTCGCCCATCCGATAAACTTTGGTGATCTCTGTGGCACGAAAGACAGCTACCATCAATGCGTATCCCATTGTGGCGAGATCAATGGTATTCTGACGATGGTAGTCATACAGGTTAACTTTCCCCTCAGGAGAACTCGCAATGAGCTGCGTTCATCTTAAGAAATTATATGCGTTATGCGCGGAAGAAGAACTCAAGATTAGCGGCCCCGAGCTGATTCGCTTGGTGTGCACCCAGTGCGGTGAGCAGGAAGTGTGCCCCACCGTGTTAATGGAACAGTACGAAGCCAGCCATCCCGAGTTGGATGAGCCGGAGGCTGAGAGGAGTAAGGAGTAAGGCTAAAGGATGCAGACTGAAGACTGAAAACTGAAGACGGAAGAATTCACTGCTTTGAATCTGTGTCGGCCGCTGGCCTTTAGATCCACTGTGGCATGACCGTGGCCTCACGGCCACGGCAGAGGTTATGTCGGCCTCTGGCCTCAAGAGTAAGCTGGGCTACGATCTCAGGCTGGGCTACGATCTCAGGCTGGGCTACAATCTCAGGCTGGGCAATGCTGGACTTAGCACTAACCCCTAACAACCGCTGCTGGCAGCGAGGTCGGCGGCCCAGGCCTCTAGTAGGCTGGCTTGGTTGGCGTTCCGGTCAACTTGCTCCATTGCCAACAGACAACGGTTCCAGCAGTCGATGGCCCCTTGAGCGCCCCGCGACCACTGCCGACTGGCAAGCTCAACGGAGTGAGCAAGCTCCGGATCGGTCGACTCTAAATGCGTGGCTCCGCTGGATTGCAACAACGCGATGTCGCGATAAAAACTAGCCGCCATCCGCAGCAAGAGCTTCAGCCGCTCGCGCCGCACCTTGGTATCTTTGCTCGCCCCATCGACCTGCGCCCCGCAACTCTTCGACAACTCGACGATAGGTAAGTGCCGAGACGACAACCAACCCAAGAGTGACTTGCGAAACTCCCTCAATTCCGGATCGAACAACAGACGCGCTTCGGCCAAGCTCCCGCGGCATAGACCGGCGAGCTCCTGGGCGGCGTCGGCGTTGTCGACCACGCCGTTTCGCAGCAGCAGTTGACTCAGCTGCTCGGTGGCCAACGGCCGGAAAATAATCGCTTGGCACCGCGAGCGAATCGTCGGAAGTTGTCGTTGCAAACTGGTCCCGACCAAGATCAACAGCGAATCGGTGGGTGGTTCTTCCAGTGTTTTGAGGAGCGAGTTGGCGCCTTCGACGTTCAGGGCATCGGCATCATCCAGGATGGCGATCTTCTTGCGGCCAGAATAGGGACGCAGACTGATATCGTGGCACAGCCCTTCGCGCATCCGCGATTCCCGTTCACCGATCAGCAGCTCGATCGGAATAACGGCTTTGTCAGCTGGCTTGGCGACTTCGATCAAGTCCGGATGGGTGTGCGCCTCGACCTGCGCGCAATCTTCGCAGACACCACAGGGACTCAATTGCTCCCCCGCCCCATGTTTGCACAGCAAACTTTTGGCTAGCAGCCTCGCAAACGTACGCTTGCCGATCGCGTTGGGGCCTACAAACAGGAAGCTGGAGGCGAGGCGATTGGCGCGCATGGCGGTGCGAAACCATTCCAGTTGTTGTTTATGACCGATCAAGTCATCCCACTGCATAACACTTTCCATTGGGTCCATGGGTCACTGGTCTTGGCCGTTCGATGCGGACTTGGCACAATTCAGTCGTCCGCGTAGCCACGTCCACCTAGCCGCGTCTCTCCGAGACGCGGTTATCGAGCTTTCAGCTCGATTTTGCGGGTCTGGGACAGACCCGCCTACGTGGGTGGAAGAGCTTCGTTGCCGAGTGCCCCTGCTTACTACTTACTGCTGTGGCTTTAATTATCAACCGATCGACCGCGAATAAAAAGGGCACTGGGCCCACTGCCCCCAACCATGCTGCCACGGGCCAGACTCCTTCTAGCCCCAAGGGGACGTGGGTGGATTGGTTCGCGTACATTGCCCTGCGGTGCGCGGTCTGTATGATTCAGAGCTGTTCGTTGGAAACATGCGATCGCTTGTGCCGCTTGCTAGCCAAAGTCCTGGCGGATTGGACGGGTTTGCGACGTCCGATCATCGATGCGAACTTGCAGTTGGTTTACGGCCCGCTTTCCGCCGGCCATCGCTCCTTGTTACGCCGCAGGATGTGGCACAATTTATTGCTCATGGTCTGCGAAATTGCCCATGCACCGCGCAAGATCCATCGCACGAATTGGCGCGAACATTATTACATGCCCCACAAAAACGAGGTCTTTCGGATCATGATGGACCATCGCCCGACCGTGCTGGTATCGGGGCATTTCGGGAATTTTGAAGTCGCCGGCCACACGGTGGGACTTATCGGCGCTCCGCCAGCAACGATCGCCCGGCCGCTGGATAATCCCTACATCGATCAATTTATCGGAGAGTTCCGTTCGTCGACCGGGCAAACGATCTTGCCGAAGGAGGGGAGTTCGGCGGCGGTCCAGCAGCTGTTGGAGGCCAAAGGTATACTAGCCCTCCTAGCCGATCAACACGCCGGTGGCAAAGGCTGTTGGGTCGACTTTTTTGGTCATCCCACTTCGTGTCACAAAGCGCTGGCGTTGTTTGTATTGTCAGCCAAAGCGCCGATGATTGTCAATTACAACCGGCGTCTAGGACGTCCCTTACGATTTGAAATGGGGATCACCGGTATCGCTGACCCTGCGCTGGTGGACAGCCCCACGCCGCCCGAGTATCTCGAATCGGTGCAAGCCTTAACCACATGGTACAACGAACGTCTCGAAGCGGCGATTCGTTTGGCGCCCGAGCAGTATTGGTGGTTGCATCGCCGGTGGCGCGACGTCCCCCCAGCCCAGCTAAAACGCCTAGCAGCCTTGAGGCAGAAGCAGGCTTGAGGGGTGAGGTAGGCAGAGGGCAGAGGGCAGGGGGCAGAGGGCAGAGGGCAGAGGGCAGGGGGCAGAGGGCAGAGGGCAGAGGGCAGAGGGCAGAGGGCAGAGGGCAGAGGGCAGAGGGCAGAGGGGGAGTTGGGCAGTGGAGAAAAAGCCATCGCGCTATTGCTGCGTCCCCTCTCCCTCGAAAGACCTTGCACTGCGCGCATGGTAATTCTCCGTAGCAGCAGAGCGGCAAGGTCTTTTGGGGGAGAGGATTAGGGTGAGGGGGCCAACGGCTGGCGGAAGCTCATCTGGGACAGGCTGCTGGGAAATGAAAGAAATAAATGGAAAGCGGTGACAAGTTCTCGCACTCCGAAAGAGGGCGACATATCAGGTATCAAAACTCAAGGCTCAGATCTCATTCCCCTTCCAACGCGTGAAGGCTTCGAGGGCAAAGAATTCGGGGAGCCCGGTTTGGTTGTACTTTTCGGCTGTACCTTTGTTGCGGTCTTCGGCACGTTGCCAGAACTCGCGTGGATCGGAGCCCGGAAACAGCGCCTCATCTTTTTGGCTTTCGTGCATAAAGATCGCTTGCCGTTTGAGCTCGATGTCACTGGGGCTGAGTGGCACGGCGATTTCGATTTCGTGCAACGCGTATTCTTGCCAAGCACCGCGATAAAGCAGCACTTCGGGAATCGTTTTCCCTTCGCGACGCATTTCGCTCAACACGTGGAAAATCGCTTCGGCGCACACGCGGTGGGTACCATGCGGATCGGCCAAATCGCCCGCTACGTAGATCTGGTCGGGCTGCACCCGCTCTAATAGCTCGCGGATGATCCGCGTGTCCTCTTCTCCCATCGGTTTCTTGGCGATGGTGCCGGTGCGGTAGAAGGGGAGATCGAGAAAGTGGAGATCCTCCGAACTGCAGCCGATATGCATCGCACCCGCCCGCGCTTCACTCCAACGAATGAGTGCCTTGATGCGCAAGATCGTGGCATGATCGGGCTGACCAGGGTCGCGTTGCCGCAAGCCGTTGTGGACTTCCTCTTGCACCTCCTGCGACTTGGCTTCGTCGATTCCAAACAAACGGTTGTACTCAGTGACCAAGTCGGCCACGCGTTGGGCATCGTGATCGAACACCGCGATATTGCCACTGGTCATGTAAGCCACGTGCACACGATGACCGTCTTCAACCAAACGGATGAGGGTCCCACCCATGCTGATCACGTCGTCATCGGGGTGAGGGCTAAAGCATAGCGCTGTCTTCGGATCTTTCCCCGCTGGGTGATACTCGATCGTATCTTGCATCCAGCGGAAGACGCGGTGGGCAATCTTTTGTGCTGGCCCATGATGCCGCAGCAACTGATGCAAATCGTGCTTGCGAAAGTCCTCGTCGTCCAGTTTTAGCAGCGCTTTGTGCGTTTGTTCGCAGAGCCACAGAACGGCCCGTTTCATTAACGGTTCATCCCACGTCACCTTTTCGAGCAGCCAAGGCATCGACACTCCGGTCAATGAGCCCGCAGCGGGCAAGTCCAAGAGCGCGCGGGCATCGACATGCTCTTGCAGGTAAGAAGCGGGGACACGATCGGTGATAGCTCCCTCAAGCGTTTCGGCCACGATAGACGCCTTGTGCTCTCCGAGCGCGAGCAGAAGGACATGGCGGGCAGCCAAAATCGGCGATAGCCCGACAGTCAGTGCCTGCAGCGGCACATTCGACTCCCCAAAGAAATCGCTCGAGCACGATTGACGGGTGATCGGATCAAGCGTGCACAACCGCGTGCGACTCTTCCGCATCGAAAACGGTTCGTTGAAGCCGATGTGGCCATTACGACCGATCCCTAGTAGCACCAAGTCAAAACCGCCAGCGCTATGAATGGCGTCGTCGTACCGGCGGCAATGCAACTCGACATCCCCCACCGCTACTTGGCTATCCAAGCAATGGATGTTTTCAGCCGGAATGTTGACCTGATCAAAAAAATGTTCTGTCAACCAACGACGATGACTTTGCGGTTCCGAGGGGGCCAAGCCGTAGAATTCGTCCAGGCAAAAGACCACCACATGGGAAAGATCGAGTCCTTCGTCGCGGTGCAAGCGAATCAACTCGCGGTAGGTCCCCACCGGCGTACTCCCAGTCGGCAAGCCCAGCACAGTCGATTGCCCCAGATCGGAGCGTTCACGAATCAGCCGCGCAGTGATCTGAGCGGCATGCCGGGCCAGATCTTTGCCCGTTTGGAACACGAAAGCTGGCATGTGAGTGCCATTGATCGGACGGGCGCGGGTGGTGGAGGTGGAGGCAGGTGGGTTGGCAGTTGACACGTTTGGATTCGTTGCAGGAGTGATAAAGCAGCAAGGGTGGTGGAAATCCATTGCCTGCTGCGAAAACCGCGATCGGTTCGCAAACTATCTAGTTTTGCTGATCCGTTCAATTAAATCAATCTTCACCGCAGAAATCTTCGCCTTTTGGAGTGCGGGGACTTGTCACCATCCCTGTCAAGCTAGCATAAGGTCGTTTTGAGCATCACCAATATCTTCTTAAAATATTGATAGAGAACACCTTACGGAGATATCTATCATGATCAAGTCCATCTTTCAGCGGTTCGCAAAGAGAGCTCCAGTGGCTTTGCTTTTCAGAGGCCTGTTCGCTCGTGTGTTTAGCCCCGAGCGTCTTAACCGGATTTTTAATGAGAATCGCTGCTGGCAGAACGAATCGGCTCTGCTTTTTTCCAGTGTGGTTGACATTGTTGGTGCCGTTGTGGTCAAAGCCAAGCCTTCAGTGCACGCAGCATTCGTCGATCACGAAGACGAAGTTGGCGTTTCTAAGCAAGCCTTCTATGCCAAACTCGCGGGGATTGAAGTTCCCCTATGCGAGGCGATGGTCGCAGAATGTACGGCGGAATTATCAGCCATTCTGGCCGAAGCCA
>JBGSHW010000071.1:0-22604 GCA_041751975.1 Pirellulaceae bacterium
GGGACAGCCGATCGTAACGGACTTTGGACTTGCTAAACAACTTGATCGGGAGGTGTTCGCGGGGGACGAAACGACCGTCGGAGCCATGTTGGGGACGCCCGCTTATATGGCGCCCGAACAAGTCGCAGGCGAAGCGACGACGCTGTCGGATGTCTACTCTCTCGGTGCGATTCTTTACTCGTTGCTAACGGGCATTACACCCTTTACGGGAACTTCGCCGATCGACATCATCGGCAAAGTTCGAAACGAAGATCCGGTAGTGCCACGCAAGCTGGATAACAAGATTCCAAGTGACCTTGAAACCATTTGCCTGAAATGTCTGAATAAGGATCCACGGAAGCGTTACGAGTCGGCTAAAGAGCTCAGGCGTGATCTGGATGCATGGCTGAATGATATGCCCATTCTTGCCAAGCCTGCCTCCCCTTTTGACCGATTGTTGTTGTGGACCCGTAGGAATCCCGCTTTGGCTCTTTCGCTCGGCGTTACAGCGGCCGCTTTAGTGACCGCAGTGACGGCCATGGGGTGGATGCTGATTCGAGCCGAGAGAGACAATCGATTGCTTCAAGCGGAACGGTCCGTAGCGGTCGAGAATCTCCAATTGGCTGAACAGGCAATCGATGAACTGTTGAGTGAAGTGCAGGATGAATTAGTGCATTTTCCTGCTATCGATAAAGTGCGAAATCGCATGTTGCAGCACGCTTTGGATTTGCAGCAAAAACTCATGATTCACAACGACGTAAAACTGGTATCGTTGGTGGAGCATCCTACGGCGCGCCTTCGCCTGGCTGAGCTCTATTGGGAGTTGGGGCAGGTGACCGAAGCGAGTCGGGAATTGGAAAAAGTCCAGGCAGTAGTGAAGAGACTTGATGATTCCAAAGATGAAGTGAACCACAGCGATTTCAATCTAGCTCTGCGATGTCGAACCAGTAAATTGCAAGCGGAAATACACCAGCATCATCAACAATTTCAGGAGGCAGAGGACACTCTATCTAACCTAGTTGAGCTCCGAGCAAAAGAGAAAGATCGGCAGTGGGCGCTTAGTCATGAATACGCCTACCTTGCAGCGCGTCGGCAGCGAGCCATCTTGATCGCAAAGCACTCGCAAGATGAGTCCTTTGTCGAATTCGAAAAGGTGCTGAGAGAGACCGAAGCCATCCAAGGGCGGGCGGAAACTGGCGCACTCTCCGAGCAGCGGCGAGCTCGCGAGTTGCTGGCCAATGCTACGAACAGCTATGGAATCGCTCTGAAGGCCGACGGACAAATGGAAGCTGCCATCAAAAGTTACCAGCGAACTGTTGAGATCCTGCAAGAACTGGGGGAACGCGAGCCCTTGAATCATCCACAAAAATCTAGCCTCGCAGGGACGTTGCTCAACCTCGGAAATATTTTTATTCAGCGAAGTTCGTATCAGGATGCGGCGCAATCCTATCTTGATTCCATGAATCTATACAAGGAACTGGCCATCGAGAATCCCAGTCGTTCTTTAAACAAGGAGCGAATTATCGGAACATTAGTCGGGCTTGGAATCGCCAGTTATCGAGCCAATCGAGTGGAACAAGCCATTGAGCTCTACCAGGAGGCACAGGAACTGCTTAAAAAGTTTGATCGTGAGCACCCTGAATTAAAGGATGCATGGAATCGACAGCACTCAACGATCCTATTGAATCTTGTCAACTGCTACAACGAGACTGAACAGTTTGAAAAAGCCCATGAAATTGCTGATCAAGTTATATCAATGCGACGGCTTGAAAATTCAGCCGATCCC
Organism: Pirellulaceae bacterium; assembly: GCA_041751975.1. Classification (GTDB taxonomy): domain Bacteria; phylum Planctomycetota; class Planctomycetia; order Pirellulales; family Pirellulaceae; genus Aureliella. Next base: position 1,766 of record JBGSHW010000071.1, read on the forward strand.
GATGGTGGAAGGGGAGCTAGCGGATTGGCGCTCGCCATCGGAAATAAGGCGGCGATTTATGAGAAACAGAACCGACCCGAGGAGGTGCTTCAACTGCTTGCTGAGGTGATGGAGTGTCATGAGGCTGCCCTTGTTTACGCACCGCGAAGTACCGAGTTCCTGCAACGCTACGAAAATGATGTTCGCAGGTTGCTGCGGATTTACCTTGGCGATGCGAGCTATGGGAGCATGAGGCAATTGTTGGAAAAGTTCCGTCAGCGGACTAAGTCCGATCCAGCAATGCTAGGCCAGATGCTTGAGTTTGCGCGTAGCCAAGCGGAAGCCAATTCTGAAGAGGCACAAGCTGTTCTTGCCAGCTTTCAGTAACGCCTAGCAATCCAACTGGGCTTTCCTATGATTTTTCAAACCCCGCTGCAGCCAGTTCGCCACAGAAGCTGGGCTTTGTCTCAGCGACACGTCCCACTCCGCTCTGGTGGCAGCTACTGCGTTCCCATTGTACTTTGACAACTCTACCGTGTGAATCTCGAGCGCGTCTTCCACAACTGCTTCTGCTTCCTTTTCCACCAGTCGAAAATGGTGGTGCGTGCAATCGCGGGTCTTGCCAAATCGGACGTATCAACAAGCAGACGGCGTAGGTCGATCTCAGCTTGCCATAGCCTTGTCCAGCCGCGAGTTGATCCGAGTAGGCCTCGGATGCGTAGTAAACCCCTCGCTTGGCAAAGCTGGCCGAGGCAATCATTTGCACTTCGACGATGAAGACCCGTTTGTCGGCATCGGCGGTTTGCTAGCGAGCGATTGGATTTCTTCCGCCGAAAGCACCCTGCGATAAATCCGCACATCGCTGAGTTGTCCGCCGAGTGAACCGTTGACTCCCGAGCCGATCAGTAAATCGCTTGCGTTCGTCAAGTTATAGGACTCGCCGGGTGCCACCGGTGATTTGGACTTTGTTTCGGTTTGAGCAATCTGCTGACCATCGATGGTGAGCGTCAGCAAGCCTTGTGTACGACTGGCGGTCACGTGCCGCCAACCTGCTGGGAAGGGATAGCCCCAAGCCACTTGTGTTCCCTGCGCATAGGCATGCACATGGCCGGATGGAAGCGTGCTGCAGAAGAGTTCCCCGGCATGTTCCGCCATGGTCCACACGCGGCGGTATTTGACATCGGGGGTGTGGTCGAGTTGTACGAGCTCTTGCCAAGCATCGGCCGAGCGTGCATAAACTTTGGCCAGTGGCAATGTCCCGGCAAACAAGCGACCGTTGTGAACGAGCATCCCCATGACTTCCAGTTCCTCTCCCAGTCTTCCTTCGTCGATCCAGTGATGGATATCTTCGAGCCGATACACTCGGCCACTGGGCCAAGTGCCCACGTGCAACCTGTTGTTGTATTTGGCAAACGCATAGGTCTGGGTGTTGTCCGCCAGCAATCCGAAGTCTTGCCATGTCGAGCCATCGAAACGGTAGACATGTCCGCCATCGTAGCTGCCAGCAAAGATGTGATTGTCAAAAGCATGCAGCGAAACAACCCGCTGGTCGCTGGATTTCTGAGTCACGGCGTCGAGCAACTGCGGTACGGGTAATGCGGTCCAAGTGGCTTCCTCGGGCTCAAAACGAAAGAAGCCAGCCGGCTTGTAGAGTGAAGTGCAGTACAGGCGATCGCGGAAAACCAGCATGCCGCCAATGGCTTCCGTGTTGGGGAGCTTGCCAATCGACTTCCATTGCTGGTCTCCCATGTAACGGAACACCTCGCCACCCAAGTTCACGTTCTCAGATTCAGACAAGCTCGAACCGGCCACACGGTATTTTCCTGTGCCCGCGTAGAGTTCGCCACGGTAGACGGCCAGACTGGTCACGCTGTTGGATTGATCGGGAGCTCCGCAGTCGATCCACTCGCGTTCGCCCGCATAACGGTAAACGCGACCCTGATCCGTTGGTCCTGGTTCGCACGTGCCGGCATACAACTCGCCGGCATGGACCGCCAATGAAAAGGCGAGGATCGATTCACCAGGGCGTCCACAATCGCGCCAGGTACCCTCGCAGCCATCGTCGATCCCAAACTGCAGATGTCGATAATTGGGTTGATTGCTGGTGACACCGGTGGAGGTCTTGAGGGTTAGATGGAAGCCACGCAACGTTTGCGGATCGTAATGGCTAATAAGATCGCCTGTGGTCGTCGCCTCATCGCAGCGAACCCACATCGCCAGGGTGAAATCGTCCGCTCCCAGTTTCGGAGCCCGCTCGGCGGGGACTCGCAACTCAGAGCCCGTTTTCCAGAAGCCGGCGGCGTGCGGCTGTTGGTCGACTTGCGTGAGTTGGTTGGCTGTCGGCATCCAACCTGTGATGCATTCGCCCGCCTCGCCTTGGAAGGGGAAATGAAGGAGGAGTTCAGCTTGCAGGTTCGGCTCGGAACGCGTGGCATTCGGTGCTTGGGAGATAGCGATCGGCGGAGCCAGAGCGGCATACAACGCGCCGAGCATCAAGGCAGCCAGAATTGGATAGCGGGGGAGCGGCATGGCGAATTCCGTTGCGTGTACGTGGGACTGATGCCATCATTGTACTGGTCCTAAATTGCCACATCGAGTGAGTGCTCGGCTCACGGAGTGGGAACTGAAAAATAGCCTCCTCCAAATCCGCCGCCACCCATACCCCCCATGCCACCTGTCGCGGGATCGGGGCGATCACCGTGCTGGATCCGTTGCAACAAATCGGGCAACTCATTGTGTACCTCGCGCGATTGATAGATGACCAGAACCGAGTAAGGAATTTGCGATGCGGCGAGCTCTGATTTTGCCTGAGCCACGGAGGACTCGCTCCAAGATTGAATCTTCTGGATCGTCCCCTTGGCCGATTCGTTGTTCGATTGCCAAGTGTCGGGTTTCAGCAATTGCGGTAAGAACTGGACTAAGTCATCGGCCACATTGGTAGGCATGCGATAGTACTGTGTTAGCATCGCGTTGGGATCCTCTTCGGGACGAACTCGGCGTTTGGACGCGCGCAGCGCCGTGCGGTAATTTTCCAGCAACTTGCGGACTTCCTGGAGGCGCGTTTCCGTCTGACGCACGACCATTGTTCCAGCAACTGGGAAGGAGATCGCTACCTCGACATCACCCCAGCTCTCTGGAGCGGCTTGGCCTTCAATGGCATCCATAAGAGCGTAAGACTCGTCGTTGTTGCGGCAGAGGTCGCGGACATCGAAAACTGCCGTCGTTGAGTAAGTCAAGGCATCGCGCTTGGTGGTGATCCAAATCACACCGTCGCGGATATGCCAAGTCATTTCGTGAGCTATCAGCATTTGGTTTAAGCACTCTCCTAAGGGGCGATCGGTACTGCTAAAGCTGATAGGTAAACGCAAAGGGATGCCTGCGTTTCTAAGGGTGAGTGCATCGAGGCGAATGTCCGCCCCCGCGATATCCCTTAGTTCTGTCACGGTTTCGGTGAGTGGCTTATCACTGAATTGGACGGAAACGAGTCGAGTCAGCAACTGCCGCAAGTCGTCATGCGCAGGTGCATCGTCGATGAGCGTGAACTCGCCGTGCGTGCGCAGTGCAGCCAGCAGGCCCGCCACGCGACGGTGATTCTGATACGATTGCCGTACGAACAGCACATCGCCTAAAACGACGATCCCCCCTGCCCCACCGTTAGCGTCCCATGAACTGGGGTCAACTGTGTCCACCACGGTTTCCACAAGCGATTCCGATACATGCTCGCGATCGAATAGATCCCCTACGTTGTACTGCGCAGTGCTCAACGTCTCCGCAGCGTCTTTGGTCGAGACGAGTCGAAGCGTGCCGTCGGACACGAGCCAGCCCACTCCAATCGTCCGCAGGCGATCGAGCAGCAGATAAATCGGAGCTTCGTTCAGTTCGTCGTTGACGAGCTCGCTGACCAAAATTCGCGCTTCGGCGAGCGATTGGCGATCCAAGTCAACCTCCATCCCACTTGCCGTTTCAAGCCACTGGGCGATTTCCACCAGTGAACGGTCCGTGTGCCGAACGGTCGCCTTAGCCGCTAACGGTTCCGGCACCACGCTGGCTGGGTCGATTGATCTGGGCTCCGTCGCAATTTGAATGGTTGCGGCCGGTGGTTCAACCGGCGGTGTTTCAGCCAGCGGTAGCTGTTGCCACCCCATGGTTTCATGTTGCAGGCAAGACGTGATTAACAGTGCTGCACAGGCGGCGTCTCGCAAGCAGCGGTGGGCGTTGCAAAGCATCATCTCTTTGGGCCTCAGAGTTGTGGGGGATGGTTCTCTTAGTCGGAATCCGTACGCATGGTTCCAACTTAATCTCCGAGCTGGCAAACTTCATACCGCTTTGGGGGCTGGCACTCGGTTTTCGCCTTCTTTAAATCCCACATTTTTTCAAGACCCCCATGAGCTTGCCTCATGGGTGAATGGGTTTTGAAGTTAGATCGCGTTCCCCCCCCCCCAACTCCCCACCTTCCCAGTCGCTTGCTGCCAAGGGGGGCAAGCGGCTGGGAAGCTCGTTGATCTGCGTCATTCTAACAATCAAGACTTTTGGCGCATGCCAGTCGAGCTGATTTGGGGCACGCTGAGCGTGGCGCGGGTGCAGTGTTTCGAGGCGCTGCGGCGTTTTTGAGCAACTAAATTGAACAATCTCAGAATAATCCCCCGCAGTGCCCTCTGCATCCCGTTTACCCGCGTGGGCGAATTGCTGGGAAGCAAGGAGGGTAACTGTAGGGGGAGAGGATTGAGGGAATGCAACCCGTCGTTGCGTGCAAGACGATGTTATTCGACTGGTAGCTTTAAGCCCAATGCTCCGATAGCCCCTTTTTGACCTTCGTAACTGGAGTGGCACATGACGCATTTGTCCATGACAACGGGGATCGGTGTGGTCGATAGCAGGTAAGTTTTGTCACCCTCTTTGACCACTTCTTCGTAAATGCTCGCCCCATCCAGCATGGCTTTGACCGCCTTCTTTTCGTACTCGGTCTTCGCTTCGTTCTCGGAGTCGTAGGGATCGCCCGTCGCATCCAGCAAGCGGACCTCGTGGAAGCCGTTGTCCTTCATGGCTTTGAACAGAGCTTGGAAGGCATCTCCAGCCGCTAAGGATTCCTTGCCATCGACATAGTTCTCGGTAATGAGCACGATGGCTGTCTTGTAAAGTGTGTCAAGCATCTTGGCCTGCTTCCTGGTTCGTTCCATCGCAGGGGACTTGTCCGCCACAGTTCTCTGAGCCCCAGTTACTTGAGACTTGGTCTCCTGGGCCCACGATGAGTTGTTGGACGTCACTAGGGCGACGAGCCCACAGGAAATGAGCCCGATTGAAGCTCCCAAACCAGTTCGTTTCATCTTTAAATCTCCACTGCCATCGAGTTTTTGGAACGTTCAGTGCGTACGCTATTCGCTCCGAGTTCAGTCGGCTGTATCGGCCGCTTAGAATCGTTGCGATTAATACTGTACCACAACGTGCAGATATGAGTCAAGAACGCGTGTTCGAACAAGAGGGGGCCCTAAGGTTGCGTGAGCGTCGAGGCTGCCGAGGCGATGCAAAGCGCAAGGAACGATCGCATTGGGCTAGGATAAAGCGCCGTGACCCATACGATAGGAGATAGTAGTTCTTAGTTTGGCGAGCAGATATGTATGCACGCCGAGGGGGATTCGTGGTGACAACCATTTTAGATGGTTGGTTTCTGTACTAAAAAAGCCTTGCAGCAAAGTCGCGAAGAAATGCCAATGAACCGATTCAGCAAGAGAGTGTCGCAGTGTGTAAGCTACTCGCTGTTTGCCGGTGCGCTGGTGAGCATGGGCTGGCTCCTGAGCAGCCAGCGAGTTGTCGCGCAGTCAACGCCACAGCCTGCGCAAGCCGCTGCGCCACAGGCGGCTGAAGAGATCCAGTCGCGTTGTGTCCTGTTGGAGCTCTATCTGGAAGCGGAGCAGCCGGAGAGCGAGAGAGTCTTGGCTGAGGTTCGCGAATTTGAAAAGGGGCGCGATGGTTTAAATGTGGTCGTTCGCACGGTTACGGACAACCCCAAGAATCAGACACGTCTGATGAGTATTAAGACGCACTTTAAGATACAGCAGGCTTCGCTCCCGTTGATCTACGGTTGCAATCGCGCGATCTACACACCTCAAGACCTGGCTGATGTTTCCAAGCAGTTAAAGCAAATGTTGCGATTGGATGTCTTTGTTCGCGCTGGTTGTCAGCGATGCGACGAGGCCAAGCGGATGCTCCCTGGCATTATGCGCACCTACCCAGCCATCGAGTTAAGGCTCCGTGATATAGCGATCGACGTAAACTCCCGGAATGAACTCAACGCGATCGTGCAGAAACAGCGTGGGGGCGCAATTAGCGTACCGGTTGCTTATGGCTGCGAGCAGTTGATCGTTGGCTTCGATCGACTCGAAACGACCGGTCAGCGCATCGATGAACTTTTCAAACGTTGGACGGTCCCCTGCCGTCCCAAAGAGGGTTCTTCTTCTTCCTACCAACAGAACGCCACGTTTCGACTGGTAGCGTATCGGCCGGTTACAACTCAGTCGGATGCAACTCAGTCTGAGGCTGTTCAGTCCGATGAAGCGGAAGACCCGTTATCTCCAACTCCCAGCAGCGAGACAAGGGAACTAAGCGACGAGTGGGAGGAAGATGAATTTGAGCTTCCAATTGGTGATAGTTTAGACGGCACTGACGAAGTTACGGAAAATCAGGAGGACTCGATCGCGTTGCCATTATTTGGGCGTTTGAATGTCAGCGATATTGGGATGCCACTGTTCACCATTGCCGTGGGGTTAGTGGATGGCTTCAATCCATGTGCGATGTGGGTACTTTTATTCTTGCTCTCGATTTTGGTTAATCTTCGGGATCGGGTTCGTATCCTGGCCGTGGCAGGGACGTTTGTTCTGGTGAGTGGCATGGCTTACTTTGCGTTCATGGCGGCGTGGTTGAACGTATTTCTGATCATTGGTTACTTGCGACCTATCCAAATTGGCCTGGGGCTGTTGGCCATTACGGTCGGTGCGATTCACATCAAAGACTTTTTTGCCTTCAAGCAAGGAATCTCCTTGTCGATCCCCGAATCGGCCAAGCCGGGGATTTATCAAAGAGTCCGCAAGATTGTAACGGCCGAGCATCTATCTGGGGCAATCGTGGGGGCAATCGTGTTGGCCGTGTTGGTGAACATGGTGGAACTCTTGTGCACCGCTGGCCTACCTGCTCTGTACACACAAATTTTGACCTTGCAGCAGTATCCAGCGTGGCAGAATTACGGGTACCTGGCGCTCTACAATGTGGCCTACATGTTCGACGATTCGATCATGGTGTTGTTGGTCGTCTGGACTCTGGGAAAACGCAAGCTTCAGCAGCGCGAGGGGGAATGGCTGAAGCTCGTCAGCGGCTCAGTGGTCTTGCTGCTTGGCTTGGTGATGATCTTCAAGCCCCAGTGGTTGCAATGAAGGGTCCTAAGCGATTGCCGCAATATTTAAGACTTGCACTTTATCTTGCTATAGCTGCTCTTGAGCAATCTTGTACAGGTGCTCGTCGGTGCGCAAATACATGGCGTCACCCACGAATGCTGGAGTGGCAAACGTCCGACCGGGCAGTTCATTCTGGCTGACCAGCTTATACTCCTTGCCTGGCTGAACCCAGCTGGCAATTCCCGCTTCATTCAAGAACAGGATATGGTCATTGGCGTAGACGGGCGACGCGGAGAAGTTCCCTCCCAGTCGCTCGGCCCAGTGCACTTGGCCGGTTTGGGCATCCACACAGGTGGCGATGCCGTTATCCGCGACGAAGTAGAGTTCGTCGGCGATCAACAGCGGTGAGGGGGTACTCGGTGCCCCACGTTTGATGCGCCAAACAACGTGGGACTCCGTGACATCCCCGGTTCCACCTAGTTTGGCTGCAATCAGTTCGGGGTGGTCGTAGTCGTGATTGTAAAACACCATTCCATGTCCCAGGGCGGGCTGGGGAACGACCGACCACCCAGGGGCCCGGACCTTCCACAACTCTTCGCCACTCCCTAGATCGTAGGCGGCCAAGTGATCGGGTCCTGGTGCAAGTGCTTGTGTTTGTCCGTTGATCAGAGCGATAGTGGGTGTGACGAAGGAATGGCTGATGCGAGGTTGTATCGAGCGCGCCGTTTGCCATACCACTTTCCCGTTTTGCGCATCGAGGGCCGCGACAAAAGGTTGGCTGCTTCCATCGCAAACAACCACCAGTTTGCCATCGTGCAGCACGGGTGAGCCGCCACTTCCGTGGACGTGTGGATAATCAAGTTCCATATTTTGCCATACGATGGAACCGTCGGTTGCTTTCAAACATGCAGTTCCAAGGGCACCAAAGTGCACGAAGACCCGCCCAGCCTGGACGATAGGGGTTGGGCTGGCGTGGCTATTTTTGGTGTGAATGGCTGGTGCTTCAGCTACATTGCGGACTTCGCGATTCCAGAGTGGTTCGCCTGATTCGGCATCGATCGCCAAGGCTCGCAAGGACAATCCCTGATTGGTTGGCACGGCCGTGGTGAGATAGACTCGATTTTCGACCACGACCGGTGAGGACCAGCCCAATCCCTCAACGTGCACTTTCCAACGCACATTTTCCGTGTCAGACCACTCGAGCGGCGAGTGGCAATCGGTTACGTGGCCATCCGAGTTGGGTCCGCGAAACTGGGGCCAATGATCAGTAAAGAAAAAGAAGCAGGCAAGCAGCAAGTATTGCATCAGAGCTCGTTTCCGGAATTTCTCAGGGTGGGCAAATTTTGTGGTGGGCGACCAAGATACGCTTGGGTCGAAGATAAGTCTACACTGAGACTTACCGGGTTGCGCTGCGTGTTGGTGGGCCAGGGGGATAACTATAAAATTTTAGTTCTGTCTGAATTGAGCAATCACCCTATTCCCGTGGCTATTGTCATGGCAGGCGGTTATGCCCCGAACGTGGAGGACATTGTCGATATCCATCTGGAGACCATCCGCACAGCTGTGGAGTATGGGTAGAATACGAAGGACTGTGGCAGAGGAGTCTATCTTTGGGGTTTATCGCCTTCTTTTTACAATCGAGAGTATTTCATGTCTATCAAACTCACACCCTGGCTGGCGTTGTTTTTGACAATGGGTCTGAGCGTCGCCGTGTGCGCCCAGACGCAGGATCGCTACCGTGTTTACATTGGGACTTACACCGACGAGAACAGTCAAGGAATCTATCAGAGCGAATTGAACTTGGCAGACGGTTCGCTCTCTTCGCCCAAGTTGGCTGGGGAAACGCCGAGTCCTTCGTTTCTGGCTATTCATCCGAGCCATCGGTACCTATACGCAGTCAACGAGGCGGATGCGGCAATCAGCGCCTTTGCGATCGACTCGGCGACGGGGCGGCTATCGCTGCTCAATTCACAACCTTCACAAGGTGGTGCCCCGTGCCATTTGATTGTCGATGCAGCCGGAAAAAATGTCTTGGCAGCCAACTACACCGGAGGTAGTTGCCTTTGTATTCCGCTTAAGGCAGACGGCCAGTTGAGCGAACATAGTTCGTTTCATCAGCATCAGGGGGCTCGAACCAACGGACATTCCATTCACCTCGATCGCGCCAATCGTTTTGCCCTCTGCTGCGATTTGGGTTTAGACCAGGTTGTAATTTATGCGTTCGACGCCCAGCACGGTACGCTGACACCTCACGCAGTATTTGATACTCCCAAGGGTTCCGGTCCGCGGCATTTCGCATGGCACCCCGATGGAAAACGGGCTTACGTCAACGGCGAGACCGACTTGACCATTATTGCCTGCGATTACGATGCAACGCAGGGAAAATTGTCGAGTCGCCAAGTGCTCTCCACGCTCCCCAGCGAGGTGACTCGCAATGGTGGCAGCACCGCGGAGGTGGTTGTGCATCCAACTGGAAAGTTTGTTTATGTGTCCAATCGCGATCCCTACAATTCGATCGCCATTTTCTCGATCGATGAAGTCACGGGTGACTTAAAAGTGGTCGGACATCAGTCGCTAGGGATCAAGACCCCCAGGAACTTTGCCATCGAACCCACGGGGAAGTACATGTTAGTGGCCAATCAATCGGGTGGCAATGTGATCGTGTTTCGTATCGCTCCCAGTACGGGTGAATTGGTACCGACGGAATCGAGCATTCAGGTCGCCAATCCCGTTTGTATCAAGTTCATGTAACCGGCCTTTTACGGATGCATCCCTGGCTAGGAATCAGCCAATGATTCTAGGCGTATCGGCAAAGCTGTTATCGCGCAAATCGTTGCCAATCGCGCTGTCAACCACAGCCACCAGTTTGTTGCGATTCCAGGGAGAGCAGAAGATTGCACCTGAGATGCGTTGGGCAAATAGGCTCTGGGCGATCTGAGGGCCCGAGGCATCGATCAACGTCGCGAAACTTGAGGGCCAGCAGGTGGGAAGGAAACCACCGGATTCCGAAAAACGTTCGACGCCGACTGTGAGCATCTGTTCGACTTGTGCCCCGGTGTCGAGTGTGGACTTACCCAGAAACGCCATGCAGGCGTCAGCACGGCACAGTCGGGGTAGCAGGGCGAGCAACGAGGGACTGGCTTGCGCGTCGCTCCAACTAAGACGCACGGGTGAAAAATCGCGGGCGAGTTCCGGGGGGAGCCAGTTAAACAGTGGCTGCACGTTGCACTCCGGTGGCGGCGCTGAGCGTATCTTTTGAAAGTGGAGTACGAGTTGAATCGACCACCGCAGCGACAGGGCACCCATGATGATGGTGAACGCATCGGCCGCGTCCAAGGTGGTTCGACGCTCCAAGATCATGTGCGGCCCCTCTGCTTGGCGGAGCGGTGCGTCTTGGTTCACTTGGCTCGGAAGGGGGGGGGCTTGGAACGAAAAACTGGAATCGGATATAGGACTTTCGATGCGGCTCTCCGGCATCGCGACGAAGGGCTGGCGAAAGTCGACGGGCGCATGGGGTGCGACCGGGGGTGGTGCGGGTTCACTGAAGTCAATCGAATCGAACGGATTGATAGGACGTGCTAGTTGAGCTGGGGTGGCGCTGGCACTGGCTTTCGCCTCGGGGGAGGAGTTGCGGGAGTCGGCCCGCGGCGGCACCGGGGGTGCGTACGGCGGTGGAGCGGGTGAGGCTGGAAAAATTGCTTGAGGCTCTATCTCGGGAGCTGGGCGTTCTGGAAACGCCACTGGTGTGCGCGAGAGCGACGGGGGCTTGAGACCAGCAGGGGGCTGCGCTTCGTCAATGCTTGCAGCGGTCCCCAAAGACTGAAGGAACTCAACGGTCAGTACCGTCTTGCCAGCTCGGATGCGATCACCTTCGCGGAGTGGCTCGCGCGCGACCTTGACATTGTTCAACCACGTGCCGTTGGTGCTGCCACAATCACGCACTTCGCCGTGACTTCCTAGGTTTTCAACCTCGAAGTGGATACTAGACATGTGTCCATCGTCTTCAAAGCTCCACGTCGAAGCGGTGGTGCGACCAAAGGTTATGCTCTGGTTCGGCTCGATGGTGAATGAGTTCCCTTCACGGGAGCCCGATATTGCAGTCAACAAAAGTTTCACTGTACCGGTCTGTAGCCTCCGAGTTTAACGAGAAAGTAACGCATGCTGGGGTTTACTGGGGCGGGAAAGTCAACGGGAGAAGCCATTGCTCCTCGCTTTTATCGGCCCCCGTTGTCAATTTTAAAAGGCAAGATGGTGAAATTGTGGGTTCTGGCCGATAACTCCAGAATAATTAGATTTGCAAATGCTGATCTGCTCTGCCAGTTTGCAATCGCCGGTAGACCCAACCAGATGGACCTCGGACTGGTCGACCGATTATCGCCGTTGCTGCGTCGGCCGCAACACATGACGGAGAATGGAGTCTTCGGATATGGGACAGTTTTTCAAAAAAGTCGCCGTTATCGGTTTACTGAGCGCTAGCTCATGTGGGGTTGCCCAAGCGCAGTCACCGTGGCGCTGGCCCAGCCAGCCTCCCCAACCATCGGCCCCGGCCGTGGTGGATGACTCCTTGTGGGAGCGATTGTCGGCCAGTACGCCTGCCAATCAGGCACTGATAGGACCTTCGGACTTTCAATTTCCGAAGACGGCTAAGGATCGAGGATTCAATAGCCTAGCGGCTGAAAACAACGTGATCACGCCGCGGCGCGTGACAGGCCTCTCTTGGGATACGCTGGTCGGCGGCGAAGTTCCCCGATTAGAGTATAACGAGCAAGCAGCCGCCGTTGCGCAGCAAGTGAATTGGGATTCGATTCAAGCAGCCTCTCCAATCCGTGCGGTCTCTCCGAACGTCACGGCCAGCAATGAATCACTTGATGGAAACGGGAACGCGCTCGCCATAGCCCCGGCAACTTGGCAGAGGCAGCCGGAAACAAATACGCAGGGACTCACTCGGTCCCCGTACGACGTGGGCATGGTCGGTCCTATGGATCAAGTTGCACCGACGTTGATGCAAAATGCTTCTGTTACCACGTCTGCGGCTAAGCCAATAAGCACCGACAAACTCAATACCCAAACAAGCAATACGGAAGCACTCGCGGGGCAATCGCCAAGCAAGCTCATCGTTGCAGACGATTTCCCGCAACCAGGAACTGAGCAGGTGCTGCCCATACCATTCCCGGCTGCCAGTCGAAATGCAGTAGCGCCTCAGGTTGAGTCCCCATCAGAGCACTCATTGATTTCAGTAAGTTTGCTGCCGATGCAGGCGGTGGGAGTTGCTGTTGTTGAGCCAGAGCCAGCTTTGCCGGAAGTGGTGTCGAGCACCGTTGTCGGTCAGCAGCAGTTGGTGTTGCAGAACGTTCGAGGGCCCACTGGGAGCGCTCAGCCTGAAACCATTGTTCCCATAGATATTATTCCATTCAGTCGGCTAGTCCGCTCCAAGAGCCAATTGGAAGGCGTTACGCGCACTTACAATGCTGCTTCCATGACGGGGCCCTTAAGCGATCCGGCGAGTTTGTTCTCGAAGTTGCATGTTGAGGAAGATTTCCGGCAGCAGGCCTTTGTGCCAGCGGGTGACGTACGGCTGTCCACCGATCCGTTTAGCGCTGGCTCGGAGTGGATGCAGCAGGCTTACGCTTGGGTGACACCCACGTTCTACCATCGGCCATTGTATTTTGAACAGCCAAACCTCGAGCGTTACGGTCTCGGGACGAAACGTTGGCTACAGCCTGTACATTCAGCAGCCCATTTCTTTGGCTCGATTGGAACGATGCCTTACAAGCTGATCACACAACATCCGGGCGAACACGTCTACACTTTGGGCAATAACCGGCCTGGGGATTGCGTTCCCGTACAGCGAAGAACATTGCTGGGCCAGTCGTACCCGCTAGAAGCCATGCGTTACTTTGATGACCATGCGGGATACAAGTAGTTAAGCCAAAAACGCAAAAACGCGAACCACTGCGGTTCGCGTGTGCAGATTTCGAGTGCCTGCTTGATGCTCTACGACTTACCTGCTCGCGGATGTTGCCCGAAGCGGGCAACGGCTGCGTCGGCTTGGGTCGCGTCCAGATCAGGAGTCTTGGCTTCCTCTTCTTCAGCGGCATCGTCCACGCCGACACTAGGTGCAATGACTTTCCGCTTAACTGGCTTAAGCGTTACCGTTTCGATAGCTCCGACCCTGAGTTTAACGGTCTTGGTTTCCTCCATCGGGACGCCCGCAGCATTGGCAGTTTCAGCCACGATGACGAACTTGTACTCGTGTTGTGGGTCCAGGTCTTTGATCACAAAGTAGCGGGTGGTGCCGAGGCTGATTGTCGGATCGCCGTTGACTTTGAGAAGTGCTTTTTCGGGGACGTTGACGTTCAGGTAGATGGCGTTGGCTTCGATGACGGGTCCCAGCGAGGTGCCCATCGGCACTCCAGGCATTCCCGTTGCGAGGGAGTAACCGCCGCTAGCGCCGTTGCTGCACGCGCATTGAGCTGACGCATGGGCACTCATCAAGAGCACCGCGCAGATCGCCCAGGCCTTGACTATGAAATCTTTGGCGTAAGTTTTCTTGTTTAACATCTGTTTAGATCCTTCTGATTCGAGAGACGAACGACTAAACAACTTTACCCCACGACCAGTCGTCGGTTGACATTAACGCTGTGAATACAGTACTTCCTGCAGCCCTCGCTAGGGGCTGTGGCGACTCGGTAAACCCTATGCACTGCGGGGCAATGCATTAAAGTTTTTAGAGTTCGCTGAGCCGCACGCATGCTTATTGCTTTGACCGCTCCGCGTCCTCAGCCAGGCGAGTCACCTTGAGCGCTTGCGGGCGCTGTCCCTTTTCAATTGAAAAAGAGTCGCGGATGACGCCATTGAGATCATGCATTCGCATATTCAAAACATTTCCGGCAATCTCCATGGTCACGAAGTGGTGTCCGGGATACGTTTTGGCGCTGAAAAAGGCAGGGGTCGGGGCGAAGTCTTCTAGGTTGCCACCACCACCGCCAGCGAGTAGGTGAACGGTTCCATTATCCAGCGCGACTTGTCCGTCTCGAATGGGATGTGAGCGTTCGTAGAGGTGCAGGTGTCCAAACATGGCGATGTCGACACGGTACTTTTCGTAAAGCGGTACAATTTTGCGGACGAATGGATCGCCAAAGTGCGAGGTTTCTTTCCAGCTGTCGCCATAATCATCTTCTTCCCCCGTGTAAGTCGCATGGTGGTGGCAGACGAATTTCCATAGAGCGTCGCATTCCGCCAGCTCGCGTTCCAGCCAAACGTATTGTTCGCCTCCAGGAGAAAATTGTTCCTCGCGTCGATTGCTGTCGAGCATGAAAAATGCCGCGTCGCCGAAGCGGAAAGAATAGTAGCCTTCAGGAGCCGGATAGCGATGGTAGCGTTTGTACCAATGTAGATCACTTTCGCCATTCCCCGGGACGGCAAATAGCGGCACTCGGCTAGTCAGTTGAGTCATACCGACAAAGTACTCGTGGGTCCACTCGTAACGATGGGGTTCTTCGCCGTTGTCTGTGAGGTCGCCCAGGTTGACAACAAAGTTAGGGCGCTCCGCCCAGATTTGCTTTGCCAGTCGATCGTTGATATGCGGTCGGGCTTCGGTATCACCAATGACCGCGAAGCGAAAAGGCTGACCCGGTTCCACCGCAGTCTTGAAAGTGAGAAGTCCGCTGTCGATCGATTTGTTCTCCACATCCGTCGTGGTAATGCGGTAGAAGTAGGCTGTGTTGGATGTAAGTCCTGTTAACGTTGTCTCATGGATTCGATCCAACGCTGTCAACTGCATCTCCTGTCCCAACTCGGCGGTAGTTCCCCATTCGATTTTGGACGTCGACGCACGATCGGTTTCCCAGGTAAGCGAAAGGCTGTCTTGGGTGGTCAGATTCAGGTAGGGGCCCGCAGTAAAGTGAAATAAATTGGGATAGAGTTTGCCTTCATGCACTTTTTGTTGCAGTGCTTCGTAACGACTTCGAATCTGTTCAACAGTCAGCGCTTCATCATAAATACGAGCACCATGCACCAAGTTGGCTAGTTGCATGTGGGGTTCGGCTTGCATGTAGGTCGACAGTTCGAATTCGGCTGATTCGGGCCAAGCCAGTTCATCATGGTGCATATGCCCCTGCCCCATCTGTTCACCATTGACGAACATACGTGGCGTGTGACCGTCATAAGTCGCTACCAAGTGGATCCAACGTTGTTTAAAGCCACTGTACGGCTTCATCTTACTCTTCAGTTGAACTTCTACGCCATCTTTGCCCTGCATCAGCAAGAACGACTCCCAGTCGTGGAACCCCAGTGAGATCGGAACGCTTGCTCCAGGTTCACGTCCACGCACAGACATGAGGACGGCCACCGGGCGATTGACGTGATGCGATATCCAGAGTTCGTACGTAAAGGCTTCTCGCGGAATACTGGCGGGCGCGATGAGATTATTGAGTCGCTGAGTTGGACTGTCACCTTGGAATAAAATCGCGGTTGGTTCCATTTCAACCAGCCGATGATTTCCGCGTGGATGTGGCAATCGCGGACCGGGGTGATTGGCCGCATTGCCCCCCAACACATACTCGGGTACGAAATGCCAATCTGCAATTGGCGTCGCGGAGTCGTCGGCACACACCGGGGTCGTGCATGCCACGCCAAGCAAGAGTGCATGCCGCATGAAGCGTAACAACATTCGCAAGAAATCCTTAAGCTCGAGTGGCGGCAAGAAAGGGCAAAGTATAGTGTGCCCGGAGGCGACTCCGAGCGGCCATTCGCCAAATCTTAATATTCGCCATGCAGAGGTTCTAGATTTGCTAAACTCAACCAGCAAAAGACACACTTGGTAGCATTGAGCAAGTTCACTCCGTTCGCGAAGTTCATTATTTTCAAGAGGTAGTCGTGGCCAAAGACCTTGATCTTCCCGTTCGTATCGCAGTACTAGGCAACTTCCGCGGCAATTTCCAAAGCGCTTCGAATCGCTCGACTACGGCGCTGCATCCAATTCAAATTGATCGAGATAACTTTGAGCAAGTGATGCTCAGTCTGGATATTCGATTGGATGGGATCAAAAGCGATCCAAACTCCGACCCCTTCTCACTCCAAATCACTTCGATGGAGGACTTTCAACCGGATCGTTTATTCGAAGTGCTGAAGATCCTTGAACCGTTGCGTCACGTCCGCGAACGACTGCATGATCCAACCACAGTTGACGATGCTGTCCTTGACTTACTCAGGCTTGGAGTTAAGTCTCAGCACCCATCGAGCGCGCCGTCGCAAGTACCAGTCGTCAAAGATGTGTCCCAGGAATCGAGCTTTACAGATGCGAATCTGCTAGAACAGATGCTTGAACCAAACGCAAGTGCCGGATCCGCCCAACCGCCACAACGTAATGAGGCTAGTGATTGGCAGCAAATAATAGAATCCATCGCGGCTCCTTATGCGGTGGCCGGTGCCGACCCACGTAAAGCCGAACTGCTCGAGGTTGTTGACGCTCGCCTGCAGGGCATTATGTCCACTGTGCTCCATCATCAAGATTTTCGCGCATTGGAGGCTGCCTGGCGGGCATTGCACTTGTTGGTTCACCGTCTCGAGACCAGTTCCCAATTGAGCGTCTATCTAATCGATGTTTCGAAAGCCGAATTGATCTCAGACTTGGTTGGATCGGCCGACTTAAGCAAATCCACGCTTTATCGTACGTTGGTGGAGGAACCCGCTGAGGAAACCATCGCGGCGTCTCCGGAAGTAAGATGGTCTTTGCTCGTGGGCGATTACGCATTTGGCAGCGGGGACGAAGATGCCAACTTGCTGCGGCAGTTGGCAAAGCTGGCCGCCGTCGCCGAGGCTCCGTTAGTTACCGGCGTTGACTTTAGGCAATTGCAGTCGGTTCGCGGGGAACAATGGCAGTTGCTGCGGCATGCGACTGAGGCGGCTTACTTAGGGCTGATATGGCCCCGATTCCTTTTGAGATTGCCCTACGGCGCGGATACCAAACCCATCGAATCGTTCCGCTACGAAGAAGTGCTCGAAGGTCCTAGCCCGCCACAACTGCTGTGGGGGAATTCTGCCTACCTCGCTGCCTTGCTGCTCGGCCAAGCCTTTGCGGACAACACACCTGGGGCTCCGCTGCATGCGCATTGTCAAGTTGATCGACTGCCGGTATGGATGTTCAAACGCGATGACGTGGTGCAGCTGCATCCGTGTGGAGAACGACTTGTAACCGGTAGTATGGCCGAGCAGCTGCTGACGCTCGGTATCACACCACTGCTCTCGGTGCGTGACCGCGACGTCGCGCAGATACCGCAGATGATTAGCCTGAGCGGTGGAAAGCTCCGCGGACGGTGGCTCGACTAGCCATTTCGTAAGGAACGCGCTGCCGAACCCAATGTAAATAGCTTTTTTTTCGTTCAGGCCCCGGCTTGGTCTTGAAGCCCTGGAGGTAATTCTGTTAACCACGAGCTTACGCCCTTGGCCTTGCCCCAGCTGACTCGAAAAAATGACCTCACTCTGAAGCAAATAAATGCTCTGGGTAGCGGTTGATTGTGTCCAGTTGTGCAAGTACGCGCACTCGCAACCCTGCAATCCGCATGAATGATCGAATTTTTCTATCGGTATTAATGCTGGCAATGCTTTTGGCATGTGCCGTCGGCAATGCAGAACGCGCTCGCGCGCAGAGCGCTTGGACTCCGACCCGGCCACCCGAGAAATTGATTGCTAGTGCTGCCGTTACTCCCGAACAACTTCAGGTCGACGCTCGTCGGCCAGGACTCAATCAGGCGAGTGCGGCAGCTGCCTTGTCGTCCAAGTCCGAGGAGATTGCCGATTCGGTGGCACTTGCCAGCTACAGTGAGCCGCTCGTTGGCGATAATATCGTTGGCGATGAGATCGTTGGCCATGAGGGATACGACGGTTTATCGACCACGTGCGATTGCCCTGAATGCAATCCGATAGGTCACCTAGGCTGCACCATCCCAGGCTGCGGCTGCGGAACTGTCTTGCGTGGACGGGGAGTGTGGGTTGGTGCGGAATACCTATTGTGGTCGCTGCAGGGGATGGATGTGCCAGCGTTGGCAACCTCCAGTCCGCTTGGCACATCGCCAGCCAATACGGGCGTGTTAGGTTTGGCAACCACGCGGACCCTTGTAGATGGGACGCTGGCTGACGGCATACGTTCAGGAGGACGCTTGCGGGCGGGGATTTGGACAGATCGAACTAGCCAAATCGCTTGGGAAGCGAGCTACATGGCGTCGGAAAACGCAGGCGACAACTTTAGCTTCACCAGCAGCAGTATTCCCAACTTGGCCATTCCTGTTTTCGATACTCTCCTGGGTGCAGAAGCAGCCGTATTAATTGCTCACCCCAGCTTTCTTTCTGGCGCGGTGCACGTCGATGCCTCGACGGAGTTGCAGGCTTTTGAAGTATTGCGGAGGCAGCGTTGGAGCACAGACGGTTACTTCAACTTTGATCTGCTCCTCGGCTTCAAGCATGGGAGTTTGGACGATAATCTGCTGATCAATCATACGTCCCGCTACTCTGCGGCGCAGGGACCCATCCTCGCCGGGACCAATATTAGTCGCTTGGATCAATTTGAATCGGAAAACAATTTCAACGGTTTTTTGCTGGGACTCGAACGCAAGCACCGTTGGAATGGCTGGTTGATCGGTTACACCGGAAGATTAAGTCTAGGGGTAAACCAGTCAGAGATTTTCATCGATGGGCAAACGGCCACGACGGTGCCCAACGGTGGTAGTTCCGCATTCAGCGGAGGGATCTTGGCTCAGTCCACCAACATGGGACGCTTTCAGCAAGATGAATTCATGTTCTTGCCGGAATTCGAAATTGCCGTAAAGCGACAACTGAACGACTGCACCCGAATTCACTGCGGGTACAGTCTGATGTACTGGAGTTCGGTAGCCCGAGCCGGAGATGCCGTCAATCGCCGTGCGTCGCAGTTTCCACCCGAGCCGATTTCCGGTACCGCTGACCCCAGCTTCAACTGGAACAACAGCAGTTTCTTAGCACACGGTTTCCAGTTTGGCCTCGACTACAAGTTCTAGCTTTCGCCAGTTCCCACCATTCGATTGTACGACTACTCGATAACCTCCTGGACGGTGATGATCAATGTCTCCTCGACGCTGAGACCATAAGGGTCGACGCTGCGTACGCGGATCGAATGTGAGCTTTGCGTATCAAAATCTAGTCCGGCCGCTATTCTCAACTGATTGCCCACGATGGTGAACATGGCGTTGTCGGTATCGCCAGCACCTACCACTAAGCTATAGACATGGGTATCGAAGGTGTTGGTGTCGGTTGTCGACAAGATACCAACGACGGCTCCGATCGGTGCGTTTTCAAGGATCGTATCGCTGTCGATCAAGATGTTGGTAGGCGCCGTATTGACTTCGCTTACCAGAATCTCGAGGATCTGCTCAATCGAAAGTCCGCCAGCGTCCTCAGTCCGCACGCGAACCGAGTACATATCTTGAACGGCCGCATCAACGGCAGCGGCCATCACCAACTGGCCAGCGATGATTTGGAACGACCCATTATCATCATCACCCGCTCCCATACTTAGCGTATAGATAAACGTATCCATTGCATCAGGGTCTGCAGTGATGAACGTACCAACTACGGTACCAGAAGGTTGTAGATCAGCGACTGTACTCTTGCTGATCGTCAGCGACGTCGGCGGTTCATTGACGTTCGTTACCGCGATCGTCAAAACTTGCTCAAAGAACAGTCCTGCCGAGTCTGTGGTGCGGACACGGATACTAAAAGAATCTTGTGTCTCAAAGTCGAATGTAGCTGCGGTGAATAGCTGGTCACCGACGATCGTAAACGCAGTATTATCAGTATCTCCCGTTCCTGAAGCGAGTGTGTAGACGTGAGTGTCACCCGTGTTGGTGTCGGTGCTTGTCAAATCGCCAATCACGCTGCCGATTGCTGCATCTTCTGCAATCGTGTTCGTGCTCAATGAAATACCTGTTGGCGCAACAGGTTGTTCGGCAATTGAGATAACCAGCTCTTGTTCATGGAATAGTCCGTCGACATCGGTCACTCGGACACGTATCGAGTAGCTCGTCTGCGTAAGAATATCAGCGGTAAAGGTCGTCAACAGTTGGTCGTTGGAAAGGGTGAAGGCCGAGTTGTCCACATCCCCGTCACCCGCGACCAGTGTGTAGGTCAGAGTGTCGCCTGCGTCGGGATCGTTCGCCAACAGCATGCCTACCAGCGTGCCCACGGGATCGCCATCGACGACTGTGCTGGAGCTTAACGAGATATCGGTCGCCGCTTCGTTGACGTTTGTGACCGTCAGCGTAAAGGTTTGCTCAAACGACAGCCCACCATTGTCGGTCGTGCGCAATCGCACTTCGTAGCTGGACTTGGTTTCGAAGTCGACGGCTGCGTTAAGCAGCAGTTGACTTCCCGAGATCGTAAAGGCCGCGTTGTCGGTGTCGCCCGTGCCAGCTACGAGAGTGTAGGTAAAGGTATCGCCCGCG
>JBGSHW010000072.1:0-2548 GCA_041751975.1 Pirellulaceae bacterium
CTTCGTCGAACGGATGCTCACCCTCATGGAGACCTGCCGGCAGCAACGCCGCAACCCACTCGCCTACCTCACCGATGCTATCCAAGCCCATCGGCTAGGCGGCAAACCACCGCCGATGATTGGCGGGGTGTGAACGGTTACGGTTAGGCAGCACCGTTTCTGTGCACTTATTGTTATCACGCGAATGGAACGCGATGGGATGGTTCTCAAAATCACTTTGGCTGGTCGCTGACGATCCCGACGGTTCGTGGTGGTGCGATTGCCGCGCTGGCATTGTTGACGCTACTTGGCACAACAAAGAGACATTCCCAACCGGTGGTACTGGCTGGCTCTGGTCCTGCGCAAAATGCTCTCGCTCCTTCATGTTCACCAAATGCACAAACATTCGCGGCACGCTCGAACAGCTTGCCCGCAAGCAGACCCCACGAAAACAAAAGTACATTTCTCAATCCGGTGAAATGGTTGAAAACTTTCTACTGACGACCCCAGACGAATGGCTAAAAATGGTTCTACCGATTGCGGACACGATTCGTGAGGGTGAACGATATGTCTTTTTCGACGGACACGTCTTCCCCGCAAAGCACGGCCCCGTAAAATTTGATGGGCTTTACCGATCACATGATTTACCAGACTTGCCTCACTTATCCGAATCCCTGATGGAAGAAACGTTGGCGAATCCGGACTACTGGGAGCCTTCGTAAGCGCGTGATAACAAAACGTTGATCCGGAGCGGCGAAGCATGCCGGCATTTTGGATTCATAGTTTTCCGTCACCGCCCCGTTAACGTAGGCGTTAGGCGGCTTGGTCGAGTGCCCTTAGATCGCCCAACGCTCCTGAGGCCCCCTGCGGTAGCGCACGGCTTTCGGGCAGCGGCGGGGGCTATCCTCAAACCCGCGGCGGTGCAGCTCTCCTCCTTCGGCTCACCGACTGGTCAGCGGACCGAGGTTGCGTCAGTTGCGCCAAGCAAAGCTTGGGAAAGGGGGATGAAATGTAATCCACAAATCTGAAACCTTTCACCGGAACCTTGCGGGTGAGAACCCCGTCCAGTAGAGCTTGACCAGCAACTGGAAGCGAGTCTTGCGTGGTGTCGGGTAACTTCCATCACGAAGCGTAGACAGCGAGTCCGAAAGCCATGCTATTGAGCGTCGAAAGACCCAGTTGTGGGAGCCTTTGCCTTTTGATGACCAAGGGCCACGTTGCTGCACTGTAGTGGTCTGGTGCAAGCAGTCCTGCCGGCGTCGGTTCGGAACATGTGCAAACGGATTATTGAGGTTCCCCAGGAACTTGGGAGATCCTGCTGCTTCCTCGGCAATTCCCGGATGGAGACACCGGGTTACCAACTCCAGGCCTTGGCGGTGCACTCGTCCGTCGAGGAGCGAAAGGAACGAGTGCAACCGAGGTATCGCCAAGCGAAGGAAACGAAGCGCGGCGAGACGAGCATCAGGAAGTCATAGCGTCTTGATAGTACCGATGAAGCTGGCGAACTTCACCCCGTTTGGAGCCAGTGGAGGGAAGCGAGACGTCGAGTCATAGAACCGTTTCTGAGAAACACGACGAATGCATCGAAATTCGGATAACGTGTCCACGAAACAGGAGCGGATAGCAGCGTTGGCGAAGCAGTCGCCAGAGATGGCTTTCACCTCGCTTGCCTATCTGATGGACATCGACTGGCTCAAGGAAGCGTATCGACGCACGCGTAAGGATGGCGCCGTAGGTGTCGACGGAGTAACCGCGGAAGAATATGAGCAGGACTTGGGGGGTAACCTCCAGAGTCTGCTCGACCGTGCGAAGTCCGGCGCCTACCAAGCTCCACCCGTACGGCGAGTGCATATTCCGAAAGGAGGCTCCACCACGGAGACCCGTCCGCTCGGAATTCCCACGCTGGAGGACAAGGTCCTCCAGCGTGCGGTGGTCATGCTGCTGGAATCGATCTACGAGCAGGACTTTTTGGACTGTTCCTACGGTTTTCGGCCTGGCCGCTCGGCACACGACGCGTTGACCTCCTTCCGCGACCAGACGATGAACTGTCGGCCAAGAGGCGGCTGGGTACTGGAGGTGGATATTCGCAAGTTCTTCGATCAGTCATCTTGATGCCCCTTTCCACAACCCATTTTGCTTTGATACTCGGCGACCATGGCCCTTAGCCCTGCTAGCATGGCTGGCGTGTCAGTGAATAGATAGCACTTCACCTTCTCATTCATCTTTGCTTTGATCGTCCCGTTATGGATGCGATCGCTAATCCACCAGCGTTGGACCCCGAGCTTCTTCGCCAACTGTGGGATCGTTAAAAATCCTTCCACGCGACGTGGGTGCGATTGATGAGTCTTTCGCAAGATGCCAAGACGCAATCGGGTCAAGCGGACCGTGCTTTCGAGTACCTTGTTGCCTCGCGGCGAACGATGCCCGGCCGCGGTCAAGTGTTCGGCCATCGCCGCGTCGCTGTGACCTTCGGCTGCCATCTGCTTAATCGTCGTTTCAATCTCCGCGGCTCCACTGAGCCACGCGAACCTGCCGACGGCGACGCGAACGACGTCGCTCGTGGTCGCGC
>JBGSHW010000073.1:0-34588 GCA_041751975.1 Pirellulaceae bacterium
CTTGCTTTTGACCTCAATGCGATAAATCCCGGGGGCCCGGGGGCTGGCCCCCTCAAAAAAATAGTCTTCAGTCCATTTTCTTAACCCACCTCTAAACAAATCGCACTTCCCGGTTCCACACTTCCCGTCTGACCAAAACAGCGAGCTGCTTAGGGACGATTCAAAAAGTGCTGGGCTAATGCAATATGGGCTAATGCAATATGGGCTAATGACTGTGAGCTCATCAACGGGCTCCCTGTGAAGCATAGCGGAGCAGGGCCTGTACCTGCTCATCGCTCATGTCGTTTAAGAGATCGTCCGGCATCAGCGAGGTCGGCAAGGCTCGCAAGTCGTCGATCTGCTCTCGCGCGAAAGTGGTTAGCAGGTTATCGGCACTGCGGAGCGTTATCGAGTTGGCATTTTGCGCCGCGATCATGCCGGTCACCACGCGGCCGTCGACGGTCAGCACGGCATAGGATTGATAACCTTCCCGAATCTCCGCACTTGGCTCGAACATCGCGATGAGCCAAAAGTCCCAGTTGCCTCGGTCGTAAGCATCGAGGGGCGGGCCAATGTTGTTCCCTTCGCCAAACAGCTTGTGGCAAGTGGCACACTTCTTGGTAAAGAGTTCTTTGCCAAGCGATGCATCCGACGAGTCGAGGTGGGGTGTCATCCCGTCACTGGTTGTGGCCTTGTTATCCGCGGAGGATGAGCTGAGCTGTTGCATGGCCTTTTTGATGCGGAGCATATGACTTGTCTTGGCTTCGCTGGACATAGTCACTGGCTTGCCAAACACCGCTTCGACCAAGTCCCGCAAGTGGGGCTCTTCGTAGGTTCGTAGTTGTTGCACGACATCGATCGGAACATCCCGGGGGCGAACCCGCCATGCAGTGACTTCCTTTAGCAATGCTTCGGCCCAGTTGGGGCGCATGGCGAGTGTACGGCAGGCAGTATCGCGCAGCTCATGTTCACCTGAGATAGAGCTGCCAAAGCTACTGAGTAGGTCACTGGCAACACGCTCCTCATTGAAGTTGCGGAGCGCGACCAGGGCCACACGTTGCAGGGTGGGTTCTTGATTGCCCACTGCCAATTGCAGCAACGGGGCGAAGGCTTCGCGGGCACCGGTTTCTCCCAATCCCCGCGCTAATTCAATCCGCAGGACCAGGTTTTGCGAAGGATCCTGCAGGAGTTTTAGGGCCGCTGGAATCGCATCAACCGGATTGCTCTGCAGCGCGGTGATGAGCCCCGAATCGCCCAGCGATGCCTGGTACTCTGCCAACGCCTGGGCCAGCTGAGGTGGCAGCGGTGGTACAGTTCGTCCTTGAAATGCACGCAGCACACCCAGCAGGAGTGCTTCGGTGGCTGGCGAATCGCCTGACAGGGCAACCAGCACTTCACACAATTCCAGGTCGTTGGCGGTCCCTGCCGTGGCGTAACGCTGCGCCACACGTCCCGCAATATGCTGCTGGACCAAAGGTAATTGCCAGAGCGTTGGGTCTTCGAAGAGTTGCAGCACTGCTGGCCGAGCCGTAGCATGCGCTTCGAGCCCCCACCAGATCATCAGCGGCAGATGCGGATCGTTGATATCCTCGCTGTGCCTCAACAATTCTCCAATAACGGGAAGCCCCACCTTGGCCGGAATTCGCTTGGCGGTGGCTGCCAGTTGGCTGCGAACCTGTACGGCCGTTTCACGTCGCGCGAGCTCAACGAATTCAGGGAGTCCCACATGGCGATCCCCGAGCAAGCGGACGACCCAGCAGCGGATGTGCTCATCGTCGCTCTGCAACCATTTCGCAGCCCGCTGAGGCGACAAACCGCCGAGCATGTTCAGACTCCACAGCGCTTCGAGCGAATGCGAATGGTCAACCAGTTGCACCAACCTGGGCAGCAGCTGCGTTTCCTCACGCCAGCCGATTTCCAAAGCCGCTCTCTGGCGTATCCATTTGTTCTCGTGCCCTAGCAGTTCAAGCAACTTCTCGGCCGGCTGCCGATGCAAGTCACCTTCGCGATAGGTCGGTTGGGTGCCAGCGGGTGATATTCGATAAACGCGGCCACTTTCTTTGTGCCAATCGTCCAGCGGACTGACATGGCTGAGACGCGTATCGTACCAGTCGGCCACGTAGATCGCTCCGTCTGGTCCGACACCACCGTAAACGGGGCGGAACCAACGATCGGGAGTTTCTAAAAGATTGGGGAGGTCTTCGGTGCGATAAGTTGAACCGTTGGGCAAGCGTTTGGAATTCCAGACCAAGTTTTGCATCGAATTGGGGGCGATAATGTTTCCATCAAAGTCGTTGGAAAACAAACCACCTTCGTAGAT
Source organism: Pirellulaceae bacterium (assembly GCA_041751975.1). Lineage (GTDB taxonomy): Bacteria > Planctomycetota > Planctomycetia > Pirellulales > Pirellulaceae > Aureliella. The sequence continues at coordinate 2,300 of JBGSHW010000073.1, forward strand.
TGTGAAAGCTTGGGGGAAACGCCGTTCATCGCCGACCATCCCCATCGCTTCAAAGTAACCAAAGGCATAGGGATTGGTGAGCGGACCATGCTTGCCCCAGTTCTTCGACGAATACGAGCCTTGCGGCATGTGGAAGCCTCGCGTGTTGCCACCGTTGTAGCCGCAGAAGATGCGACCTTGGGAATCGATCTCCAAGGCAAAGGTGTTGCCACCCCCTTCAGCATAGATCTCAAACTCGCGTGAATCGGGATGATAACGCCAGATGCACTGCCCTTCAAAACTCACCCCCTTCGTCACCGCCGAACTGACCGTGCCGGTGGTGGTACTGCCATTGGCACCATACAGCCAACCATCGGGCCCCCACAGCAAACTATTGGCCACCGAGTGCGTGTCCTGCAGACCAAAGCCCGACAAGCAGACTTCGGGGTCGGCATCGGGTACGTCATCTCCATCGGCGTCAGGATAGAAAAGCAAGTAAGGTGGGTTGAGTACCCAGATGCCCCCGTGCCCAACTTGCACCGACGTGGCGATGTTCAAACCGGTGATTACATCGGAATGTGTATCGAACAAACCATCGCCATCGGTGTCCTCGAAGACGCTGATCACATCTTTACCCGAGGCACCCTGTGGGGGCGGCTCGGGCACTTTGTCAAACACGGCCCGCAAGTGTTGGTCGTACTGTATAACCTTAAGGCCAGCCGGAAACTGATATTGTCGATACTGCACGACCCACATGCGACCGCGTGAGTCCCAGGACAAGAAGAGCGGTTGCGAGACGGCTGGTTCGCTGGCCATCAGTTCGATCTGCGTGCCGGCCTGCATGCGGAATTGCTTGACCGCCTCGTCAGCCGGTGTCGGGATCGAACCATCAGACATCACACCCCGCGGCGGAAACTTCTGCATGAATTCAGCTACCTGCGCGTTACCCGCTACTTCCGGATCTGGCGTTTGAGCTACCGCGTTTTGAGCAGCTATGAACAGTGCCAGCCATGCGGTGCCCAGAAAAGTGGGAATCGGTATGGTCGAATGAAGTTGTGCGTTTCGTGGAAGACTCATGTTCACCTCGTTCATGCGGTGGGGGATAAATCGCGAGAACCCCTTTAACCTCGACGCAAAAAGGCAATTCAAGGCGCTGGAGGGTAGGTTGGGGCTGCTATTCAGCGGTGGGAGAAAGCATGGCGATTTAAAGTGAAATCGCATTGTATTGCATGCGAGCTTCGGGTGTTAAACCATATTATGCCGAGAAATTCGTTGGGCAGCGTCTGTTGGGCGGAAGGGGCTTCGTATGGGGGGCGGGATACGTTCTTTGCAGAGTTGGCCAGGGATGACGAAAAGCGGGCCGAGCCAGCGTACACCCCGGGTCGCGCAGGGCGGATCGCTCAAGTTAACCTCGATATAGACGCCGATCAGGGGCGTTTCGTGCGAGCCCCGGGTTCGTTGGCTCCCGTTTCACAACTCAAATGCGGTGGGCATTTGGTCACAGGTCTGGTAAAAATAGGCTCTGGCGGTCGGCAGCGGTTGCGAATTTTAAGCGTCTGCGACCCTATTCTCACATCGAAATATTGCATCCCCCAAGACCATGTCAAGCGAAACCACCCCATTGAAAAAGCTCTACATCGAAACGGTTGGCTGTCAGATGAATGTGCTCGACAGCGAGATGGTCGTGGCCAGCTTGCGCCGCCACGGTTATGACTTGACAGCCAAACCGGCCGACGCGGACACGCTACTATTCAACACTTGCAGTGTGCGCGAACATGCCGAGGAAAAGGTTTATAACAATCTGGCGCGACTCAAGTTGCTCAAACTCGAACACCCCGAGAAGACCATTGGTGTCATGGGGTGCATGGCACAAAAGGATCAGAAGTTGGTCTTTGAACGGGCACCGTATGTCGACTTGGTTGTCGGCCCAGGGCAGTTGCACAAGATCCCTGAGCTGTTGGCTTTGATCAAACAAGGGGCCGGGCAGCAAATGGCGGTCAGTCTCGGTCGACGCGATGGCTCTCAAGAAGAGATCAAACGCAGCCATGAGACGTTTGATCCCCTCCGCGACCCCTCCATGCGGCCGACTCCCTATCAGGCCTACCTGCGCATTCAAATCGGTTGCGATAAATTCTGTACCTACTGCATCGTTCCCATGACGCGCGGTCCTGAGCAAGGACGTGCGCCTGAGATTATCTATGCAGAAGCTCAAGAGTTAGCGCGACAGGGGTGCAAGGAAATCACTTTTATCGGACAAACGGTCAATAGTTACCGTTACCGTGACGGCGACCAAGAGACGCGCCTCGCAGATCTACTCGAAAAAGTGCATGAGATTGATGGCATCGAACGCCTTAAGTTTGTGACCAATTATCCCAAGGATATGACCCCGCGGCTACTGGAAACGGTCCGCGACCTGCCTAAGTGCTCGACCTATCTGCATGTGCCAGCGCAAAGCGGCTCCGAAGATGTACTCAAGCGGATGAAACGTGGCTACACCGTGGTCGATTATCTCGAAATGATGGATCGCATTAACGACCTGCTGCCCGCTGCGGCCGTTTCCAGCGATTTCATCGTTGGTTTTTGTGGTGAGACCGAGGAGGATTTTCAGAAGTCGGTTGCCTTGATCGAGCGTTGTCGCTTCAAAAACAGTTTTATCTACAAGTACTCGGTGCGGCCTGGAACCAAAGGTGCCGAGTTGTATGCAGATGATGTTCCTGAAGAGGTCAAAACGCGACGCAATAATGAGTTGTTGGCCGTTCAAAATGAAATCAGTCAAGCCGATAACTTGCAGTTTCTCGGGCGGCGCGTGGAAGTGCTGGCGGAGGGGCCCAGCAAAGTCTCGGTGCGGCGCGGCGAGGTTGGACCGTTACGGCAAATGATCGGACGCACCAAGTGCGATCGCATTGTGGTCTGGGATGGCAATGAACGCCAAGCTGGGAACGTGCTGTCGGTGCTGGTCCACGATGCCAACTGCCATACACTTTTCGGAACGGTCGAAACCGTGGAGAGTGTACCTGACGTGATCGCCATGCCCGGCATCGGCCAACCAGCTCGCACCCCGCACTCCAGAGTTCTCTTGTGAAACCACGCTTATTTTTCTACGCGTTGACTTCTGCCTTGGCTGGCTTTTTGTTTGGTTTTGATACGGTTGTGATATCGGGGGCCGAGCAGAAGATCCAATCGCTCTGGCAACTCGGCGACTTCCAGCATGGTCTGGCGATGAGCATGGCGTTGTGGGGGACGGTGCTGGGGGCTTTGCTGGGCGGTTGGCCGACTGAAAAGTGGGGAAGAACCCGCACCTTGCAGTCGATTGGCATCCTGTACGTCGTGTCGGCCATCTGGTCAGGACTTGCAACTGACGTTTATACATTCATGATCGCTCGGTTTATTGGTGGCGTGGGGGTGGGTATCTCTACGGTTGCCGCCCCGCTTTACATTGCGGAGATCTCACCACCTGCTTTTCGTGGCAGGCTGGCGGGTATGTTCCAATTTAATATTGTCTTCGGGATCTTGGTGGCGTTTCTGTCCAATGCGTTGCTATCAGGCATCGGTGAGCAGGCTTGGCGGTGGATGTTGGCCGTGGAAGCCTTTCCGGCGTTAGTCTTTACTGCACTTTGTTTTGTGCTGCCCGAAAGCCCGCGCTGGTTGATTAGTCATCGGGGGGACGAAACGGCCGCGTTGAAAGCGCTTCAGCAGATCAATCCCTCCACCGATCCGACCGAGCTCCAGCTGCTGGTTGGGGAAATCACAGAATCTTCGGCCCAATCGAACAGGTCGGCAGCCGGCTTTTGGTCGTTGCAACTCCGCACCCCTATCGTGTTGGCCTTTTTGGTTGCATTCTTCAACCAATTGTCTGGCATCAATGCGATTCTGTACTTCGCTCCTCGGATTTTTGAATTGACCGGGCTCAGCGCGCAGGCTGCTTTGCTGCAGTCGATCGGCATCGGCTGTGTGAATTTAGTGTTCACATTTCTGGGACTGTATCTGATCGATCGGTTGGGACGACGCACTTTGCTTATCATTGGCTCGTTTGGATACATCGCCTCGCTCGGCTTATGTGCTTACACTTTCTTCGCCAACGCGGTCGAGTTTCGGGTGGCCTCGGCGGCCATACAAATTTCGGATTTAGCGCAGCAGTTAGACGGCTCCCCCGACTCTTTGCCACTTAGAACGCGACTTGATGCATCGCTTGAAATGCTCAAGGGACTCGACGTAACCACCTATCATGGCCCCGATTTTGAAGTTCCGCTGGCTGCCCTCCCCGCAGATATTGGCAATTGGTCCAGCGAGCTTGAGATGCAAGCTGCCCAGGCGTCTGGCGCGGGAGGGATCATTGTCTTGATTTGTATTTTTGCCTTCATCGCTGCACACGCTGTTGGACAGGGGGCCGTCATCTGGGTTCTCATTTCGGAGATCTTCCCCACGCGTTATCGCGCCATGGGGCAATCGTTGGGTAGCTTTACCCATTGGATTTTTGCAGCGCTTCTCACGTTGTCGTTTCCACAGATGGTTACCTATTTTTCTCCAGGCACCGTCTTTGGATTTTTCTGTTTCATGATGGTGCTACAACTCGTATGGGTCTTGCTCATGGTGCCAGAGACCAAGAGAGTGCCGCTCGAAGAGTTGCAAAGCCGCCTCGGTCTCTCTTCCTCTCCCCCTCCTCGCCAATAACTCCCCCAAAAAAACTTACCCTAACCCTAAACTCGAACTCGAACCTGAACTTAAACCTGAACTTAAAACTGAACCTAAGCCAAAACTCATACCAAAACTCATACCCTTCCTGCTTCCACCCTTCCCTTCCTGCTGTTTCCCACAAAACATCATGCGCACGATCCTCTCCGTTCTACTGGCGTTTGCTTCAGTTTCCCCCTTCTATGGCAACGCCAACTACAGCGACGCCGTCTACGGCGACGAACTCCTATTTCACAATTCGGACTTCGAATCGGGAAATTTAAATGGCTGGACCGCCGCGGGGGATGCATTTGCCGTTCAGCCGACTCGAGGCGACAATCCAGCAGCGCGTAACCGCGAAGCGAGTCAACATCAAGGTGACTTTTGGGTTGGTACGTACGAACGCTACGACGGCCGTACCGGAAAGCCGGGTGATACGCGTGGCGACGAGGCAACCGGCACGCTGACCTCAGCTGAGTTCACCGTGTCCAAGCCGTTTATCACCTTCCGCATCGGTGGCGGAAACCTACCCGGCGAGACGGGTGTAAAGCTACTGTGCGAGGGGAAAGAACTCGACTTGGCCACAGGTATCGATTCTGAGTCGATGGTTTCGACGAGTTATGATGTGTCGGCGTTCATAGGCAGAACCGCCCAATTGATCATCTACGATCAAGCGAGCGGCGGTTGGGGGCATATCAATGTCGATGATTTTCGGGGCACCGACGAAGGGGTGCCTGAAACATCGCTGGAGTTTGCCTGGGCCCCAGAGATTGTGGCTGAGGCTTACGAGGAGACCGATTATTCGCAAAGCTTGCGCCCTCAGTTTCATTTTACATCCAAACGGAATTGGCTGAATGATCCCAATGGGATGGTCTTCGACGGTGAGAACTATCATCTTTTTTTCCAGCACAATCCGCTCGGTACCAAGTGGGGAAACATGACTTGGGGGCATGCCATCAGTCCCGACATGGTGCATTGGAAACAACTCAAACATGCCCTCCTACCTTATCGCGTGGACCGGCAATCGGGCACGATTTTCTCCGGCACTGCGGTGATTGATCACAACAACTCGCTGGGCAAACAAGTAGGCGAAACAAAGACGATGGTGGCGTTTTATACTTTTGCGACCAAACCCAAGTTCTATCAAGCGATGGCCTATAGCACGGACAAAGGAATGACATGGAACTACTGGAACGAAGGTCGGGCGATAGTCCCCAACCAAGGGCTTGATAAAGAAGAGCGTGACCCCAAAGTTTTTTGGCACGCCGAGAGTAAACAGTGGGTCATGTTGATGTGGGTGCAAGTCAATCCAGGCCGAGTTCGCTTCTTTACTTCGCAAAATCTCACCGATTGGGAATTCGCTTCGGACTTCATGGCGGATTGGGCCTTTGAGTGCATGGACTTGGTTTTTCTCCCCGTTGATGGTGACAGGGACAATACGAAAGCAGTGATTTACGACGCCAGCTTCGATTATGAAATTGGGGACTTTGATGGAAAGACGTTCACTAGTGAATCGGGTCCTTTGAAACAGGGGGGCGGCGATTTCTATGCGGCACAGACGTTCAACAATAGTCCTGGTGGACGTGCGGTGCAAATCGGATGGATGCGCGGCGGGCCCGATGCGGCCGAGATGCATGGCCTGCCGTTCAATCAACAGATGTCTTTTCCATGCGAATTGTCGTTGCGTTCCACACCGGCTGGAGTACGACTGTTTTGCGAGCCGATCCGCGAAATCGATTCCCTAGTTCAATCGAGGCACACACGCACGTCAGAACTTTTAGGGCCAGACAGCGATGTCCTGCGCGGAATAGAAGGGCTCGATTTGGTGGATCTGGAAATTGAGCTTGAGCCGCGTGAAGCGAAGCAAATTGTACTCCAACTCCCCGGAATCAAGCTGACCTATGATGTCGACTCGCAGAGGCTCTTGCACAGCGGTGTTGACGACGCAGGAAATCGGGTGGAGGTAACATCACTTGACAACCTTGCGGCACGTGAAGGTTCGATTGCCTTGCGGGTGCTGGTCGATCGCCTGTCGATCGAAGTTTTCGCGTTTGACGGCGAGCGGTTTGCCGCTCATTACTACACCCCTGCGACTGCGCAAGAGAAGCCGTCACTGCGCGCAGTCGGAGGAGCGGCTCATATCAAGAGCCTGCGAATTCATGAATTGAAGTCCGCTTGGTAGGCATCTCGATGCGCGTGAAACAAAAAGTCACCGCAGGCAAATGCCGTTGGTGACTGCGCATTTTGTTAATCGCAAATGAGTTAGACCGAAGCCTACTCGACCTGCATGCTTGCCAATTGATTGAGCAGTTCCTTGGCTGAACTGATGCCGCCGACCGAGCGTGCAAATTCCACAGCTTGCCCCAAACCTTTATCCGACGATTTGCTCTTGGCGGGTCGTCCTACCACGGCTGTCCGCTTGGCTTTGCCTTTGGCCGCTCCGCGCGACGACTTCTTGGGTGTGCCGCCTGTTTTCCACTTGCTCTTTTGGATACTAAAGTAGGTCCCAGTAATACCAAGTTTCTCAAGCTCAGGTTGAGCTAATTTCCAGGTCGCTGTTGGATTCTTCTCAAGAAAACTGTGGATGACCGATACTTTCGAATCATTCTTCGCCATTGTCTCATTCCCAATCTAAAAAAAGAAAGATCACAGGTGCCAGCGAGGGACTAATTGAAATTGGCATGATCTACTCCGGCACGATCCTACTCCGGCACGATCAAGGTCCACTCCAATTCGCGCTGATTCCTCACAAGCTTGAACACTCTACGAAGAGTATATCAAGACCCAGGTCTGGGAATTATAGATAAATTATGCAGGCTATGAAGGGCCTATCGTGCAGGTTCTATACAAAAAACAATAAGACGGATGTAATCGTGGCTGTAAGAACGGTTTTTAGGACGGCTATGGCTGTCTCTTATTGAGCAGATTCTCGTTGATAACAACGGCGCAGAATGCTCAAACGGCGTAGCAACCGAACCGAACATGAAAATGCAAGTCGCGCGTCCTCGGTGCAATGTACTTCTTACGGTTCTTAAGTTTGTTTCTCAACGGGGGGCAGGATTATCTTGCTAGGCGCAGCGCAAGATTGCCAGGAGAGATCTCCCCTGCCATAACGCGAACTTGTTGCTGAGCACTCCGCCGACTCGTCGGTTTGTCAGCAAACAGTAGGTATTCTCCGGCTGCTACGGCTGCAAATTCAAACGTCCCGTCCACGCGCGATTTCACTTTGGCAACCCTCTGCCCAGTGGAATTTATTAAGAGGACGTCGAGCTCAGGTTGTGGTGTACCACCTTCTTGCACCTCGCCCCGAATCGCTCCAAAATTCAATTCGGCAGCGGTCACAGCAGTCAGCTTCACTGAGCAAAGCGTTTGCAAGCCAGCGCCATTAGTGGCAATCGCAGTCACATTGAAATCCCCAAGTTGCTGTGGCCAAGTCAATTCAGCGCTCCACAGCGATTGGTGGTAAATAGCACTTGGTGGGTGGCTTTTACTCGATTCGTCACAATGGCAGTCGATTAGGGGAGCACCCGCGGGAATCTTTCCATCGACCAAGCTTCCCGCAAATAGCTGAATCGAGTCGATTCCCGTGAGCGGCGACTCGGCCGCCAACCGAACCCGCTGAGTTGAGCCGACCGTAGCCCGCTCTGGGAACTGGACGAATTGCAAGTACTGCGGCGGTCGATTATCGAGTGCCAGTGGTTGCTTCTTCTCGGCCAGCACTCCAGCCTCACTGGCCAGTTCAGCCATCAGCTGCCGCGCGCCGACTATATGGCTGGTATTTAGGGTAACGAGCCAGTCGTTGAGTTCAGCAGTGAACAGCAACTCACCACCGGTGGACGCCACAAAGCCCAGGCGATGATGCTGTGGAGAAGGAAATACGTATGATCGATCGATCTCAACCGGGAAATGCTGGTCAGCCTTCAAACGCAGCTCGAGCGTCGCATGACGCGGAGCGTTATCGACTTGCAAATGCACCGGTAGTTCACTGCCAGTTCGGCCCGTAGGAGGCGCAAGCAGTTCCAGTGTGGGACGCGAGAGTAGACTCGGTACCGTTGGTTGTCCGACACGTGTGAAGTTGCAATGGAAGCGGAAGGCTCGAGCCACGCCATCAATCGAGATCTCAAAAATCCCTGCATTGTCAGTATCTTCCATGAACACCAAGCCCTCAGCCAACAGGCGGGTCGGTTGGCCTGTTGGATCCAGTTCTGTTTCCAGCTTGCCACTCGTAACCGACACGAGGCCATTGATCTTGGCAGGCTCGAGGCTTAACTTGGCGACGCAGGGTCCAGCGGTGAGCGGCTGAGTGGCCCGTAGCCATATCTCAAGATGATTCCGCCCGATGCTATGTGGATAAAAAGTCGCAGAGAGTACTTCCACATATTCGCGGGGTGTGGCGATTGCAACGGCTACAGTTTGTTCAAGCAGAAGCTGCCGCGTCGTAGCGTCCAGTACACGCACGCTCGGCATGGAAGTCAATTCAGGTAACGCGTCTTCCGGCTTGGGTGGTTGCCCGGCGAACGTTACAGGCAGACCTTGACCTGGTTCAAGCGGAATCGAATTGGAGGTTAGCTTTTCAGCGCCATTGCTTAGCTCAACGATCACCGTCTTTGGCTGTGGGCTGATGTTGGTTAAACGCATTGCATACGCTTGATGGCCAGGCAATGTCCTCAAGCGGATTGAAGCGACAGGCGTAGCGCTTGGTGCCGTAGTTGGCAACCAATCCACTGCCACACTGGCTTTAGGCGCAGCATTCTTAATGCGCGGCGTCACAACCGGCTGGGACTCGCGCTCCCTGGTCGCGATGAAATGTCCCCGATCGACAGTCGGCAAACCAGCCTGCATACCAACTCGTGGGGCGGGTCCGCTTTGGGTCTCAAGGCGATACAACTGAGCCGTTGAAGCGTAGTAGTCAATCTTTGGATTCGACTGGGCGAGCGAAGAGTAGAGTCGCTCGGACCGACTCCAGATTTCACCCAAGTGGCTGTCCCAGTCGCTCAGCGGCGGTTGCTCAGTCGCCAGTCGCGCCTGCAACTTGCGGGCGCACCCGATTGGGCTTGTCAGTTTTGTACGAGCAGCCCCCCCTGAATCGACAGAGGAGCTCGTGGCTGCCGTGGCATAGGCCGGCAGCGACTGCATTCTTTGCAAGGCCTGGTAGTGAATTTTCTTCGCTAACGAATGGCTGGCTGCATGCAATAACACACGCTGCTCGGCGGTCGGCAGGGATGTGCCAAGTAGGCGCTGCAAATCCAGCAAGTGCCCAGCGTCCGCCTCGAGAACTTGACTCTCGCTGAGCAAATGCTTGATGTGCTGACCGCTGGCGTTGCCCAAAAAGCGATCCATGGTCAATTGAAGTTGCACGGTCTCGGCGTGCAGATAATTGATCTGCTTGGTGGCTGTCAGGCGGTGTGCCACACTGACGGTATCCACTGCGTTTGGATGAAGCAGCATTTGCTCAAGCTGCTCGCTTTGATCAGCCGAGTTGCACCACTGTTGTATTCGATGAACCGATTCGTCGACCGGCGAACATTGCTGCAGCCGCAGGCGGTTGTAGGTGACTGCATCGTAGGCTGACTCAAGGCGCTGACGGATCGTTGTCAACTTCTGCTCTGCCTTGATCATCTCGAGAAATCGGCTCATGGGGACCATTCCGGTGGCCTCGGCAGTCCACAGCGACTGCTCCATTGCCGCTCGATTGAGGTCACACGTTGTTTGCATCTCTGCCAACCACGGCCATATCTGGGGCAAATCAGTGCGTTGTTCGTTCAGGCTCACGACTTTTAGAAGCCCCTGGATTGTCTCTTTGGTGAGTGTCTGGCCCCAGCTGCGATCCACCGCTTGCACTAAGCTACGAAGAAGTTGTTCCTTTAGTTCCAATGGGCCGCTGGCAGTAGTCGGTAGGATTAGGTTAACGTATGCGAGCTGATTTGTCTGAAACTGCGAATGGTCGCGGACGTATTGGAACAAATCCCGAGTAAGCTCTTCGGCCGAGACATCGGCGTGTGCTTTTTTGAACTCTTCAACGAGGGCTGCGAGGGCTGCGGACGCTTGTTCCCCAGTTGAAGTTGAAGATACAGTTCCAGCTGCCGCGAGGGTTCCTTGGCTAAGTCGAGGTGTGGCGGCACGGAGACTCAGGGCATCTCGCATGAACCGAGCCAGGCTGGCTTGAAGTTCACTCGCGTTGGGGAGGTTAGCTATCGAAGCGGTAGGGGCAAGCGGAGTCGTCTGAGGCGACACAGCGCCTTGGGGACTGCTGGCTACATTCCCATCTGAAAGCGATGGCTTGCCAGCAATGTTTGCGCGTGGCCTCTCGACCCGTGCGACGGGCCCACGGTATCGCGCGCGCATCCTTGCGGCCCAAGCTTCAAGATCTTTTGCACTGCGATCCAAGCAGGCTTGTAGCGGTTCCACAGGCATTCCGTCACGCCAGGCCAATTCAGCCGAGAAAATCTCATTCTCCAGTAGAACAATTCGCGGTCGGGCAAAATGATAGTACTTGGCCGCGATCATTCGATCCCGGGCCTGCCAAGCGGCTTGCAACCAGTGTGGGAATTCACTTGGGTTGGCTGCAGAGTTTACTTGGTCGATCGACAACGTATTGTCTCTACCAGGTTGACCCTCCGGCGGAATGTTTGACCTGCTCGCCGCGACACGCTGAGTCTCCCCTACCGCTGATTCGGCTGTCTCGCGCAGCTCTCGCGGGGATGGAGTAGCTGCAACTTCGGCTGGCGCAGGCGTGCTAGCAGGCAGTGCACTGCTGGGTGGTGGGGTGCGTTGAGCAACGGCAGCATCGGACTGCGCTCGTTTGGCTGCGGAGTAGGCGCAGAGGTCAAACGTGGCCAGGTTGCCGATGACCATCGGCGTCTGCTGCGCCGCATAAACTTCCTGCGAGTAGCTCTTCACAGTCTGCTTGACGTATGCAACCAGCTCAGGAGTACTAACCCGCCCATCACTGCGCTGGTCGAGAAATCCATCTGCATTGCCGAGCAGGCCCTGTTCGAGGAAGTACGCAAAGAGACTTTGCCGAGGTTCGACGATAGTCCGGGCGGTTTCCCCCGGCGAACTTGTGCAAATGATGGAATAACTCGGCGATGGAAGGCCCTGCAGCTGTGCCTGCAATTCTTGCATGATGTCGGTACCATCGTTGGGCCAGCCAAGCTCCAAGATTAGCAGCTTGTGAGAGGCCCGACAGTGCTGCAGGGTTTGCAGCAACTCTGTTAAGGGCCGCTGCGATTCCAATGCTCGATCCAGCGGTGAACCGGACAGCAACATGACCTGCTGTGACGCATCCACGGTTGCCACGGCCGAGAGGTAGACGATCACGGGTTCATCCCCTTGCAAACCTGCCAGCAGTGAGATTTGCTGGTCAAAGCTGGCGGGTGTAAAGCCCTCACGATTGGCTGCTTGATTGGCAATACCAGTTGGAGCGAAAATTCCAGAGCCCATTAGGGCATCAACATCGCGGATCGTGGGGGCATGCAGTGTGCGCAGATCGACGGGCTTACTCATCCACAGGGCAACGAGTCGCGGCTGGGGCAGTGGCTGCAGGGTTGAAATCAGACCAACGGTCGAGCCCAGCATGGCGAACAGCGCCAGCAGCAATACCGCAGGCACGCCCCACGGATGTAGGCTTCCCATGCGCCGCGAAGGCAGGGTGGGCTTTATCAACTCGACACGCCACTGCAGCGATGGGGTGCTATTGGTCGGATTGGTTGGTGGGGTGACACTCATCGCGTGCTTGTTTCTTCCGTGAGATCACTCGTAGGCAGAGCGGCGAACTAATGGTGGGAAAGCGATGTCGTCCGCAACCGCAGGTTCCAGCTGGAGCTCGACATGGTAGCCAGCCAATTCGGCTTGTTCCTTGAGCTCCAGCGGGGAGATTGCCTCGAAGCCGGTTAGGGCTGAGTGCAATTCATCTGCGGTCACGGGCCAGAACATGGCGGTTGTTTTTCCGAGGGCATGGTAATGCATATGTTGCTTTCCGGCCAACTTCAAACCCATCGGTTGAACCCACACGGGATATAGACCTGATTGCGCGACTCGCACCACCAGGCATGGGTGCGTTTCAACATCTCCATTGGCGGCCAAGACGGAACGCTGTTCTACTTTGATCTCCTCGAACTGCAGTTTGTCGCCATGCACCTCCCAACTCAGTTGCTCGAGTTGGCTGAGCTGATCAAAATCTTGGCCGCGTTGTATCCTCAGCCCGGCGGGTGTGTGGCGGTGTGGATTGAACCAAACTTGGCATGTGGCCGAGAGGGGACGATGGTTTTGATCGCGTGGCCAATCCTGAACCGACAAGCGGTAGGTGGGCACTGGGTAATCATAGGTTCGCATCCAATGCAGCGAGCTCGCAGGCTGGCTTACGTCGGCCACATGTTCGGTCGGCGTTACTTCAAACCATACATCCAACGGTTCTACTTGTTCAACCAAACTGGGATCCGGCGTCGGCAATCTCTCAAGCCCCAGCAGTAGTTCCAAACGCTGGCCGTTGATCCGATTCTCAAGCGCAGCGACTAGCCATTGATTGACGGTGGCAGTTGGTTTCCAGCTGAAGTCGGTCCTTAAGAAATCGCTCCGATTGGCAGCGACATCACCGTTGCGTTCGTCCAGTTCCAGCACCAAGCGATTGCCACCTCGAACACTTAGACGTGTGGGACGCGTGGAGGCACTGTTCCAAAGATTGTAGGTTCCAGGTTGCAGGCCGCCGGGATACCAGCTATCGTCCTGTGCTGTATCGGCGACGGGCAATCGTTTCCGACCGGCTGGGAGTTCAGCGTTCGAGTAATCATCGAGCCAATATTGAACGCGTTGATGCAGCAAGCTCTGAAGCACGTTGGCCAGTTCTTCGGTATCCTTCGATTCCAGATAGCGGCCGGCTGGATTGAACGATTCGGTCGCGCGGAATTGAGTTCTCGCAACTTGTTCATCTTCCGCCTCAACGCGAAAGCCGATTACATTCAGGACGATATCGGTCCCATCGAAGGCCGCTTTGAGAATCGAGCTGACATCACTCGGGGATTGTTGAGTCTCAGCGGTCTGGCTCATACGCGAATCGACTCCATCGGTGATCACGACAACACTCTTGAAGCCTGAACTGCCGATCAGGTCTTGTTTGGCTGCCAAGATCGCATCCACGACCGGTGAGGCGTTCCAGGGTTCGACATGGGGATACTCGAGCGTCTTCATGATCGCTCGCAATTGCCCGACATCCTCACGATTCCAGACCAATGGTGGCACGACACGGCGTATCGTTTGTTCAGCCCGGAGCACCGTTTTCTGCGGCCCCATCGCTTGCCCGAACGTCCACACGCTGACTTGAATACCTCGGGGAAGTTGGCTGAGTACCTGTTCCAGCGCGCGGGTCGCCTGACGGTACTTTGCCGAATCATCAAACATCTTGCCGGGCAACGCACCCATGCTGCCGGACGCATCCAACACGAAAGCGATGGCCCCCTCGCCTAAACCATGAGCCAGGTTGAGTTTCTTGGAGGCGCGCACCAACAACTCGGCCGTTTCAGGCCTGATTGGCGTGGTGCTCGTCAGCGAGGGGGATGTATTCAGTGCGAGCGGAATCGTGCGTTCGAGAGTGCGGCCACGAAAAAAACAAGTTACGACGATGGCTGGGTCGGTGGCTAACACTGGCTCCGCGCCACTTAAGGGAGGTGAGTCCTTAGAAACGAACAGCGGTCCCTGCACTTTGACAGATTTGGGTTCGAATGGTAACCAGCTGAGCGCGCGCGGATTGGCGAGCGTAATCGACTCGCTTGACGCAGTCGAACCAGTTGAAAGGTCATGCACTCGCTTTTTACCTGGCGTTGGCTGAATTAACTGCAGCAGTTCGCCGTTGCTCGTGGTGCTCAGAATCGCGTAACCTTGCGGCAGGTCCGCAGACGGGTTGAGAGTTACTTGAACATCGAATGCAAGTTCCGACTCAGTCGTTAGATCGATCGCGTCTGGCGTGTTGAGTTCAAGAGCCTCGGGCGCATCAAGTTGCTGGTGGAGTAGGGCAATTCGCGGATTGTCTGGCCACAAACGTGTGGCGGTCTGCAAGTAGTTTTCGGCAGCTTCCTTAAAATACGCTTCTTCAACGCTGCCACTGGTCCAATGGTCCGTCTCGACGCGCTCGGCCAACCAGGCAAACAGACAAGATTGCAGCAGCGATCGCCGGCGTAATGTGGGACTCTCGCTGGGAACCTCCCCAAGGAGGCCGCCGAATTGCCATTCCATTTTTTGTGCCAGCTGGAACGATGCATTGTCAACTCTTGAGGGTGCTGGCGTAGCCTGAGAAACTCGCTGTTCGGTATCGCTGGCGATAAATTCCGGCAGCCTAGACAAACGCTGTGCGATTTGCGTCCCGGTCACCCGCAGCGAATGCCGCCAAGACTCGTTGGCGGTTAGGACACTCAGCCGAAATTTTAACTGCGAGTAAGTCTCTGCTTGCGGGCCCACGGCGAGGGCATTAAACAAGTCTTCGCCGATGATGGATAGGGCCAGTCTAGCTCGTAAGGCAGCACGGCGCACTTCGCTGAGTCTCAATTCTTGAAGAGTAGTGCTCTCGCGCGGGTCCGACGCTGTCTGCGCAGGCGATAATTTCAAAAAGGTGGAATCGACTTTTCTAATGAATGTTATCTTGGAGGGAGTAAAGTCAATCATCTGCTCGCTGTTTCTGATTTTTTCATACAAAGCCAAGCGTTGTTCAAACCCACCTTCAGTCGTCTGGCAAGCGTTTGCCAGCGACAACCAGTCACTGGCGCCAGCTGCGGCCTGCAGTTGCCACCACTCCTCGAAATCGGCTTTCAGCGTGGCGTAGCTGTCCGAAAGTCGCTCGTATTGGGTCGGTATTTGGTTCTGCAACTCAGTCAGTTGGCTTGCCGTTGGATCCACTGCGGGGACACTGTGTAGCAAGTCCATTAGTTCGATTGCTCCGACGCACATGGCTTCGTAACGCTGCACCAGTACCTCGGCGTCACCCAAGCCGCCAGGCGTTGAAAGCGAGCTGATCCACAGGGAGAAGTTTCTAGCCTCGCCGAGAGCTTGATGCGCGAGCTGTAGCGCGGTTGATAGTTCGTGCGCTAATGATTGGATCGCGCGGTACTGCTGTTCTGCGGATTCAAACAATACGTCAGCCCGCTCGCGATCGCCCGCGTCGGCGAAGAGTAGGTCTTCCGCTTGCCGGCGAGTCCTGTCGGCAGCGCCTGCTGCCTCTTCAATCCAGGGCTTGATCTCGAGGGCCAAGCTACTTGGTTGGAAGTCATCGCAACTGATAGCAACTCTTTCCGCCAACTGTTTAACTTCCAGCCCGCGGCGCAGACGGTGCTGGTCAGATACGCCTCGCGCATCGGCAGGTAGGAACTTGGCGAGCATTTCCAAAAAGTGGATTTCGACAGGGACCGGAGCGAGTGGATCGCGGATCACGCTGGCGACGGAGGCTGCACGTTCAAGATCCTGAAGCGGATTAGCGACGGCTCGCTCATAAGCGAGACTCAACAGAGCAAAGCGCAGGGGGTCGAGAGCCAATCCCTGTGTTGCCCAATGTGCTACCGCTTTTTCCCATATCAGCGTTTGAGCTGTGGGCTGTACATTCCATAGCTCAGAAGATATCTGCGCAATGGCGGCTGAATTCGCATTCAACTCATCCGAAAAGAAGATGGTACGCGCGAGAGCTAGGCTGCCCGGATTGTGGACTGAGAAGAGGTTTTGCTCCCACTCCATCTGATACTGCAGGCTTCGCAGTCGCTCTTCAATCAGTCTCGCATTGGTCGCATCGCCCGCCTGGATCAGTTCCTCATAACGCACGAGCGCCGTTTCGTAAGCGCGTCGCAGGCCAGCAGCTTGCACATCTAGCCTGGGGAGATTCTCGTTGAGATTAGAGTACGCGTTCCAAACACGCTGCAATCCTGCAATTGCCGCATTGTCGAGTTGCGGAATCTCCTTAGGCTGGTAGGGAACTTGAGCTACACGCAGATCGATGCGTCGCGCTCGCGCGCGCCCTTCTTCACCGCTGGGGAGCAGCACAGGCACTTGTTGCGTATCGCGATTGGTGCACGTCCATGTGACTACTTGCGACTGGACAAACTGAAAAAAGTCAGACGCGTCTATGCGTCCGTCAGCATTGGCATCGACCACTGCGCCACGCAAGCCCTCAGCGACCGTATGGCCAAAAATGGTTCTTCGATGGGTGTGGCTCACGTGTGACAGTTGCCCCGCGTCACAGGAGTTCACCACAACCAGGTTTGGAATGTTGGCGATATCAGCGTCAAGCGCTTGCAGGGCGTGCGGGAAGTCGTTGTGCAAGCAACCGTAGCTTGGATTGGCCTCAAAGTGAGTTACATCCAGAAACACAATTTTATGCGTTTTTGGAGGAATCGCAGCCAATCGTGTGAGGAGTTCAGAAACGCGCACGCGCCCAGCAGGGTCTGCGGGTGTTCCGTCGTGAGCGATCAGGTACGGACCATCGGCGTCGACGCTTCCGTGCGCGCTGATGTAAACGAAGAGCGTTGACTCCTGCAGGTTCTCCCAATCGGAACCCCACGCAGTATGGTTGGTGAGCAGGGTGGGGGATTCGGGGCCTTCCCAACGCGCAGCGGAGTTTCGTGTTGCCGCGCTGCCACGCGCCAAGTGAGTGAGGTCAGCCAACGTGCCCCAACCCAACGCATTGTGCGGCACCGACAGATTGGTTTCGTAGCCAGCACCGATCAAGCTCAAGTGCATTGGACGGGGAGGTTGAATCCAACCTAACATCCACCACAGACTTGAACCGAACAGGGCCAAAGCAATCCACGCCGAAGCAAGCACTGCACGCCAGCGACGATGCTTGTGAGCGCTCAACGTCGATTGCCAAAAGGGAAGCTTGGAAGCAATCTGCAATTGCTCGATGTCGGCAGGCAACAAGTCGTCGGTGAATGCCGACGAATGGCGCTTACTCATTAGCAAGCTTTCGTGATATAAAAAGTCAAATGAAAAAATCTAACGCCTATACAGCGTTGGTCTACTCTTCGGACAACCTTACATCAGAGCATCGGTGATATTTGATTGTCACTAATTGCATCAACAAGTCTTGTTATGCCGTCCGTTGTACCTCTATGGGTTATGCAGATCGTTTGATATGAGCCTTTGAGACCTGAGATCCGACTTGTAAGGACTGCCGGAGATAGCGAATCTATTACTTCGGATTTGCTCTGGGAATTGTTATGGTCTCTGCTCGAGCGACGTCGATGGACTCGAGAGGGGGAACGGTTGCTTATCGGCACCTTTGTTGATTTCGACAGGACCATTGCAATTCAGCTGTCCCCTGATACTGCTGTCAACGTCATGGATGAATGTTGTACTCAGCGAGCGCGATCGACATTGAGTGCTCGCCACGGCCCAACGCGCATTTTATGAGTTAGACACTGATGACAACTGATTCAACCCGAAAAATGCGTGTGGTCAGCTCGCCACATCAGTCGCTGTTGATCACGCGTCTGCAAGGCCACGAAGGGCTTTCGGAGCTGTACAGCTTTGAACTCGATGTGCAACTGCCCCACCATGTACCGTTCAATATCTTTGATTCCATTGGCCAAGATTTTCGTATTGAAATCGAAGTGCCCTCGCCGCAGTGGTTCTCGGTCGGGTTGGATGGCGAACTTCCGCAGGCGAAAGTCCGTCGGTTCTGCGGCATGGTTTTCTCCGCCAGCGAGTTGTATGAAGACGATCATTTTCGCTACTTCAAAGTACGTATTGCGCCACGCTTGTGGCTCGCTACGCAACGTTCCAACTGCCGCATTTTTCAAGAGATGACTGCTCCTGAAGTTATTCGCTCCGTGTTGGAAGGTGTGAATCTGCGGACGCAATTGCGAGACGACTATCCAGCTCGCCCGTACTGCGTGCAGTACAACGAAACAGATTGTGATTTCATCAGCCGACTTGCCGCTGAAGAGGGGATCTTCTTCTACTTCGAGCACAGCTACGAAGGCCAGGACGATCCGGAGCGGCAACGGGGTGAACGCCTGGTCTTCACCGATTCGGTTGCAAGCCTACCGATCACTGACTCAGGTTTCGCGACCTCCGATGAAGCCGGTGAGGAGGTGGAGGGTGTGCTGAAATACGACATGGGGGATGGGGGGACTCGCGACGGTTTACTTGTCAAGCTCTGGCACAAATCACAGCGGATCGTCAGCACCAAATGCACCGTGCGCGATCACTTGTTCCAGTTGCCGGACCAAACGCTCGAAGCGGCAGAGGAAGTCGTAGATTCAGTCTGCATCGATGAGACAACCCACCAATTGCATTTGGAAAATGAAGCGCTCGAGCAATTCAATTATCCCGGGGATTACGCTAAGTACTTCGATGGCGTTCATCCGGGTGGTGGCGAGCGACCACAGGCGATCAAACAAATTTTTGGTCGCAACGCGCAAACTGCCAAGGGAGAGGTTGGACGCTTCGCCTCGGATAGTATTTCAATCTTCGCGGAGAGTAATTGTTTGCACCTGAGTGCAGGTGAGAAATTCTCGTTACTCCGCAACGAACGCGTGTCGGGCCCGTACTTCGTGAAAGCGATCACCCACTCCGCCCAGCTCAACGCCGATTTCCGCACATGGAACGGGGTGGAAGCCGAAGCGGGGGACGAACTCAAGTATGAGAATGCGTTTTCAGTGCAAGCGGAACTACAGCCCTATTTTCCGAGTGCTCGAGTCCAGAAACCGAAGATTCTCGGGGTGCAAACCGCTACGGTGGTCACACCCGATAAGGTTGAGGTAGCCTCCGACAGGTTCGGCCGAATTAAGGTGCACTTCAACTGGGATCGCCGCCCATCGGGTGAGGATGCTTCTTGCTGGATTCGCGTCGCCCAGGTCTGGGCTGGCAACCGCTGGGGAGCATTCTTCTGGCCGCGGGTTGGACATGAGGTTGTCGTGGCTTTTGAGCATGGTGATCCCGATCGACCACTGATTATCGGAAGTGTTTACAACGCCAAGAACATGCCACCGATGGAGCTTCCCGGTCGATTGATGTCGTGCGGTATCAAGTCTTGCACGGTGGGTGGCAATCCACTCGAAAATTACAGCTGCGTGGTCTTCCATGATGGGGTGGCGCAAGAATATTTACAACTTCACTCGGAAACCCACGAGTGTTTAACCAGCGAGACGGCCAAGCTTTCTTCGTCGACCGGACCTGGGGTCAAGCTGCAAGGTGGCTCGTGGGATATCTTGGGATATTTTGGTAGTGGTGCCGGTGGCGGACCAAGCTCAGCGAGTGTTGCGACGACCGCGCCCTCGGGATCCTCCATTTCAGCAAAGTCAAAGTCCGAATCAAGGACGAAGTCAGTTAACCAGCCAAAAGCAACTGTGCAGAGCTATTTTATTGAGCCGCAAGTGGTGGAGGCGATCCAGCGGCTCGAAAGCCTGGGGAGCGGGGCTGGGGGATTGATTGCGGGCATCATGATGGGCTCGGGCGTGTTGCCGACGCGGGGGAGTCGTGCGGCCAAAGCGGCAGAGGTGGCCGATGTTGGAAACTTGCAAGGTGGTCTCGAGGTCACCTCAGGCAACAAGCTCGATATCAACTTGGGTGCGGAGAAGATACACTGTTTTGCGAATATGACCGAGGTCGTCGCCGATATGGAGGGCTTGGTTGAGTCATTGCTTATGTCGGCTTTGGGGGCGCTGGCGGGGAGTAAGGCTGACGTTCTCAAATGGAAGATGGGGGGCTATCTTTGTCAGGTCTATGGTAATAAGAAAGAGATAACCTACGGTCACTTGGTTGATATCCATCGTGGTTCGGAAACAAAGGTTACGGCCGAGCACTTTTTCAGTACGCCTGACCCAAAGGACGTCGCTGAGACCTATGGAATGATACTCGCGCAGACCACCAGTGTGTTTGTGCGGGTGACAGCCATCTTGGTCCTACTATTCAATTTGGCAATGGCGATTGCCATCAAAGTTCTCATGGAAAAACCTACTTCCGGTGACGAGGAAGAGGGGGAAGATCGCGAACGTCAACTTCAGCCGTGGAAGAACCGGATCAATACGCTCGGCAAATGGAATTCGACCTGTGAGTCCATACTCCTGATGATCCAAGGTATCTTCGAACAACTCTATGCTGAACTCACGCACCTCGAAAATGGTGTGCAGAAAACCGAAAAGCAGATACTCGATATCACGGTGCTTGGTACGCGATTATCGACATGGCGAGATCCTAAGCCCGTAATGAAACAAAAAATTGCAAACGCAAAGAAATGGTTTAGCAAGAATGCCACGATCCTATTGGGACTGGCGGTGCCGTTAGCTTTCTTGGCCATTGCCATTGCTGCGGTTGTTATGATTCCCAAGGGAGAAAGTGACAAGTAATGGATCATACCCATGTGGTTGGTGGAACGTACGGGGCGGTTGCAGGCAACATCTATTTCACTTCGAAAGTCGATCTAGGTGACTCAACCATCGGGCTATATGCAAAAGGGACGGGGCCAGGCACCGGTACGGGCAGCATTGAGCTCAATGCCAATGGACAAGTTGTTGCCAGCGCGGGAAGTGCGAGTTTCCAGCTCACCACGAACTTGGCCGGAGAGTCGACCGCCATGTTGGACGGTGGCCCGCTGGGAGTTGTTACCTTAGCGAACGCACTGCCAATTGGAAATGCACAAACCGTCCAGCTCGATTCGTTGTTAAACAGTATCCAGATCTGCAATGGCAATGTCAAAGGTGCCAAGCAAACCATCGTGCTCGATGGGTTGACGCAGAGCATTGAACTGAGTGCCGGGGGACTGCCTGTATCGCCTACTATTCAAATGTCTCCCACCGGAATCAAGCTCTCCATGGGGCCAGCCAATTACATCGAAATTGGAGCCAAGGGGATCACCATCAGCGGCTTGATCGTCGATGTCACAGCCGCCGGTCAGGCCACGCTCGAAGGTGCTATGGTCAACGTGCAAGCCAAAGCGGTCACGGCTATCAAAGGTGCTTTGGTTCAAATTCAGTAACTGTGCAATACGATTTCATGAGGAATTGAGTCTGATGGGTTTACCTGCCGCCCGCGTTGGAGATATGCATGTTTGCCCGATGGTCACGCCGGGGCCGCCTCCGGTACCACATGTCGGCGGACCGATCCTGGGTCCCGGTTGTTTGACGGTCTTGATCGGTGGTCAAGTTGCGTCGGTGGTAGGCGATCAAGCCACTTGCGTTGGCCCAGCCCCCGACATGGTCGTAGCTGGCTCTGCGACTGTTTTGTTAGGAGGTAAGCCAGCCTCCCGTTTGTCTGGAGCATGCGCTCACGGCGGCAGTATTACCGTCGGTTTTCCCCAAGTGCTGATTGGATGATATTGTAAATGCCAACGAACACCCCATTATTTGATGTATCTGCAGTCGCCATCCTCCAGCGTTACCAGCCCAGTCCCACGCTCGTAGCCAAATCGCGACAACACGAAGATCCGCTGACGTTCTTAAATGGTCTATTGGCCGAGGAAGATTCTGAATCGATCGTCGACTTCCTCACCCACTGGCTGCCGCCGCAGCACGGGGTGTGGTGGGGTTGCCTGTGCGTGTGGCACTTGCAGCGATCGCAACCAACGGAGTACATGGATCAAGCCATGGCGTTGCTCATCGCTTGGCTAAATGAGCCAACGGAAGCTACTCGTCAGCCGTTGATGCAGATTGATAACTGGATCTCGCTTAAACAACCGATGGGGCTTTTGGCAAAGGCCGCTTACTTCACGGGCCCTAGTATGTCGCCACCTCACTTGCCAGTTGTGGCGCCGCCACCCTATCTGTGCAGCCAATTTGTCAGCGCGTCAGTGCAATTGGTTGTTGCCAGTTTACCGCCAGTAGATCGGTCCTCCAATTACAAACAGTTGATTCGCCTGGGTACCGAAGTCCTACAAGGCTCGAACCACTGGACCGTTCCATCCTGATGTCGCGCCTTTTCCCGAATCAGCACCCTTCCTAGACCCTCGGATGACAGAATGAAACCACTTCCACCACTGGACTATGACCAGTTAATTTCCGACATCAAGAGCTCGCGCGGCATTTTGACGGAAGCCGCACAGTGCATGCGGGGCGAAGACCGCACTAATTACAACGTGCTTTTAAAAATGGTCGATGAAAAATTCGATGAGTTTCAGGTCGAGTTTCCCAAAGTAAAGCAGATTTACGCCGATAAGTATGCGGAGCTGCAGCAACGTCATGAGACGAGTGGTCAGCAGCTAGCCGAGCTCGAATCGCAATTTGCTATTCTTGAGAAGCAAATGGAAGCAGGTCAATTGCCAACGCCTCAGCTACCTCCTGAGCGAGCGATCGATGTCGAACTGGGGAGCGATTTGCGGCACGAACTGCTCAAGCGGTTTGCGCAACAGCCCACCAACAAACCGAGCGGGAGCGGGAACGCTTGGCAAGATTGGGATCTGGGCGGGCGCTGGCTTGAGGCAACTCCGGACGATGGTCGCTGAGGCAGAGTTCGCCTTGCGCGACCTAGCAAAGTAGATAAAGTGTGACCCACCATGCAGTGCTCTTCCCACCTAAACACCGCGCCACGCAACGTATACGAACCGCAGTTGCAGATTGAACGACAGCGGATGTGCGGAGCAGCGACCTTGGTTATGGCTTATCGCCGC
This sequence comes from Pirellulaceae bacterium, assembly GCA_041751975.1. Classification (GTDB taxonomy): domain Bacteria; phylum Planctomycetota; class Planctomycetia; order Pirellulales; family Pirellulaceae; genus Aureliella. The sequence continues at coordinate 25,527 of JBGSHW010000073.1, forward strand.
TGTGGCCTGGAAGTGGATCAAACGGTCGTGTGGCAGTCGATTGCGCGTGAATTCAACGGCCACTTCCGAGCCCATTCGTATCAAATGGCACGCGATGCACTTGCGCGAGGTCTGGTCGCCTTGGTTCTCCAGTCGCATCGGCCCTGGGAAATCTTGCAAGCCTGCTGGCGCAACAATATTAGTGTGATTCTCAATCATCGACTCGAAACTGGCTCGCACGAAGGGCATTATTCGCTGTTGGCTGGGATCCAACGCGAGCGGATCCGGGTGCAAGATCCATGGCTTGGACCCAACGTCGAGTACTCGCGTGATGACTTTTTAAAACTGTGGTTGCCTTCCGAAGCGAACTCAGAAATCGCCGGGAACGTGCTCATCGCCCTGGCACCCGCTCAGGCTCAGCCGCCCATCTGGTGCCACTGCAATCGCCCCTTCGATGACGCGATCGCTTGCCCGCGATGCCAAGTTGCGATTCCACTGAAACCGGTAATCGCCATGGGCTGCTGGAACGAAAAATGTTCCCAGCGATACTGGTGGCGCTTGTTCTGCCCCAACTGCGATTGCCCCGTCTCAGAGCTCCGCACCGATCCTTAGTGCAACCATTGGAACTCAGTGCGGAGTGCGGCCGCGGGCCAATCGTCTCCGCTAAAGAGGCTACCGAATCCAAAGTTGAATTTGTTGCAGATATTGAGGCGCAAGCCACCGCCGTACTGGAAGACAGCCTCGTTCGAGGCCGGGCGGAGATTGCCGAGCGGGTCGGTGAACTGTCCGTCTTGGAAGTGGAACGCGGCGTATTCGATTGTTCCGACCAGTGAAGTGTTATTGGCGGAGCCCATCAATAACCGGTTGTAGCTCATCGAATGCCGCAGCAAAGCCCCTGCGTGATGGGGATTGCCCCCCAAGGGAATCCACTGTGCCAATTGCATCTGCAAGAAGCTACGGTCGGATAGCTGAATACCACCGAGCAAGCCCGGCTCCAGCGAGACATGTCCGTTGCTCAATCCCTTGCTGGGGCTTGACGTCGGAATATGGGTTTCAAACTGAAAGGCGATTTGAATCAGTCGCGTATCATGCAGCAACGTTTTCGTACCGGTGGTGATGTCGGCGAAGCCAGCGAAGTGACCGCCGCTCTCCAAGTCGATCGATCGATAAGGAGTCTCGATGAAAAACGAGAACTTGTCGGTCGCCATCTCTGCCATCATCGTTAACTCATGGAAATCGATCGAGCGTTCGGGAGCAGGGCCCAGGGCACCCATTCGTGCCCATAGGTACTCGGCGCGGTCGGGTTGCACAAAGTGGTCGTTGTAATCCCACCGAAAACGCTGTCGCGATTGGGGACGGGCCGTATCACTGAAGAGACTTGCGTTGGCCAACATCGTCCAATTCGGGGCATAACAAGGATCTGGACAGCAAGTTCCAGCATAGACACCTTGGGCAAATCGCCCAAGCCGCGTCGACGCATTCATTTGAAAATTTCCGCAAACGCAATTGCCAGTACTACAAACTCCGGTGTTGCATGCAGGCGCTGCTGGATCGTAGATCGAAGTTGTTTGCAAAACCGAAGCGGTTTCCGTGGGCACGGCCGGGATCTCGGGGGGAGCGGCGAGTGGCTCGAGGTAAGCAGGCTCTTGCGCCTCGGTGATGTGAACTAAGGCGGGAGCATTGAAGTTAGCCATACTCGTCAACGTAGCTTCCGCCGCAAACTGAGCGGCGGGATCAGCCGCCAGAGTCACGCTAGAGGCCAAGCTAAACGGGTTTCTCGGAACAGTTGAGGTTGGCTCAACAGGCATCGCGATCGAAGGACTCTGAGCACCAATCGTTGTGGGTGGGCGAATCGACACGAGCGACTTGCTTGCGGGGCTCGGACTTGGCAACTCATTGGAAAGAACTGTGGTCGGCATGCCAGGCCCACCGGGAGTCGGTGGTGGCAAATCCAATTGTGCCTGGGCACACTGCCCAACCGCGAAAATCGCAGCCAGCAGAGGTAGCAACATTCTGCGGTGATGTGGCACAAGCGACACCCAGGTTTGCCCCAAAGTCTTGGCGGAATTTGTTTCGGTCAGCAGGTCGACTGTCCGATAAAAACGTCATAGGCGGAATAGTTTACCTAGCTTGGTATCGACCCCATTGCGATAATCGTTGAGTCTATGAGCAAGAATTTCACCTCCAGCTGGTTGCTAGCATGCGTGACACTCGTTCTGGCCAGTCGCGATGTTGGGGGGCAGAGCTTCAATCCTGTTCCGCCACCCATTCCTTTGCCCAGTTCCACACCTGGGATGGGCCTGCCTGCAACGGCGCCAACGTTCGCTTCACCCGCCGGAGCTGGCTTTCCGGCTGTCTCGGCTCAAACGACGGGCGGACGCTCGGGAGTGCTGCAGTTGTTCTCGGCCGTTGGTCAAACGCATTCGCAGTGCAAGGCGAAGTTGCGAGCCTCACCGCTGGGGCGGCTTCTGGGAGAACTTCGCAAGCCGTTGAGTGCGATGACCGGTGGGCTGGTGGCCAGTGAATCGCAGCCGAATCACGTGGAGTTGGCTGCGGCAGGCCCTCAGGGGAGCGCGGCCCAGATTAAGCAGGATCAGCTCGAAGCCCCTCAGCGTCTGGCTGCTATTCAAGCCTTAGGGGAAGTCGACTGCCATTGGTACCCCGAAGCCCAAGCGGAACTGCTGGCAGCCCTGCGGTCCGACCGCAATGAGTGTGTGCGATTCGAGGCCGCCAAGATTCTCTCGCGCACAGAATGCTGCACACCTGCTACGATTCAAGCGCTGCGTGTCTGCGTGGCCGGTACCTCGGTCGATGGCAACCCCGCTGAACGCTCGCTGCGGATTCGCAATCAAGCTGCCTGTGCGCTTGAGCGTTGCTTGGCCATGTGCGGCAGCTCAACCTCTCAGCAAGATTTTCAGCTCCGTCCCGAGTACCCCAGTAGCAGTGTGGAGCGCGGGGCGAATATTACGGCCAGCCGCTCTGCAAACAGCAATCCAGTCGGCTCTCTGCTGAATACGACCAATAACATAGCCGTTGCCAACACCACCGTTGAGACGGCTTCGTATGCGGCGAGCGCCTCAGCGACTTCGCAAGCCGGTCCGGCCACCACGGTGGAGCAAGAGCTGAAAGATGCGCGCTCGATTTTAGAGCAGTTTCGGTCGGCTGAGGCCACAACTCCTCGGGGCAAAGCTCCTAGGACCGCAACTGAACCGGCAGTGCCTGCCGCCAGCTTGCTCGACGTTTGGCGCCGAGCGCAGTGAGTTTCTCATAGTGAGATTTCTTTTGCCTGCTGCCCGCGCATTTTTAGTCGAGGTGGAGCACGGAACAACTACTTGGCTTCCGGCACAACATACAGGGTAAATCGCAGCGCGGTTGTTTTACCGTTGAGCTGAATTGTGAGGGTCCGTTCACCTTGAATGTTGCTGGCGATCAGATTCTCGTTCAGGCGGACAGCCAAAGTAAGTGAGTTCCTGACTGCATCCCACTCGTCGGCTTGTGAATCGCGATCGATCTGGAAGTAGAGTAAGCCCGGTTGATTGGGGAGCGAGCGTGGCGGGTGATTGCAGTAGTTGAAGCGCAGGCCAGCAGCCCCCATGCGGAACACCTCATCGACCCGCGTTGAACTTCCGATTTTCATATCGAGGCCACTGGTCAGCAGCCGCTCGCACTCGTCGGCCGAAAGTGCCGTTTGCACACCCACAAAAATCTGTTTCCCCCGTTCCAGCCAACTGGATTCTAGGGCAACTTGCATCCGTAAGCCGGCTCCAATCAGCGGTCGTTCGCAGTAGTCCGGCTCGACAACTACATCCAGGCAGTTATCGATCAAGTGCTTGACGCGCCAGAAGCAACTCGCAAGATCATCGTGATCGTAGTTCGGCAAGGGAGGTAGGCGGCGTTGCGGGTCAAAGATCGCTAGCTTACCGACTGCTTCGCTCAGCGTGCGATAGGTTTCCAAGGGGTGACGGTTTTGAGCGAACAATTGCACGCCAAGTGGTGCATAGACTTCGTTCAGTGATCGCAGTTGTTCAAACAGCAAGCGATCGCCTTGTCCGGTGCTATCAAACGTGATGTTGCGTGAAACGATTTGCCCTGACAGGAACTCCAGTTTCTTACCGATGCGGTCGTAGATCGGCTCGAGCACGGAATTGCGGAGTGGCTGCCACGCATCGCAGGAGAGCACCGGTGGTATATAGCTTTCGTCCAGCTCGGGGATAGCCTCGGCTCGGTCGGCCCGAATCAGCTTGGCCAATGGCAAGAGCTCGTAGCCCGCGCTATTTTGCAGTGATGTCATGAGCTTGACATTCAAACGCCGCACCTGGATCGGCTGGGCATTGACACCGGTGTTCTCGTCTTGCAGGGTTTGCGTGTCGATCACGAACCTCGCGAAGTGATCGCCGGGTACGAGTCCAACATTGGAGCGATTGGGTTGCAGCAGCGGCAGTGCCAGGAGGATACTGAGCTCCCCGTTTTGGCTCAGGGCTGGCTTCAGATCCAAGGCTGGCAGTACGAGGTCTTCGGGAATGGCGACTTGGGTTCCGTCACGGTAGCGGGCTTCTAAGTTGCGGACCACGAAGCGATAGTTGGCCAACGCATTGCGGTCGAGTTCAAACGACCGCAAGCCCCAGTTGTAGTATTGATCCCATTTGTCACCGCGATCGCTAACGGCCAGCGCGTAACGAGTGGACAATTGAAAATGCTGTGGGCGTAGGAACATTCCCTCGTGCCAATGCACTGGTTGTGTTTGCATAGGTTGCCAATTACTTGCTGGTAGCCCCGCGAACTCAGGGGGTACCCTTAGAGCGTTAACAGAGAAGCGTGCCTACGGTGTGGAATCCCACCACCTGCTAACCATCTTTCGGATGGCCTGCGTTCAAGATTGACAACAAACTAATTATTGCGGGTCTCGTCGACTTTGCGGGTTGTGTGCTACCGATCGCTCGTCGGGGATGCAAGCTTCGCGCGTTATAGAATTTAGATGTTGGGACCACTACCGCTCCGATGGTGTTCGAAACGCCGACGATCCAACAAGCAATGGAAAACCGACGACTTTTTCGGCAACTGACCTGATAATTTGGATAGATTGTGCCGATGAAAACGGTTGGAACACGTGGGTTCGCTGCGGCTTGAGCTGTTATGGGTTCAAAAGTGGTGGAAAAAACAGGATTAAACGGTGATATCATGCGGAAATCGCTATTTACCTCGTTCGGCGATCTATTCACAATGAGTGCCGAACGATTGGCCGTTTGGCCGAATTCCCACCGCTGCTCGTAGGATTCGAGATAGCGACACGCTGGAATCGGGGCAATCCCCCGAATACACACATAAGCAAGGAGTGCTGACGATGCGAGTTTGGAGCTTAATTGCCTCGGTTGTTTTAGGTAGCTGTGCCGGTTCGCTAGTGCTGGCGCAAGCCCCGGCTGCTGGTGGAGCTGCGGCGGCTGCCAGTTCTACGTCAGGTCGTCCAATCGGTGTGGTGGATATTGGTCATATCTTGAAGAACCACCCGACCATGAAAGCCGAGATGGAGGGAATCCAAGCGCAGATGGAGGCGGCCGATAAGGCCATGGCTGAAAAACGCGATGCCATCGTCAAGCAAATGGAACAGCTCAAACTGACCTACACCGAAGGCACGCCCGAGTACGATCGCGCGGAAAAGTCGATTGCCGAGCAAGATACCACCTTCCGCCTTGAATTGGTCAAGAAGCGCAAGGAATTCGAAACCATGCAAGCCAGTGTATTGTACAAGGTGTACAGCGAAATCAACGGCTATCTCGGATTTCTCAGCGAACGGACCGGCGTACAACTCGTCCTTCGCGTGCATCGCGAAAAAATGGACCCCAAGAAGCCTGAGACCATTCAGACGGTCATGAGCCAAGATGTGCTCTACTTCAGCGAAAGCATCGACCTGACCAATTGGATTATGGACGCGTTGCAAAAGCGAGCTGCCCAAACGGCCAATGCGGGTACTGGTACTCTTCAGCGTTAAACGTTGAAACTTTTTGGGTTAGACTGAAGTTTTGCACTTTTGAACTGTGCATTTTGGCCGAGCAGAAATCTGCTCGGCCACATGCGGTTCCAGCGAAAAGTACTGCGTGTAAATAACTACCGGGTGCGCTAAGACAGGGAAGTCAATGCGGGCTGATAGAAATCAAACCACCTTAACCGGACCATGCAGTGTCAGCGGGCGCGGCTACTGGACGGGTGAACCAAATACCTTAACGTTCTTGCCTGCACCTGCAGGTACTGGCATTCGCTTTGTCCGTACCGATCTGGCGGGCAGGCCCGGCGTGCCGGCGCTCGCCGACTACCGTTCCAGTGAACCACTGCGGACGCAGTTGCGACATGGACGCTGCGAATTGGCCATGGTGGAACATGTGCTGGCCGCCTTGTATGGCATGCGCATCGACAATGTCGAAGTGCACTGCACGGCCGAGGAAATGCCTGGGCTCGACGGCAGCTCATTGGCGTACGTGTTAGCCCTCGACAACGTGGGGCGAACGGAATTGCGGGCGCGGCGCGGGACACTGCGCATTGCTGAGCGGATTCGGGTGGGCAATGCACAGCAGTGGCTTGAGGCCGAGCCGCACACGCACGACACACTGGACATCGAATATCGCCTTGACTACGGCTCCAGCAGCCCGATTGGCAAAGCTACCTACAGCGCTAGCGTGTGCGAGGACACATTTTACAATTCAATCGCCTCGGCACGGACCTTTATACACCAGGCTGACGCCTTGGCACTGCAAAAGCAAGGGTTGGCCCGGCATGTCACCGATCGGGATCTGCTCGTCTTCGGCGAACATGGGCCGATCAACAACCGCCTTCGCTTTGCAGATGAATGCGCCCGACACAAAGCACTGGATCTGATAGGTGATCTAGCGTTGAGTGGCATTGATTTGGTAGGACGCATTACGGCATGCCGAAGTGGTCATCAGTTGAATGGATTGATGGCCGAACGCTTGCGAGATTTGTATAACCGTCAAAGCTCTTCCGTGAGGGCCGCTTAGGCAGGTCCATGAACAATCATACTCTATCATCCATTAAGCCCATTCCTGAAAGCTGGTTTGTATGGCCACAATCATAGCCCATACCGCCGTCGTTGACCCGCGTGCCGAGCTCGACGAGGAAGTCCGCGTTGGTCATCATTGCGTGATTGGCGCCAACGTCAAGGTTGGTCGCGGAACCCGTTTGGAAAACAACGTTACGCTGACTGGGCATACGGTCGTCGGTCGCAACAATCACCTGTTCCCAGGGGTTGTCATCGGCGCTGAGCCACAGGACCTGAGCTACCAAGGCTCGCCAACGCAAGTCATCATCGGCGATGGGAATGTCTTCCGCGAATCGGTGACCGTAAACCGGGCTACGGAAAAAGAAGATGGCATCACCTCCGTCGGCAGCAATTGCTACTTGATGACCTGCAGTCACGTGGCCCACGATTGCAAGGTGGGGGACCGTGTGATTATGGCCAACAACGTGATGCTGGGTGGGCATGTGCATGTCGCTCACGACGCCACGCTGTCGGGCGGCTGTGCGGTGCATCACTTTGCTTCCATCGGTTGTTACAGTTTTGTGAGTGGACTCAGTCGCGTATTGCACGATGTGCCTCCGTACATGCTCGTCGAGGGCTTTCCTGCTCGGCCGCGCACCGTCAACGTGGTTGCGCTCAAGCGTAAAAACTTTTCGAGCGAATCGATCAAGGCGCTGATGGAAGCCTATCGCCTGCTGTACCGCTCGCGGGTCGGCATGGAACACGCCCGCGATATCCTGGCTGGTGGCAAGCCGCTGATGCCCGAACTGCAAGTGCTGTTTGATTTCATTGAAGATTCACAAGGTGGTCGCCATGGTCGTGGCCGAGATCGGAGAAAAGCAGCATGAGTGCTCTACGTTTGGCAATCATCGGTGGCGGGCATCTCGGTCGTATTCATGCCAAGTTGGCCAAGTCGAATGAACAATTCGAAGTGGTGGCTGTGGCCGATCCAAGCCCCGAATCGCGGCAGCTGGTCGGTGAGCAGTTGACGCTGAACACAGTGGCTGATTACAAGGAGCTGATTGGCAAAATTGACTGCGCCATCATTGCCGCTCCGACAGTGGCTCATTATGAAGTCGCCAGCGCGCTGTTGCGCGCCGGGATTCATACACTTGTGGAAAAGCCGCTGGCCAGCACCACCGATCAAGCTCAACGACTTGTTCAAATCGCAGCCAACCATCGCCGCGTGTTGCAAACAGGACATGTCGAGCGATTCAACCCCACCTGGACGACAGCGCAGCCCCATTTGGGCAAGCCTAAGTTCATCGAAGCCATTCGGGCCGGGGCGTACAGCGGTCGCAGCACCGACATCGGCGTGGTGATGGATCTGATGATCCACGATCTCGATTTGATTCTATCGCTCGACCGATCTCCAGTGGAAAAAGTGGATGCCAGTGGGCTCGCTCTGCTTGGCGCGCACGAAGACATCGCTGAGGCACGGCTGACCTTCGCCAGCGGGTTAATCGCCAATATCCGCGCGTCGCGGGTGGCTACGAGTGCCACGCGGCGGATGCAACTTTTCACCACCGAGTCGTATGCCGATATTGACTTCTCCTCCGAATCGGTGCAGATTATCAAGCCATCATCGGATGTGCTCGCCCGGTGCGTAGCCTTGGATGAACTGCCAGCTGCTGAGCGGATGGTCGCGAAGAATCAGATTTTCGACAATCTATTGCACAGCGAACGCTTGGCTGCCCCCGGACGCAACGCGATTCTCGACGAGCAAAACGATTTTGCCCTGAGTATCCTGACCGGATCGGCCCCCGCCGTCAGCGGCGAAGATGGGGCTCGGGCGATTGAAGTGGCCTCGCAGATCGTCGATTCGATTCGCCATCACGCATGGGATGGACGCGACAGCAAGTCGTGGCGGATCGGCGCTGCAGCCACCGCTGAACCTCGCATTCTCAGCATGCCCAAAGTGGGCGGGCCTGCGGAACAAACTCCGGCCATCCGCCGCGCAGGTTAGCCCGTGGCGGCCAGTGCTTTGTCATAATTGGATCTTGCCGTAGTGGATCTTGCTAAAGATCCTCGTGTTTTGGGATCTTTAGCAAGATCC
>JBGSHW010000074.1:0-5389 GCA_041751975.1 Pirellulaceae bacterium
GGCCCAACGGGCGGGCACGTCAAGTTATGGAGTAGACTACCCCCGCGTTGCGCAGGCTCCCCAAAGCTACACGGGCGGCAGTTCTGAGGGATCCGCCGCTCACCAGTCGGGAAGCAAAACGCGGCCGATTCATGAGATCCGTTTCGGTCGGGTCGTGGCGGCGATTTGGGAGAATCGAACCGAGCAAGGCCATTTACGCTACAACGTAACGATCGGGCGGATTTACAAACAGGATGAGCAATGGCGAGAAACGCAGTCGTTTGGTCGCGACGACCTACCGCTGGCCATCAAGGTTCTCGACCAGTGCCATACTTGGATTTTCGCGTATCGCGCTCAGCATGCCAGCCAGTCCACGGATCGGTCCTAAGCCACGGATCGGTCCCGTGGGATCAAGCCCTGGATGGTTGTGCTCAGATCGTTCGTGCCCAGATCGTTCGTGCCCAGCTCGATTAAATTTCCTGCAGCGGATGCTCTGCGTCTCCAAAGGCTGGCTGCTCAACTCCCATGCGTTGGAGCAGACTCAGATAGAGACCGCACAGCTTCCGTTCATTGTCGTCGCGACCATTGAAGTCGATGACACGTCCCGTGGAAATGGTTCCTCCAAGACCGCCGGCCATCAACAGCGGAAGTTTGGTTGAATCGTGCTGGCTACCCGACCACATATTATTGATGAACAACAAGCAGGAATTATCGAGCACCGTCGTCTCCCCTTCTTGCATCGCGTCCAACCGGGATGCGAGATACGCAAACTGACTCACATAAAAACGGGTTACCCGTTCGTACTCCTCGTTCAGATCGCTGTGGGACGCGCCATGGTGGGCCGTGCGCACATCAAGGAACGGATAAAACAGACCGGAGATATCACGGCACAAGAGAAGTGTGGCCACCCGGGTCTTGTCGGTTTGAAAGGCCAAGGCGACGATGTCGCACATCAGTCGCATGTGCTCACGGATATCTTCGGGGAGGCCATTGTCGGGACGTTCCATCGTCACCAACGGTTCGCCCTTCGTCTGCGCCCGCTCGACCGCCGAGTCTTGATCTTTGCGAGCCCGCTCGATCCGCTTCTCGACTTCGCGAACACTGCTGAGGTACTCATCCAACTTGGCTCGATCCCCCGCACTGACTTGACGACTCAGGCTGGCCGCATGCTCACCCACTCGATCGAGTACACTTTGGTTCCGACGACTCCCCCGATTGTCAAACAAACTGTCAAAGGCCAGCGACGGATAGACCTCCATCGGCACCGGTGAGGTCGCATTCTGCCAAGAAATATGCGAGGAATAAGCCATCGAGAAATTGGTTTCGTGATAGCCGGTAATGGGCTGCTCACAACCGAGCACCAAAGATGACTGGGCCGTTTCCTCTCCAAGCGAATTGGCCAGCACCTGATCGACGCTAATGCCCCCGCGCAATTCAGCCCCGCGTTGTAAGGCCGCTCCTGACAAAATATTTCCCGTTTGTCCGGGATGGATCCCCACGCCGACCGCCGCTTGATTGAAAAGTCCCGATACAAAATTCATCTTGGCCTTAAGCGTCTCCATCGGTTCCAAACAACGGCCGAGCTCCATCTCCGCCCCTTCACCCTTGGCCCACCAATGGTTGGCATTGATTCCACACGCCATAAACTGAACGGCAAATCGCTTGGGAGTAATCGGGGCATCGCTGCCAGCCGCCATGGCTGTTCCCCAAACTGGAATCGATTCGAGCCAGGGAAGGGCGAGGCTGGCACCGGCACCTTGCAGCAACAAGCGACGGGAGACGCGAGTCGGTTGAACGGCTTGTGGCGGTTGCATAGCAGGGTCCTTTTAAATAACGCCATCGAGGCTGGGCTGGAATACGGCAGGGATTTTGGGAAGTTGGCGGAGCGGCAGGCTCACAACGGTCGGAGTAGCCGCCACTTCAATCGGCTATTGGTCCCTCGCCCGTTTATTGAGGAACTGCGGACTGGTCACAATCTTCTCGATCAGCGGTACGAAACGATAGCTCGCATCATCGCTGGCCGGTTCGAGCTGCCCTCCATCACGCATCTGGCTGAGCAACAGCTGGTCAGACAACTGCAGCGAGCGTCCCAAGGCATAGGATAACAGCTTGTGATTGAAATTGTTAACAAAATCGGTTGCACGCTGCGTTCGCAGATAGCTACGCAGGTCGTCAATACCATCGCACTGACTCCCATCTGGCAAGGTCGCCGCCGCATCGACGGGACGTCCCCCCAAGTCGACTTGGCGTTGCTCACCGATCGGTCCAAAGCCCTCGAATACCAAGCCAAGCGAATCGATCCGGTTATGGCATCCCGCACAGCTTGCATGCTCGCGGTGCTTTGCGAGCGCTTCACGCAAGGTAAGCTCTCCGAGTTGTGCCTCGTCGGTCGGCAATTCGGGAACATTGGGCGGGGGGGCTGGAATAGGTTCGCCCAGCAGTCGTTTAACCACCCAGTAACCGCGCTTGACAGGGCTGGTGCGGAGGCCGGGCGCATTCTTCGTCAAGAAGACCGCCATTGGCAACAAACCTCCACGACCATACTCGTGGGCATTGGGGACTTCCAGCCACTCGTCGTTGATGAACGTTAGCTCGCGCATTCCATAATGCTTGGCCAGGGTGCGATTGACCCACGTATGTTCGCCCAGAACGAACTGGAGGATCGAACGATCCTGCTGAACCACGTCGATGAAGTAACGTATGGGTTCCTCGAACATCGCACTGCGGAGTTCCTCATCGAAGCTGGGAAAGCGTTGGCGGTCAACGCTGTTGTGCTCTTCAAAACGTCGGAAGTCGAGCCAGTTCCCACCGAACTCAGTCGCTAGTCCGCGGACGCGATGATCGGCTAGCATCCGCCGGACTTGTTGCTTCAACACCTCGGGCTCGTGGAGATCCCCTTGGGCCGCCTGTCGCAACAACTCGGCATCTGGAATCGTCGACCACAGGAAGAAGCTGAGTCGACTGGCGAGTTCATAATCGGTGAGAGCTCTTGGCTGTTCGCTGTCGGAGAGCAGGTCGAGTCGATAACTGAACTTGGGCGATACTAAGATCGCCACCAGCAAATCTTGAATGGCCTCATCGTGACTCAACAGCTCGACAGCTCGCAACTCACGGTAATAGTCCGTTACCTCATCGCTTTCCGAGCTTGTTAGTGGCCGGCGATACGCGCGCTGTGCCAACGCCAATACCGCTTCGATATGCAGAGGTTCTGCGGTTGCGCGGGTGGTATCTACCCAGCGAATTTGTTGATTTATGTTTTGGAAATAATCGCGAATGGCTTGCACTGGGACTGCGGCAGTACTTTCGTCCTTGGAACCGCCACGCGACGCTTTGGCGAGATAGATTTCGGCAAGTTTCTCAATCACCGGTTGCGTCAGGGCATCCGGGTCTTCGGGACGAGCAAAATCAAATTCAGCATCACGGATAAAGCCCGATTCGGCGCGCTCGAACCATAAAAAACCTTGGTATTGCCGACGCGGGGCAGCGGCTGCAAAGTTCAGTTCATCCCACAGCGCATTGAGCTTCGCTTGCTCAGTCGCATCGAGAATCAACTCCATGAGCGGTTGATCGTCTCGGAAGTAGCCCATCATGCTGTGAAAGCCAGCGCTCAGGAGCCTACCTTTCTCTTGCTTCTCTTTAGGGGTATCAAGATAGTCCCGACCGCGCTCCGCGATGAAGAACGCATCGGGGATGAGCTGGCAGAATATTTGACAATCTCGCTGAAATTTCTCCCGCTGCCTTACATCATCGGGCAAGACCAAGTCGGGATCCACATCGGGAACTTGCCCGTTTTCCAGAAGTCCTTCCAGTTGCCTAAAGTCGGCCGTGCGGCGATGGTTGGCGTATTGCGCGTTCTTCCACAACACGAAAGATTGCGAGCCGGATTGGACGCCGCGCAGCGCCAGATTGTCAAACTTCGGTTCGAACAAGCGTCGCACTTCGACGATGTAGTCGCGGATGGCCACGCATTGGTCCCGTAGGTCAACTGTCTCCGACCGTGGCAAAAGTGCTTGCCATTGTTCTCGTACTTTTGCCAAGGGGCCGTACTCAATGGTTGAGTCATGGAGTGCATCCCACCACGCCCGTAGGTACTTGCCGCTCAAGCCCTGCGTCTCCGCAAACTCGGCGAGTGTGAGCTCCGCCAGTTCACGTTCAGTACGCTGCTTGTAGCTCCAGGCCGCATGCAGGTAATCTGCGATATCGGTCGGTTGCTGAGCATAGAAGTCCACGATTCGCTTGACGCAATATTTGTCACGATCGGTATCGGTGACCACTGGATGGGGCGCGAAAGCGATACCCGTGGGTGTGAGCAGCATGTGCTCGGCAACCATTCGCGCGGCTTCCAGGTACTTGGTCAACAGGCCGGGGGACATCGCAAGTGATTCTCCCGAGTTGTCGAAACCGGCCGCATTCGCGGGGTCCACTGGAAAGGTGCGCGTTGGACGAATATCAACACCGGTCAACTCGCGTATGCTGCCATCGTACTCGGCATTGCTCAAGCGGCGGGCCAACACGGGCCCGGGATCCCCCGCCGTCCGCGCGGCTTCGGCATCGATGAATGCCTGGATCCACGCCACGAACTCTCGGCGCTGCTGCTCGCTTGGCTGCTCCTCCTCCGCAGGTGGCATCTCCCCTGCATCGACGCGCTGCAGGATCAGTTGCCAAACTTGGGGTGCCTCGAGCACATGCTCCAGCGATTGGACCGACGACAGATCGAGTTGCGCTGCGTTGGTCTCTGCATCATGGCAGTTCAGGCAGTGGTTCTGCACCAGAGCTTGCACTTGCGACCCAAATCGCTGCTCCAACTCTCGTTGCTCCTGTCCAAGCAGGCAGGCAGGGGATACAACGCAAACTAACCAGACCGCGGCAAGAAAAAAGTGGTTCATAACTTCATCTGTTAGCTTCGAGTATCGAACGGAGAGCGTTTCAGTTGGTCTCAAAAGAAGGTGTAGATCAGAATCTGTATGGCCAGCGCCAGACCGGCACCGAGTTTCAAGTTCTCGTCCCACCGGGTCGCACCTTGGAGGGGTGTGGTTTCCGAGCGTGGGAGACGCATGACCCAGAGCAGCACGATGACCAGCGTGCCGACAAATAACCAACGCACGAGACTCAGCGGAATGGCTTGCAGCAGCTGCCGCAGCGCCTCACCGAAATAATGCAACGGGGTCATGCTTCAGCTCCTGGTGCATTGGCATCCACAACGGGCGGCCGCCGAATGGCTACGCGATAGACATACTGTAACTTGCTTTCCGCTTCCGGCTTGGTAAGGAGGCTAACGCTTAGGTTTAGCCACATTTTTTGTAGTACTTTGCTTTTGCGACGTCGTAACCTATGACCATTGGTAGAAGTTCTTTCCAGCCTTCCCAGATCACCTGCCAGCCTGGTTGATGATCGTGTTTTCGATTTTGGT
>JBGSHW010000075.1:0-1737 GCA_041751975.1 Pirellulaceae bacterium
CCACGACATTTGTAATTGTCAGATAAGCAAGCTGCCAATAACTATCGAGTAACAAGCCGTTGACGACGAGCGATTCAAGCTTTGGAACCAAAGCTGCGAATGGCCAGAACGACAATGCTAGAAGCATAGCAATTCCATAGCGTTTTTTAATCCAACGCTCAGGAAACGTCATTCTGGATTTGTCATTCATGGTTGCTTCCGCGTTTGAACTATTAAACCTAAATGCTGCACCGACAATCACGCAATCAGAAAACTAGTTTAAGGTGTCCTGCTTGCGTAGAAGGAACCACGCTGCAGGGACTGCTCTCGTCAAAATGGAAAGAACCACGATGGTTCGGGTTTACGTTTTGGTTTCAGCGGTTTGGGTAGCCGTGTTGGGGAGCGGAGGAGCCATTCGTAGCCGCCGTCTGTGTCTTGTTGGCAGTCGTAGACCTCGACGGTCCCCACGATGACACCGCGGGGGAGGCTGTCGAGATCCAGGTCGTACTGGGTTTGCATCTCCTGCTCGTCTTCTGCGGGGTAACGAGTGGCACTGGCGTAGATGTAAACAGTGCCTCGAACGCCGGTCGGATAATTGCGGAACTCGATTTCCTTTTCACCGCGTATGATCAACTCCGCCCAGGGCTGGCGAACGCTCAGCGCGCGGAGCGATTTAACGGTGGGGCGTCTTTCGGTCGACGCCGATAGATCGTGTATCTTGAGAGGATTACTGTTCCTGCCTGTGAATTTTTGGATGCGTTGCGCGGGGGATGTGGCTGTCGGCAGTGATTGATCCAGTGACCAAGGTCGGCGAAACGAGTTGCAATAGTGAAATTTACGAAAACACGTCGCAAGCTCGCGTACCTGCGCAACGCAATGCAACCGTCACCTCAAGGACTCAAATACTTGAGAAAGAACTCAACGGTGGCGGTGCTGATTTCAGGCACCGACGGTTCGATCGACTCACCTCGAAACCCATGTCCTGCATTTTTGGAAATGATGCACTCGACGGGCACATTCAGTGCCTTGGCCGCGTCACGCAGAGCGAGCGAGTTGCGATACGACAGCACGGTGTCGGCATCACCATGCGCCAGCAAAATCGCGGGGCTGTCTTTTCGCACCCAACCGATGGGGCTGAGCTTCTTGGCTAGTTCAAGGTGCTCTTCGAGCGGGCCGCCGAGGATCGGGACGAGACGCTGTGGCCGCTCAAAGTTGCTGCCTTTCTTGAGCTCATCGTCAACAAATGACACCAACGGATAGTAAGCGGCGACGCAGCGGATTCGTCCAGGCGGTCCATCAAGCTTGGAATCACAGGGAAACTCTCGATCGTCGGCCAGCGCCGTCATCAATGTCAGGTGACCACCAGCGGATGAACCGAAGGTGCCGATCCGTTGCGGGTCAATGCCGTACTCGTCCGCA
Organism: Pirellulaceae bacterium; assembly: GCA_041751975.1. GTDB lineage: Bacteria > Planctomycetota > Planctomycetia > Pirellulales > Pirellulaceae > Aureliella. The sequence goes on from JBGSHW010000075.1 coordinate 1,399, forward strand.
TGCTTGACCAAAAGACGGACTGCATCTTTGCAATCAGCCACGGAGTCCAAGACCGTCGCGTCACCGCCATCAGCGAGCCGATACTCGATGCTGACGCACGTCACTCCTGCATGACTGAGTTGCCTAACGACTTCGATCGTGTCGCGGTTGAACACTTTGGATTTGTCACCACCGCCCCAGCCTCCGCCGTGGATGTAAACGACCAGCGGTGACGCCTTGAACTTCTTCTCGGCCGGTTTGAACAACATCATGTCGAGTGACTGATCACCCACCGTCTTGTAAACAATGCTGGGCACGGTCTCCAAGTCGCTGGCACGAGCAGACCGGGCCTGCAGGGGC
>JBGSHW010000076.1:0-7633 GCA_041751975.1 Pirellulaceae bacterium
TCGAAGATTTGTTGTTGGAATTGGTTTTTGTCAACAAATTCAACGCTTGAACCCGCTTGCGGGTTCGGTCTTCGAGGAGCTATTTTTCAATTTTAACCCAAAATTACAAGCGTTTTAGATTTCCGGACAGACACTAGCTAACCACCGTTACGCGTGCCTCCTCACCAGCCAACAGCCAACGCAAGTCAATGACTCGATGATTCTCGTCCAGGCTAGGCAGTGAGAATGATGACTCAAGATTGCTGATCCACAGAGGCCGCGTCAAGGCATTGACTCCAACCGACAGCCCACTGGCCTGCATCTCTTCGACCGCCCGCGGATAGTCGACCAAATCGGCGTTCCCATCCGTATCCGCCAGGACGACCGCGCTCAAGAAGCCCTTCAAACTCTCGATATCGGCGCTCGTCTGGGGGGCGGCCGCGTTGAGAAGATCGATTACTTCCTGCTGCATCTTCCCTCCCACCGGCTCGCGCGATTCGCGAAACTCGGCGGTCATTTCGGTCGGAGTGTTGAATGCAAAATAAAGCCAAGTGACCAGTCCACCGCACAGCAGTCCCATGGCCAGAAATGTTCCACCGAAGGCCAAGGCCACCGTTTTCCAGGCTCCGGAAGGTGGCTTTATGGGCGGTTGCGAGTAGGGAAACGACCCACCCGCGCCGGCGTTTCGTGCCGCTGTGTCGGAAAAAACATTTTCCGATCGGACTCCGTCATTCAAACGGGGCGGTTCTCGCATGAAACGACAAGCTCCAGCAACAACGTGATTGAAATGACAAGGACTATCTACGGTTCACGGAGTGAACGGTCTGGTAGGCAGATAGCCTCTCGCAATGCTCATTCGATCGCTTCTCGAAACGCCTTCTCACCACCCACGATGGGCAGCAACAAAGTAGTCGACTGCAATTCCACGGTCAACTCAGTCCCAGCCTCGGGCCACAACGTGAAGTCGCGATCGCTTGAAAAAATCATCAACCCGATCTGTTGTCCGGCTGGAATGATTTGGTCGTCTGGTTGCAACTCAAAGGTCAATTCCACGAACTCGCCCGGCGTTAACGGCTCGCTCTCGGTCAACGACTTGCTATTCTGCGGATCGGCCCAACCACGGGTAATGATGTTGTCGTTGATGGTCGCTTGGCTATCGGTATTCCAGGGCAAGGAGACCAACCAGACCGAAAGGTTGGCCGCCGGCTTGCTACTGGCTACCTTGATCGTGATCGTAGGCACACCGGAGATGTGGACCGGCTTGGTCAGCAGCGGAGTGACAAACAGTAGGCGATGCGGAGACTCTTCCGCCTGTGCCAGCTTCGAACCGCTCACCGCGACATCATCGACCAGCGTTTCGGTTGCCACGCTCGCATGGTTGCTGTCAACGCCCGCCAGCAACTGACCAACCTGCGGTGCGCCACCCTCCAATTGAAACGCCACCGCTGTGGCAGCCGGATTGGGATATTCATCATAGGGTGTCGGTTCGTTTGGCTTGTCTCCCTCCCGGACAATCCACGCCTTGGGGTCGTTTTCCACCCCATTTTCAACGCCATGCAAATAGCGTGTGAACCAACGATTCATCATCTTTAAGGGGGGTGGTCCGCCATGGCCCGCTTGATGATAGAAAATCTGTACGGGCACCCCTTTGGCCTTGAGCGCCTGCGAGATGCGGTTGCTATGCTCCGGAACGACATTCCAATCGTTGAACCCGTGAGCCATCAGCACGGCGGCCTTGAGCGGTTCGAGTTCGTTGAGGTAATCGCGTCCGGCCCAAAACTCGTTGTAATCCCCGGTCTTGCGATCAAAGCCTTCCGCCATTTCCTTGTCGCGGACCTCGCAATCGCAGTAATCGCGGCGAGTCTCATCGCCAGCGCTGTGGATGTAGTCGTATAAGTAATCAATGTCTTCCCCCATGTAACCATAGGGATGCCGGACGAGACCATTGGAGCGATAGTAATGATAGTACGAAGTGTTGGGAGCGATCGGAATAATGGCCTCTAACCCTTCGACACCCGTGGTAGCCGCAGCCAAGGGAATCGTACCATTGTAAGAAGTACCGGTCATACCCACTTTGCCAGTCGACCAAAAGGCCTCGACCGTTTCCTCACCGTCCACTTCGGTGTAACCCTTTGCTCGACCACACAACCAATCGATCACCGCCTTGGGAGCCAACGATTCGTTGTCTCCGCCCACGGTTGGACAGCCTTCGGACAGTCCTGTTCCGGGCGAAGACGAGTGCACGACCACAAATCCGCGTGGCACCCAGGTTTTGGTTTGCGAACGGGAGATGATCGGCCGCGAAGTCTTCAGCTCAACGGTCGGGAAGTGACTGCGCTCGGGGGGTTCCTCACCGAGCTCGTGCTTCGGATCCCAAAAGTATTCGTTCGAGTTGACGCCGGTCCCTGCAAAATAAGGACTCGATTCATAGACCACGGGCAACTTGAGCCCGTCTTCAGTCTGCAGGGGACGAGTTACCGCCACATGCACCCGATCGAGTTTGCCATTGTTGTCCGAATCGAATTCCGTCTCGACCCAAAGATCATGTCGGATCCAATGGTCCGGCTCGGAGAACTCTGTCACGATCTGTGCCTCGCCATCCGCGAAAACTGGCCCCAGGCTCGGAGCTTGTGCACTTGCCAAGCCAGCCAGCCCACACACCAGAAATGCAGCGATCCATGGGCGGGCGGGTGAAAAGCTCGTGCGGGAACAAAACGAGAAACAACGACTGCGCATACGAAAACCTCTACGAATTGCAAAATAATTATTTTAACCCAGACCGCACTTTGAAAAGGTCTTCGAGTTGAGCGCCGCCACGCCCAACTCATCTCATCATCCCTAGGTTACTTCTCTGAATCCCGAATGGCATCCAAATAACGGGTCAATTCCTTGCGAACTCGAGGCACGAGCAACACCAGACCAATCATATTGGGAAACACAAGTGCCAAAATCATGGCGTCGGAAAAGGTGATGACCGCATTGAGACTGGCTGCAGCCCCAACGACCACAAAGATACAGAATAGGATCTTGTAGGTTAGATCTGACATGCCGCTGCGGCCGAACAGGTACTTCCAGGACTGAAGGCCGTAGTAAGACCAAGAGATCATTGTGGAGAAGGCGAACAAGATGATTGCGATCGTGAGCACGTAACGGAAATTGGTCAACACGCTGTCAAAGGCCAGCGAAGTCAAACCCACGCCGCCGACATACTGCCCCGTTTCTTTTAACAACACGCCGCTGTTGGGATCGACTTTCCCGTAGTCGAATTGGTTTCCGCCGTCATTGAACAACACGATCACCAAAGCGGTCATCGTGCAAATGATCACGGTATCGATAAAAGGCTCGAGCAAGGCCACGACCCCTTCAGAAGCTGGGTACCGAGTGCGGACGGCCGAGTGCGCGATGGCTGCCGAACCGGCGCCAGCTTCATTCGAGAACGCAGCCCGTTGAAATCCAACGATGATCACTCCCACCAAGCCACCTACACCCGCCTCAGGATTAAAGGCACCATTGAAAATCGCAATGAAGGCCGAGGGAACTTTGGTGATGTTTGCGAGGATGATGATTAAGGCAGCTGCAACGTAGAGTATCGCCATGATTGGGACGATTTTCTCTGTCACGGACGCAATCCGCTTGATGCCGCCGATGATGACCACGGCGACGAGAATTGCCATGATCAAGCCGATGATCGCTCCGGACGACTGCTGCCAGCCCTCAACGTTCGGATCAATCTGGAACAAAGCTTGAACCTGGGCAGTGGCTTGGTTGGACTGGAACATGTTCCCTCCGCCAAAAGATGCCCCCACACACAGCACGGCGAAGACCACGCCAAGAATCTTGCCCAATGGACCGAACCCCAGTTCCCCTAACCCTTTCCGCAGGTAGTACATCGGTCCTCCGTGCACCGTGCCGTCCGGCTCCACATCGCGATAATAAACCCCAAGCGTGCATTCAACAAATTTGGTCGACATGCCCAGCAGTCCACAAACAATCATCCAAAACGTCGCACCGGGCCCGCCCATGGCAATCGCCACGGCCACACCCGAAATGTTACCCAGCCCCACCGTCCCCGACACGGCGGTCGCCAAGGCTTGAAAGTGCGAGACCTCGCCACTCTCTTTTTCATCGCGAATCGTACCGATGACATCGCCGCCGACAACCTGCGCGCCGGTAGGCTTAACTGCGGATGTTCCAGCCTTCTCCAGCGCATCGTATTTGCCGCCAACCACTCGCAACGACAACGCGAACAGGCGGATGTTGGGGAATCCGAATACGATCGTAAAGAAGACCGCACCCACCACGAGCGTCAGTAGCACAAAGGGCATCTTGGGGGACGAGGCCGTCACTAGCTTTTCCCAACGGATGGCTATCGGCTTAAAAGCCTCGTCGATTTTCTGGTCTAGACCTTTGGTCGCAGGGATCGCGGCTGCCGCAGCGGCGTCCTCGGTCGGCTGCTCTTCAGCCACCGGAGCCGCAACCGCCGCCGCATCACCATCCGTATCCTGTGTCAAGGCAAAGGCTGAACCACTCCCCCAACCCCATATCATTCCAAGCAACAAAAGAGAGCAACAGACGCGAGATCGAAGGAGCGAAAATGATGTCACCGCAGGTGTTTCCTGTTCTTAAGACGGGTCTCGAAACAATGATCGCAGGGTGGTTGTGGGTGGTTGCGATGTAAAGTAGCCGATTCGCGCCAGCATTAAAAGTGCTGGGAAGCAGTAAACGCTTAATTACAATGAACGGGCGAAACAATTCCGCTCGGTTTCAGGCGGCACCGAGAATCAACTTTAATCACCCCTGCGCTGGAACTCTATGTATCTGACCCACAAGCTGCGGCCCACCGGCAATTCACGAGTCGCTGCATTGGCCCTTTCACTGGCCCTTGCGACTTTGTTAGGCTTCCCAGTTCCTTCCAGCCTTGCTCAGGAAAAGTCTGAGCTCACCACGGCGGCTGCCCCTGCTTCCCCAGCCGAAGTCAGCAGCGCAGGAATCACGCTCGACCGGATCATGTCGGATCCCGAGTGGCTCGGCCGAGCACCAGAGGGCGGTTACTGGGCAGACGATGGTGAGTCCATTTACTACCGTCGACAGCAAGCAGGCTCAACGCAGTACGATGGGTTTCAAGCCGACTTGCAAGGCAATATCCTGCGGGTCGTTGAGGCCAAGGATCGGGGGGCGATCGATACCGAAGGGGGTGTCATCAGCCGCGATCAGAAATGGAAAGTCTACGAACGGTCCGGTGATCTGTTTGTCAAGAACCTGGAAAGTGGCGCTATCCGGCAACTGACCCGCACCACCGAACGCGAATGGGCCGCGACCTTTATGGCCGATGATAAGCGGATCCTGTTCCGCCGTGGCGATACCATCCTCGCACGCCATCTCAATACGGGGCTCGAACAGCAGCTGGTCGATTTACGGGCGACCAAGGACCCCGACGACAACGACAATAGCCGAGATGGCTTCCTACCCGAACAACAACAGCGACTCTTCGAGTACTTGCGTGAACAACAAAGCGAGCAAGAGTCCGCGCGGGAGATTCGCAAGACGGATCAGGTCGCCGACCCGACGCAAGCTCCCCTGCCTTGGTACCTGGGCGACTCGCATCGCCCGGATAATATCCAAGTCTCCCCCAACGGTCGTTGGTGCCTCGTCAGTCTCAGTTCCAAACAGTCCGCGCCAGGTGAAGCCGATAAAATGCCCGAGTTTGTCCAGGCCGATGGCTACGTCAACTTGCGGGATGTCCGACCACTGGTAGGCACGGGAAAAAGAGCATCCGATAAACTGCTGCTACTCGACCTGCTTAAGCGAACCCAACACGAATTGACCTTCGCCGACCTGCCGGAAATCGATAGCGATCCGCTGGCCGAGGTGCGTGCTGCAGGGGAAGCGTGGCGAAAACAACAAACCGCTGCACAGGCAACCGAAGTCGCTTCCACACAGTTAGACAAGAACGCTTCCGCGTCTAATGACAAAAACGCTACCGCACCCGCAGTTGAAATAGACGCGACGCCGACGCAACCAGCGGATGGCAGTCAAAAGTCGGAGGAGGCCAAGCCGAAGAGTGCGCGGGTCGTACAAATCTCCGGCCTCAAGTGGAACGCCAAAGGGGATCAGGTCGCCGTGCAACTCCACTCGGCCGACAACAAGGATCGCTGGCTGACGACAATCGACCTCAAATCTAAAAAACTTAACACCCTTATGCACCGACGCGACCCAGCCTGGATCGATCGCGGTATCGGACAATTGGATTGGCTAGCCGACCACCAGACCCTGGTCTATCGGACCGAGGCCACCGGCTATGCTCATTTGTATGCCACGCACGTCCCCTCCATGTCAACTCGGCAATTGACTCAAGGGGAATTTGTGGTCAGCGATGTCCAGCCGAGTCGCGATGGCAAGTGGCTGTATTACAAGGCCAACGCACCGCATCCAGGCATCTACGAAGCCTATCGGGTCGAAGTTTCCAGCGGTGCCGTGAAGCAGCTCACCCGACTTGGCGGGACCAACGACTTTGTTGTCTCCCCCGATCAACGGCACCTATTGGTCACTCATAGCCACGCGCTCAGTCCGCCCGAGCTGTGGATTCAACCGCTCGACGACGACCAGCCCGCCCGGCAGATCACGCGAACGGTGAGCGCCGAGTTTAGCAGCTTGCCTTGGGTGGCTCCGCAATTCGTAACCATTCCCTCGCGGGCCGGTCGCCCCATTCATGCCAGACTCTACCTGCCACCCGGCTACGATGCTGCGGCGGTGATGGCGGGTGCAACGAACGAAAAGGATACGAAACCGCCAGCGGTGTTGTTTATCCACGGGGCTGGCTACCTACAGAATGCCCATCAGGGCTGGTCGGGTTACTTTCGCGAGTTCATGTTCCATAGCCTGCTGGCACACCGCGGCTTCGTGGTCCTCGACATGGACTACCGAGCGTCGGCGGGCTATGGCCGCGACTGGCGGACGGCCATCTACCGGCACATGGGACGCCCCGAAGTCGATGACTTGCTCGACGGCCGCGCTTGGCTGGGTGAACAACATGGAGTCGACATCGAAAGGGTCGGACTATACGGAGGTTCGTACGGTGGCTTCCTGACCATGATGGCTTTGTTTCAGGAGCCTGGCACGTTCGCTTGCGGCGCCGCCTTGAGGCCCGTCACCGACTGGGCGCATTACAATCATGGCTACACGTCGAATATCCTCAACACCCCCGACGTCGACCCCGAGGCCTATTTCCGAAGCTCTCCCATCGAACTGGCGGAGGGGCTCGCCGATCCACTGCTGATCTGCCATGGCATGGTGGATGATAATGTATTTTTCAAAGACACAGCCCGCTTGGCGCAACGCTTGATCGAGCTGAAGAAAAAGGATTGGGAAGTCGCCATTTACCCGATCGAACCCCACGGTTTTGAACAGCCGAGTAGCTGGTACGATGAATATCGGCGGATCCTGGAGCTGTTTGAAAAACAGTTAGCGCACTAAGCATTCTGCGCGGCGAGACTCTAGAATTTAGGTGAGACTCTAGCTGGACAGCGCCAGGTTTGTGAGCGGCAAGGCGCTAGCCCTTAGGTTTAGTCGCATTTTCGAAGCTAGTGTCCGATGTGTATTGAAAAGTTTTTGGTTGGGGGATGTTAAGCATGGACGAGTTTAAGCTGCGAGGTTT
>JBGSHW010000077.1:0-4685 GCA_041751975.1 Pirellulaceae bacterium
AATAATGATATTGGCTTGGTCGCGAATCGAATCGAGATTGTTGATACCTAGCGGTCCAAATAGCACATAACTTTGGTCCCGTCCCTTGACCAGATAGTCGGTCTGCAAGTCACCATTGAAGTCGCCAACTTGAATGAACTGCGAAAGCTGTTCGTTGACGGCAGTACCCTGCAAGCCAGTCGCCTGATCGTCGGTAGCTAGCCCTACTGGATACGAGGCAAACATCTCGGCAATCTGGGTTGCATCGAGGGCTTGATTGAAGAGTGCCACTTCATCGATCTGCTCCGCGAACTGTTCGCCAAGGCCAAAACTGCCGATCCAGCGGACGCTGGCTAGAACCTGTGCATTCACAGAACCAGCCAAAAATCCATCGATGTAGAAGGAGGTTGTTCCGTTGCTTCCCACTGCGGCCACGTGCTGCCATCGATCCGCAGAACGAATCGGTGCAAGGTCAACACCACTGTCCTGGAAACCACCGAGAAAAACTCCCAAATCGTTGCCAGATGCAATAACATGAGTATCACCGTTCGAAGAAAACAGCGTCTTAAATCCGGCGTTGTCGCTCATCCCTTTAAACCAACCGGATACGGTCCAACTGCTTCCCAGGTCGATGCCTGCTGCACCCAAGTCAATCGAAGAGGCACCTGCAGCCAACTGCGCGGAGCTGCCATCATTCCAACTATCGCCCACACTGACACCAGTCAACGTGGCATGATTACCCAAGCCGGAACTATCGCGGCCCAAATCAGCCGGATCATTGAAGGAGAGATAGACAGTAGGAGTCGGCATGGCAGCCAGACCATCGGGAATGTCGTTTAAACTAACACCAGGTCGCGGCACTTCTAGCAGTTCCAGGAATGGTGCAGCAAGTTGATAAATAAATTTTTCAGATGGTGCGCCAACCGGAAAACCACTCGGCTTGGAGAAGGTCGCAGGGAGTGTGCTGATCGCGTCCGCGATAGAAGGCTGGTTGCCAAAGATGCGATCATTGCCCCCCTCGCCGAACAACTGGTCGTCTCCCAAGTGTCCGACGATGTGGTCGTTGCCGGGTCCGCCGTTGATCGTATCGGCCAATACCCCACCATACAGACGGTCATCGCCGAAACCGCCGTTGATCGTCAACGCTGCTTCAGTGGCTCCCTGCTCGAAATCTCCCAGATCGATTCCAAACGGCTCGGAATCTCCGGGGAAGACAAAACCAGGATTGGCATGGAACGCGTCGTTGCCCGCTCTTAGCTCAATCTGAGTCTGCTCCACATCTCGGGTCTGATAGTAAGCGAACTCACGTTGATAGACTGAACCGCCCGGCGTTGTCGTCCGGAAACTCTGCGTGCCAATGTCCCACACCAAGGCGGAAAACTCGTAGCGGTGCAATAAAGTGTTGTATTGCAGCGCCGCAAAATCGGGCACATCAAACCCGCGGCGGTCTTTGTCACCACCTAAGAACAAAATCCGGTCCGTACCCGCCCCACCAAAGAATTGATCGCTGTACGTTGGAATCATCGTTTGCGTGGCAGGATTAAACTGAGTGTTCGGCTGGTTGCCGAGCAGTGGCAGCGCATCGGGGATGATCTGGAAGGTGTCGTCACCGGGACCACCAAACATCAGATCGCTGGCTTGTCGATCTTGACCACCAATCAAAACGTCATTCCCATCATTGCCGAAGATCCAATCTTCGCCCGCGCCGCCACGCAAAATGTCATCCCCTGCGCCACCAAGGATAACATCGCGTCGGAGCGAGCCATCATTGCGCAGTCCAAGATTCAATTTTGGAATATTTGCCAAAGCTGTACTGCTGGTTGTTCCAGTCAGGTTGAATCGCAGATCATAAATCGTTGGGACGATGTTCGGCGTTGTGACGCGCAGCATGTATTCAGTCCCGGCCGTCAAGCCCGACAGAGAAATGCTGCTCGCATTGCCGGTCGTGGTAAAGCTGCCTGCATTCAGTCGGTCACCTGGCTCAAAGCCGACTGCCGTGGCGGGCCATATATCCAGCTGCAAAGCATCAATGGGCGAACCACTGGCCAGCTGCAAGCGGCCAGCCGCTGTCCCGTTAGCCGCTAATGTAAAGCGGTACCAATCGATGTCGCTGGGATTGTCAACGGTCAAGCCATTGAACTCGACACCATCCGCTGTCGCCACTTTACCGTCAAAGGCTTGCAACTGGCCTCCGACCACCTTCGTCAGCCCAAACGCCTGGCTTGGAATATCGTTGCGACCGCGCAGCCCCCCGCCGCGCGAGCTTTCGGTCTTGTCGACCAAAATAGCGTTGCCAGCGGCGATCTCGACGATGTCATCCCCAGCACCACCGTCAACCCATACCGACTTCTGAACGGTCGGCCCCACATAGACTTGGTCATTGCCAGCCAAAGCATCGATCAAGATGACTTGGAAGTCCCCTTCGGGTGGAATGATGCTGGCCAACAACTGCTCGTTGGTCGCATCCCTGGTGGCAGTAGCAATTTTCGTAAGCTCAGCTTCGCGCGCCGCCGGGTCATTGTTGGCAAGCAGTTCATCAACGCGGAAATTCAATCGATCGGCATCCCAAACCGGATAGCCGTCCGCATCGGTGGCATCGAAATCCAAGCGGATTTGCGCCGTAAAGGTGAAGTTGCCATTGTTATCAGTCAAGCGCGTCACCAAGTGATGGTCGCTCAGCAAACCACGCTCGGTCACAAAATTGACATCGATCTTGTCGGCCGCATTGGTACCACTGATGTACCACACCTGATCGGACTCGCGGGCGAACTCCTTCCACTCATCACCAGCCAACCCTTCGTCCAGCGATTCAAATGTCATACCGTTCGAGCGATAGAGAGTGTTATTCCCGCCGCTGCCGTACATGAAATCGACGACCGTACCGCCAAACAACTTGTCATCGCGTTCACTACCCAACATGCGATTCAAGCCGGTGTTCTCTGTTTTGCGAGTTCCGCCTCCATCGTTGTTAAACAGGTTTCCATCGGCATCGACAAACACTCCAAACTGCGGGTCACCAGGCACACCTGGATCAAAGCTCCACGCAAACAGGCTGTTGGTACCAAGCCCGCCGATCAGATCATCGTTGCCAGCCCCCGCGAACAGGCGATCATTGTCAACCCGCGCGCCGTTTCCGGTATCGCCCCACAGTCGATCATCGCCTGCAAATCCATAAAGTGTGTCACTTCCACGTCCTCCGTCGAGATAGTCTCGGCCAGCTGAACCGAGTAGAGTGTCATTACCGCTGTTTCCCTCGAAGACACCCGCGTAGTCCCGTGAGCGCCGGGAGAGGAAGCTCGTGTCGAGCTCAACGAATTCAGGTGTGATAGTGGTTGCCGGCGGAATAACGCCCGCCTGAATTGCTTCCGAAGAATAGAAGCCGATTGTATCGTTCCCCGCCAGACCACTAATCCGGAACTGCTCGACAAGCAGTCGTCCGTTTGTGTCGCGCATGTTGACGCGAAAATTGGTGTTGTTGAAGTTGACAAGCGCCTGATTGGCGTTGTTTGCGTTCGCCCCAATCAGAATCGTATCGTTACCCGTTGTGCCAACAGCCATGACGATGTCGGTAGCATTGTCATCGGCGATGTCACCTTGCACGCTGTTGCCAAAGTGACCGTTGATCGTATCGGTGATCGCGCTATCAGCGCTAAGCAGCCGCAGTACGAACATGTCGATACCTTCGCCACCGAATTGCAAATCGGTTCCCCCTTGGCCATCGATCAAGTCACTCCCCGAGCCGCCCCAGATCGTGTCGTTTCCGCCACCACCAGACAATTGATCTTCGCCGCTGCCACCGACCAGGATATCGTTGGCTCCATGCGTATCCGCCTGAGTACCGAGCCCTGCAGCGGCGTGAGTCAATAGTCCAACAAATACGTCGCCAGCGAGATTGTCATTGCCAGCATCGCCGACCAGAACTTCGCGTCGGGCGTTACCGAACAACGAATCGCCGTCATCGCCACCAAACAGTTGATCGCCAGCCAAGCCATTTTGCGTCACATACGCAGCCAAGCTTTCCATCGGAGGAGCAAACGCAGTCAACTGATCGCGCCCCGCGCCACCGAATAGACGTTGTCCGGCTTGACGGCCTGCGGCGTCACCAGCGTCACCGGACAACCTGTCCTCCCCGTCGTCCCCGTACAGATTGTCGATGCCGTTACCACCGCTGAGAACATCGTCCCCCGCACCACCGCGGATAACGTCATCTCCATCACCACCCACAACGAAGACATCATTACCAGCACCGGCATCCAAATAGTCGTTCCCGCTGCCGCCATCCAAGCTGTCGACATCAAAGCCACCGAACAATACATCATTATCATTTCCGCCGCGCAGCGTATCGCGTCCATCCCCGAGGATACCATCGATGGAGATGCCAGCGGTGATTGTCGGCGTGATCAACACGGCGGGTACATAAGCCCCAGTAGTTATGCCTGGCAAACCAAAGCTGGCACCAATGCTGCTCGAATAGAGGCTTTCCACCTCAGCGTATTGTGGGGGCAGCATGAAGTCATCGGTGCTGAGGCGATAGTTGTTGCGGGTACCCAACGGCAAACCACCAAACCAGGGCCAACGCATACTATAGCAAGGGAATTCCTAGTACTTTTGCAAGATAGTCGAGGTTCCATCCAGCAACTCGACGTCGCATAGCGATACTGTACTTGTCTTTTTGCTGCTTGAGCATACTCAGGCTAAAGCGTTTG
>JBGSHW010000078.1:0-25919 GCA_041751975.1 Pirellulaceae bacterium
CGAAATTCGACGGCTGGTTGCCTCTCGTCGATTGCAATTCTCTGGATCGAAAGGCTGATTGCATTAATTCTTCAACGCGATAATCCCCCCGAAATCGGGGAAAATCCAAGTTCGAACCAGTTTCCGGACAGACACTAGCTAAAGACTTACTCGTAGATGCGACGAGCTACAAAGGCGAGAGCCTTCTCAATTGGGTCGATTCCGAGGTTTCAATCGGGGCGGTAATCGTTGCGGCGGATCATTTAGGTTTTCGGATCTGCAAGAAGCCGACGACTAAGCCAACTGGCCTTCTGAGTCAAACCAAGCGAAATCTCTCCAACAAACGCGACCCGTACATTTTGGTAAGTCGCAGTTGGCTTCAGCTGCCGCCAACAGAACGCGAGGACGTGATCGATATCGATGACGAGCCAGCAGCGATTTTTTTTGATCAAGAAAAAATAAAAACCAAATCCAAAGAGGATTCCGCAAAGTCTGCCGCCGCTTTTGTGAATGCAATATCCGAAATGTCGGAATCAGTCGCATCGCCTGCGAAATTTAAAAAAGTCAAAAGCGACAAGAAACGAGAAAGCGATTCGGAGCTTTACAAGCGACTGATGCGCCAGTCTCGCGAGATCGAAAAACGGAACGCTCCGTTCTTTGAGACCTAGAAAAGCTTGAACAAATTCTACCGTGATAAGACTCGCGGATCTTTGATTGCCGGCCGACTTGCGATTGACCCCTGTCGGCGGCTGAAAAACGAATGGCTCAAAAATGAGTGGTACTCACGTTTTCTACAACGGTGTCCTGCTTCGCGACTGCGAAACGAAAAGCTTCAAGCAGGATGTTATCCTCGACGAATCGCGGAATCTGGTAACGAATCGATTCCGAATCCGCGTCGAGTCGCTCGTTTATGGTTTCCGAACGGCATCTGAAGAAGAGTCGCTAACCCACCCTTCGACGGTTACGCTTCAACGTCCGGAAGGATCGACGTCGCAAACGGCCATTGACCGAATGCACTTGATCCAAAATAAGCTTAACCAGCCTCGGGGCGATTTCTTCTACGCGACGAATCACGGGCGACGCGTCGATGCGACCTCAGACAATATCTATCAAATACTCGTTGCCGCGACCGGCCAGCCGACTGGAACCGTGGAGTCGCCCGAATTCTTCAAGGACATTAACGGCGACGATATTACGATCCGATTCAAGGACGATTACCACATAAGCGGCGGGGATACCGGCAAGCTTCCACGCGTGAACTTGCTCGACACGAACAACGGCCCTACGCCGATCGACGTGACGCTAACCGACGTCCTGGCTGGGCAGTCGTACCGGATCTCATTTGAAATCGAAGTCCACACGCACCTTTGCCTCAACCAAGAGGCAGAGGAAATTAAACCGGAAGGCATCGACGAGGATGAAACGGTAGATCCTAACCCTTACATCATCTCGAATTCATGGAGTAGCGAGGAAACGCTAGATGATTCTTGGCTGAGAACGCGAAGTATTACCGGAACGCTTCGGGTACGCGATCAACGCTACTGGGCTCAAGGCTTCCGCTATCTATGCTTGCCTGCCTTACTCCCGGGGTATCGCCGCGTATCTCAAAAGTTTGCCAGCGATCCAACGAATCTGGTTCTCAAGTACCGCGTCGAAGATCGGCAGGCGGAAGCGGCTCCACCGTGGCCATGCGTCGAATGGTCGATGACTCACATTGATTCAGCCAGAAACGAGTACGGGTTAATTCACCGTCAATTGCGAATCTCGTTGACTGGTGCACCGAAAGCTCGAAAGGAAACATTGATCGCGGTTGCGTTGAACGTGCTGAATGCACGTTTCACCGGTGCGACGGCTCTGGAGGATATTAGGGAAACGCGGCCGATCTCGTTTTTCCGTGAGGCTTTGATCATTACGCAGTCGAGCGATAAGCCGATCGTCGAACTGCTTTGCGACCTGAAATTGAACCTGGCCGGAATCGGTGGCTTCGAGCGTGCGGCGGAAGCTTCCGCGTCCAGTCTACCCGCATTGCTTGGCGGCGTCGCTTACGATCCAGATAACTGGCCGGCCCCGCGTCCGTATGACGCCGAATCGCCTGCGGGGGTTTTTGCATGCTATCTGCAGTCGCCATGCAATCAATGGCACGGCATTCCGCGATACCAACGGCTCGACCTTGGCGACTACCGAAACGATCTAACATCGGAACAAGAGGAAAACTCGCTGCCGTCCTACGATCCGCCGGAAGTTCCCATCGAGTACTGGAAGGAATCGGACTACGCAGCGTATCAAGTGACTGTCCCGTTCCCGGCCTCAATGCTACAGGCCGACGCGAACCGTGCAACTCACCGAACTTATCCTTACGTTCACGTCGAGATTGACACGAGATACGAGCACAACGTGGGCCAAATGGTTTTGCCGCTTTCTAAACCTCGGACACCTAGCTCGAGCTTCCCCACAATCACCGAGACGGTTGCGGTCATTCCGATTCATGCGGGCGTGCAGCGTCGAGTCGTCACTGTAATTGCATCGCGGAATGGATTCCCGCCTGAACTACCTGAACCGGCTAAGGTTCTGAAGGATTACAACGGCATAACGGAAAAGCTTGTCGGAACCGCCAAGATCGTAATCGATGCACCTGAAGCGTCGGCGGATCAGACTCACCGAGTGTATAGAGTTCAAGGTAAATTCGAGTACGCACTATCCCGGCCGATAGACGGGGCTGCTGGTGAAATCTACCGGATCGCGAATAATCCAATGCTGGTTACGACTCCGCAGGATAACTTTCTGTCTGGGCTCGCTCTATTCTCTCGGGGGGCGATTGAAATGCACTCGGCGGACGGCACATCGCCAAGCTATCGCGATCAAGGCTACAACCCGATCAACCCGGGGCAAGTGGTCAATCCTGGAGTGATTCCTAATCTGACTCCCCCAGCATAAAGCACTGGGCGAATCCGACTGCTGAGCGGGTTAGGTGAGCGGGCCGACTTTCCCCGGTCTGTTCCCCCCGCATGGTAGGCGCAGTTAATTGTTGTTATCGATTACTGTAATGCTGCTTTGTCTATAACCGACCGCTTGCAGACAGTTGCAAGTAAAGTTCGAAAAAATATACCAGTCAAGCTTGACGCATGCCGATGAACTGATATAGTTACGTTGTCAACTGACAGCAACACACAAGGGAGCAACCCAGTGAAGAAATTACTAGCCATCGCCTATATCAGAGTAAGCACCGAGGACCAAGCTGCCGAGGGTTGCTCGATCGACGCTCAACGCGCCAAGCTTGAAGCGTGGTGCTTTGCCAATGATTACGAATTGCTGGAAGTCTTCACTGATGCGGGCCTGAGCGGCGGACGTGCCGACAATCGCCCGGGGCTTCAGGCTGCAATCGATACCGCATGTAAGACTGGGGCGGCTCTCGTTGTCTACTCCCTAAGCCGCCTTGCTCGAAGTACTCGCGACACGCTGCTTATCGGCGAACGACTCGACAAGGCGGGGGCGGACTTAGTTAGCCTCAGCGAGAGGATCGACACCACGAGTGCAGCGGGCCGGATGGTCTTTCGGATGCTGGCCGTCCTGGCTGAGTTCGAAAAGGATCAAGTTAGCGAACGCACGAAGATGGCTCTGGCTCATAAGAAATCGAAGTCCGAGCGAGTTGGAACAATTCCTTACGGCTTTGACCTCTCCGCGGATGGCGTGTCGCTGGTGAAGAACGAAAGCGAGCAAGCTGTGATTCTGCAAATCCAGGAACTACGGGCTGCCGGCGAGAGCTATCGCGCCATCGCATGTGAACTACAGAAGCGTGGAATTCTAACGAAGGGAGGCAAGGCAGAATGGAACCACAACACGATCCGAAGTGTGGTGATGGCGACCGAGAAAGCCGCCTGAAGCGGATGTATGACGATCTCGAGCGGCTGATTGAAGAGTCCCCGCCGTCGGACGACGAGGGCAAGGAGAACCTACAGGAATTCATTGATGAAAAAAGCAACAGCGAAAGCGGCGACAGCGAATCCGTTTGATCTCGAATCGATCGTGCGGGAGTTCATTACAAGCAGTGGGCTCTC
Organism: Pirellulaceae bacterium; assembly: GCA_041751975.1. Lineage (GTDB taxonomy): Bacteria > Planctomycetota > Planctomycetia > Pirellulales > Pirellulaceae > Aureliella. The sequence goes on from JBGSHW010000078.1 coordinate 4,035, forward strand.
GATGCGGGAGATTCAAGAGGCTTCAGGCGTAGACTCGGGGCAGTTGTCCCGATTTATCCGCGGCGAGCGAACGCTAACCCTGAAGACTGCAGGTCGACTGGCTGAGTGCTTTGAGTTCACGATTAAGAGAGTCAAGGTTTAAGTGTTTTGAAGTTGGCCCCGCGATGCTGCAAACATCCGGGGCCGTGGTCCTTTCTCATGTTAGGAGAATGAACGATGTCTAGTGTACTTACTCGATCGGAATTACTGAACTGGATCGATAACGAGGCAAGTCAAATTGCCTCCGGACTCCGCGATGGGTCGATCTCGCTGGACGCCGCAGCCCATTACCTGGATTGCGTGCGAATCAAGATCAGGAATGCGGCGGACGCGGCGGAAGTCGACGATTCCGAAGTTGCTTCCCCTTCCCCAGCCACTATCCCACCGCATGAGTTCGAGCGGTTCACAGTAAGCCCTGAGGATTCTGAGCGAATCGAACAGATCCGCAGCGAAACCTATCGATTGGCTGAATCTGGCTTGAGCGAAATGACACCAGAGAAGGCGATTGAGGATGGCCCTTTTGCCGATCCGGCGATGGCTAAGCATTACCTTAAAGGTCAGCTCCATCGATGCGTGAAGGCAGTTGAGACTGGGGAGGTGAAGGACGTCGGTTACGTTCGCGACATGGCGTTAAGCCTTGAACTGATCGCCCGAGAACTAGCATTGGAGCCCGGCGAGTTTCATAGAGACTTCGAGGCGTTTGATCTCCTGGGCATCGATTCCGAGTTCCTCGCGTTGCTTGGCGTCCGTCAACAGTCTGAGCCTGAGTTTTACGGCATCCTGCAAGCCCGGGAACTGGACCGCAAAGAGAGCCCGGACGTTCATTTGGTCTACCCCTCGCCCATCATGGAAAGCGGGGCCGCTTCGCAATTGGCGTAACCATGACTGAATCTAAGTACCTGACAATTCGCCAAACCGCTGAAGCCCTTCAGTGTTCGCAAAAGCACATCCGCCGAATGCTTGACAGCGGACGACTTGAGTTTGTGAACATTGGCACCGTCGCAAGGAAGATGATTCGCATCAAGATGCCAGAGGCGAAAGCTGAGGCGACGGAAGGCGAATTCGTGAGGCGGAAAAATGCTTACGTTCCGAAGATCCTGAAGTAATTCGGATGAACAAAAAACGCAGTGGACTCATAGGAGTTCACTGCGTTCTAGGCGGCTCACCAAAGCTTGTGCCACGTAGTGATGGTAGGAGTCGAATCGAGAATGCACCAATGAAAAGTTGAAACTACGCGCCGGGGTAAGGCTGTTTGCTGAACCCGTCCCTGTGATTTTGCAGGGCAACCACCAGTCGCGTTCCATCCTCTCGTGAGAAACGGAGGAATCGAAATCTGTCGGAATCGAGCAATGACGTTCGACGCTGGCGTGGGAACGTGAATGAGAATGATTGATCTAGTCAAACGAGGATTGCCTACCGAAGAGGCATCAAGGAACCAGCCTCTACTGGTCGATGCGTCGGCGGCCGCCGAATTGCTCTCCATCAGCAAGCGGACGCTTTGGACGATGACAAATAGCAGGGAGATTCCCAGCGTGAGAATCGGCCGCTGCGTGCGTTATGCGGTTTCTGACCTTCAGGAATTCGTTGAACAATTGCGAAGGAGCTGAAACGATGGCGACTGTTTACAAACGCGACAATTCAAAGTTCTGGCAGATTGCTTGGTTCGATCACGGCGGAAAACGCCGCGTGAAATCTTCCAAGACTACTGACCACGCGGCGGCCGTCCGTATAGCGAACAAGCTCGATGCGGACTCGTCGCTGAAGCGCGAAGGGGTCCGCGATCCGCGAGCGGAAGAAATGGCCAAGCATGCAGGGGCGACGATTAAAAGCCACTTGGACGCATTTGGTTCATACCAGTTAAGTCGTAGTGGGCAGGGGCATGTTGCCGACACTCGAACCAAGATTGAAACAATCTGCACCGCTGGCGGATTCGTGGCGTTACGCGATCTCGAGGCCGATTCGGTGAATCGATTCGCAAGCGAGCTCCGCACCGCCGGCAAGTCGCTGCGAACTGTGGAGGCTTACGTCCAGGCGATCAAGTCGTTTTCGAAGTGGGCTGTGAAGACCGGCAAGCTCCCGTTCGATCCTCTTGCAACGGTGAGTAAGCCCAACCCCGAGAGCGACCGTCGGCTAACTCGACGATTCATTAGCCATGAGGAGTTCCATTGGCTGGACGCGATTACACGGGAGGCCGACGAGGCCTACGGCATGACTGGGATCGAGCGAGCGTTGTTGTACTCGACCGCAATTCAAACGGGTTTGCGATCAAGCGAACTGTCAGCGCTAACACGTGGCAAGCTTCAACTGAATGCAGATCCGCCGTTTATCCTCGGCGAGGCCAGATCGGCGAAGAATAAGAAACTCGCGCGGCAGTACGTCCAGCCTGAGCTGGCGGCTGAATTGAAACAGCACGTGGCCCGGAAAGTCGGCGGCTCTAAGGCGTTTAACATGCCTGCACGACGGGACGTGGCCACGATGTTCAGGGCGGACGTCGCGAACGCACGTCGGGCATGGTTGGAAACGCTCCCAGTGGGCCAGAAACGCATCGAAGCTGAAGCGGGTGATTTCCTCCGCGTCTTGGACAGCGAAGGCGAGACGGTTGATTTTCACGCATTGAGGCATACGACAGCAAGTTGGTTGATTCAGGCGGGTGCCGACGTCAAGACCGTGCAGGCCATCATGAGGCACGCGGACATAAAGCTCACGCTTCAGCGATATGGCCACCTCTTCCCCGGTTCCGAATCTGCAGCGGTGGCAAGAATCCGCGATGCCTTCACCAATCCGGTTCGGATCGCGGCAACGGGGACCGATAGTAGGTTGCCCGATGCCGACTGTCAGCGCAAGTGTCAACAGTCAGAGGGCGAAACGGTGCGTTTTCCTTGCGACTCGGTGCGAGATAGCCGGGGCGAGGAGGGAACCTCTGATCTCGCTGAAACCAAGGGAAAACAGCGAAAAAACGTGCTTTTCTCAAGGGGAAAACCGATTGCGTCGGGCAGTTTTCAAACCTGCGATCGATGGATGAATAGTCCGGTCCGCTGTAGCTTGTTCACGAAAAGCTTATTCACGAAGAGCTTGTTAGTGACGGTCGCTGCGCCTGTCCAGCATGTTCCTGAGGTAGTGCGTCGCGGCCATGCGAACGGCTGAACTGGCCAGTGAACCGAAAAGTGCCATCGCTCCGGCGGAAAATGATGGGCTTGCCGTAACCTCAGCGGCTTTGCTATCCGCCCCGTTGCTATCTGCCCCACTCTGCCGTGAGTCGTACCGCACTTTTAGAGATCCTTTGCGGGGACCGGTTAACTTGTTAACCACGATGTATCCCACTGCGAATGAAGCGCCAATGGCGAGCAAGGGTTGCGCGCGCACATGTTCGCGCCAGTCCTTTAAACGTTCGACTTCATGATGAAACTGCGCCACATGCTGTTCACTGGCGTTGCGAATCCGATTCATCCGCTCAATCAAATCCGTTTCCTCAGGAGTAGAAACGCTGGCCATCTGGAAAAACCTTGTTCACTTCGTACCAAGTGCAAGACTCCGACCCGTGGCCGGAGGCAACAAAAATTAACGTCAACGCACTCATCGCAACGTTAAGGCAACTGGTGTGCCAGTCGTCGATGGACTCTCTGGTTGTTCGCTGGGCGGTCAGACTGGACGAGCGGAGCGCACCGAACGGCACCTGTACCCGGGCCCTGCAGCCGCCCAGAGCCCACGGGGTCGACTTAAAGCGATTTCTAACCACTCATTTCTTGCAATGGATGAGCTTCTTGTTGACAAACTCCAGGATGCCCAACTGCGACAGTTCGCGGCCGTACCCAGAGTTTTTAATGCCGCCGAAGGGGAGTTCGGCCTGCGAACGGGTGGGCTGGTTGATGTACATCATTCCCGTGTCGACCCGCTCGGCCACTCGCCGCCCACGCTCGATGTCGCGGGTATAGACGGAACCCCCCAAGCCATAGGAAGAATCGTTAGCCAAGGCAATTGCCTCGTCCTCATCGGCAACGACGTACACGCAGGCTACCGGCCCAAACAACTCTTGGTCGTAAGCGATCATCCCTGGTTTGACATCGGTCAGAATTGTGGGATTAAAGAAAGCGCCGGGTCGCTCGGGACGGTCACCCCCTAACACCAGCGTTGCCCCTGCTGCGCACGTCATTTGCACCTGTTCGTCCAATCGCTTAGCAGCCGCCTCGGTCGACAATGGCGCGACTTCGGTGTCAGGCTCCATCGGGTCCCCCATCTTCAGTTTGGCCATACGCCCTTTGAAAGCTGACAAGAAAGCTTGGGCCAGCGGCTGCACCACGATAAACCGCTTGGAGGCGACGCAGGACTGTCCCGCGTTGACCATCCGTCCGCGGACAGCCATCTCGACGGTGTGGTCGAGATGGGCGTCCTCAAGCACAATAAATGGATCGTTTCCACCCAACTCCAGCACCGAACGCTTGAGATGCTTGCCAGCCACGGCAGCCACCGCCGCTCCAGCCCGCTCGCTTCCGGTTAGCGAAACACCGCGGACCCGCTCGTCGGCAATGATCGACTCCACCACGTCAACCGGTACAAATAAGTTGTTGTAAACCCCCTCGGGTAAACCTGCAGCTGCGAAAAGTTCGGCGAGCCTGGCAGCGCATTGTGGCACATTGGGGGCGTGCTTGATCAGTACGGTGTTACCACACATGATGTTCGGAGTGGCAAATCGCACGACTTGATAGAAAGGGAAGTTCCAGGGCATCACCCCTAGTATCACTCCCAGCGGTTCATGGCGGAGGTAGGCGTCCGCGTCCTCCACTGGCAGCCGTTGATCGGCCAGGAATTGCTCGGCATGCTTGGCGTAAAATTCGCAGATCTTGGCACAGTATTCAATCTCACTGCGGCTTTCGGCAAGGCGTTTGCCCATATCCTGCGTGATCAACGTGGCCAGATCCAGTGCGTTGTCGCGCAGGCTGGCCGCGAGTTGCAGGATGATCCGCTGCCGCTCGTCGAAGCAGGTCTTGCGCCACCGGCCAAACGCGATGTGCGCCCGCTCGGCAGCCTGCAAGGCCTCCGCTTTGCTGTGGGCTTCGAACGTGCGGTTGAGTTGATTGTTGGCCGGGTTCACACTGGCAAATGTCATCGTCGCTTCGTCCTAACTTGCTATCTAATCGCGAGAGGGGGCTTTAGTCTTGTCGTGCGCGGCGACAGGCGTGAGTAGTGGCCCCCGGGGGGCTCCTGTCTCGATGGCAGCCATTTCGAAAAACATGATCCTGCTTCCCGCTGGCGATGAAAAATCCTGGGGCCGCTCCGCGCCTGGCAATCCATAGGCAAGCTTCCAGCCCTGCTCGGTAAATTGCAAGATACCAAACGCCATCTTCTCAGGGGCGATAGGGATTTCACTGGTCATGTTAATGCGATGCGGTCTATCGTCGCTGGATACCTCGAGCTCATAAGACGCTTTGTAAAGCTCCTTCGCGGCGGCGTCGAGCACCACCAGCGTGTTGTCGTTGATGACTACATGCGACCCCTCCAGCTCTTTGGCGGTCAACTTGCGTCCCTGATTCGCGCCGGCTGCTAATGCCCAGTCGCCATGCAACCGCTGCTTGACCAGCTTGACCGGGTCTTCGATTGCAACTTGAGCTTTGGTTGGGGCCTTCAGTGATGTCTTGGCTGATTGCGGCTCGTCTAACTTAGTTGGGCTGGGAGCCAGCTGTTGACTCCGCGCCACCCCGGGCACCGCCACGATTGTGACCAGGAAGCTGGCTGCCAGCACCGCAGGGGCAAACCTGGCAGCGGCGGCCAGCGGTCTAAGTGACTTAGTCCACATAATTACAGTCCACATAATTAGAGCTCCAAAGTGTTTTCGAACATGCCTTGCGGCGGTAGGTGTTTTTGCTGCGGGCGTCGGTCGGACAAACGCGAGGGAAGTCAGCTTGGGGAACGCACCACGCTTCGGTCAACGACGGCGCTGGCCTTCGGTGGTTCATCAGTCCTCGAACAACTCATAGGTGCGAACGCTATGCCGTTGCAGACTGCGGCGGACATGAGCACTACCTTAGGACGCATGGACGAGGTAGTGCGATAGCGCTCGGTCACTCACAGCATGGGCAACGACACTTACATCCGGTCGTCGCAGAATAGCCAAGACAATCCGTAAGCGGCCTAGAACCGCGCAGCATGCGCGAAATTGGGACGCGCGGAATGCAATGGAGTGCAACAACAAAGGCCAACGCCATCGCCAACAAAGTCAAAGGAGCCACGCTTTGTTGAAACAAAGTTCAAACAAACCAAACCAAAACGAGCGGACACACCGTTGCTCCCACTGCTGCTGCCCCCCACCAAGAAAGTGCGTGGCACATGCTTTGCAAACATACTTTACGGAACGCAGTTCACAGACCGCAAGCGTCATGCACGCTAGGCAGCGTCCGCTGCATCGAGGCACAGATGTGGGTGTTCCCACTGCAAGAATTCCCGCTCGGCATAAGCTGCACACCGACCAACTCCAAATTCGGGATTTGCAGTGTCGCTAAGCGCTCAATTAACCCCTTTCAATCGCAGCAATACTTAACGGAGCAAACAGATATGAACTGGGATCAAATCAAAGGCAAGTGGAAACAGCTTAAAGGCAACGCTCAACAACAGTGGGGCAAATTGACCGACGACGACCTGCAAGTCATCGATGGCAAAAGAGAGGAACTTGTCGGACGCATCCAGGAGCGGTACGGCATCGTCCGCGAAGAGGCCGATCGGCAGGTCAAAGAGTTTGAGTCATCGCAGTGATTCTGAGGCCCGCCAATCTTTACATCGTCGAATCAGATTAGGCGAGCGCGCTTCTCAAGGCGACTCGCTAGCTTCAGCCGCAATTGTTTTCACCCATAACTGCCAGCGTCGTGACGCAAATGCACAGCGCAGCCCGCTTGTGCGAAGTTCGAGCAGATTCATGGAACCAACATGCGCAATGACCAACATGTGCAGTATGGCACAGAGTAGGACGGTCCCAGGTACGAGAGTACCCGCGGGCCAAGTTTACAGTTTTTTCCCTCATCTCCCCTCAACAGAGACCAACTATGAAACGCTTCAATTATGTGCTTTGTCCCTTGGCCATCGCACTCATGTCGCTAGCCCCAGCCGCAGCGCAACAGCCCGGGCAGCTTAAGTCCCCTGCCAGCCAGCAGCCAGTCACTCAGCAGGCAAGCAACACGGCGGCCGGACAAATCGACTCGGCCACCCGAGGGACTTTGTTCCGCGCCAGTCAGTTAATTGGCATGGAAATCCAAAATCAGGGAGGCAAAGACGTAGGCAACATCAACGATTTGGTGCTAGATGCCAGTACCGGAAAAATCCACTACGCGGCCGTAACGTATGGTGGCTTTCTGGGTATCGGCAACAAAATGTTTGCGGTTCCCTTCGAGGCGTTTAAGTTCCAACGCGATCCCAAGAGTGACGGACGGTCAGTTTTGGTATTAAATGTCACGGAACAACAAATGGAAGGGGCGGAGGGTTTTGACGAAGAAAGCTGGCCGGACTTCGCCAACGCCAACTTCACCACCGATCTGGATCGCCGCTACGGCGTTGACCGCCAACAACTTCGCGACCGCTCGGGACGTGTCGACGTGGATATCAATCGCAAGGGTGTCGACGTGGACATCGATCGCTCCGATCGCAATAAATAGCTGGATGCACAGGGTAACTCATCTATGGATTCGCGTTAATGCGTGAGTTCAAACCGGTGCAGGGTCAGCGCACGGAGGTGCTGACCAGCCCCGAGTAGTTGGGGTCAGGTCTTGTGTTCGGTTTTCAGACGGGGGCGTTTTTTACCTCACGGATTGCCGCATCCAGTTGTTCGACTCGGTGAATCGCTGCGGTTCACGTTCGAGGCGCCCCCGACGTGCGAGCGAGGGACTCGAGGAATGGGGGCAGGGGAATGAAGACCGACCGGACTATTGCCGCCATTCTCTGGTCCAATTCTTTTGTTGGCCCTATCTTACCTCCCTTGTTCACCGGAACGTTCAGCATAACCCATTTGCACGGGCGGGGGGAAGCCAGCGGTCGAAAGATGGGAGTCAAAAGATTGCTGAGTTGTCTCACCATTTTTCGACTCCCATTTTTCGTCTGAGAGTTGGGAGTCTTCCAGTTTGAAATTGGGTTCATCTTGGCTTGGTAGGTCGGCTATCGGCAGGGTCGATGTTGTAGATGGGGCGAAGGCTAAGGATGACGTTCTTTACGATGACCAAATCCTATTCGTAGTGAACACCGAAAACAAGGCCTGACCCCTACGGCTCGCGCCGAGGAAACGTTACTTTCGCGGGGCGAAAGACGACACCTGTTTACCGCACCATGCTTTGCGCGGTTACAATGTACCTGATATCACCCTGTCGATGCCTTGCGGAGTTTCCACCATGCGGCTTAATAGCATTCCATCGGTTCATGCGCTCACTTGCTTCCTACTAGGCCCCCGCAGGTGCTTAATCGCAGCCATCCTCTTGCAGCTAACACAAGCTACTCACGGGGAAGAACTGCGATTTCCAAAAGTGCTCGACGATCAATGGCAATTGCAACTCGTCACGCTGGAACCCAACTTGGTAACGCCGGTCGGCTGTCGCTTTGACGCACAAGGGCGATTGTTGGTGGTCTCATCGCACACGCACTTTCCTCCGGACGACTACGCTGGTCCCAAAGTTGACCAAATCTTTCGCCTCGATGCATTCGCGGCATCGCCCGACGCGCGCAGCATCACCGCTCGTCAACAACTTTTCTACGAAGGTGGCCAAGCCACGATGGGCTTGTGCGAGCTGGAAGACGATTGGATCGTTGTCGTCACTCGCAGCAACATCATCAAAGTGCGTGACCGCGATGGCGACGGCGTGGCTGAAGAGCAGACGACGCTGCTGCGACTCGACACCACCGCCAACTATCCGCACAACGGTTTAAGTGGCGTGGCACTGGGGCCGGACGGCAAGCTGTATGTCGGTCAAGGTGAAAACTTGGGTGATCCCTATCGACTCATCGGCTCCGACGGCAGCGAGCAGATCGGTGGTGGCGAAGGTGGGAACGTGTTCCGCTGCACTCTCGAAGGTGGCCAAGTCGAGCGGGTGGCAACGGGCTTCTGGAATCCGTTTGGTCTGTACTTTGATCCCGCTGGCCGCCTGTGGTGCGTCGATAACGATCCTGACGCGCGGCCGCCCTGCCGCTTGCTGCATGTCGTCGAGGGAGGGGACTATGGTTTCCAATTTCGTTTTGGACGCGCGGGCACACATCCCTTGCAAGCTTGGAATGGTGAATTGCCAGCCACGCTGCCGATGGTCTCGGGGACCGGCGAGGCGCCTTGTGCGGTGGTCGGTTACGACAATGCGTTGTGGGTCACGAGCTGGGGGAGTAACCGCTTGGAACGTTACACCGTCGCACCCGCCGGAGCCTCGTGGTCGGCCAAGCTCGATGTGATCGTGCAGGGCGAAGGGAGTTTTCGCCCAGTGGATATGGCCGTGGCGCCCGATGGATCACTCTACTTTACCGACTGGGTTGATCGCAGCTATCCCGTGCATGGCCAAGGACGCCTATGGCGTTTGAGCCGCTTGAGCCACAGCGAATCCTCCGAGAACGCCGCCCGCGTGAACTCACCGGCCGAGCCTCTCCTAACGGAAGCTGAGCCTGTTCCAACAGAAGCCGAGCCCGGTTTGACTGAAGCCGAACTTCTCTGCCACCGCTTAACAACGGCGGCGGATGTGGAGGTGGCTGAGTATTTAAAAAGCTTTGACAGTGCTGATCCTTTTGTGCGGGCAGCGGCTCAGCAAGGGGTCGTGCGGAGCGGGATACTGTCGGGGCTGAGCTGGTCCAGCGCCAGCACTTGGCAGCAACGACTGGGCATTCTGGCAGCCTGGCGCTGGCGCGAGCTATGCGATCCAGGAGCTTTGACAGCCGACCAGCGGCAGCAATGGATTCAGCTGGGGGTTCAAGACGCTGCACCTGAGGTGAAGTTGTTTGCCATGCGTTGGGGGGCGGAACGCAGTGAACAAAGTATCTTGCCGCAGCTTCGACAGATGCTCGAGGCTGGCAGTCCACAGGAGGTAGCGTCCGCCGAGCCACTTTCACCGCGACTTTTTTCCGGGCTGATTGCCGCCATCACATTTTTGGAAACAGGGGGAACTGCAGGCGGAGTGCGCGATGAGGCTCAGGAGTCGCTTTTGCAGTCGACCGCATCTAACCAGGGGCAGACCCCCGCGCTGCGAAGCTTGGCCCTGCAAATGCTGCCAGCTGCGGCAACGCAACCGACCGACGAAGAACTGGTCCAGTGGCTGTCTGCATCCGACGATCGCGACTTTGGGGGTGAATGCGTGCGCTTATTGGCCGCCCGCGGCACCGCTCAATCCTTGAAACTGCTGACGCAAGTGGCGGAGAGCGAGCAGGTGCCGGTGCAAGTCCGAGCCGATGCTCTGGCGGGCTTGGTGCATCAGGCTGGCGAGTTCAGCGAGACCATCAATCGACTGCGCCGACCGGGGCAGCCCGAGGTGCTGCGTGAAGAAGCGAAGCGAATGACTCGGGGGAACACCGTGCGACCAACCAGCAACTCGCTACCGCAGCCCCACGACACGGCCGGCTGGGAAGCCCTGGTCGGCGACCAAGGAAATGTCGACGCTGGTCGACGCGTCTTCTTCAGAACCAGTTGCGCGAATTGCCACGCCCACTCTGGCCGCGGCTCACGGATCGGGCCTGATCTCACCAGTCTGGCAGGACAGATGTCGCGCGGGCGATTGTTGGAGTCGATCTTGCAACCGAGTCGCGAGATCGCTCCGCTGTTCGTTCCCTGGAAAGTCCTGACCGTCAATGGCCAAGTCCTCACCGGCATTCGGCTCGAGAAATCGGGGGCCAATCATTCGATGAATTTCTTGGGAGCCGATGGAGAAGAATTCGAAGTACTGCTCGCAGACATCGAAGCGGTCCAGCCTTCGGACATATCGATTATGCCCGCAGGCTTAGAGGCCAGCCTGTCGACTGAGGAATTCGCCGACTTGCTGGCCTTCCTGCTAGCTGAATAAGCAAAAGCTTACAAGAAGATGTAACCTTCTTCACCATGCTGGGTAATGTCTAAGCCTTGGCGTTCCGCCGTGGCTGGAACCCGCAGACCGATAATTCCGTCGATCAATTTTAGTAGGATAAAACTGACGACTGCGGCAAAGATCCAGGTAACCGCCGTGGCTACGATTTGACCGACGATCGTGCTGTAGTTGCCTTCGATCATTCCCAGCGGCTCACCTTCGCCGATGTTCCAAATAGCGCGGGTGGCGAACACACCGGTGAGCAAGGCCCCCACGGTGCCTCCCATACCATGCACGCCAAAAGCGTCGAGCGAATCATCGTATCGCAACTTGGCTTTGAGCGTCGAGCACGACAGATAACAAACCGCTCCACCGATCGCTCCCATGAGCAAAGCTGGCATGGGGCTGACGTGCCCGGCGGCCGGCGTGATGCAGACCAAACCGGCGACGGCGCCGGAACTGGCACCCAGCAAAGACGGCTTGCCGCGCTGCAACCACTCGATGCAAGCCCAGGCGACGGCTCCCGCGGCGGCCGAGAAGTGCGTTACGGCAAACGCGCTGGCGGTGATGCCATCGCTGGCCAATTCGCTGCCTGCATTGAAGCCAAACCAACCGACCCAGAGCATCGAAGCGCCTAGAGCGGTGTAGGTCAAGTTGTGCGGAGGCATCGGTTCGCGACCATGTCCCAAGCGGGGACCGATCACAATCGCTGCGACCAAAGCGGTGACCCCGGAGCTGATGTGGACCACGGTGCCGCCAGCGAAATCCAGCGCCCCACCGGCCCAGGCATGGTCACCCCCGAAAGCCAGAATCCCGCCACCCCACACCCAGTGTGCCAAGGGACAATAAACCAGAGTTCCCCACAGGATCGAAAACACGACCATGGCACTGAACTTCATCCGTTCCGCAAACGCACCGCAGATCAGCGCGGGGGTAATGATAAAGAACATCCCTTGGAAAAGCATGTGCGTCAAACGTGGTAGAGCGTCATTGAACATCGGTGTGATCGGTTCTTTGAGACTCTCGCTCCACTGCCGCGAGACATGGTTCATGAAGAGATAGTCCAAGTTGCCGATGAACGGGTTCGAGCCGCCGAAAGCCAAGCTGTAGCCGTAAAGTGCCCACAGGACGGTCATCAAGCCCATCAAGAACATGCACTGCATCAAAACGCTCAAGATGTTTTTCTTGCGCACTAAGCCGCCGTAAAACAGAGCCAAACCGGGAGCGGTCATAAACAACACCAGCGCGCAGGAGACTAACATCCACGCATTGTGCGGGGCTGAATCGGGGCCAGCTAAATAAGCGTCGGTCTGAAAGCCCTTTGGCAACCCGGGAGTGCTGGCAGACATCGCACCCGATGTTGTGGCTTCGTCGGCCACGTTCTCCGCCCGATCGCTGACGTCCGCAGCAGCCGCGGTACTCGAATCCTGCGCGGGCAGCGGTTGGCTCACACAAACCGCGACGCAGAGGCATAACGCGGCTCGTCCCGCAACCCACAAGGCCTTACCCAAGGGGGCGAGCCAGCGTGGGCCAAAGTCATTTTGATGATTCACTTCAGTGAGGCTCCAGAAAACTGAGGGAGTCGAGGGGTGCCAAGTGAGTACAGAAGTGGATCGCCTGATGCCGCGAAGGAATTCCTCCCTGTGAATCACCCCGCCACAACTCCAACTTCACACTCACTCAATTGGGCACAATCTACCGCAATTCGATGCGCGACTACAGCCCACTGCGAGGTGATGAAAACGAGCCAACGGCCCGAGTCTATTGCAACAATTTAGGAATCTTGCGATCCTGTTCCTCGGGCGCTGGAGCGGTTGGTGTGGGCGCAGCCGGTGCCGCCGGATCGCTGGCCGGTGCCTTGCTATCGGGTGTCCTAACGGCAGGAGGACTCGCCGCCGAGTTCGCTCGGTTACTGAGCGGTTCGGCCAAAGGGGTGCCAGCCAACCATGCCAACAAGAAGGTGATCGCAAAGTAGAACATGTAGTGCAACATCCCTTGCACGAACTCGAGCTCAAAGATCAAAATCGAAGCGACCGTCCCCAACCCGATCATCATGGCAATGAAGAGCGCCATTTGCAGCCCACTCATCTCCGCCGTGCTTTGATGCTCAAAGAGATAAAGTGGCACCAGTGCGTAGATGCCCCAGGTAGCGGCGAAGACCAGCGAGCCGACGCCGATTCGCACCAACAACTGCTTGCCGGTGAACCCCTCTAGCTCATCATCGTGCAGAAACCAGTAACCCACGAAACAAAGTGGCAAAGCCAACAAAACGGAGCCGATAGCCAGAAGTGCTGTGGGGGGGGAACCGCCAAGACCAATCCCCAGTGCAATGCCGAATACGACCAGAGTACCCAACGCCGCCGCCAGGATAACCGGCAAGCTCAGCGAGACCTCTTTGCGGCGCAGCGGCTTGAGAACCGACCGCCCCTTCGAATCCTTGGGGCCTGTCGCTTCCGGCGCGTGGATAACGACTTGTTCCGATTTGTCCGGAATCTTGATCGTCTTTTGGCATTTTGGGCACGGACCACTTTTACCAGCGAACTTGTCGCTCACATCGAAGCGGGTCAGACAGCTAGGACAAGTTACTGGAATTGCCATAAAATGGTTGAGTCGTTAGAGAAAACAAGTTTCACGAGCGTGATCGGTCGTGGTTTGCCTCGTAGCTTTGTGATCGGTCGCGTTGAGCTTGGTCGCATTGAGCCAGCCCGCCGCGAGCGACTCGAGCATTCTACTCGCCCTATCGTACTAGAAAAGTTACCGCATGGACGATTCAAGCCTTGGTATACCGCAGTCCGCTTCCGCCAGCACCACCGCACCGCTGCATGTGGTGTTATACCAACCGCAGATCCCGCAGAATACCGGCAATATCGCTCGTTCCTGTGTCGCCTTGGGGGCCAAGCTGTGGATCGTGCGTCCCACCACTTTTCGACTCGATTCGAGCCAGTTGAAGCGGGCCGGGCTCGACTACTGGAAGTTCCTGGCCTGGGAAACCGTCGATTCATGGGAGGAATTGCTCGGGCGATTTGAAAACCCTAGGCTGTGGCTAGTCACCAAGTTCGGAAAACAGTCCTACTTCGAAACAAAATTCGCCGCCGGCGATGTGGTGGTGCTTGGTCGCGAAACCAACGGCTTACCTGAATCGCTAAGGAACGCGTACGCCGATCGCCTGATCAATATTCCCATGCCAGGACAGGTCCGCAGCTTGAATCAAGCCAATGCGGCGGCCATCGTGATGTTCGAAGCAGCTCGGCAAATAGGACTACTCAATAACGTGGCGCTTTTGAATGCCGAATCATGATTCGCACCCTCCGCGCCTGTTGCCTGTTTAGCGGCCTACTGGGAGCCTGCTGGAACCTTGCGCCTGAGCTCAGCTCAGCTCAGTCGTCGAGCGAAGATCGTACGCTTTCCACCATGTGGCAGCACGGGTTAACGGAGTCGGCTGTGTTGGTGGCCAGCGCCCGCATGCGAGGCGTTACCGATACGGAACAGCAAGCCAAGTGGAGCATGCGTTTGATGGAGGCCTACGCGCAGGCCGCTTTGCAGGATCCGCAAAAATCCGATGAGTATTGGCGCTTGGCTGCGGGTGTTCCGGAGGAATTTGCGATCGCGCAACCAGATCATCCGCGACAACCCTGGCTAGGCTGGCAAGCGGCTCGCTGCAAACTGCTCGAGGCCCAGGCCAACTTGGCTTACTTCTTGGCTGCCCCTGCCAACACAAACAAACGAGAAGCGACCCTCACCCTGATTCGGACCGTGCTACGGCAAGCGGAAACGCTGGCCGATGACCTGCAGCGACGGCAACCGCGAGCAGCCCGGCAAGGCTTTCAGGACGGCGCAGAGGCTCCGGCGGAAGAATTGCACAAGTTGGCCATCGATACGGCACTGCTCGAATGCGAGGCACTGCTGGTGCGTGTCAAGCTGTATCCCCCCGCCTCGCCCGACCGCGTAGCGGCTGCCACTGAAATCGACACGCGGGCAACAACCGTACTGGCCCGCAGTGCGAATGATTGGTTGGCGCAAGAACAATTGCAAGTGGCGGTGGCCGTTGCCCAATTGGAGTTGGGGAACCTCGAGATCGCGCTCAAGCAACTGGAACAACTCGCGCGTGAAGCCAGCGATCCCCAAGTCCGCGTGCGGGCGGCGGTCACCGCGATCGAACAACTCTCACAAACTGGAGAGACAAGCCGCGGTCAACCGCTGCTCGCTTACCTGGACGAAGCCAGCCAACAAACCGGTGCGGGAGCGCAACTCGGACTTGCTCGGCTGCAATTGGAATTGGCCGAAATTGCCAGACTGCCCGTCGAACCGCGAACCGCCCGTTTGAACCGTTTAGTCAGCGATTCCAAACAAATCGGCGCGCGTTACGGAGACTATTGGCGCAATCGAGCCGAGGCGTTACTGGTCGGTGCGCTCCCTAACGATAACTCCAACACCAACATCGCCAGCGATCTAATGCTCGTCGAAGTCCGGCAGCTCTTGGCCTCCGATCGTGAAGCGGAAGCGATCGCGCGGCTGCTCCAGTTCCGTGACAACGAGGCAACGGCTGGCCGGGGAGAGTCCGCCATCCGCCTCGCCTCCCAAGCTGCCGCTTTGTTGCAACGTCAAAGGCTGTGGGCAGAATCAGTGGCTGCGCTTGAGTCGGTTGTCTTCAATTTCTCAAAGGCCACTAATGCCGCCGAAACCCACCGCCTGATAATCCATGCTCATCTGCAAGCTTTACGCGAAGATTCGGGACAGCCCGAGCGGATCACCAACTACGAAGCCGCCTTGCAAAAACAGTTGACCACCTGGCCCGACGCGACAGCCAGTGACGAGCCGGAGCAATGGCTGATGACGTGGTTGGCGGCGCAGGAACGCCACCCTGAATTGGTGAATGTTTTGCTGGCACGGATCGCTGCGGCGACCGAAGTGGAACCAGTCCGCACGACGATTCTGCACTGCATCGATTCCATTTTGAAGATCGCCGACGAACCCCAGCGCACGCTGAGTTTTCAGCGATTGAGGGAGATCAGCGAACGGGTCCAGCTTCCCGAACTGCGCGCTTCGCTGCAGGCGGCCTGTCTTTTTGTCGAAGCAGTCGCCAGTTGGCCACCGGAACTGAAAGCGTCCGAGCTGACCAGCGCTACAGCTCAGATTCGCGGTTCACTTAACAACGAAGTGGACATGCAGTTAGCGATTGCTGTGCAATGGCTAGCCGCTGTCCGCCGTCGTGACCTCGCCGCAGGCAAGGCAACGAGCACAGCTTGGCAACCGGCATTACTCCCTGCCAGCATCCGCACAGCCTTGACCCCCGCCATCGTCGAAGCGGTTGACCAATTGGAGTTGGAGGCTCAGTCGCGTTGGCTCACCGAACTCAAGCTGGACGCAGCTTGGATTGCGGACTTGCAGGCTTCAAATCTGCCGCTCGATCAAGCATACGCCTTGCGATTGCAGGGCTGGATGGTCGACGCCAGCGCGGGGCTTGACGGTCTGAGCGCATTGAGCAAGCGGTATCCGCGCGACGGGCAAGTGCAACTGCAACTCGCTCATGCGCTGGCGGCCAGCGGTCCCAATCGCTTCGTCGATTCAACACGTATCGCTCGGCAAGTGGTCGCGAACTCGGCCCCGGCCAGCGAGCTCAATCTGGCTGCGCGGTGGCGGCTGTGTCGCAATCTAGTATTAGCCGGCGAGCTGGCGGCGGCCAAGCAAGCCGCCGCCTTATTCGTTGCTTCTCAGCCACTCCCCGCCTCGATCTGGAAAGAACGCTTCGAGCAGTTGGCCAAGTAGCTGAGATCCTGCGACTACTGGAGGGCGAAGAGCTTGAGTGCTTCGAGCGCCTTGACGACATCCGCTTGAGCGACTTCACCCCACGAGTCCGCGCGATGCCGAATGATGGCCAGCTTGAATTGCTCAAGCGCTTCCGCCATGTCGACCGGCAAACTCG
Organism: Pirellulaceae bacterium; assembly: GCA_041751975.1. Classification (GTDB taxonomy): domain Bacteria; phylum Planctomycetota; class Planctomycetia; order Pirellulales; family Pirellulaceae; genus Aureliella. Next base: position 20,994 of record JBGSHW010000078.1, read on the forward strand.
GAAGTTTTGCAAAAGGCGATTCGAGGGTGGAGGTAGAAGCCGTCTCGTCCCACGCCAGCTCGTCGTCGCTTTCGTCGCCAATGGCCGCAGTCGGACTTAAGTCGTTCTCGTCACCAAAGTCGGGATCGTCGTAGCGTGGGCCTTCGGACACATTGCGCGGGGCGTCTTCTTTGCCAGTACGGTCGTCGATTTCGGTCAACGGTTTGTAATCTTCGTCGTCGCTGACTCCCATCGCCTCGGTTTCCGGTGGTGTGACTGCCGGATCACCGCCAGTGGCTTCCCACCGCATCTGCCGCATTTGCGAGACGCTCCAGCGGGTTTGCGTCGCCCCCTCAAGCCACATCTCGGCATCGTCCCAATCGAGGGCGGCGAGGAAATGACTCCAGTAGAGGTGCGGATATGTGGCTTGCGTCGTGCCGAACCGCTCGAAGACCCGCCGCAGTCTGCCAACATGCTGTGAGGTAACGCCCCCCACACGACGACTCCAGGCTTCATCGGAGTAAGCCGACGGCGGTGATTCCGAACCCTGCAGCGCTTCGCGCCACTCCAGAATGATCCGACCTTTTTCCCAATTGGTGGTGCTGATCAACGTCGACCAACGCCCCACAAACTCGGTCGAAAGTTCGACGCTCTTCGGGTCATCGAGCTGTGGGTCGAACGCAGCGACATCAAGTCGTTTGAGGGCTTCCAATTCCGCAGCGTCTGTGTTGTGTGCATCTAGCGAACTATCCAAAGTGCCACTCCAAATTGCGTTGAGTTGTTTTCCTTAGCGGCCACCGTCCAGCGGTCTGCCGGGTTGCTCTTGCGTCGCACTGAGAGAGCCAGTGCGGCGGGTGAGTTATGCCAGCGAAAGGTTAACGACTCGCCGCCAGAAACAAAGTACAAGCTTTAAAGGAGTTCACTCATTCACCTGATTTCCTGCTCGAGACGTTAGCAAGTTAGGGAATAGTGAAAGTTTACGACATGGCGGAATGGAAGCAGACAGCGGGCAAGTCGACGCTTGCAGTCCGTCGCATTGTTGAAGACTTGTCAGCAACTGCAGCAACTGCCAAGCAGCGGCAAAACGGATTGCGGAAGGTCGGCACTCCCGACAAGATGATATCGATTTGATATCGATAAGCTATCACGCTGTCCCGGTCTAACGGGCGAGTTCGAACTGCGGCGGTTGCGGAAATTCGAGGAAGATGTCGAGTATTCTTCCGCCCGGAGAGCTCAAGATCGCCCGTTCGGTTTGCAACCGGCCATTGAAGGCGCTAACCGCCTCCTGCAACTCAGGCGGGCTGCTAAGCGACAGACCAGCGGAAGCCGCTCCGCTCGACAACAGCGATTCAAGCGATTTGGCTTCCGTTTGTTGACGGTTAACCTGAGCGGTGGTGCGAAAGCCGTCAAGCGACTGCCGTAATTGTTCCGCAAAACTGTCAACGGCAGGCGCTGCCCCTGTCGTCGGTTGCAGCTCGAGCTCCGCGACTTGGTAACGTTTATCCAATTCGACGGTCAGCAACCGCCACGCCGCTGCGGTCTCGGCCCGGGCTTTGTCGAACTCGCTGTAGGTCCATAGCGTGTAGCCAAGTACCGCACCCACAACCAGCATGCTAATCGCCAGCCACAGTGTCACTCGTTTACCCGAGAGGCCCGGAGACTGCGTATTCGATTCTGACACCTTCAACTCCCGTATGGCAGGCTCCCTAAGTGCTTTCAATCGCTTGTCGTTATATCGCTGCTGGCAAGGGTGCCTAGGGCACGGCCCAGACGAGGGGCGGCGGGATGGAATGGACTTGAACGATAACGTCGAATCTGCGACAAGCACAACGCTTGGCACGGCGTCCCTTTGCCGCCAGCACTTGCAGCCGACGAGTCGGTTTCCGTTTTTCAGCGACTAGATTTTCCACCGACTAGATCCTCCATCGACCCAATTTTCTTAGATTTTCGACAACCTGGGTATTTCGTTAATGCCAGATAACCGTGACGCTGTCGAACGACTCGATTTAACGTTTCGCGCCGAGCCTGCCGTGACGCAGCCGCAGCGTTCCGTACTACCTGGCGGCTGGTGGCTGTGGTGCCTTACCGGAGCGATCCTAGGCATCGCTGGTTGGTTAGCGGGTCGTCAGCAGCTAACGAGCAGTTTGACTGCGCAGCTCACCCAGTCCAATTCAGTGGCAGAAGCCATGTTGGCGGTTGAAGGCCTCCTGATGCTCGATGCCGACGCGAGCTTAGAGATTGTGCGGGGTTTGGAACATGAAAAGCTCGAGGTTGCGCGCACTGCATACCGCACTTTGGACATGCAAATCACCCGTTGGAGAGAGCTCGAGCCTGCCGTAGGATTGGAGCACATGCAACGTCTAGCAGATCGGCTAAGGCAGCTGCCCGACAGCACACCCGCTGATAACTTGGTGCTGGCGAGCAGTCTAGCATCACGCATTTTTAGCATTTGTTTGGAACGCGACGATCCACAGCTGCGACCACTGATGCGAGCGTGCGAGGTGGTATTTCAGCGTTTGGGAGCAGCCCGCAGTCGTCTGGATGCCAATACTCAGCAGCTCGACGCCAATCTTGCGAGTGCCTTGCCACCACCGCCCGTTGACATCCCAGCCGCTCAAGTGAGCGAAACGCGGTTTACCCAACCGGCTCTCCAACCCGCGGCTGCGCTGGGTATCCAAGACGCGACCGGCGATGGCACTGGAGATTCAATGTCAGGCACGACGATTCCAGTGCCCAGTCCCCAAACGATGGCAAGTTTGCAGATGACCTTAGGCCCCACACAACCTCGAATGCGGAAGGCCTCAGCCGAACGGACAATGGCCGGTGAGGCGTTAAGCGAATCCCCTGTGCAGCTACTGAATGCGGGCGAACCAGCCCCCTTTTCATTGGCCATTGGTGAGGGCGGTTCGGTCGACGGAAATCGCGAGTCGCCCGACTTGCCAGTGGTGATGAACCGACCGGCCAGCCTGTCTGCCACACCCCTGGCGGAGATGAAAATCGTATCTTCGCAAATCAATCTCGACGGCGTGCAGCATTTGGAAATCGAGGAGCTCGTGCGACTGCTCGGCCACACTCAGCCGCGCGTGGTGCAAGCAGCAGCCCTAGCTTTGCGCGCCAAGGGAATGGACGACGACAAGCTTGCACTGGCGTCAGAGCTCGCCTGCGGAGCGGCAGCACGACGACTCGAACTGGTGCAGCAAATCGCCAGCAACGGTCGCATGGAGCCGCGGCCTTGGCTCTTATGGATGGCCGAAGATGGCGAGCCCGAAGTGCGTAAACTGGCCGTGTCTCTTATCAGTTCGATGCTGGATGCGCAAGTCGAACGTAGCCTGCGAAATCTCCTGGCACGCGAGCGAGACCCTGAAGTTGAACGCACGATTCGCGAAGTGCTCATGGTCCGTGGCGGGGCGCGCTGACTTGCGAGCGGGGGGGAGCAAACCGACCTACGAGAGACTGGCCGCTTGGGCTAAAATGTAACTCGTAAGCAGCATGCGTTGGCCTCTTGAACATTGATCCTTACCTTAAGCGACTCCATGGAAAGCATTGACTTCCAACCCCGGACGCGACTTGTCTACGCCCCTCGAGCTATCGAACGTCTGGGAGAAATCACACAGGAGCAAGGTGTCAGCCGCGTTCTTGTGGTGAGCGATTCCGGGGTGGTCGCGGCTGGGCATTTTCAACGCGCCGTAGATGCGTTGCAGCGGTCCGACATCCAGGTCAGCGTCTTCCTCGGGGTGCGTGAGAACCCCTCCACCGATGATGTGGCGGCAGGTGTTGAGGTCGCGCGGCAATCTCGCCCCGAACTGCTGATCGGCCTCGGTGGTGGTAGCTCGATGGACTGCGCCAAAGGGATTAACTTCATCTATTCTTGCGGCGGCGAAATGCAAGACTACTGGGGAGTGGGCAAGGCGACTGCAGACATGTTGCCGATGATCGCGATTCCCACCACTGCCGGAACGGGGAGCGAAGCGCAGTCGTTTGCCTTGATCACGCACGCGCAGACCAAAGCCAAGATGGCTTGCGGTGACGCGCGGGCTGCCTGCCGGGTCGCGATTCTCGATCCCGAGTTGACGGTTACTCAGCCACCGCGCGTAACCGCCTTGACCGGCATTGATGCTTTGTCGCACGCACTGGAGACCTATGTAACGACGCGTCGCAATCCACTGGGATTGTGTTATAGCCGCGAGGCATGGGAGCTATTGAGCCACGGGTTCCCACATGTACTGCACGACCCGCACAACGTCGAGGCGCGCGGGCAAATGCAGTTGGGGGCTTACTTCGCTGGACTGGCCATTGAGACAAGTATGTTGGGAGCAGCCCACGCGCTGGCCAATCCACTCACAGCTCGCTACGGAATCGTCCATGGTCAAGCGGTCGGAGTGATGCTCCCCGCCGTGATCCGCTTCAACGGGCTCCAAGGCGAGGTGGCGGAGTGGTATGAGGAGCTGTGGCGCGACGTGGCAGGAACCGAGTTAGGCAAGCAGTGTGTTGGCGACAATTCCTCCAGTTTGCTGGCCGATTTTGTGCGTCGCATGGTGCGGATGACTGGCTTGGAGACACAACTTCAGCAGCTGGGAGTGGAGCAATCCAGCTTCGAACAGTTGGCTGAGGGGGCAACCAAGCAATGGACCGGAACATTCAACCCACGCGTCCTGACCGCTGCCGACTATCGCGACTGCTACCAGCAAAGCTTTGCTTAGCTGGACAGCGCCAGGTTTGTGCCCAATTACGGTAAATGACTCGGTTTTCTGCAATGTGAGCGGCAAGGCGCTAGCCGCCGGTATAATGACTGAAAAACAACGAGAAGAACCGGCGGCTAGCGCTTAGGTTTAGTCGCATTTTCGAAGCTAGTGTCCGATGTGTATTGAAAAGTTTTTGGTTGGGGGATGTTAAGCATGGACGAGTTTAAGCTGCGAGGTTTGTAAGTTGGATGGGGTTTGGATATTT
>JBGSHW010000079.1:0-20633 GCA_041751975.1 Pirellulaceae bacterium
GTGGACGAGATTACGAGTCCCGAGCTTCAGGACTCGTAACCTCGTCCACTACGACGGTAATTTACCGCACGATGCTTAACCAATCATTTACACCGTTATGGAGAGGCACCTATCATGGCTCAAGCAGTTGTCGATCCAGAACAGTTGCGACAATTCGCAGCCATGCTCAAACGCTACACACAACAGGTACGCGAGTCGACAGCCGCCTTGACGCAGGCCCAAGCCCGACTGGCCGATAGCTGGCGTGATCAAGAACATCGCAAGTTCGCTGACGAGTTCGAAGAGCAAATCAAACTAGTCCATAAACTATTAGAATCTTCCGAACAACATATTCCCTACTTACTGAAAAAAGCTGAGATCATCGATGAGTATTTGCAGCGCTGAACGCTCCTACGCCAGCCAGACCATATGCGGTTTGAGTTCCCTAGTTCTAGCCCTGGCATGCGTCAACAACTCGCTGGCCCAGAATAGTAGCCAGTGGCAACCAACGGACGACGCCCAAGCCGCCGCACTCAAGATCGACGCGGCTGGCCTGCGCAGTCACATTCGCTTTTTGGCCGATGACCTGTTGGAAGGGCGCGGACCAGCTTCACGCGGCGATCAACTGTCGCAGCTCTACATCTCCACCGAATTGGAATCGCTGGGGATCCAGCCAGCCGCTGTGGGAACCGACGGACAACCAAGCTGGGTGCAGCCCGTGCCTCTGCGCGGACTAACCACTACGGCACCCGCTGCGATTGAATTTAAAAAAATTGCCACTCCAAAAAATCGCGAACAAACGGATAGCACACACGCGCTGACACTCCAACATCTAGATGACATGATGGCCGTCAGTGGCCAAGCCGAAGCGAAGGTGTCAATCGACCAGGCAGAGTTGATCTTCGTGGGCTACGGTATTCAAGCTCCTGAATACGAGTGGAACGATTTCAAGCAGACCGATGTGCGAGGTAAGATCTTAGTGGTCATGAATAACGATCCCGAAGATGATCCCGAATTGTTCGCCGGTCGACGACGTTTGTATTATGGGCGCTGGGACTACAAATACGAAATGGCGGCCAAACTGGGAGCGGCTGGTGCGCTGATCATTCATACCACCGCTTCGGCTGGCTATCCGTATCAAGTGGTGCGCAATTCATGGAGTGGCGAAGAGTTTGAATTGGCCGCCACGACTGGGCCGCGGACGAAGCTCAAGGGCTGGTTGACCGAAGATGCGGCGCAGCGCTTGATCAAATTCTCCGGCCACGATTTGGCTCAGCTTCAACAGGCCGCCCAGTCGCGTGACTTTCAACCCGTGCCGTTGGGTGTCAAGCTCTCCATCGACCTACAAGTAGCGGTGCGCGAACAGACTACCGGCAATGTGTTGGGAGTACTACCTGGCAGCGATCCAACATTAAAGAGCGAGCATGTGGTCTTCACTGCGCACCACGATCATTTGGGGCTGGCTGAAGTTCGCGATGCGCAGGGGGACAATATTTACAATGGTGCGATCGACAATGCCTCGGGTGCTGCATCTTTGCTGACAATTGCCCGCGCGATCGCGGCGCTCCCGACTCCTCCCAAACGCTCCATTCTGTTCGCTTTCGTTGGTGCCGAGGAACAAGGCTTATTGGGCTCAGAACATTTGGCCTTTGATCCACCCATACCGGCTGGCTATTTGTCGGCTGTCATCAACATCGATGGCATCAACTTTCTCGGCAAGGCACACGATGTGAATGTGATTGGTAACGGCAAATCGAACTTAGATGCGATTGTCGAAAGAGTGGCGAATTGGCAAGGGAGAACGGTGGTCCCAGATTATTTTCCCGATCGTGGTTACTATTATCGCTCCGATCAATTCAGTTTGGCCAAGGTGGGCGTGCCTGGAGTTTATTTACACAGTGGCATCAATATCGTCGATCGTCCCGACGGCTGGGGAAAAGAGCAGTTGGAAGCGTGGGTCGAGAAGACCTATCACCAACCGAGCGACGAGTATGATCCGAGCTGGGATTTGGCGGGAGCGATCGACGATGCGCGGCTGCTAATGCACGTCGGACTGGAGGTCGCCGGGCAAGCTGAGATGCCGCAATGGATTCCCGGTGACGAGTTCGAAGCGGCTCGCCGCGCGGCGATTAGCGCTCGCGATCAATAGCTAGCAATCGATTGCTCTTGCCGTGGCGAGCGGAGGGAGGTATCTCCTGTTTAGCATCGGATGGGAAATAGCTGTCGAGTCTAAACGTAGCGTCGGTCGCCAGACCGCAGAATGTAGCGTCGGTCGCCAGACCGCAGGATGTAGCGTCGGTCGCCAGACCGCAGGGAGTCGACGTTCTGGCGAACGTAGCTACGACTTTCGACGATCTGGCGAACGTAGCTATGACTGTAATTACCCGTCCGACTATAAAAATAGCGCAAGCCGGTTCGGAGGCCGCGCGCTGCCGTTTTTTCCATGGGCGAGCCGCAGGGATGCAGGATTATTCGATCACCAAATGTACGCGCAAGTGCGCCGTAAGCGGTCGCGCGCTGGAACCCGACGAAAATTATTTCTCGGTGATTATGCCAGCCGGGGACGAGATTTCGCGGGTCGATATTGCCGCTAGTCAATGGACGGGCCCCAGTGCGGAAGCCATCGGTTGGTGGCGCAGCAAAATGCCTGCTGCCGCTGCTAAACGCATGCGTCCCGCCCCCAACGGAGTGTTGTTGGACATCCTTTCGGATTTGTTGCAGCGCCCCGGACAAGAATCGCTGGCTTATGTATTAGCACTTCTACTGGTGCGCCGGCGGGTTCTGCATGAAGAGCAGAGTTTTCTGGACAACAGTGACGAAGCCATGATCAGCGCGGATGAGAATGCAGATGAGTCAACGGCGGTAAGACTTTGGAAACTAGTTTGCTCGGCCGATGGCAGAGAATGGCATGTTCCGATGGTCAGTCCTGCTGGCGCACAGTGTGCGGCAGTGCAGGCTGAGCTAAAAGAACTGCTGTTTACCGACGAATGATAACGACGGAAGTTGCGTAGCATGATGCTCAAAGAGAATGGAAACAGCGATCAAGCAGCGGAGATTGCGCGCCGCAATGGCACACAATCCGTCGCTACATATCTGTGTTACTTGATCCTCTCAACAACCCTGGTCACTGGTGGTGCGACATGCGCGCGGCGGCAGGTGATTCCCGAATTCGCGCCGCCAGTTGTGTTCACATCTACTCCTACACTCCCGGAGCTAACGCAGCGCATCAACCGCAGTCTGTCAGTGCAGCGACTCGAATCGAACACCATGACGATCACCAGCGACGGCTTGGCCGCGAAGCTCGCAGGCTCACTGGCGTGGGAGCGACCCCATAATTTTAGTTTGCAAGCCTACCCAGGGACGCGACTGCTCGGTTTGGCCTTTGCAGCGGGGAGCAACGCCAATGAATTCTGGTTGCAGAAACAGATGGGTGGCCCACCTACGCTGTACTACGCCAATCACAACGACTTTGAGAATCAACTTGGTCCGCGTCGAATGTTGCCCGTGTCGCCTTTGTGGCTGCGCGAAGCGCTCGGTGTCGTGGAGCTTGATCCCGCGATGCAGCACATCGGCCCGCGAATTATGCCTGGGAGTGACAACAAAAACAAATTGGTGATCGAGAGTTTTATCCCATCACCGCGAGGTCCCTATCGCCGAGTGTTAGTGCTCGACGGGCAAACCTCAGTGGTCGAGCAGACGCTGTTATATGATCGAGTTGGCGCGGATGGGAAACTGGTGGCCGTTGCGCAGCAGAGCGCGCATCAATACTATTCGGCGATCGACTATAGTTTGCCGCACAAGGTTAATATTCAATTGCAACCCGACGAGGGGCCGCCACTGGCATTTTCGGTCGAGGTCGAGTTCTTCATGGTCAACGAAGCGGCATCCAGTGATCCTGCCGCCTTCACGATGCCCGAAGCGACTGGATTGTCGACCGTCAATATCGCTCCCGCGCCAGGCCAAGCCCCAGTGGCCTCTGCTGTGCCACCCGTCTACACACAGGCCAGACCGATCGGCCAAAGTTCTCTCACCGGATTTCGCGTCGTCCGTTAATTGGACAGCGCCAATTCTGAACGGTTGAATTCGTCGCAAGCTCGTTGGAGTACAGCCTTTAGGCGCATGTGCATGTCGAACTCCCAAAGGCGGCTAAAGCCTGGACTCCAACGCAAAGTGGCGCTGTCCAATTAGCATCGAGCGGAAAATAAGTGTCCGATCTGCAATCGTTCACGCGACGTGTCGCTGCTGTTACAATTCCAATGTACACCCAGCGACTTATCTAGAGTGATTGGAAATCTATTTTGAATTCACGTCGCGGCTACACGATGGTGGAATTCCTGGTGGTAGTAGCCATCATTTCCTTATTGCTTGGGCTTTTGCTACCCGCCGTACACATCGCGCGAGAACGGGCCCGCGAAACGGTTTGCAAGAACAACGTGTACCAGATCAATTTTTCTGTAGTGCAATTTGTTGAGGTTCATAAGAAATTGCCGCGCGCGGGGCGCGCAGGAAAAATTGGAGGTTGGGTCGTCGATACACTCCCCTTTATCGAACAGAAGAATTTGCAGTCAACGATTGTATGGGGGAGTGAGTTGGCCAGGGCACCTGACAGTTTGAACATGCCGCCGGCGATCTTTCGTTGCCCACGCAGTACGGCACTCGACGCAACGCCTCCAGACAAGATGTGGCGCGGCCACTACACCCTGGTGACCGACGAAGATCGGAGGTACTTAATGGGGATCTACGATTCGCCCATTGACCTCGACATCCCCTGGCTGACCGGACCGGAAATGTTTTATCAGCGCATTCTCAAACTGACCGGACCGCATCACGAAGGCTTTTACAAATCGAGCGGCGGTCAACAAGGCATCACCTTTATGATCAATGGAAAAGATGTGAGGTAGTGACGCCGTGCAATGCGGCACACGGTTTCTGGTTCATCCCGAAGGAAGCATGACTTGCAGCTACCTACTAACAGCAAATCAAACCGCGCCGTGAACGAGAGGTTTGGTAAGCCAGCAACTGACTATGTTCGAGTCCAAAACATCATGGATGCATTGACACGGTGATGCCGAGCGTGGAGTCGATTGGCCTGTTAGCAAATATCCGGATCAAACGTCAACATTTTTGAGCCATGAATTACGGTTAGAATGCGAATTTCTTCGGGAAGTACACAAGTAAATAATCCGGAAGGAATGGACAAACACCTCGCGTATATCATCGCGACCGAACTCCGGCACTATCGAACCAGATAGAGGATGGTCTATAAGTTGTGGATCAGGTCTATTGCGGATGCGCAAAAAAACTGCATCCGCGTAAATTGCAGAATGCTCCGCGATAAATGTATGGATTCCAATCGCGTCGCTGGCCGCCTTTTCAGTCCAGCGAATAATCACGATTGCCGATTGTTTCGTTTATGATTCTCCAGGCGTCGCGTTAATTCATCAGAGTCAAGCAAACGACCTGCCGCGCTATCGGAAAGTCCAGCCTCGATCTGTTCACGCACGTATAAGCGATAGTGAATTTCGTCCCAGGAAACATCGTCCGGTAGCGATTGCAAAACGGCGGTTACAGAGGCTTTGATCGCAGTGATAGGTTGCTCATTCATCCTTGGGTCTCCAGTGCGGTTTGAGCATTGCCAGTTTACGCGAATCTATTAGTCAAATCAATTAGCCAGTAGCGCTGCCAAGTGAGTTCGGAGCATCGTTGCTCCACAATCTCGATTTTGGTTTACAGCTTTAACGCGGAACAAGCCAGCCACTCAAAATGCCATTATAGATCATTGAGGAACGAAGCAGGGCAAGAGTATGGGTAGGTTCCGACGGCGGAGCGTCGGGCCTTTATAGCTACCGCGTGAATCACTACGACTGGATGCTCATAGCTTCTCGCCTTGGTTCGCTTCGATTACTTAGTAGCAGCCAGTTGTGGTAGCGAAGCGAGATACTCCCGCACCTCCAACTGCATTCGGTCAAGTTCCGCAATAAAACCGCCTGACGACAAGCGATAGTTTGTGGGATTCGTTTCCAATCTTCGCAATTTAGCAAGTTGTTCTTGAATCGTTCGGATTCGATCAAGGGTGACCTGTAGCTCGTTATCATTTTGGATCATCGCGTTACTCCACAATCTCAATTATTCCTCGCAGCCCACCGTCTCTGCGGGTTTGCCAAAACTCTATTGTAGCCTGTTCCCCGCCAAATGCGGCGGGCCTTCTAAGCCAAAAAACGCTTGCCCCAAAATGTGCGTCTGCGGTTGCATGATCAAGTAGAAGTAAGGTTTCGGTGTTGCAAACCGAAGAATCGAAAGATTCATCGAATACCAAAAACACGTCTACGTCATTTGGGTCTGGTTCCGACGTCACAAAGGATCCATAAACTATCATTCGAGCCAGATGCTCAGTTTGCATAGCGAGATGCGCAATCCGTTCAAGGCGACTGAACATGATTTCACGCGTTCGATTTTGGGTGCCGAAAAACTGAGACACCTCCTCAAGAGTTGCCCGATGTATTCCGACGGGAAGATCACCATCTGAATTTATGGTTGGAAGTGTCAATACAGCCTCTCGATTAGTTTAGCATCGTGCGGGAAATAACTGTCCGAACTTAAACGTAGCTGCGGTCGCCAGACCGCAGGGAATCGACGTTCTGGCGAACGTAGCTACGACAGTTATTTCCCGTACGATGCTTAATAGCTACTCCGCTGTAGGTAGCGCGGCTTGAAAAACTACTCTTTCTGGATCCGCGATTGACCTGCGTTCCGCCCTCCAAATCAAACAGAAGGGTTGCGTGGGGACGCGATAGCCTTTACTGACGTCCGCAAAGTCTAAAAAATGCTCTTCTTCTCTCTTGATCTTCAGTGCTTTAGTGTTCGAGCGAGCAAATGCCAGTCGCCAAGCATTTGATTGGGCCTCGACTAACAGATAGATACAAGGATCGGTCCCGACCGCAAAGGCAAAAATCGCACCATCGGTCACATCGGGCATATCGCTCGGATATCGATAAAGCGGAGTTGGCATCAAACGAAACTCGTTGGCTGGGCCGTGTGCTGTAAAACGGCGAGCGATCATCTTCATTTGCGAAAGCCGAACGGTCCGATTGTCTGATGGAGGGATTTCCTCAATTGCATCAAGCCAAGTGACACCAGGTATCTCGCAGCGCCAGAAAGCTCTGTCGTCGCGAGATGCGCTGACTCCAAATTGCGATAGTGAATGAAATTCGTAGGCAATCCTTCTCGTTTCGGGTGCTTCGGTTTCGACCGCCGACGCGATGGAGCCCAAAGCGATTGGTCGACCCTGGTCGGTCCATAGGTAGACCCGCCCTTGAGCCATTTCGAACAGCGGATTGTTGACGGACAGGATCGTTTGCCGACTCAATTCCGAACTGTCTGGATTCAATTCTGGGCTATTTGGAAGGAGTTGCCGAACTTGAAACGAATCCACGATCGAGTCGTAGATCGCATTCCACTTATCCACAATGGCTTGTTCTCCATCGCCATCACTCTCGGGACTGTCGACTTGCGCCAAACCTGGACTGGCGGATAAGCAGAAAAGGCAGAGACTTAGAAACAAATTCGGTTGAGTTGCGGGTGGCATGATACATTCCATCAATGACTAGCTACCTGAATTTCGCTCCAGGTATCATACAGACGCAATGTCTAATTGGCATCGATCGTGTCTCCGAATCGAAATCCGCATGGTTTAAGTATTGGCCTAGAGTGCAGTTACGTTGGCGCCGCCAGGAATTATAAGCAAGATTTCGAGTCGTCCTCCGACATACTGGATGCTCATATCTTCTCACTTTGTCAGTTGCCCCACATGGTTTTGCAGCACTTCCGCGGGTTCCACATTGGAAGAAGTCTACATTCATTGTACTTCCAGTGTTTTGAGGTTGTCCACTGGGAGATCCGCTCTGCCGACGGCGGATCGTCGGGGCACTTTGGTTGCTACAAAGTGGGTGCCACTCTTTTACCTGCTGACAACTTCACTGGGGACAACTAGGATGTAAACAATTCATTACTTCGAGCGTTTAACGAGTTAAAGGTAAGTTCCACTCACCTCCTTCGACAACACTGGCCATGCCAGTGCCACCCCCTCCCACACTCCCTGACTTCAACTCGCTTATCATTCAGTTGGACAACGACAGTTGCCGTCACCTTACTCACTCAACTTCGATTAAGAGTCAAACACAAATGACAACTGAACTCACAAAAAAGGCAACAATAATGCTCGGGGCTTCACTGTCTCTGGCGCTCGCAGTTTGCTCTGCAACAATCGCCGACGACGCTCTGAAAACATCGGCTGAGAAACCTTCTGTTACGAATGACTCGTCTGTATTCCCAGCGGGAGTCATGCCGGTGTTGTTGCAAGAACATGGAGCAGGCGAAGGGCCGTTGTGGATCGAGGGGCTCGGACTGCTGACCAGTGGAGATGGGCATATCATGCTGCGATCCAAGTCGGGGGAGCAGTCGATCTTCCTGAAAGATGCAGGAACCAATGGCCTGGGATTGGATACGCAAGGGAGGTTGTTGATGTGCCAGAATGTTCTCAAACGCATCGCGCGACGCGATATGAAAACTGGCGAACTAACGGTGCTGACCGACTCCTACCAAGGGAGCAAATACAATCAGCCCAACGATCTGACGTTTGATTCAAAGGGGCGGATTTATTTCACCGATCCCCAATACGGCCCGCGCGACAAAATGGAGATGCTCGACGATCAAGGTCAAACCGTCGAAGGAGTCTATCGCATCGATGTCGACGGTCGTGTGACGCGAATCATATCACACGAAGTCGATCGACCGAATGGCTTGGTGGTTTCTAACGACGATCGATATTTATTCGTGGCGGATAACAATAATAACATGGTGGACGGCGCGCGGAAATTGTGGCGGTTCGAGTTGAATGGTGCGGGAGACATTGTGCCAAATAGTCGCCACTTGTTGCACGACTGGGGTAGCACCCGCGGACCAGACGGAATGGAGCTGGATCAACAGGGGAGATTGTATGTGGCGGCGGGTTCCAATCGACAGAATCCGCCCTTTGAAACGCAAGCCGAACCGACAGCGGGGGTGTATGTTTTCTCGCCCGAAGGTGAGTTGCTTGGATTTGTAGCGATACCGCGCGACGAGTGTACCAATGTGGCGTTTGGCGATGACGACAGGAAGACGTTGTTTGTAACTGCTGGTGGAACGTTGTGGAGTATTCCAACCGTAGTGGCTGGGAGATGAAGGGGTTTCAGGTTTCAGGTTTCAGGTTCCAAGTTCCAAGTTCCAAGTTCCAAGTTCCAAGTTCCAAGTTCCAGGTTCCAAGTAACAAATGACAAATGACAAATGACAAATGACTCCCCTGGGTAGACCCGTGGTAGGTGAAATTCATTACTTCGAGCGCTTAAGAAATACCACTCTAGCTTCAGACTCAACTCCTTCGGCAACACTGGCCCCAGCCAGTGCCACCCACACTCCTCCACTCCTCCACTCCTCCACTCCCAGACTCCCAGACTCCCAGACTCACTTCCAAACCACGTCGACGTTGACTTGCTCGTGGGCGCGGAGGGCGATGGTGAGGCGATCACCGTGGGTGGTGAGCTTGCCAATTTTTCCGCCGAGATAATCAACGCGGGCGGCTGAGGCTAGCTCACGCAACAGTCGCACATTAGCACTGGCCGACTTCCCTTCGAGCTCCGTGATAAACAGCCGCAGACCAACTAGCTTGCCGGCTGCGTCGACGAGCGGAGCTTCCAAGTCGACGGTGACGCTACGAGTGTCAACGCTGGCCATCCAGCCACTGGTCGATGCAATGGGAGTCGTGCGTTGCAAATTGAGTTCGTAGGGGGAGTCGACAAACTGCTCGGCGGCCAGAGTGGGATGGGGCAAGTCGACTGCGACGCCGATACGATGTTCCACAGCGGTATCGCCTTGCACGGCCAAGATTGTTTCCAGGAAGCGTGCTTCGGTCCGGCGATGAAAGGTCAAGCCGCCAGGTAGATAGTGCGTGTGATAGTCGACTTCATCGATCTCGACCAAACTGGAAGTAACGGCGCGACCTCCTGTCCAGACTTGTCGGTTGCCGCCGGAGTATGTGCGCAGGATGGCTGCGTCGGTGGGCCAGGCCAAGCGGAGGATGTAAGCGGAGTGCCAGGGGTTGTCGCTGCTCAGCGGTGCCAGTTCGCTCAAGCGAATGTTGACTTCGACAATGCGGCTGCCGCGCCAGACTTCGTAGTCGATCTCGAACTTCGCCACACGTCGGCCATCCAGGTCGAGGTGCCCCGTGGCCCGGTACACGCCGCAAATATTGCTACTGGTGAGCATCCGCACGTCGGTGGCTACCATCTGCGAATAAGCGGCAATGCCCGAGGCGGTCGACGGAGGACGTTTGGAGTCGCTCGGCAGTTGCTCGCGTCGGGCGATCATCAGGCTCAGTCGATTGCCACGCTTGGCTGGGACGTGCAGACTTCGTAGATGCCCCCGCGCGGTGTCGATCTGGACTTCTAAGAATTCGTTGCTGAGCAATCCGCCGTTCTCGGCCAGCGGACGCTGCTTGGAAGTGACCGCGTGGGCTTCGTTATGGAGCGGGGCGACGACAAAACCAACAGAAGGGATGTCGACGCAGGTCACCCGTCCTTCTCCCACGCGGCCGTCGGTAAAGTTCCAGCTTTCCCCTGCAGTGAAATGCTGCGCTGGAAGTGTATGGGTGGCGACGCGGGTTGGGGCACTCCGCGGGTTGAGTAACAAGCGTCCGAGATGCTGAGTGGAGCTTGCCGGGCTGTCGGAGCTTTTCGACGAAGCGGGCTTGAGCAACTGTTTAGCGAGTCGCTCGAGCACGCCGGTTCGAAGCTGATCGGCGGCTCGGGTCAACTCAGCGTCCTGGGACACAGCACTCGCGGGCGTGTCGAGCAACCGATCGACCCGGTCGGTCAACTCCGATAGTTCCGGTGATAGTACCCCGAGCTCCAGCGGATGATAGACGAGCTCACCCGGGGCAGGCTTGTCAGCTTCGGTGGTGAGTGAATCACCACTGATTGAGTCGCCACTGGTTAGGTCGCGACTGGTTAGTTCACTCGCAGGTGAGTTCACGCCCTCTGCGTTACTGGCGTTTTCTGCCGCGTTGTGCGGATTGCCGAGTTGATGGAATTGTTCAAGCTGCCAAGCTAGGTTCAGTAGATTTTGAAGTGAGCGACAACGGCTGGCGAGTCGAAAGTTGATCTGTGTAGCGCGAATCAAGGCGGAGGTGCTGGCGCGGCCGGCCGCCGCGACCAGCCAATTGTATCGAAAGCCGCCAGGGGCCAAGCGTTCTTGGTGATAGGGCTGATCGGTATCGGCAAAGTAATCGTCGACCAATTGCCACTTCCCCAGCGCGGGTGTGCGGCGGGCGATGATCGACAGCAGTTCGGCGTAATCACAACTTTGATTGGGCCAATGGGCAAAGACGACCGTGGGGACATGTTGGTGATCGAGGGCTTCGCCGACCGTCCAGCCCAGGGCCAGGTAGCTGACTGGATCGGCTGCGTCGAGCACGTTGGTCGCCAGTGCGGAGAGGAAGGTCCCATCGGGGGCTTCCCAGGAGATTTTGGCTTGGGCACCTTGCGGGTAGCTCCCGTCGGACCAAGCGATCAGCATGCAGCCTTCGAAGCCCCAACGTCGGAGCATCGGGACACTTTCGGGGGTAAGTCCGTAGGAGTGGCGGGCGAAGACCCGTGGTGGATCGAAGCCACATTCTCGATATGCGGCGCGGCCACGGGCGAAGTCGCGGGCGATCGCTTCGCGACTCATCAGCGGGTGCATGCGCTCCATATCCAGGCCACCTAACAAGCACGCTTTTCGCTCGGACAGGGTGGTTTGCAGGTGCTGCAAACGATCGGGATGTTGGCTCCGCAGCGTACGCAGCAATTCTCCCGAAGCGAGAAAGGACGTCGCGGGCTGGTTCGGCTGGCCCGAGCGAGCCAGTTGTCCGTCGAGTGATTTTCCAAGCGTGGTGCTGGCCAACAATGTGATGTCCAGTAGATGCACGTCGAGCGAATAGTAGTGATCGCGTTCTTGTCCCAACGCATCAAAGCACGATTGCAGCAAGCGTTCGGCGCTGGCCGGATCGTCGGTCAGCGTAGCGTGGGCCGCCGCAGTCAGCTGCTCTGCGAAGAGGTGCACATCGAGATTGCTGGTGTACCGCATTTGCCGCGTCATCAACTGGATCTGCAGGAAGGCGTAGCCCAGAGCGGCGAAGTCGGGTAGCAACGAGTCGCAGAGTGAGGTGCCAGTGGAGGTGCCAGTGGAGGAGCCAGTGGAGGAGTCGGGAGACAGGAGGCCGGCGGAATGAGCGGTAGTGAGGAGCTGGGTTTGAAAGTCGCGCCAGTTGGTTTGACGAGGTTCGAGCAGGTGCCCACCTGCGCTGGCGATGCGTTGCCGGGCGTCGGAGTCGAGCTTTTCGATGGAGAGTTCCGGCAGGACGAAGAGAATGTCATGCAGTTCGCCAGGGAGTTGACCGGCGGGGTGCCAGCGCGGCGGAGCCTGAGCGGCGGCCAACAATTGCGGATGCCACAACGCTATCCAACCACTGAGCAAGTCGCTCGCTTGCGAGCCTGGTAGCGCGCGGGGATAGCCCTCTAATTCGTGGCCGGGAAGAAGCAAGACAAGATCGCGAAGTTTCATCAGGAAAGGCCCAATCAGGGAGTTCAAACGGCATGAGAGAGGAAAAATCGATAAATCTGGTGCTGGAACAGCTCAGAAATTTGACACAGGGGGGCTAATCTCGATACTCTTTATAAGGTGAGGGAATCTATGTCATGCGTGTAGGTCTCTGCAAAATTTGAGGCACTGAAATTTACAGAGGGACTTCGTGTCCACTGACCACAGGAGGTCACTGGGATTTCTAGGGCCAACTTTTCCGTGTTCCGTTCGGACGAAATATTACGTTGTCGAGCTAGTTTGTTTGACATCAGTTAAGGGTGCTAAGCCAATGGCCAAAGTGTCATCTGTGTGGGGAATCGAAATCGGACAAAGTGCGCTCAAGGCGTTGCGTTGTCGGCTCGACGGCGACCAAGTGATCGCGGAAGCCTTCGATTATATCGAATATCCAAAAATCCTCAGCCAGCCTGAATCAGATCCTGAGACGATGGTCCGCGAGGCACTCGACACTTTCGTGAAACGGAACGATCTGAAGAAGACGACCGTCGCGCTGAGCGTCCCAGGGCAGAGTGGTTTGGCGAAGTTCTTCAAGCCGCCGCCGGTCGAGTTGAAGAAGATCCCCGATATCGTCAAGTACGAAGCGCGGCAGCAGATTCCGTTCGAGCTGTCCGATGTGATCTGGGATTACCAGTTGATGGCCGGAGGAGAGATCTCCGATGGTTTTGCCCTCGAGAGCGAAGTGGGTTTGTTCGCGATGAAGCGCGATGCGGTGTACCGCGTCCTGAAACCGCTGCAGGCAGCCGATATCGAAATCGATTTGTTGCAGTTGGCACCGCTGAGCATCTACAACATGGTCACCTACGATCGCAGCCTGGCACTCGATCAAGATATGAAGTACGACAGTGAACATCCCCCCAAGTCGACGGTGGTGTTGGCGATGGGGACCGATGCGACCGACTTGATCGTGACCAATGGCTATCGCGTCTGGCAGCGGAGCATGCCGCTGGGAGGGAACCACTTTACACGGCAGTTGACCAAGGAATTGAAACTGACCTTCGCCAAAGCGGAACATCTGAAGCGCAACGCCATGGAAGCGGACGATCCCAAGCTGATCTTCCAAGCCATGCGACCGGTCTTCAATGATTTGGTAACTGAAGTCCAACGCTCGATGGGCTTCTTCCGCAGCATCAACAAGAAAGCTGAAATCGGCTCGATCCTGATGCTTGGCAATTCGGTCAAGCTGCCGGGCTTGTCGCAGTACCTGAGCAAGAACTTGGCGATGGATGTCGACGTGCTCGATTCCTTCACGCAGTTGTCCGGGGCTGAGGTGACGGGTGCGGCGGCCTTCAAGGATTATATTTCAGCGTTTGGACCCGTCTACGGTTTGTGCCTACAAGCCCTCGGACGCGGGCCGGTGTCGACCAACCTGGTCCCCAAGGAAGTGCTCAAGGAACGCTTGATTCGATCGAAGAAACCATGGGCCGTCGCCGCTTCGGCCGCGCTGCTGATGGGCTTCGCCGGGAATCTGTTGTTCGCAGGGAATCGCTGGGCACAGGTCCATCCCGATAAATGGGAGACGGCCATGGCGGCGGCCGCTTCCACCAAATCGACCAGCGATGCCGAAATCTCCGAAGACGCCACCCAGAAATCAAAAGTGGAATTGCTGACGACAATCGGGGGCGAGGTAAGTGGCAGTAGCGATCGACGATTGCTGTGGATGGAAATCATGACCGCTCTAGCCAATGCGCTGCAGCGTCCCGAGGGTTTCGATGTCAAGTCTATTCCGTCACCCGACGAACTGCCGTACATCGATCGCACCGATTTGCATATCACCAAAATAGAATCGAAGTACTACGAAGATATCAGTAAGTATTTGACGTCGAAGGTTAAGACCGGTTACGAAGAGGATAAAAAATCTCGGCTGACCCTGCTCGGGCTGTTGGAGATTCCACCCGAAGCCGAAGTGGTTGCAACGGAAGAGGGAGAAGAGGGTGCCGAAGCTGACGCAAGCTACGGATCGAGTGCAGGTGGTTACGGTGGTGCTGCGGGCTACGGTGGTGCTGCGGGCTACGGTGGTGAGGCTGGCGTGGCTGGCGAGGACGGTGGAGGGGAGGCAGGTCCCAGCAATGCGGGAGTCGTCTTCCAGCTCGAAGGCTTCCACTATCACAATGACAAGAAATACACGGCCGAAGGTGAGGAGCGCGAAGGCTTCGTGCTGAAGCATTTAGTGCACGAACTGGAGACCGGTAGCGTCAAGCTGCCGAGCACGGATGGACAGATGGAAGAGTGGACTTACGCGGAATTGGGCCTCAGCAATCCGTTCGTGGTCGACAGTGGTGTCTTCCAAGAGAAAAATACCATCCCCAATCCAGAGTGGAAAAAAATGATGAAGGCGGCTGGTCTGTCGGCGGCTGGAGGCATGGCAGGAGGTATGGGAGGCTACGGCGGCGATGGTGGCATGGCTGGCGGCATGATGGGACAGGGAGCTATGGGGGCAGGAGCAAAAGCACCGGTGAACCCCAAGATCGATCCCAATGTGAAACGCGTCTTCGATGCACCGAAGTTCACCTTCAAGCTGCAGGTAATCTGGCGCGAACAGCCCCTTACCGCTCGCTTCGAAGCTCGCCGCCTGGCCGCAGAAGCGGCTGCTGCCGAAGCGGTCGAAGGTGGTGATGGTAGTGAAAATCCCGAGGACTTGGCTGCGGAAACTGAACTTTAACCGCGACCTGAGCTCACGTGTTTGCGTGTTGAAAACGCTTAGAAAAAACCAAAACAACGCTTTGAATTACACCGCTCTTAGGGAATCGAGCCATGGATAAAATCAAACAACAGCTAGCCAAGGCCGCCAAGCATCAATTCTGGATCATTATGGGGCTCGCCCTGGTCCTTGGGATCGTCGGCTATTTTCTGGCCAATTCGCAGATCAACGGCCTGTTCGAAGCCCAAAAGGCTGCTCTTGATACCCATCTCGGCGATATCAAGACCGTCAGCGCCGCCGTCCCCACGCATCCCAACGAACACTCGCAGCGACAAATGGATCAAATCATCGAATCGCTAAGGGTCGATGTCGAAGGAGCCTGGGGGAGGCAGTATCAACGGCAAGCTGAATTTCTGCAGTGGCCAACCGAAATCAACAACCCGCAGTTGATCGAGATCATGAAGAAATACACGCCAGTGGAAATTAAACTGAGCTACCCTGACGAACCCTACGGAATTGCCAAGACACAGAAGCAAGCCTACGCGGCGTACTTCGACGACCAGATGCCACGCTTGGCTGAAATCATCGGTGTCCAGTGGGTAGGCAAGCCGAGCGTCAATGCCGGGGGTGGCATGATGGGCGGCTACGGAGGTGGAATGATGGGTGGTGGCTACGGTGGTGAGGGTGGCGGCTACGGCGGTGGCATGGGTGGCGGCATGATGGGAGGAGGCTACGGCGGTGGGGGCGGTTACGGCGGCGGCATGGGGGGCTACGGCGGCAGCATGGGGGGCTACGGTGCTGGCGGCATGGGGATGATGGCCAATAAAGTCCCTGACTTGGTAACTTGGCGTAAACCCAGCCAAGACGAACTGATCAGCGCTATCCAAATGTGGCGCGGAGATTCCCCAACTGTCTATGAAGTCTACTACACCCAAGAAAACATGTGGATTCTGGAAGGTCTGCTGAACATTATTAAAAAGACCAATGGCAATGCCATAGCCAATTTCCAGTGTTCCATTAAGGAAATCAAATTTCTGAGAATCGGGAAGTCTGCCGTGGGTAGCGCTGGTGTCGTCGATCGTCCTGGTGCCGGTGCTGGCATGGGTGGTATGGGTGGCATGGGCATGGGGGGGATGGGAGGTTACGGCGGCGAAGGTGGTTACGGTGGAGGTATGGGTGCCGAAGGTGGCTACGGCGGCGAAGGTGGTTACGGTGGAGGTATGGGTGCCGAAGGTGGTTACGGCGGCGAAGGTGGTTACGGTGGAGGTATGGGTGCCGAAGGTGGCTACGGCGGCGAAGGTGGCTACGGTGGTGGCATGGGGGGAGGCGGAGGCATGTCGCTCGATCCAGCGGATAAACGCTATGTCGATGCGAATTTCAAACCTGTCAAAGGTGCCGATCTCAGAACTCGTATGAAAAGCGGCGAACCTCAGGATGCCTACTTCGCGGTCGCCAAGCGCGTCCCCGTTCGCATGCGGTTCAAGATCGATCAACGCAAAACGCAAGAGTTTCTAGCGAACTGCGGCAACGCCGACCTGATGTTCGAGGTTCACCAAGTTCGCTTGGGGGATACCGTTCCCGCTGCCGTTGGAAACACTGCGGGCGGAATGATGGGGGGCATGGGCATGATGGGTGGCGGGTACGGCGGTGAAGGGGGCGGCTACGGCGGTGCGGGGGGCGGCTATGGCGGCGACGCGTCAGGCATGGCTGGCGGATATGGTGGAGGTGGTGGTGGTGGCTACGGTGGCGAAGGTGGTGGATATGGCGGTGGCGGCTATGGCGGTGGCGGCTATGGCGGAGAAGGTGGTGGCATGGGAGGAATGGGAATGGGAATGGGAATGACTCCCGTCGAACGCGACCCATGGGAACTCGATATCGAAGTCTACGGCGTCGTCTATCTGTTCAACCCACCTGATATCGAACGCCTGGGTGTCAACAAAGTGACGGAGACCACCGAGTTGGATGTGACCGTCGATACGACCCCCGACGAAAATCCATTGCCCGCCCCCGAAGGTGTCGATGGAACATCACCCGCAGCGGCTGACGGTGAGGCAGCGTCCGGAGAAGCGACGCCCGCCGCTGGTCAGCCAAACACAGAAGATGCAAATGCTGGCGGAACCAATGCTGGCGGACCCAATGCTGGCGGACCCAATGCTGGGCGACCTAATGCGGGTCGACCTAATGCGGGTCGACCCAATGCGGGTGGACCGAATGCGGGTGGACCTAACTCGGGTGGGCCGAATGCTGGTCGACCCAATGCTGGTAGACCGAATGCTGGTGGGCCGAATGCTGGTGGGCCGAATGCTGGTAGACCGAATGCTGGTGGGCCGAATGCTGGTGGACCGAATGCAGGTGGGCCGAATGCGGGTGGGCCCAATGCGGGTGGGCCCAATGCGGGCAATCCCGCAGCGAATGGTGCTGCGGCGCAGCCCCCCGCTGGTGCACCAGCAACACAGTGAAGCTGACTTGAGTTGAATGCGTTGAGATTTGAAATGGTAGACTTGTCGTAGAGTTGCGGCGTTTGTCTTGTACTTAAGGAGAGAAGTGATGTTTGGCAAGAAAAAAGAGAAAGATGCAGCGGCAGCAGCTCCCCCCGAGTCCAAGGCAACGGAGCCTAAGACAAAAGGGAAAGTAGCAGCGGCCAAGCCGACGGCTGCTTCTAAGGCAGCCGCAGCTCCAAAACCTCCCAAGGCCAAAGGCTCAAAACGCAAGAACTCGCTTTCCAAGGGTGGCCCAGGTTTTTTTGGAGCCCACATCGAAAAGATGATCATGGTCGGTGCCCTTGGGGCGGTCGGCTACTTGGTCTATTCCGGTTTTTCCACTCCTGGGTACAACTCGGACGCGGCACCGGATAAGCTCGAACGGGAATCGAAGGATCTGCTAAATCAAATCAGCCAGGATCACTGGGCGTCCATCTCGGAAGAGCCCGAACGCCAGATCAAGCACGACTTCGCCAAGCAAGCCGCCGATGCGCGGCGACCAACTGACCCCAATTTGTACAACAACGGTGTGTGGGATCCCAAGCCACAAGGTGTCTTTGAAAAACGTGGCGATCCGATCCTCCTGCCACCGGAGCAGTTGGTCGTGCATAGCGTCAGTGGAGCGCTGGCAGTGGAAGTTCCCATTGATTCGATCGACCCCTACGATTCGTGGGAAGACGCCGAGCCGATTAAGCCCAAACAGCGGAAATCGCGAAATTCGCGCGGAGCCGCTGGCGGTGAAGCGGGGATGGGGGGCGAGGGAGGCTACGGGGGAGGAGGAGCAGGAGCGGGCTACGGCGGTGAAGGTGGAGCTGGCTACGGTACTGGCATGGCTGGAGGCCCCGGTGCTGTCGCGCCCAAACGTTATCTTCGAGCGGACTACAATCGCGGCATCATGGTGGGAGGAATGGCTGGCGGAATGGCTGGCGGAATGGGCATGGGAGGCGGCTACGGCGGTGAAGGGGGAGGCTACGGCGGCGGCATGATGGGTGGTGCAGGGATGATGGCCCCCGGCGGGGGCGTGGGAGCTGGCGTACCAGCGATTAAAAACGGCCTCAATATCAAGAACAAAGATCGACTACCCAAAATCAAAATTGGTTCCAAAGCGACTGTCTTCAACGCCATTACAGCCTTAGTACCTCACAAGAAAATGGTCGAGGACTACCTGCTGCAATTCCAGGAGAGCGGCAGCTTTGTTCCGGCGCGTGACTTGCCAACCTATCTCTCCTTCGAACTGCAACGAGTCGATGTGACAGCCGACCCAACGCGGGCTATCGCGGAAAAGGAATGGGTCAAGATCTCCGATGCTGTGGTACAAAGCAATCTCCCCAAGAACGATAACTGGGCGGCGCGGAAATTCATTCCGGGTCGTGATCGACCGTTGTCCCAGCCCGTTCCAGACGTGATTGATCGCAATGCACAGTCACCGGGCCTGACGATGCCCATCCCTCCCATGTTGGTGCAAGACTATCGAGAATTCAGCAGGCACCCCGCGATCGATTGGATCTGGAACACTAAGAATCTCACGGCCCGTCGCCCTAAGAAAATTCTCGTTCCCGACGATGAGAGCAATGTGCTCCCAGGCTCGAAACCGCGTGGTGGAGCGATGGGTGGCATGGGTGGAGCAATGGGTGGCGGCTACGGCGGTGGTGGCTATGGTGGCGAAGGAGGAACGATGGGTGGTGGCTATGGAGGTGGCGCTGGTGGTTACGGCGGTGGCGGCTATGGCGGCGAAGGAGGAACGATGGGGGGTGGCTACGGCGGTGGCGGCTATGGCGGTGGCGGCTATGGTGGCGAAGGAGGAATGATGGGTGGCGGTTACGGCGGTGGCAGTTACGGCGGTGGCGGCTACGGTGGTGGGATGATGGGTGGCGCAGCGATGAGTCCCAGTGCACAGCCTGAATTCAAAATGGTCCGTTGCTACGACTTCCTCACTCAACGTGACGTTGGCAAAATCTTCTGCTACCGGCTTCGACTGGTGATGCGTGATCCGAATTACCCGGAGCAGGCCTATATCCCTCGTCCGGCCCCCAATACGCTCAAGGACGAAGTCTGGGCACGCGTGGCTCCACTCATTGCCAAAGAGGATCAAGCGATTAAGGCGGACCCTAAGGCGGTGCGGACTTATCGCTACACCGACTGGAGCCAACCCAGCCCGCCGGCGCGAGTCGAAATGCCCTCCGATGTGCTGGCCGGGGATGTCGAGTTCGATGGCCCTAAGAGTTTCAAGGTTGATGGCCAGACTGTTTCCTTGACCGTCAAAGAGCCCAAGGGAGTCGTGGTCACCACCACTATGGACTGGAATACCGGTGCCATGTTTGCAGTGGAAAGTGACGTGCGTCGCGGTACGGTGTTGGCCGAGAAGGCGGACATCGAATTGGTCGTTCCCAGCTCTCGACTGGTCAAGATTAAGAAAGATCAGCCGATCGATGCGCGGTCCACCGTCGTCGATATCCGCGGTGGCAAGCCGTTGGCGGGTGACAGTCGCGATGATCCGCTGAAGGATATCGGCGAGATGTTGATCCTGAATCGCGATGGAAGCGTCGAGGCCACTAACGAATTTGATGACATGTTCTTGTATCGCATGTACAAATTCGCCGACGAGCACGAAATGGCGGAGAAGATGGCTGCTCCCGCAGCAGGAGCAGCGGGCGGAGCCGGCTATGGCGGTGGCGGTGGCTACGGCGGCGGCTGAGCACTAGCCAAACACGCTCGTTCCCAGGCTCTGCCCTCTTTATCCTACACATCTCTCAAGACATACCAAAGACGATATAGGCGTCCCGATATGCTTCGAGTTTCCGTAGCCCGCGCCATAGAGTCATCGAGCCTGGTGGCCC
The DNA here is from genome assembly GCA_041751975.1 of Pirellulaceae bacterium. Lineage (GTDB taxonomy): Bacteria > Planctomycetota > Planctomycetia > Pirellulales > Pirellulaceae > Aureliella. Next base: position 20,604 of record JBGSHW010000079.1, read on the forward strand.
TTGCCCTTTCTTATTTAGATAGCCTCCAAG
>JBGSHW010000080.1:0-111233 GCA_041751975.1 Pirellulaceae bacterium
TCTTTAGAAAGATCCACTACCAGGAGCTCGACTTGGATGAATTTTAGGGCTTGCAGTTCGCGAGCGCGAGCAGGACATAGCCGGCAACCAAATTCGGGTCCCCTTCCATCCAGCGTTTGTTGGAGTTGATCCAAGTTCCATCGGGCTGCTGCAGCTCGGCAAGTTTCGAGCGGAGTTGTGCTTTCCAGTCGTGGGAGCGACCACTGGCATCGACGAATTGTTCGTCCCCTACCGCTAAAAGTGCTTTGGACATGGTGTTGTAGTAGTAGAACAGCCCTTGCAAGCCCATGCCGGGGTTGGAGTCGACATCGTAGTTGCTCTTCAAAAATTCAACGGCTGCCTTGACGCGTGGATCGTCTTGGTCGACCCCCGCATAGATCATGCTCTTCAGACCGGCATAGGTCATCGAGCCGTAGCTTCGCAGTCCCCCGCCAGGTAGCGGTTCGGCCTTGCTTTCGCCTCCCGCGGCCACCGTGTAGTAGAACCCTCCATCGTTGACTTTGGCAGCGAATGGCGAGTTGTTGGCCGGCGATTCGAAGTTTTGACAGCGGGACACAAACGCCAGCGCCTTCTGCATGGCCTCGTCCTCAGGACCTGTGCCGATGGAATGCAGCGCATCAATTAAGAAGCTGGTGTTCGATAAGTCGGGACGAGATTGGGAGCCGTAACCAGCACCGCCGTAGAACATATCGCTCGGGTCCTTCCCCTCACCTTCATCCCACTGAATCCCTTTGACAAAGGCTTCCGCCTTTTTTACCGTCTCGTCATAGCGACCATCCTTGCTCGCCTTCGCAAAGGCGACCATGGCAATGCAGGTGTCGTAGTTGCGGTGCAAGGAATCGGGGGCATAAATGCCGCCGTCGGGTTGGATATACTTTTCCAAGAATGCCAAACTCTTGCTCACCAGAGGATCCTCGGCAGGCACATCAACTGCCAATAGTCCAGTGACAACCAACGCCGTGGGGCCAATGCCGCTGGCGGCAGAGAAGGAACCATCGGCTGCCTGTCCGCGAACGCGCAGGTATTCAATGCTGCGGTCAATCATTTGCCGGTACTCCCGCTTTTGCTGCTCGCTGTCAGGCTCGGCGGCTGCATCTTGAGACGCCGTGGCGGTGGGCGCCTTTTCTTGGGACACATTATTTTGCGAAGCTGGCTTTTGGGAAGCTGCAAATGGAACTGGGCTGGCCAATGCCGCCAGGATTAACGCCGGAAGTGGGTGAAAGGAAAAATGACGCTTCATGGTTTAACTTTCAGCAAGTTGATCGACACCAACCGATAGATGCCCGGGAGAGCTAACTCTAGTATAGGACACCAGCCGCTTCTGACAACGCGCGGTGGTCCAGCCAGATCAATCTTGGCGGAGCTGTCGTTAGCGGATCGGGGGGATAAAAGAAATCTTGGATCAATTCGCCATGGGCTGGGCGCTCAAACACAATCGATCGGTGTGCTCAGTCACAATCCGCAATTCGGCCGCGAGCTTGTCCGTCAACTGCCGTGCCTGCAGTCGCCAACCCCAGTTGTCAAAGGCCATACCGGGGGTATTCATGCGGGCGGTGTCGTCCAGCCCTAAGATGTCTTGCATGGGCACAATGGCCGTATGCGCCCGCGAACCCAAGACCATGGCGATCAATTGCCAATGCAGCGTTGCCTTATCTGCCGTCAGGTCAAGATAGCGGTCGAGGATATCGGGCTTGGAGCCTTTGGGAGGTTGGCGGTCGAGGTACCAGCCCATGATCGTGCTGTTGTCGTGCGTACCGGTGTAGGCCACGCTATTCTCGGGAAAACTCTCAGGGCGATGAAAGCTATCGTGCTCGTAATCAAAACCAAACTGCAACACGCGCATGCCAGGGAATCGCAATTGATCGCGGAGGTCGTGCACCGCGTCGGTGATCATCCCGAGATCCTCAGCTACGATGGGTAGTTCGCCCAGTTGACGCTGCGCCGCGTCGAAAGGGGCGGCACCAGGACCTGGGACCCAACGGCCGGAGATGGCGGTGGGAGCGGACGCGGGCACTTCCCAATAGGCTTCAAAAGCGCGAAAGTGATCGATCCGCAACAAGTCGTACATGTGAAAGGCTGACTGAAAGCGGCGTGTCCACCAGGCGTAGTTGGTTTCGGCCAAGCGGTCCCAGCGGTAAAGTGGGTTGCCCCACAGTTGCCCGGTCTTGCTAAAGTAGTCGGGCGGCACTCCAGCTACGACAGTTGGCATACCCAACTCGTCCAACGCGAAAATGTCCTGGTTGGCCCACACGTCGGCACTGCCGTGAGCTACAAAAATCGGCATGTCACCGAACAGTCGGACGCTATGGCGGTTGGCATATTGTTTCAACTGCTGCCACTGCGAAAAGAACACGTACTGGACGAACTGTTCGAACTCGATCGCTTTGGCCAAGCGCACCCGCCACTCGCGTAGCGTCGCCGCATCGCGAGTAACTAGCCCCGGCTCCCAACGGAACCATTGGTCGGTGCCAAAGTGCTTCATCAAGGCGGCGTACAGGGCAAAGTCATCAAGCCAAGTGCGTTGCGACACGCAGAACGATTCGAATTCATCGATCTGAGCACAGGCCGGACGGCCAAAGAATCGCTCTCTGGCAACCGCCAGCAGCCGCCACTTGACTTCGAAGGCATGCGGGAAATTGGCGCTGGATGCGGTCTCGGGCTCGAGCGGGGCGGTCTCGATGTCCTCAGGGCTCAACAGCCCTTGCTTGACCATCTGTTCGGGACTGATCAGCAATGCGTTGCCAGCAAAGGCGGAGTAGCAGCTGTAGGGCGAGTTGGCTTGGATCGTGGGGCCAAGCGGCAGGATCTGCCAAATCTGTTGTCCCGCACGTTCGAGAAAGTCTACGAAGCGATAGGCGTTGGGACCGAGATCACCGATCCCATAATCGCTGGGTAGACTTGTAATATGGAGCAAAACACCCGAAGCACGTGGAAATTCCATTTGTGACGACGCATCAATAAGGGTGGCGGAGCACTTCGTTTACTCGAGAATCATATCATCGACGGTGTGGTTCGAGGGGATCATGGGCAACACATGCTCTTGGTACGGAACCATGACGTCGAGCACAAATGGCCCAGGATAGCTGATCATCTCTTGTAGGGCTGACCGCAAATCGGCTTTGCGACTAACGGTCGCCGCACCGCAGCCATAGCCCTTAGCAATCTCCACAAAGTTCGGATAGCGTTCGGCCACATACGCATGACTATCGGTTACGCCTGGGCCGCGGGCTTCTTCGTGATCGATGGGACCCAAGTAAGTGTGAGCACGGTTGCTGTTCATGAAACGGTCTTCCCATTGCACCACCATCCCCAAGTGCTGGTTGTTGAGCAACAGCACCTTGACCGGCAGTTTTTCGCAATGCAGCGTAGCCAGTTCTTGGATGTTCATCTGAAAGCTACCATCGCCGTCGATATCGACTACCAATGCGTCGGGATGTGCAGCTTGAACACCCATGGCGGCTGGCAGGCCAAAGCCCATGGTTCCTAGACCTGATGAACTGAGCCAACGCCGCGGTTGGCGGAAGTTGTAAAACTGCGCCGCCCACATTTGATGCTGTCCCACCCCTACGGTGATGAACGTTTCGCGGTCCTGTGTCATGTTCGACAGCTCGCGGATGGCATGCTGCTGCAGGATTCCATCAAAGCTTTGGTCGTAGCTGAATGGATGCTTCTTCTTCAGCCCCATGCAGTGTTTGACCCACTCGCCAATGTCCTCCGGAGCTTCCACAATTTTGTTCAGCTCTTCGATGGCATAGCGGACGTCACTGCACACGGAAATGTGAGCCACTTTGTTCTTGTTCAGCTCGGAGGCATCGATATCTACATGAATGATCTTGGCGTTCTTCGCAAAGGCCTCGAGCTTTCCGGTCACTCGATCGTCAAAGCGAACGCCGAGTGCAATCAACAGATCGCAATCGCGAACCGCATAGTTGGCGTAGGCTGAGCCGTGCATACCAAGCATGTCGAGCGACAGTGGGCCATCGTTGGGGTACAGCCCCAGCCCCATCACCGTCATCGTCGTGGGAATGCCAGTCGTTTCGACCAACTGCCGCAGCGCCTCAGCGCCTTCCGACGAGATCACTCCACCACCACAATAAATCACCGGACGCTTGGAGTGTTTGATGGCGGCTGCGATCTGCCGGATTTGTTCCGGCTGAGCCTTAGGTGTTTTAACTTTGTAACCAGGCAAATTCATGGCTACATCGGCTTCGATTTCGCAGCTATCGAGCTGGACGTCTTTGGGCATGTCGACCAATACGGGGCCTTGGCGGCCCGTGGTCGCAATGTGGAAAGCCTCTTTCATCACCCGTGCCACATCTTCCACCCGAGTCACCAAATAGTGGGCTTTGGTGATACTGCGGCAGACCTCAACCATGGGGGTCTCTTGGAAGGCATCGGTACCAATCACGGCCGTCGGGACTTGTCCCGTGATGAAGATAACCGGCACGCTGTCAAGTTTTGCATCGGCAATGGCGGTAACCAAGTTGGTTGCACCCGGTCCGCTGGTTGCCATGGCCACGGCCGGTTTGCCGGTGCTGCGCGAGATGCCTTGCGCAGCAAATCCGCCCCCCTGCTCATGCCTAGGGAGAATCGTACGAATGTGCTTGCCGTATTTGGTCAGCGATTGGTGCATGGGCATGCTACAACCGCCAGGATAGGCGAAGATGACATCCACTTCGTGATCCACCAAAGATTTAACCAGGATATCAGCTCCGGTCATTACTTCAGTTGCACGTTTTGTTTCAGCCGTAGCCATTTCGCCATTCTCCAATAGATCGTAACAAATACATAAGCCTTTAAGAATAAAGCAATTGGACCAATTCTTCAACGCTTATTTGCCGCATTCGAAGGTCCCTTTTATCGCTACCATCGGCACCTTCTGCGAGCAGGAGGGGAATCGGCGGTAGAAAGTTCGCGTGGCCCGCTTTTTGGGCTTATCAAACGGTGTCCTGTCACGGCAAACCTCCCAGCCACGGCCCCCCCTTGGACCGTAAATTAAATGTGGCTCGCAGGTTGCATGCCTGCGGCGTTTGCCAGTAACTTGGACAAGAACAGGAGCGGCCTAGCCGTCGAGTTCTTCCCACCGCGCATACTGCCGCTTCAAATCAGCTTCAAGGCGATGCAGACGCGTTTGTTGTTTTGCGATCGCTTCACCACTTTGCTTGTAAAAGTCGGCCGAACCCATTAGGGCGGTTTGATCGGCGATCTGCGATTCGAGTTCAGCGATCTTGGCTGGCAGTCGCTCGAGCTCTTGCTGTTCCTTGAACGAGAGTTTCTTGGCTGGTGCGGCTGCCACAGAACCACCGCTACTGACGTGCGTTTGGGCGCCACCAGCGGAGTTTGATTTAGCCGCAGGGGATTTGTCTGTTGTGCTTCCCCCCTTGGAGGCATTGCCCCCCTGTTTGTTTTTGCCATCACGGGCCTTGACCTGTCGCTGCCATTCGTCGTAGCCCCCCACGTATTCGCCAACGATCTGTCGGCCATCGTCGAGTGTCTCGAACACAATCGTACTGGTCACGACATTGTTTAAGAACTCCCGATCGTGACTGACCATCAAGAGTGTCCCCGAGTACTCGACCAAGCGTTCCTCGAGCATCTCCAGCGTTTCGGCATCAAGGTCATTGGTGGGTTCGTCAAGCACGATTACATTGGCTGGCTTTGCAAACAGTTTCGCCAGGAGCACTCGATTGCGTTCGCCCCCACTCAGGAACTTGATCTGCGTACGGGCACGCTCGGGAGTGAACAGAAAGTCTTGCAAGTAGCCGAGCACGTGCCGAGCATTGCCATCAATTTGCAGGGTCTGATAGCCGTCCGAGACATCGTGCTCGACCGTCTTCTCTTCATCTAACTGAGCGCGGAGTTGATCGAAGTAGGCGATCTGCAGGTTGGTACCGAGTCGCACTGAGCCCGCTTGGGGGTCGAGTTGTCCGAGCAATAGTTTGAGCAGCGTGGTCTTGCCGGACCCGTTGCGGCCGATGATTCCCAGCTTATCGCCGCGCATGACCGTCGTCGTAAACTCATCAAGGATCGGAACCGTGGTGCCTTCGGTTTGGTGAGCGAACGAGACTTTGTCCAAATGGGCGATCAGATTGCCGCTCCGCGCACCCTCTTGAATCTGTAGGTTAGTGGTCCCCGTTTTGGCGCGGCGTTCGGTTCGCGAACGGCGCATTTCTTCCAAGCGTCGGACCCGTCCCTCGTTGCGCACACGACGCGCCTTGATCCCCTGCCGAATCCACACTTCTTCTTCGGCCAGACGCTTGTCGAACAGTGCGTTCTGTTTTTCTTCTGCTGCAAGCGCCTCTTCCTTGCGACGCAGGAACGTATCGTAATCGCAGGTCCAGTCGAACAGGCGGCCTCCGTCGATCTCCAGGATCCGCGTCGATAACTTGCGCAAGAACTGTCGATCGTGGGTGATGAACAGGAGGGTGGCTGGCCACCGCACCAAAAAATCTTCCAGCCAGCGAATGGCATCGATGTCCAAGTGGTTGGTGGGCTCATCCAAGAGTAGCACGTCGGGACTATCCACTAGCGCTTTGGCCAGCAGCACGCGGCGCTTCATCCCTGATGACATCGCCTGCACGAGAGCTTCAGGGTCCAGTTCCATCCGCGACAAAATCTGATCCACTTTGTGCTCCGACTCCCAGTCGGATTCGGCCAAATCCGCCACGTCTTGGGTGTCGGACCGCTGCACACCGCCGATCACCACATCGCGCACGCTGCCCGTTAAATCGCGCGGGACGTCCTGCGGCAGCAACGCGACTTTGCCGCCTGAAGCAATCTGCGCGCGACCGTTATCCGGTTCGACTTGACCCGCCAAGATCTTCATCAGCGTGGTCTTACCGGCGCCGTTGCGTCCCAAGAGGCCGATGCGTTCGCCCGAATCGATCAAGCAGTTGACGCCGTCGAGCAGGGGAGGTCCACGGAAGCGAATGGAAAGGTCGCTGACAGTAATCAAAGGCATGCGGGTACCCCGAAGCACAAAACGTTTGATTGGAATCTAAAGCAGGCTGTCGCACCAGGGGTTAAGGGCTCTGGGGCCTATGAGTGGGCTTCACGGCAAAAAATGAGAACTGGCTTGGCGTTAAAAAAAAACGGCGGCGTTTGTTACGCCACCGTTCACGTTTTTTCTGTCGTTGGACCGAGGTCACTAACTACTTTTTCTCGCTACGGTTGCGGTAATCAACTACTTCCCAGGCCAAGCCGAGCGATTGCATGACACGGATCAAGCGGAAGGTCAAGTCGAACTCCCACCACTTGTGTCCATGCATGGCCATGCGGGGATGGGCATGATGGTTGTTGTGCCAACCTTCACCGTACGTTAACAAAGCCACCCACCAGTTGTTGCGACTGTCGTCGCGAGTTTCATAGTTTCGGTAGCCCCATATATGACTCGCCGAATTAACGAGCCAAGTCGAGTGAAGCACAAACACCATCCGTACAGCCACACCCCACACCAACCACGAAATGGCTACATCCCAACCGCCGAAGGCATAGCCGGCGCCCATGATGGCCAGCGAGACCAGCACGTTGATTGGAATGAATGCGTAGTCCAAGTAGCGGATGTAGCGGTCACGGTACAGATCAGGGGCCCACTTGCGATAGAATTCGCCTGAGTCCTTGCCACCCACTTTGAACGCCAACCAGAAGGCATGGCTCCACCAACCACCGTCGCGCGGCGAGTGCGGATCACCTTCTTGGTCACTGCGGGCATGGTGCAGGCGGTGGTTGGCAACCCACATCATCGGTGGCCCTTCGCCGGCCAAACAGCCGACGGTCGCAATCGCACGCTTCATCCAACGCGGCGTGAGGAAACTCGCATGGGTCAACAGGCGGTGGTAGCCGAGACAGATACCGACTCCGCCACAAACCCAGTGCATGAAGATCACGATCGCCAAGCCGGACCAAGAGAAGGTCCAGGGGGCGGCAATCGCTCCGACGTGAATGGCTAACAACCAAACGGCTGCTGCCCAGTTAATGTTGTTGGCTTTGGCAACGTTGGGCCTGCCAGAACTCCATTTCAAAGAACTCGACGCTTCGGTGGGTGAGCCGCCGTTGAGTAGTTCTGAGACATCCTTTTCGGTGACAGGTTGGACTTTCGGTCCAGTGGCCTGCCGGTAATGTCGGCGCGATGAGCGCTGACTGCGTTTGTTCGCCATAGACTAAATCACCATGTTACGTTTACGAGTTGGAGTTGCTCGGATTATCGGACGATGCCGACCACCCATAGAGCAGGCTCCGATCCTGAGGCTGTCGATCCGTCGGAAGGAGAGGCCGGAGTCTGTGGGGTGCCTGATCGCACTTTACCCAACAACCGAAGGGGAGCTAAGTCCAAGGCGATGATCGTCCATTGCGATTCTCCCGCGCTCGACCTAGCAACTTGATGCCCCATTGTTCTCATTTGCAGCGAATTCGTCCAGTCGGAAAACGGGTGTGGCCGGTGCCGTTGCACTTTTTTGAATGCCTAACCTCCCAGGTAGACCCCGACTGCTATGCTTCCAAAGCGGAAAATCAATGGGAATACTTGCAATTCGGAGCCAACCTTCCGCAACGCAGAGCCCCTTAGCGGCAAAACGTCGCGAAGCAAGGAAATGCCTCATGCGGGTGGTTTTTGCGCGCTGTTTTGCGGTCTGGGGGCTGAAGCCAAACTGTCTAGCGAACGATCTACTGCGACAACAAGTTCGCAATTAGTTTCTGGAATCCTCCGCAGCAGAAGTAGGCCACTTCGTAGTGACTCCGCCCGACCGAACAACAGTCGTCTTGCTCGATCTTTTCGTTCGTTTCCAACGGGAGCACTGCCAACGTCGCAGACAGGCCGGCGAAGCCAGCGGCTACAGGATCGTTGTCGCGATCGAAAAAGCGGAATCGGCGCAAGATGGGATCGCGCGAGTTGTAGAGGTTGTGCAAATAGTCGACCACCTCCAGCGCGCGACTATAACGTCCCGAAGGTCCGAGTGCATATTGATCGAAGGCAGGAGCGGTCAGTCCCACGCGGATGGGTTGCAACGGCGGAGTGCGATCGCAGAGGCAATAACCATCCAACTCGCCACCCGCCAAGAGATGCAACGAACCCGTTACGATGGCCCCGCCAAAGCTATAGCCGAGCATGCTTAAAGGTTGCTCGGCGGGGAGTCGCTGAACGAAATACGCCAAATAGAACGAACTGGTCGTTAGCAAAGGTTTCTTGGTGATGATGTCCCGTGCAGGACGTTCCCGCTGCTCGCTGGGCCACGAAAAGAAGACAAATCGAATTGGCTCTGCACTCCGTGCGGAAATCATTTTGTACACGTTCAATGCTCGTGTCCGGGTCTCGTTCACTGGCATCCAGTTGCCGTGCACATAAATGACCGTACGCATTGGCTCGTGCATCGCAAGTTCTATCAGCGACTCTTCTTCAGAAACCTGCCAACAACTATTCTCCAGACGAGAAACGGCAAGTCGAACACTGCAATCCGCTGGCATGCATTGCGGCAACTGCCGTGAGTTGATCTCCCAGACGGAGTCGCCAGGTCTCACAATCTCGGCCTGTGTCGCTGCGCCGCAAGCAACGATCACCAGCAACCCTATCAGTCCCTGGGCTCCGCGACTGCACAGGCTACGTGCGGATGCAGCAGCGTGAGCCAATGTCGGATTGGATTGCGTGTGAAAAAAATCTGCCCACGACATGGTCTGAACCAATTGGTTGGAGTGAATGCAACAACGTACAAACCGCTCGTTTTGCGGTGTAGTTCTGCCTCCCTGCAGATAACCTCAACAGTCGGTCGCGCATAACGACTGTGTGGATTAGAGCGATCGAAGTGGATCTTAGGATTCTATGTCTACCTGTGATCTCGATCTCCCATGTTGAATAGTGCATCGACCGATGCGGCTCTCGGGATTCGCAATGTTGAAAATAATCATCATGTTTCGTTTGCACATCTTTTGCCGTGTCGTAAAGTTCTGCGGGTGGAGATGGATTTTGTTGATTGTTGAGACTTTGTTACAGGGGAATGAAAATGAAGAAGCTTGCTGTACTTGGTTTGCTGGTTGTATTAAGTAGTGGTTGTGGCCGCGGCTGGCTTCCATTGTTTCGTGGTGCCCCGTGCGGAGATACTTGCGGAGCGAATGTGCTACCCGCACAGCCAGCAGGCGGTTGCGTTGGTTGTGAATCGGGCTACGGTGCAGGTTACTCGGCGTACGAAGGTGAAACGATTGGAAGTTCTGGCTACTACGGTAGTAGCGTTGTCGGTGATGGCTACATCAGCCCTGCTCCAAGCGGCACAACTGTCGCACCAATGACCATGCCGGCTCCCTAAGTGGTACTTGGGAACGTCAATCCGTACGTCTCGCCCTTGGCTCCGAGAAAGCACTCTTCTTACGGCGAGTGCCACGGAGCAATGGGCGACCCTCATCTCAACTACGCCCCGCCTGCCGGTTCTTTGCATTTCCCCCTTCCTTCAAGCAGAATGGGAGCCACTGGTCGCACGGATTGGTATCCCATTTGCCACACTCCCTTCGCAGGCTTGTGACGTTTGGGAATCCTTCTTGGTTCTGGAACCTCGCGCCGATCCGGCACCTCGCGCCGATCCGGACCAATGAACTCGATTGAAATTCTAGGGAGTCGTGTGCTAATGATCGTTTGGCAAATCTGCTTGATGAAGTCCTTTGGCTCAATGTCGATAGGCGTCTTAGCCTTCAGCATAGTAACCTCCGCGATCGGAGTTTCCGCTGCCTGTCACGCTCAAGAAGATCCTGGGGATACTGCGGTTGCTACCGGGCTCAATCCGTCGGGTGAGACGCAGGTCGACGATGCGCCGCAGAATTCTGCTGAACAGCCAGCCGAGCCTCGGCTGCAATACATCGCCCCCAAAGAAATCGAAATGCTGATTGGACTGCGGGTCACGGCCGGTGACGGCAACATGCTCAGCACCACCGCCATGACTGTCTTCCCAACGGACTGGCCGGAGCAAAAGGTGGAAGTACTCGAGATGAACATCCCCCCAACCTTGGTCAGCAAGTTTCGCGATCTTCCCCATAACAATCGCCAACTGATGTTTTTTTCTCAAGTCATCCCGGGGAACTCAGTCGTCGAAGGAACCGTGCGGGTCCGCATCAGCAAAAGTCATATTGTCGGTCCCACCGAGACCTCGGACCTGAAGATTCCTAAACGTGTTCCGCGGGATATGAAACCGTTCACAGGGAACAGCCCCTACATCGAAGCCGATAGTTCTGAGATTCGAAAGATCGTCAAAGAGATCGATGCCACGGAACCACTCACCGATTGGAAACGGGTCGAACAACTCTACGACTGGGTGCGTGAGAACATCACGTATCAAAACGGTGACCTCAAGACAGTTAAAGATGCCATGCGCGATCGCACTGGCGACTGCGAGGAAATGACCAGCATCTTCGTGGCCCTCTGTCGCGCGGCACGGGTCCCAGCTCGGGTCGTGTGGATTCCCAATCATTGTTATCCAGAATTCTATCTCGAGGATGCCGCTGGCCAAGGTCACTGGTTTCCATGTCAAGTTGCCGGAACTCGCAACTTTGGCTCGATGCCCGAGTACCTACCGATCTTGCAAAAAGGTGATCGCTTTAAAGTGCCAGAAAAACAAGAAATCCAGCGCTATCTCGCTGATTACTTAAGTTCCAAAAAGGTCCTTGGAAGAAGCGATCCACAGGTCGAGTTTATTCGGCAGTTATTGGGAGACGCCGCCGAACTCAAGGCACCCGACTTGGGAGGTGAAGCCAACCAACGACCTGCGATTGACGACTAGGCAGTTAAGCAACTCGGCGGCGGCTAGACCGTTGTGCTGTTGCCACCAATCTCAGTAGACTCTGCGTTGAGCGATTCAGTGCACCTTGTTGTTTTGAAACCAAACGCTGAGCAGCTCGACCACGTTCGCGTCCGGGCTGTGGATTTCGCAGTTGCTCAAGTAGCCAAGGTAGCAAGGCCTGCAAAGATTCAATCCGCTGCGCAGCGCGAGCGGCTAACAGCAATTCGACTATGTCGCGAAAGTTGCGAGTATTGGGACCAAAGCCTACGTTGAGTCCGTAGGCGGCTGGCTCCAGCATGTTTTGGCCACCCCGTTTGCCAAAGCTGCCTCCCACCACCGCCACCTCAGCCAGTCCCCACCACCATCGCAATTCACCAATCGTATCGACGAGCAAAATGTCCCAAGCTTTAGCAGCCAAGGGCTCGGTGAGTGTCGAACGTCGCACCACGCGCGGAGGCACCGCACACATGTTGGCAAGCTGCTGCAATTCGTCCGCCACTAGGTCAAAACGTTCGCGATGCCGAGGAATGACAATCAGCTTTAGTTCGGGGAACTCAGCGCGGGCTTGAACAAAACACTCGCATGCACCCCGCTCCTCATCGGTCTGCGTGCTGCCCACGACCCACACGCGGTGGAGTGCGTGATCGTCCGACGCCAGTCCGGTCAGCTGCCGCAAGGCTTCGATCTGTGGTGCTGTTCGATCAAAGGAGACGTTATCAAACTTCAACGAGCCGCTGATCTCGACGCGGCTGGCGGGGGTGCCGCATTCGACAAAACGCTGCGCATACGTTTGTGACTGAGCTCCGACGTGGGTCAGCTTTGAAAACATCCCCCGCGTAAGTGGTGCAAAGCGTTGATAGTTGCCAAAACTCCGCTCGCTGAGGCGTCCGTTGACAACGGCGACGGGAATCTGCTGTAGCTGTGCTAGGTCGAGAAAATTTGGCCAAAGCTCCAGTTCGCCAAGGACGATCAGGTCAGGTTGAAGTGTGTGCAACGTCCGCCGCACGCTCCATGAAAAGTCGAGCGGGAAGTAGAACAATTGCTCCGAGTCGACGAAGAGCTTGCGGGCTAATTCCATCCCGGTTTCTGTCGTCGCTGACACAGCAAATCGCAAGTGCGGTGCGTCCCTCCGCAGTTCTTCGACCAGCGGACGCAACAACTGGATTTCACCCACGCTCACGCCATGCAACCAAATCAAGGGGGTGGTCGTAGACGAACCGTTGGTTTGTTCCAGCTTTTGGGCAAGCCCCAAAAACTTGTCTCGCCAACCGTGGCGGTAGCGCCCCGTGCGCAACGCGCGGAAGGCAATCCACGGGGCCGCGATTCCGAGAATCGCGGCATAGATTGCGTTGCGTAACCAGTGCGCCAACATGTGAGTGCTTCCTTGCTCGCTGTTGCCAGTCGCTCAGTTTCGACCGTGGCAGGCCTTAAATTTCTTGCCGCTCCCACACGGGCATGGATCATTGCGGCCAACTTTGCGATCGGTATTGCGAATCGGCTCGGCGCGAACTTCTTGAGTTCCCGCGCGGTCGGCTGCTTGCAAATCGGCTTCTTGCTGCCGCACCAGTTGCGAGGGGGTCGGAGCCGCATCGTGGCGGGCTTGAATCTCGGGCATCGTGCTGGCGATAAAGCCTTCGTCGAGTGCTTCCATGCGGAAGATCAAGTCGGTCATGCGCTCGCCGATGGCGAACCACATGTCGCCGTACATCCGCATTCCTTCCCGTTTGTATTCGACCTTGGGGTCCATCTGCGCGTAGCTCTTGAGGCTAATCGCACTTCGCAAGTGATCCATTGCCAGTAGGTGGTCTTTCCAAGCGCTATCGACAATGTTGAGGAGAACCTGCCGCTCCATGCGGCGAATCTCGGGATGGAAGCGATCAGCGAGCGCTTGATGCACGGCACGCGTCAGTTCTTCTTCGTCCATCTCAGCCAGCTTTTCCGAATCGAACTCGTGACGCAAGTTCTCCTCGAACCAACGTCCGAGCGAATCGAGGGCTCCATTGTTACCAGCGATATACTTGGCCGATGTGTTGGGCTCTGCGCCACCGAAGAACTCGTGCACTTTGGCCAACGCCTTCTCCGTGGTTTCCTCAGCCACCACATTGTTGTGTTTGGAATGCTCGATCAGTTGAGCGCGGAACTCATCGAGTGAATTAACCGCCAAGTGCTCTGGGTGTATCGAGACTTCAAAGCGGGTTTGAGCCCAATCGATGAAAGCGTCTCGATCGAGTTGGAACTGGTTGTTGCCTGTAAAGCGACCGAAGCGAGCCAAGCCCGCAAGCACAGGATACTCACACTCTTTTTGTGCATATCCGGATTCTGCCGCCTTGGTCAATTCGTCGCGGATATCATCCGCTTCGCGGGAACGCAAGTCATCGATGGCCAGTTCGATACCGAACTTATTCTTCATCCAACTCACCAAATTCTGCAGGCCATAATCGGCCGACAGGAGTGGTGCCCCTTCGCTCAGATCGGAGCTGTTGAGAATTTCACGGACGCGATTGATCAACGTTTCATCGATCGTGTCACGCGGTAACTTCTTTAAGTCGAAGACGCCGTAGTTGGTACCGTAGCGGGTGTTGATCCACTTCGACAAAGCTCCCCAATTCCAATCGTCTTCCGATTCTCCTTGAGGCAGATTTTCTTCGATGGCGTCAAGGATCTGTGTTTCGGCAGCTCGCTCGGCAGCATCGATGGCATAAGCCGAAGCGGTCCCTGGGTCGAGATTGCGGAAGTCGCGTGGCTCGAGCTCGCAGGAGAGCTTCTTGCTGATCCACTTGGTGTAGGCCTCTGCCCCGAACATCGGATCGATGTACATGTTCACGTAGTGTTCGATCTGCTGCGAGATCTGCTCAAGCACCATGTGGCGGCAGGCAACGCCGTTAAGTATTTCTTGGCGGTAGGAGTAGACCCGCTTGCGTTGCTGGTCCATGACTTCGTCGTATTCCAACAAATTTTTGCGGATTTCGAAGTTGCGTTCTTCCACCTTCTTCTGAGCGGCCGTGATTCGGCGACTAACAAAAGTGCTCTCGATGGGCTCACCTTCACCCATGCCGAGCTTGCCCATGACGTTTCGCACCCAGTCGCCCGCAAAGATGCGCATCAAATCGTCTTCGAGCGACAGATAAAAGCGACTGCTGCCCGGGTCTCCCTGACGACCGCAACGACCGCGCAACTGCAAATCGATCCGCCGCGATTCGTGTCGTTCGGTACCGATGACATACAAGCCACCGATCTCCCGCACACGCTCGCCAGCAGGCTTCATCCCTTCGCGCTGCTCGATCTCCTTGATCAGGCTTTCCCATTCCTCGCGGGGGACGTCGAGTCGGGTGGTGTATTTGTCTTGCAATTGTGCCCAGGCCATGGTTTCGGGATTACCACCCAAAATAATGTCAGTACCACGACCGGCCATATTGGTGGCGATAGTCACAGCGCCGAGTCGACCGGCTTGGGAGATGATTTCTGCTTCGCGCTTGTGGTGCTTGGCATTGAGCACCTGGTGCGGAATGCCGCGCAGTTCGAGTTCGTGCCCGAGTTGCTCGCTCTTCTCAATGGACACGGTACCGATAAGCACCGGACGTCCGCGGCGATCAATATCCTTGATCTCCCCTTTGGAGAATTTGACTTCCTCCCGGGTCTCTTTGAGCTTGATGGTCAGTTCTTGATCGTTCTCTTTAGTGATGACTCCCATTTTTTGTTCGCCATTTTTGAGCTCCAGCATGTCGAACTTGGTGGTCCGTTCGACATCCTCGGCCACGGCGGCAAACTTTTCTTTTTCCGTTAAGTAGATCGTGTCGGAGTACTCGATCCGCTGCATGCCGCGGTTGGTTGGAATAGCGATCACATCCAGTTTGTAGATCTTCCAAAACTCGTTGGCTTCGGTCATGGCCGTACCGGTCATACCCGCGATCTTGTCGTAGAGCTTGAAGAAGTTCTGCAGTGTGATAGTCGCCAGCGTTTGCGACTCTTCCTTGATCTTGACTCCCTCTTTGGCCTCTACGGATTGGTGCAGTCCATCGCTCCATTGCCGACCTTCCATCAGTCGGCCGGTGAAGTCGTCGACAATGATGATCGCGCCTTGGGGATTATCACTATCGCGGCGAACGACGTAGTTCACATCGACCTTGTATAAGTGGTGGGCTTTGAGCGCATTGTCAATCAAGTGCGGCCATTCCATGTTGCCGGCGGTGTAGAAACTCTCCACCCCTGCTAGTTTCTCAGCCGCCCGCACCCCATCGTCGGTCAAATTGACCGTGTGGTCTTTTTCGTTGACCATGAAGTGTTCGGTTTTCTTCAGCTGCCGCGCCACGCGATCGGCCTCTGCGTACTTGCCAATGTCTTGATGGGCAGGACCGGAGATGATCAGTGGCGTCCGGGCCTCGTCAATCAAAATGTTGTCCACTTCGTCGACAATGGCAAATGCAAGCGGCCCTTGAACCTGTTGCAAATGCTTGGGGAATCGGTCGTCGTCCCGCGCTGCCAAACGCATGTTGTCACGCAAATAGTCGAAGCCCAACTCATTGTTAGTGGCGTAGGTGATGTCATTGGCATACGCCACTTGCCGCTCATCGTTCGACAAGCCACTTTGTATGGCCCCTACACTCAGGCCTAAGCCCATGTACAGCGGAGCCATCCACTCCATATCGCGGCGGGCTAGGTAATCATTGACCGTGACTACGTGACAGCCGCGGCCAGCCAATGCGTTCAGATAAGTGGGCAACGTAGCCACTAAGGTCTTGCCTTCGCCCGTCACCATTTCGGCAATCATGCCATTGTGCAAGACGATCCCACCAATCAACTGCACGTCGTAGTGCCGCATGTTTAAGAATCGCCGACCACCCTCGCGACAGACCGCAAAGGCCTCGACGAGGATATCGTCCAAGCTTTGCCCATCACGGAGCCGCTGCTTGAACTCTTCGGTTTTAGCTCGCAGCTGCTCTTCGCTTAGCTTCTTGAGCCCCTCTTCAAGTGCATTGATCTTCTGCACAATCAACTCGAAGCGCTTAATCTGCCGAGCATTCGACGAACCGAACAAGCCGGTCACGCCACGCTCAATGCCTTGCAAAGCACTGGAAAAAAACCAACCAGTGCCTTCCCAAACGCGTTCCAATAATTCCATAGCGAATGAAACTTCAAAGAAGTGTTAACGTCGAAAGTAAGCTCGGCGGTATACCATCCGGAACTCCAGTTCCAGAGTCGGCAACCTGCCTTGACTCACCACCCTAGTCTGTGCCAGCCCTCAGAAAATGAAACCACTCCACCGCCTTGCGCTACCTACGAATCTCTATTCGAAACGCTGTCGCACAATTGAACTACCCTGCCAAACTGTCAGAATCCTACCCACCTAGCAATCGGTAGACCATCTGCGGCGTAATTCGCCAACTCGTGGGCGATCCGCAGGAGAGTTAGGAACAGTTCAAGCAACGTAACTTGCGTAGAGCAACTAATTTATAGCTGGTAAGAGTAAAGTTTTCTTGCGATCTGGTCAACGGCGATGCCGCCACTCAGAGCTTTTAGTGGTATTTGAAAACTTTGGCCGGAATTGAAAGCCGCCAGAAAATCGACCGCGCCACCCCCACTTCCTTGCATGGGCGGCCCTACTTCCTTGTATGGGCAGCTTGCCCAACTTCTGCTGAACCCTCTCACGAGTTTCCTTGAGGAGGGGGAGGTCAGCTTGGCGGAGTCCGCTGGGCGTCGTCTGACCTGCATATCTGACCTGAATATTTTTAGCGTTGCAGGCGGCCCCAACATGGGCAGCCCGCGTTGGGGCTACATAAACACCCTAAGTCCATTATCTCCTCCACAGTGTTCTTCGGCATCGAAGTCCACCAGGTTTGCGACGAAACCCTCCAGCTCAACTCGACGGCGGGCCCCTTCAATGGCTCGAGCGCGGACCGTCTCGGGGCTCCAGCGATTTTTGATCAAGGCGACGCGCTGGCGGATAGTGGCCATATCGACAAAGCTACCGATGCTGTCGGTCGCTCCCCCCGGGCTCGCAACGATGTGTCCCTGGAGCGGCTGGGGCTCACTGTTATCCCCCTGGCCGTTGAAATCATGGCCGTTGAAATCATGGCCATTGAGATCATGGGCATCTGGCTCGCGAACTTTGGGGCCGCGGTGTACTTGCAGTGCGTGCATGGCATTCGTCCTTGTTTGCTGAAAGCTGAGAAACGTGTTTATTGGAGAATTTTTTTGATAATTGGAGAGTGTGTATTAGGAAGCTTTAGCGTGGAAAAGTTGTTTTGGAGCGATGGGGGGTACAGAGTCTGTTGCCTTGGAGGCTTATTTCTTTTGTCCTGGCCTCTAAGTAGACCGGAAAATCCGGGAGAGCCAACTTTGACGGCTGTGGCGGTTCAATCGATTTAACTGTATGCAACGAGTGTGCCAAATGCCGGGATTGGAACAGCTAGGAAAACGAATTGCGTCATAAGTCATTGTCGCAAAGGAGTTTGCAGTCAGGGACCTGCGAGGCGGTGAGATTGCTGGTCGAAGATCGATCAGTAAAAGATTCAATGGGCACGGTCAAAATTACATCGCCTGTCCCAACTTGGGACAGGCGATGCGAGGGAATGAGCCCTTTGCGGGCGCTAGGAAGGTTGAGGTTGGGGTTATCTCCCTTGGTTTCGCTAGTTAGCTGCCAATTTGGACGTGAACCGGGGCTTCGCTCTTGCGATAGACCGTGGCCCGCAGCTAGCATCCGGCTCAGCAACCACACCACTTCTGAATGCTTCCAACCCACCTCGGACCCATCTATGGAACTCCCTTTGGCAACCCGATCGGACCAACATGTACCAGCCAGCGAAGTCTTGGCCATGCCCGAAGAACTTCAGCTCGGGCAATACATTCCGCTCCACTACCATTTCAACATGCTCCAAGATGCGGATCGGGTGGGTGCCTTTCAAGCTGCGATCGTCCAAGTGGTCCAGCGAGGCATGGAGGTCCTGGAGCTGGGTGCCGGGACCGGCATCCTCTCAGCCTTTGCCGCCCGGCAAGGTGCCCGTGTAACCTGCGTCGAACGCAACCCAACTTTGGCAGCGACCGCAGAAAAACTACTTGCAGCCAATGGTCTGGCTGGTCACACGTCGGTTTGTTTAGGGGATGCCAGATACTACATCCCTGCGGATCCCGTGGATGTAGTGATTTGCGAGATGTTGCATGTGGCGATGCTCCGCGAAAAACAGTTGCAAGTCATCGATGCCTTCAAACGGAACTACCGCCGTCGCTTTGGTTCTGCCGCTCCCTACCCCAGGTTCATTCCGGAGGCTTCGATTTTGATGTGGCAGCCGATTTATCAAATGTTCGATTTCGCCGGATACTGGGCACCGATTCCTATGTTCCAGCCGCCGTTGCTGGTCAACGAACGCACGACCGAAGTGGCGACACTCGATCCGTATGCCTCCATCGATTACCAAGCCGACTACGCGCTTCGCTTTGATTGCCGGCAAACACTTCGTGCGGCCGAAGAGGGGAGTATCAATGCAATCCGTTTTGTCACACAGAACGTTTTGGCAGTGGATGTCGCGCAGCAAAACGCGATTACCTGGCCCAATCAATGTTTGGTCCTGCCGTTACCGGAGGCCGTTGCGGTGCGACAGGGCCAGCAGCTGGAAGTCTCCTTTTGTTACGATTCAGGCGCTCCCCTCGAGCAACTCAGCGAATCGTTGCAGCTGCTCGTCAAGTAGCTTGTGGACGTAAGGGGCCAGCACAATAAAAAAGCTCGGCAGGAGCCTCGCTCTCCAAACTGTGTATTCCACTGGTTAAATCGCAATGAAAATTGCGTAAAGCGGGAGGGGGACGCTGCTGCGTTACCTCTGCCGCTTACCGCATTCGTCGCTAGCACAATCACCTACCTGGGATTACTCTAGCTTCCTCCCGTAGCACCGTCACTCGCCGAAATAGCTCGCGCCGAAATCCGATCATGCCGAAACCTTGGTCTCCCGATTCATGGAAAACCCACCCTACTCACCAGCAGCCTGAGTATCAGGTGGAAGGGGAGCTGCACGAAGTTTTGGCGGTCTTGCGCCGACTGCCGCCGCTGGTCACGAGCTGGGAAGTGGACAAATTGCGAGGTCAGATTGCCGCCGCGCAGCGTGGTGAAGCTTGGATGTTGCAAGGTGGTGATTGTGCTGAGTCGTTTGACGATTGCCATGCCGAATCGATTGCCAGCAAGTTGAAGGTCCTGCTGCAGATGAGTTTGGTACTGATATTTAAATCGCGTCAGCCAATTGTGCGCATAGGCCGAATTGCTGGACAGTACGCCAAGCCGCGGAGCAGCGACACCGAAAGCCGCGACGGACAGACGTTGCCCTCCTACCGCGGCGACTTGATCAATTGTGCTCCCTTCACGATCGACCATCGACGCAACGATCCGCTTCTATTACTTCGCGGATACGAGCGATCCGCTTTGACCTTGAACTTCATCCGGGCTCTCAGCGAAGGTGGCTTTGCCGATTTGCATCACCCTGAATACTGGAACCTCAACTTCGTGGCGCAGGGGCCTGAGTGCGAACAATACCAACAACTGGTCCAATCGCTCAACGATGCTTTGCGGTTCATCGATACGATCTCCAGCAATCCGATCCAAGAGCTGCGGCGGGTCGATTTCTTCACGTCGCACGAAGCGTTGCACCTGCATTACGAACAAGCGTTGACGCGCGACAGCGTCCGCGGCAATGGCTACTACAACTTGGGAACCCACTTTCCATGGATTGGAGAACGGACGCGGTCCATCGCTGGCGCGCACGTGGAACTACTGCGCGGGATTCGCAATCCGATTGGTATCAAGGTCGGACCGCAGGCAAGTCCACACGAAGTGGTCGACCTGATTCGCCTACTCAACCCGAGCAACGAACCAGGACGCATGACGCTGATCCACCGGGTTGGCCGCGAGCATGTCGAGCGCGTGCTGCCAGCAATGATCGACGAAGTGGCCCGCAGTGGTTCCCAAGTGCTGTGGGTCTGCGATCCGATGCACGGCAATACCGTCAGTACCAGTTCGGGGCATAAGACGCGGCGGTTCGATGACGTGCTGGCCGAACTTCGCTCCGCCTTTTCCGTGCATCGCAGTTGCGGTTCGAAGCTCGGCGGCGTTCACCTCGAGTTAACCGGAGAGGATGTGACGGAATGCTTGGGTGGATCGAGCGGTTTGACGGAAGCCGATTTGCACACCGCCTACAACACGACCTGCGATCCTCGCTTGAACTACCAACAAGCGATGGAAATTGCGTTTTCGATTGTCGATGAGATCAATCGCGTTTGAGCCGATGATGGTCTTCGGGCCGCGTCAAAAAGCCCCAGTTGAGCGCTTGGTCTTGCTCATAACGTTTTCCCAACGTGTTGGCCGTTAACGCTTTAGCCATTTCGAAGCCAAGATAAAAGGCGTGGCTCGGGTTGATCGACCCTCCCATTTCGCTGGCCAACAGTTGGTCCATCACCTCAAATGGATCCGAACTGCGGGCGTGCACGCCAGTCGATAACGCGTGCACTTCGCCATCGGTATTGAAGATGCGGACATTGCGATCGCGAATGGCTGAAGCCATGGCACCGATCGCTTCCGCCGAATACTGGTGGACGCGTTCATCGCGCAGCAGGATTAAATTCGGTTCCAAGTGCTTCGGTGGAACGCCATGCTTCACCGCGAAGTGTACCAACTGTCTAGCGAGATGGCACTCACGCACGCTCGACCGCGCCCAGTTGATCACTTCGGTGGTAAGTACGCTTTGGATGTTCAACTCCTGGCAGATCCCGAGCAACAACACGTTGATGCCAGCTGAATCGGCATCGGTTAGCTCGGTGATGTTCCCGATTCCCATCATCATCCGCGCAGCGGGATACGCTTTGCGGCAGTTCGCATAGCGCTGCAAGCTGGCGACGAAGCCGAAGCCGAGCGGTTCGAGAATGGGATCCAGTCGACACGGGACACTTTGATTGGTCAGAAATTCGATCGAATCGCAAAAACTTTTTTCATCGTCCGGCATGTCGGGAATCACGACCACTTCGCATCCCCAATCCACTGCGGCTTGACGGTTCGAGCTGTTAACGGACAGCACCAATTCGGCACCCGCGCGGCACGCTTGCGACACTTCAAGTGCATCGAATGAATCGATCGAGACACGCAATCCGAGGTCAAGCAAACAGCGCACCGCATCGGCAACGTGCAGCCACTGATAGCCGGGCGTACAACCCAGATCAATCATATCTGCACCATCGTTCGCATAACGCTGCGCGATCGTCGTGAGCTCGTTCAACGAGAGTTTTGAAGCGTGGTTGATCTCGGCGATGATCTCAATCGACGAGTCACCATAGCCCGTTCGGTTTTGTTGTTTTTCTCCGAAAAACTGCGGTAAATCGCGAATGTCACGTGGTCCACATTCAAGCCGCGGATCGAGCTGTTGGCGGAGATCATCCAAGTGCGGCGCGAGATAGCCGGGCAAGATCACGCGCGCTGCGGAGGGTGGAATCCGTAGATGCCGCAGCAGCCACTTGGGAGTCATCAGCGCGGCCACCGTGATCGGCAAGACATCGATCGTGTATTCAAATGCGACACGCTGTGCGACTTGTTCAACTTGCTCGCGCACAGCATGCTCGGCAAGACGGCCAGTGACAAAGTGAATGTGGACTAAGGGTTGATTCATGCCAAGTTGATTTCGTCTTCGATGACCCGCGGAGTGTGAGGTTGTGAGGAGCGCTGACCGGTGATGTGCATATGAGTAATGATATTTTTAAAGAAAACACCTTGACCAGAATCTTTTGTTCACTACAAAGATCATTAACGAGGAGCTCGCTGAGAACAATCGTCGTCCTTATTGTTCTCGTGGCCGGGGCTCCTCGTTTTTTTTATCCCTATTGGTAACGCTAATGGTCGCGTCTGCTGAAGCTGTCGCTGCTGATCATCTAAGGCTGCTTGATTACGGCTGCTTGATTACGGATTGATCCTCACGTTGACCCTCAAGCGCTCGGACAAGGAACGCACGATCATCCAAGTTCCCGTTCGCCGCACTTCTAAGTGGTGCGGGAGTTGCAAGCTCAATTCAAGCGGTCTATCTCCAACTCGGGCCCCCGCACCGCACTCCGCATGATTAGCGCAGCGAGTTGGATCGGTTTGCCAAAGCTTGCGAATGCTTTGCCAGTGTGCGCGGGTCATCGATTGCAATGGCCACGCATGGGCGGCCCAAGCCAACGTCAAAGCTTGCTGCACCACAGGCCAAGATGTCGGAAACTCTTCGTGAACCGGAATGGCCAGCCAGTGTCGAGCGTTTTGTTGGTGCTGGTGGGCTTCGCGTTGATCGCCCGCGCAGTCCAGTGAGCGAGGTGACTCAACTTGCACCTTGCCCGTCTGCAGCGCCTTGGCCAGCAGGCGTTCGACCTGTTCCAGGTACGCGTGGGCTGCGGCGCGTTGCCAGGTAACCGCCTCTTCGGCAATCGTGGAAAAGCTAGCGATCCGTTGGTCGACTTGATCGCCGTAGGCCTCGCGGATCAACGGCAGCAGGTTCTGTCGGATAAAGTTGCGTTTGTAGCTTTGATCTTGGTTGCTCGCATCGGTGCGGTAGGTTTGTCCCAAACCGGACAAATAGTCGAGCAGGTCATCGCGATACGTTCCCAGCAGAGGCCGTACGAGCAGTAGCTCGTCATGCAACGGTCGACTGAAGCTCGGAGTGCAGACACCGGCCAGGCCCGTTCCACGGAACAAATTGTGAAGCAGAGTTTCAATGCGATCGGAAGCGGTATGAGCCGTACAGACGTAGCGGGCGCCGAACCGATAAGCAGCTTCAATCAGGAACTGATAGCGCGCGTCGCGCGCCCGCTCTTCGCTCTTACGTACGCTTGTCGGATCGAGGTTGGTTGCGAGAGTACTAACGCTAGCTGCGGCGCGGCCGACCTGCACCTCGACTCCCAGTTCTGCCCCCAGTTCAGATACAAAGCTTTCATCGCCATCGCTGGCTGTCCCGCGCCAGCCGTGATTAAAGTGAGCGACGACGAGCCGCTGTGGACTGTCGGTCAAAGCGCGCAAGGCGCGGAGCAAGGCCACGCTATCGGCACCGCCACTGACCGCAACCAGCACCCGTTCGGAACGCCACTGGTTTAGTGGCCACAGCTGTGCAATGGCCGTTTCCAGTGGTGCATTCATGATGATATCAACGTCGGCAGAGGGCGATTCCTTAGGGGATCAGACGGATGATATCTTTGACGATGACAAAGGCCATCAAGCTCAGTAGCCCCAGCACACCCGCCATCGTGAGCCGCACCTGCAGCGCTTCGCTAACCGGCTTGCCGCGGATCGCTTCGGCGGTCAAGAAGACCATATGTCCTCCGTCGAGGGCTGGTATCGGTAAAAAATTGAGGATCGCTAGGTTCGCGCTGAGCATCGTCAAGAAGATCAACAAGGCGGGGACCCCTTTGCTCGCTTCATTCGAGGCGACTTCAGCAATCATCAGAGGACCACCAAAGCCGTTGGCCCCTAACTTCATCGTGACCAGCAGCCTCAGCGAATTGAGCACATCGAAGAAACGGCGTTTGGTTTCCCATAAGCCAAGGCTTGTGGCAGCGGCAAGCGAATCGGTCTGATGCACTTGTTGCAACAGGTTCAAACTCAATCCACGTTGATACCAGTACCAGTCCTGTGCATAGGCCAAGGGAACTGTGGCCTCGCGTGTCTTGCCATCGCGCCGCAGCGAGAGCTTAATCGAGGAACCTGCGGGGATGACTTGGATCGTATCGAAGAAGACCGGGATGTTCATCGCCTGATCGATAATCTGCGCCTCAAAGATTTGTTTGGAGAACTCGCGCAAATCACCTCGCTCGTCGGAGTTGGCCAACCAGTGGTATTGAATCAACTCGTCGCCCACCGCGATGCCTGTTTCCGCCGCGACGTTTTCACTCACCACAGAAACAGTCGACGACACGTCAAAAGCGATTCCAAGGCCAGCGAGCGATAGACGGCCGACGAGCGGCGCGATCGGATCGAAGCGTGGGCGATCGATGTTCTTAAATGTGACCTCAACCGCTGTAAATGGGTCGGCTGCCGGAGCCGCGAGGCTGGCTACCTCCGCCTGAGAGGAATTGACCGGAGAGGAAGTGGCCTGCGTAGCTGGGGTCGTTGGGCGCCGCAACTTGAGCGTGACCTCTTGGCCAGCCAGCGTGGCGACTTGGGCGGGGAGCTGCAAGCCATCGAGGACCGCTTCACCATTAACAGCTTCGATGACATCGCCCACCATCACGCCAGCTTTGGCAGCGATGGAACCTGCTTGAACAGCCGTGATGGGGCCTGGCGCGAAGCCGATGCCAGCTGTCTTAACCGGCACGGGGGGCAACTCGACGGTGTGGGTCGTTGGCGCTTCACTCCCCTTCTTGGCAGGTCTTTCAATCGTCAACGTCACCGGCTCACGCCAATGGGCCTGAAAGCGTTCGGTGATCGAACTTCCCAAGACAGCTCCGTAACGCGCATCGACCGGCAGGGTTTCGCCGTTGACTGCAGTAACGACGTCGTTGGCCAGGAGATCCGGAGAGGTGCTCGCCAGATAGGACTTGTCCATGAACGGCTTTTTGCCCAAAGTGGCTGTGCTCTGCCGGCTCACGCCGATCCGATAAAACTTTTCCTTGGTATAAGCTGCGGTTGGTCGCGTGGTTAACTCCATCCGCTCGTCTCCTCGCAGGATGGTCATTGCCAGCGGTGCATCTTGTTGATCGAAGCCGCGGATGGCCACGCCGGTTGCGAAATCGTCGTAGCGCAGGTTCGGATCGTCTTCGGTCATATCGCCAAAGCGAACGATTTGATCGCCTGGTTCCAACCCAGCTTCCCAGGCAGGGCTGCCAGCGATCGTTGTGCCTACGACGCTCGGTTCGTAACGCACCCCCAACCAGTAAGCGGTGCCAGCCATAATCACGGCGAAGAACAGGTTCATCACCACCCCAGCAGAGATGATGATCATGCGTTGCCAGACCGGCTTGGCAGGATAGCTCCGTGGGTCCAGTGGCGATTCCGTCCCTTCGCCTAAGCGAATCTTTTCCGCCTCGGCTTCTGCTTGACGTGGATCGTCGTCTTGCCCAAGCATCTTGACGTAGCCACCTAGCGGAATGATGCCGATGCCGTATTCCGTTTCACCCCACTGGAACTTGCCCAGCGTTCGCGGGAACTTGATTGGTCCGATCGACAGTGGGACGTCAAACCCGACGTAGAACTTGTCGCACCGCACACCAAAGGTCTTGGCAGCTAGAAAGTGACCGAGTTCATGCACGAAAATGACGAACCCCAGCCCCAGAGCAACTTGCAGGATGTTCGTGAGCGTCCCCAGCAGTCCCGTCAAGAAGTTGGTCTCAGCCAACAAGCTCGGTAGAGGTGCGGATAGGTGGCCGGAAAAACTGGCCAAGGCATGGAGCCCTGACATGCATAGGGTTTCAAGCATCACAGGGTCGACTAGCATAGAGCTGCCCACTTATTGGTCTCCTCTCGCGCCCAACGATCGAGGCGCATAAGTTCATCGAGTCTGGGACTCGGGTCAAAATTGTGTTGGTCAAGTATTCGCCGACAAACGGCCACGATTTCAGTAAATCGAATCGTCCCCGCTAAAAACAGTTCAACCGCCGCTTCATTGGCTGCATTGAGGACGACTCCGCAGCTCCCCCCACGCTCAGCAACTTCCCACCCAAGTAGCAAGGCGGGAAAACGGGTGAGATCCACCGGTTCAAAGTCGAGGCTGAGCGCTTCGGTCCAATCCATTTTAGGGCAAGCCGAGCCAGTTCGGTCAGGGTAGGTGAGCGCATATTGTATCGGAAGCCGCATATCCGGCGGGCTTAACTGGGCCACCACGGAGCCATCGACAAACTCGACCATCGAATGCACGATCGACTGTGGATGCACGACCACTTGGATTTTATCCGCCGGTAGATCGAACAACCAACGCGCTTCAATCACTTCCAAGGCTTTATTCATCATCGTGGCCGAGTCAATGCTGATCTTGCGTCCCATCTGCCACGTGGGGTGAGCCAACGCATCGCAAATTGAGGCATTGTCGACCTGGGCCTGCGTCCACGTGCGGAAGGGACCGCCGCTGGCGGTGAGCACAATCCGCGCGACCTCTTGCCGAGCACCCGCCTGAAACGCCTGGAAGATCGCACTGTGCTCACTGTCGACCGGGATCAGCTCGCCACCGCTGCGTTTTAAAGCTTGGCTCACTAGGCTGCCGGCTACAACCAAGGTTTCTTTGTTGGCCAGAGCGAGTCGTTTGCCACTCTCCGCCGCAGCCAGGGTGCTAGCTAAACCGGCCGAACCGACCACGGCGGCCACCACCGTGTCCACTTCAGGATGCGTAGCCAACTCGATCAACGCCTCTGGCCCCAACAGCAACTTGGTCGCCTTGGGAAGAGTCGAAAAGTCGAACTGACTGGCGGTGCGAGCACAGGTTGCGGCCACGACCTGCGGTTCGAAGTCGACCGCAAATCGCATTAAATCGTTGAGCTGCGAGTGGGCAGAGAGCCCGAATGTCCGCCAAGGGCTCCCCAAATGCTTGAGCACATCCAGCGTGGCCGTGCCGATACTGCCGGTTGCGCCGAGCACCGACACGGTAGCTTTCAACGGTTTGTGGGAGTTATCTATCGGCACAGCTACAGTTTCTGGTTTCAGGACGAACCACTCGAATTGGCCTCGTCCGCTGCGAGCATGCTGGCGAAGGGGAAACGCGCTGGCGAATGTGAGCGGATTGGCCGTTAGGTTAAAGGGTGCCTCACTTTGGGGCAATACAATCCGAACAGCTTGCGCAATTTCTACCGGATGTTTTCTTTCCGCAAGATGTTGCC
The DNA here is from genome assembly GCA_041751975.1 of Pirellulaceae bacterium. Lineage (GTDB taxonomy): Bacteria > Planctomycetota > Planctomycetia > Pirellulales > Pirellulaceae > Aureliella. The sequence goes on from JBGSHW010000080.1 coordinate 27,546, forward strand.
CAGCATACCCCGCGGCCAACTTAAGATCCGTATACTCTTGTTAATAGTCAAACTCGCGGGCCGGTTCTCGCGCCAAAGCGGCGGTTTGAACCAAGCATCTACAAAGTGCATTCATCTATACATAGGTACACATAGGCTATGGCAGGCGACGAAGATCAGGATCGAAAAGGTGAGGGTCGAGGCAATAGTTGGGTCTGGTACGTGATCTTGACGTCGATCATTTTGTTGTCGATCGTCATGTTTGTCCTCGATAGCTCGATCTTTCGCCTCAAATACCCCGACCTGATCAGTCTCCTCGAGCAAACCCGCTACGCCTCCAAAGGGAGCTCTGAGCTGCTGGCCAGCTATCCGGACCCCAACGATCCGTCGAACGAGATCAAGCTCGATCAAAAGATCGAAATTCATTCGGTCGCCAAGCCCGATTCGATCATCGAGCTTTCCAAGGTCAGCAACGTGCGACTGGAGGAGAATGCCGTCACGGGCGAAGTTTGGAAGCGGATGCTCGACAAGGATGGCAACGAAACGAGCCCCGGCAAGGTGGTAACCTTCCGCGCCAACAAAGACAAAACCGAAGAGACGTCGACTCAACTCCGCGAGGCGCTCGATCAGAGCAAGGTCGATTGGGCCTACTCCGACGGTCCGAGCTTTATGGATCAGTACGGACCGGTGCTGGTGATGGTCGGTGCGGCTTTCTTAATCATGATGTTCATGGCCCGGCGAATCAGCGGCATCGGCTCACCCATGTCCTTCGGTCGCTCCCGCGGAAGGTTGTATGCTCAAGACGATGTTGGCATCACCTTTGACGAAGTGGCTGGGGTGGATGAAGCGGTGGAGGAAGTGCGCGAGATCGTCGACTTCCTGAAATATCCCGACAAGTACCAACGATTGGGTGGACGGATTCCTAAAGGTGTGTTGTTAGTTGGGCCTCCGGGAACTGGCAAAACGTTGTTGGCCAAAGCCATCGCCGGCGAGGCCAGCGTGCCTTACTTTAGCTTATCAGGCAGCGACTTTGTCGAGATGTTTGTCGGTGTAGGGGCTGCGCGGGTCCGCGATATGTTTCAACAGGCCAGCGCGAAAGCACCCTGTATTATCTTCATCGACGAGTTGGATGCGTTGGGCAAGAGCCGCAGCGGGAGCTCTGTGGGCGTGCACGACGAACGGGAGCAAACGTTGAATGCGTTGCTCGTGGAAATGGACGGCTTTGATGCCAACACGGGCATCATTATCATCGCGGCCACCAACCGCCCCGAAACGCTTGACCCAGCTTTGCTGCGTCCCGGTCGCTTTGATCGCACGGTGCTCGTCGATCGCCCGGACAAGGCTGGCCGCGAAGAGATCCTCAATGTACACGTCAAGAACGTCAAGCTCGCAGCCAACGTTAACTTAAAGAATATCGCCTCCATGACCAGCGGCTTCTGCGGTGCCGACTTGGCGAACTTGGTCAATGAAGCGGCGCTGTTGGCGGCTCGCAAAGGCAAGAACAACGTCGGACAAGAAGAGTTCGAAGAAGGGGTCGAGCGCGTCACCACTGGGCTCGAGAAAAAGCGCCGAGCCATGGACGAAGACGAGAAGTTGCGGGTGGCCTATCACGAAGCGGCTCACGCGCTCGTCGCCTACTCACTGCCAAACACCGATCCGGTTCACAAGGTCTCGATCATCCCGCGCGGCTTGGCAGCGCTGGGCTACACCCTGCAGCGGCCCGCAGGCGATCGCTATTTGATGACACAATCCGAGCTCGAAGCGCAGATGCAAGTCTTGCTGGCAGGCACATTGGCCGAAGAAATCATCTTTAAAGATATCAGCACCGGTGCTCAGAATGACCTAGAGCGGGCCAGCGCCATTGCCCGCAGCATGGTCATGGAGTTTGGCATGAGTCGCCTGGGGCGAGTCAACTATCGCGAGAGCGGACGCTCACCGTTTTTGGGTGGAGGCCGTAGCACCGAAGGGATCGCGCGCGACCACAGCGAACAAACGGCTCGCGAAATCGACGAAGAGGTCAAACGCATTATCGACGATATCACTCTCAAGGCTCGCAAAATCTTGGTCGAACGACGGCAAGCACTCGAGAGTGTCACCAAGAAATTGCTCGAGATCGAAGTCATGGATGCCGATGAGCTCCAACGGCTGATCGATGAGACACTTCCCGGCCCACGGGTTGTGCCCGGAACGCAAGGGCTGCCTCGGGCTAACGAAGCGCATTCAGCCAGTGATACCCCGACGGCAGATGCCGCACCTCAAGCAGATGCTGCGGGTTGATGGGTCAACCGGCCGCTGCCCTCTGCAAAGTTTCCGGACCCGCCCAGCATGCCCTACTCCAAGTCCGTCGTCGAGCTCTACAACGAGACAACTCGCGCCGCCCTGATTGGCTTGGCGGTGAATATGCTCCTGGGTGCCGTCAAATTAGTTGGCGGCATCAGCGGCAACTCGTTTGCGTTGATTGCCGACGCGGTAAATTCCATGGGCGATGTGGTGGCCACTTGTGTGGTGCTGTTTGCGCTCCGCGTAGCCCAGCGGCCAGCCGACTCGGAGCACCCTTATGGACACACGCGGGCTGAGGGTATCGCGGCGACCAACGTCGCGGTGCTGATTCTCATGTCCGCCGGTTTCGTCGGCTGGGAGGCATTCCAGCGCATTGGAGTGGCGCACCCTGTGCCACCCCTTTGGACAATGTGGATTGCGGCTAGCAATGTGCTGATCAAAGAAGGGCTGTATCAGTACAACGTGCGAGTCGGTCGCCGCACGGGCTCATCCGCGATTATTGCCAACGCATGGGATCATCGCAGCGATGCCATGTGCGCCCTGGCTGTGCTCATTGGACTTGCAGCCGTGCGGATGGGTGGCGAAGCATTTGTTTGGGCTGATGAAGTTGCGTCACTTGTTGTTGTGGCAGCGATTGCAGTATCCGCTATCACACTCTTTCGCTCAGCGGCGAGCGAATTGATGGATGTGCAAGCGGGCGAGGAGTATGTCGCAGAAATTCGTCAATGTGCTTCGGCCATCGGTGATGTTATGCACGTTGAGACCTTGTGGGTCCGCAAGTCGGGGCTTGAGTACTTTGTCGATATCCACATACAAGTGAAAGCCGAGTTAACCGTGGCACAAGGACACACGATCGGACACCGCGTCAAAGATCGGTTGATCGAGCAATTCCCGACCATTCGCGATGTGCTAGTCCACCTCGAACCCTTCCCACACATTCATGCTGCAAAGTCAGAAATCAGCTGAGCTCAGCTACTCACCCTCGATGTACTTGACTTGTACATTGAGCGAGGGATTGGCCTCTAGAAGTGGCTTTAAGCCTTCCTCGGTCACCGATGTTCGCGTGACCTTGAGGTCTTTGAGGGCCGTCAGCGGCGTTAGAAGAGGCATTCCCTCATTCGTCACGCGGGTGGAGCCAAGATGAAGAAACGTGAGCTTGGTCATGCTGCGTAGGTGTTCCAGCCCTGGATTGCCCATGTGCGTATTGTCAAGATTCAACCACGTCAGGTTGGTGAGTCCTGACAGGTGAGATACGCCCGCATCGGAGATGACGTCGCGCCAGAGATTCAATCGCTTCAGTGTGGTTATCTTCCCAACTGCAACCATAGAATCATCAAAGACTTGGCGGCATTCGCTGATATCGAGTTCCTCTAAGGCCAGCTGGCTCAGCGTTTCCAAGCCGGGCGTACCCACGCCGGTCTTGGCAAGTCGCAGCTTTTTCAGGTTGGGGAGTTTTACCAACAGCTCCATGGCTTGATCGTCAACCAATGTATCCGCCAAATAGAGCTCGCTGAGTTGTTGGCAATTCATTAAGTGCTGCAAGCCATCTTGGCTGATCCACAGATGATCCGCTGCTAGAACTTTGAGCTCTTTGCATTGCAATAGCGATTCGAGACCGGTGTCCTCCACTTTGGTACTCCCCGACTTGCCACTCATGCGCAGCGCCCTGAGTTTGTTCATGCCACTCACGGCTGCAGTTAATTGAGCGCTGCTTAGAGGCGCTTCGCGTACATCGAGTTGTTCTATTTGGGTGAGCTTGGCCAATGCTTGCCAACCCGCCTCACTCATACTGGACGAACGGATGGTTAACTTTTTAAGCTGACCGAACGTGGCCAACTTGCCCGCCAGCTCATCATCCAATTCGATGGCGCTGCAGTCGACTGAGAGGACATTACCCGTTTTGGCATCGGTCTCCAACTCAGCTCCGGCAGCTCGCAGCGCTTCGACTTCAACAGCTGGCCCTGCCGACTCAACGCGTTCCGAGGAGGGCGATGCAGTGGTCGCTGGGGCAGCGGAGGGGGGCGCTTCGCCACCGCAGCCCGACAGCAGAAGGAGCAGTCCCACAATTCCCAGATGACGTAAATGTTGATGTTGCCTTGCCGCTGGCAGGAAACGAATTGGCCATTGGCAGTTGGCTACTGAACGAGGTTGCGAGCCGTGAGCGGCTTGGTCGTATTGCGTCATCTTCCATTTCCGTGTGATCTAAGTTTGCCAGAGCGGATGGGCAATAAGATCTTAACGGTTCATGGGGGAGGCGGAACGGCCCCATCGCAATTAGCCATACAATATTTCAGTCTCGGGTTTGATACCGCGCGAGGGCTGTAGAGTCAGCAACCGGATCAACTGGAGGGCGAGCAGACTCAAATAGGCTGGGTTCAAGAAGACATAGCGCCTCCACAACCGCGTTGGCTCGCGCGACAAGCGATAGAGCCATTCGAGTCCTGCATCTTGCATCCAGGCTGGGGCTTGAGCGAGCTCCCCTGCGTGAAAGGCAAAAGCGGCCCCCACCGCCATGACCGGCATCGACAGTTGCTCGCGGAACTCAAACGCCCATATTTCTTGCCGGGGGCAACCAATGCCGACGAGCGTTATCGCGGCTCCACTGGCTTGGATGTCAGCGATCAGTTCGTCGCGCTCTTGAGAACTGAGCGTGCGGAATTTCGATGGGCGGGAGCCGGCGATAATGATCCTTGGAAATCGTTCGCGCAAGCTGGCTTCCAAACGTGTGAGCGTGTCGGCTTGTGCACCGAACAGGTAAATCGGCAAGCCCTCGGTAGCGGCTGCCTCGCACACTTTGAGCGTCAGAGTCGGACCGTACACCCGATCAGGCAGATCGAGGCGATAAAGTAAATTGAGTCCCCAGCGCACGGGTTGACCATCAGGTACCACCAATTCGAGTTGATTCAAGCGGAAGCAGTGTTCTCGGTCCATGACGCCGGTCATGACTCCATGCACGGCCAGCGCGCTCACACCGAACGGTTTGCAATCTTTGGCTGCGCTCACAATCGCGTTCACTGCAGCTTCGTAGTCGACCCCATTAATGCCGATACCTAACAGATTGTGTTTGCCGTAATCGATCACGCTTTCGCTCCGTAACGGGAAACAATCTCTTGAATGATTTTCTTGCCGGACGTGCCATCGCCAAACGGATTCGCGCGTGGGGGTTGCACACCGCCATTGCTGGCTTGCGTCAGCAATTCGGTTGCGCGGCGGACGATCAATTCTCGATCGGTACCCACTAATTCTGCAGCACCGCTCAAGACCGCTTCGGGGCGTTCGGTACTCAGGCGTGTTACCAGTAAGGGAACTCCCAGCGATGGTGCTTCTTCCTGGATGCCCCCCGAGTCGGAAATCATCAAGCGACTTGAGCTCATCAGTCCGACAAATTCGGGATAAGACATCGGAGGTGCCAGTTCGATCCGCGAGCGACCATCGAGGATCGATCTGACCACCGGTCCAGCCTGTGGATTGGGATGCGTTACAAACACGAAACGATGATCGACAAAGATGTCGGACAGTTCTAGCACAGCCGCGCAGATCGCCTCCAGCGGTTTTCCAAAGTTCTCGCGGCGATGGGCGGTGAGCACAACCAGCGGTTGCGATGGGCTGGGTCGAGCGGTTGAAGCGAGACCGGAATCCTGGCACATGCCAGCTCGGGTCAGGTTGGCTTGGTGCGGACGCTCGCGCTTCAAGGTCCAGCGTAAAGCGTCGACGACCGGATTGCCGCTGAGTAAGATCTTGCCTGGCGGTACCTGTTCGGCCAACAGCTTATCGACCGCATATTGCGTTGGCGCGCAATGCAGGTCGGTCCCCAAGGTCACCACTCGACGATTAAACTCTTCTGGCCAGGGGGATGAAAGATCACCCGTGCGAAGTCCAGCTTCGACATGTACCACCGGCACGCGGCCGTAGAAGCCGGCGAGCGCGATGGCTGTGGAGGTAGCCGTATCGCCCTGGACGACCACGACATCTGCGGCGGTTTCCACCAAAACGCGATCCATGCGTTGAATGCAACCACCGACAAGTGAAGTCAGAGTCGAATGCGAGCGCATGAGCTGCAGATGAATATCGGGCATGATGTCAAAGTAAGATAACATCGGTTCGGCCAAGTCGGAGTGCTGACCGCTGTGCACGATGATGGTTTCGATTTCGGAACGTTCCCGCGCCGCCCAAACCAAGGGAGCTTGCTTGATGATTTCAGGACGTGTCCCCATGGCGATGAGAACGCGTAGCTTTGGGGTAGATGAAGGAGCAGGGATCATACAATCACGTCGATGGGCAAAATGCGAACTGCGGCGAAGGACTGGTTCACAAATAAGTTACCGTTTTGTTTATCCCTCGCCCTACCCTTTCCCCGCTATTCGCAGTGAGCGAGGCGAGGGAACTTAGAACCGGTAACTTATTTGTGAACCAGTCCTAAGCCAAGGCGCTCGTTGAACTCACCTCCCGAGTGTCGACAATTACAGCGTAACCAACGATCAAAAAGCAGACCATCTGCGCGATCGATAAACCAAGCGGTATCGCTGCAGATCCAATCCACGCGTATGCCGTAAAACTCACGATCAGCAAGATCGGAATGGATAATGCTCGAGCACGTACGCCAATACCTGGTTTTTTTCGTGCGCGAAGGTAACTGTCGCAAGCTTGCAGCAAGCCGCGAAAGATCCCGGCGGGAATCAACAGCCATGCAAACAGGATCGTCGGTTCGAAACTCGGTCCATAGAAAAGCCCAATCAACCAGGGCATGGCAGCTGCCAAGCAGGCTGCACACGCCAACTGAACAATGAGTCCGAGAGTCAGGACTTGCCAAGCATCACGCGTCGACAGGCGTTCGTCGTGGCGCGCGCCCCGGTTGAAGGCGTAGAGTCCTACCGCGTTGGGAATAATGATCATCAGGGCCGCGATGGGAACCGCCGCCGCATAATGCCCGAGAGCTTCCTGTTGGGCCACCAGTACCATCATCAGCACTAGGTCAAGCCGCTCCAACAACTCAGTCGAAAACCATGCCCCCATCAGTCCTCGCGCTTCACCCAGTGCCTGAGGAACCGATACCGCCAATTCCCCAAACCAGTTACCATCCATACCGAACTGAACCAAGCCGAACGATAAGACTTGTGCGACGACAAACAGCCCGCAGGCAGTTTGAAGATCGTGTGCGTTAAAACAAAATGCAGCCAGTAGCAGGATCGGAAAGGAAGCAGCTGCCAACAACCGCACTTGATTGTAGCGAGTCAACTTGCGTTGGCCGTGATCGACCGCTTGCACGGCCAAGCGAATTTGTTGCAGTGGCATTGTGAGCGCACACAGGACCGCCAAGGGCAGGGCCTCGCGCATCGCAACTGGAATGAGCCAGAGGTTGAGAAGCATGCAGGCAACTGCAGAAATAAGACCTGCGACAAGACCATAACAAGCTGCACTACGGCGCAGTGAAGCATTGGGCTTTCCCTCGGCCGCGTAGCCTGCGAACAACTCGGGGGCACCCAGCAATCCCAGGTAGAGCAAGGCTTGTGGAAACATGACCGCAGAGGCAAATATGCCGCGCTGTTCAGGGCCAAGCATCCGTGCTAGCAGAATGCCTTGCAAGGCGAAAAAGGCAAACATGCCGACCGAAGTACCGAGGGTAACTGCGAAGTTGATCCACTTTGAGGCTGTTGCACGACAGTTGTTCACTTCATTTACCGCAATCCCCTGCGTCACTACTAATGCCCAACTCTTCCGAGTAGCACGGAGACGAATGTTTTGGCAATTAATCTCAAATCGAGCGTTGGCGAAGCGTTTCGAGCATAGTGCAAATCGAGCCGCATCCATTCGACGAATGGAATCTGACGGCTCTTCGACAATTGCCAAAAGCAGGTCAAGCCAGGCTTAACTTCTTCGCGGCGTCTCTGCCAACCGGCACACTGGGCAGCTTCATCCACCGGTAACGGACGGGGACCGACCAGCGACATGTCCCCGCGAAGTACATTCACGAACTGGGGTAGCTCGTCCAAACCGGTTGACCGCAGGAGCTTTCCCACCCAAGTGATCCGCGGGTCACTCCGCATCTTAAAGGCAGGACCATCGCGTTCATTGCTTTCGCGAAGTGCAGCTTTTAATTCGTCGGCGTTGACGACCATGCTTCGCAACTTATAAATCGTGAATGTCTGGCCAAGGTAACCGGTCCGCTCTTGGCGGTACAAAATGGGGCCGCGACTGGTCAACTTGATCAGCAAACCGCAGAATAATAAAAACGGCGCCGCGATCACTAGCCCTACACTTGCGCCAGCCATGTCAAGTAACCGCTTCCAAGTCGGATACTTTGGCAACATCCTAGCCAAGGCGGAACACTTTGAAGCGGTCTGCAGGCTCTGCATCGGAGCAAACGAGCCCTGCGAGCTGGGAACGTCGCTTTTGTCCTCAGTTCGATGACCAGGTTGAGCGTGCTCCTCGATTGGATGCCCCCGATCTCTGTGCTCTGGGTAAACCAAAGCCTCTCCGTCAACCTGAATTCCGGCCAAATGGGCTATTCTAAGCACGTCAGCCAGGACCAATTCACAGCCTGGCCGCGGTGTCATCGGAAGCATTAGTCCCAAGCGACCGTAGCCCAAATGACCTTTCTCATCCGTTGTCCGCAATCGACGATGTAGAATCTTTGCCAGGTGAATGGACTGGCCACGCACGTCGTGAAGTTGTGTAAACCGCAGGATAACGAAGCCAAAATAGCCTCCGTCGCGATCGACACGCGCTCGCTCTTTTGCGAGAATACGTTGGAACTCGCGTTGATTCTCGAGAAGCGGCGTCCAGCGGCTTCGACGCGACCATGGAACATAAAGTCGCTTGCTAATCCAAGCAAACATAGGCGATAACCATATTCAATGCTGAAGAATCATGAGGCAACGTCGGGCAGAACCCCCCGGGCTTTGGAATCTCGCTGCCGTCATGATAGTAACCTGAACTGCCGTTTATTCCAGTACTTTTAAAGCATTACGAGGTTGATTTGGTGCGGGCTAAAACGGGTGTTTTTACGCTAAATCGCCCTTTGAGGGGCTCCTCGTCTACTCTCTACCACCGCGAAAGCCGACCTTAATTTGGTTCAGGGGATGGATCTCGTCCGCCGATGAATCTACGATTAAAATTCCAATCCGCGCCGGAGCAGAAAATGGCTGAAAAGAATTTTTCGAAATACCAACAGAACATTATCAAACGGTACTACGATAATGCCGACGCGATCGGGTTACAGCGTGCCCAAGAGCTGCTCACCGAGCTCTATTTGACCGAGGGTAAGAAACGTGAGAAAGTGTGGGACGCGCTGGCCAAAAGTCTTGAAAAAGCGGGTTTCCCCGCTTCCCAAATCGCGCATCTCCGCCAGCAGGACAACCCGGAGCTGATCGCCAAAGTGCTGACAGAAAAGCTCTAGTCGGTCAGGTTATCGGTTTGAGATGCGGTCGACACTGACACGGCCGCCTCCCCCTTGGAGGCAGCTCGCTGAAGCTCAAATTGCTTGGATAACTCCACCGCGTCGTCGTTGCTCAAAATGTGCACGCGTGTGGCATCGACCATTAACATGTCATCCACTCTTACGGGGAAGCCGCGCACGACAACATCTTGATTTTCGGCAAGGCCTAGGAGTTTGTCGGCCGGGACGCTCAGCGGCTGGCCATCTTGGCCGAGCAAACGGACCACCGCCATCGCGGCGTTGTCTGCTTTGTGTTTACAGAACGGACAGTCACCTGGATCGTCATGTTGGTGACCAGGTGCTGGTAAGTCAATCATGGTGAAGCTGGCGACCTGTGGATCAAACGGACTGAAGTCACCACCGTAGATTCGTCCAGCCAAAGTCACCTCCGCAGGCAACTCAGCTTGTCCCCCCATATCGCTAATGGTTGTAGGGTTGGCGGGACACTCGCTGGTCAAGTACTGCGTTTGGGACTCTTGCACCAGCGGGTCTTCGGATGGCTGGCACCCGCTACAGATCAACAATCCACCGGCAATTAGGCAAGCAACCAACCTCATTTCACAAATCCCTTCAGCGTGATCATGCCCGCTTCAATCTTCTCGCCCACTTCACTGTATTCGACCTTCTCGCCATCGTGGAAGAAATCATCCAATGCAGTGAACGCGGCCATCAGATCGTCATAAGTGGTCTCAACTGCAGCTTTATTTTCTTCACTGAAGGCAGTATCGCTGGCCGCCATATCTTTCATCGTCTTGAGCAAACCGCCGACCTTATGTAGCGGATCGTGGGCGTAATCGGGTGAGTCACTCTCGAAGGCTTCCTTGATCAAGGCTTGCTGTTTGGCCAATGCCTCATACGCTTCAGCGTAGGTCGTGGGTGCTGCGTCGCCGTGAGCGTGATCAGCGTGGTCATGATCATGTTCCGATGTAGTGGAACCAGCGCTTGGGGTCGAAGTCGAAGCTTCTCCAGCTGGCTTGCACCCGCTCGATACAACGACCAAGTAACCGCCAAGCATCAAGGCGGAAGAAACCGCAAAACGGGGGGCAACAAGCTGCGAGAAGATGCCAAATAACATGCTTAGTACTCTGAGAATAGTGGGGAAATGGTAATGGGGAACGGGCTAACTCACCCGGCCACGTGCAGCATAACGCTCCCCCCGGAACTGGGAAAGCACCCGTTCGGAACACACCGATACACTACGCCGCTGGAGGCCGCAGGGTTCATCCTTTATCTAATCAGAAGCTGGCAGCCGACGGCGGAAGCTGCGGGCATTTTCCTGCAGCGCCGGGGGCAGCTTCGCTCGCAGAAAGTTACTTCCGGCAAACCAATCCACCGGCTCATGCAATATCATTCGCGATTCAATTAGCAACTGCTGGGTTGCGGGGTCGAGCTCGGTGATGGCCAAGTACCCACCGCAGCCGCTATAGGGGCGTGGTTCAGTCGCCATCGCTTCCCCCACCTCGGTCCGTGCGACTTTGGTCCAAGTCGCTTTGTACGGCTCCAACTCAGAAAATCGCGGATCGACCATCCACAGCACCTGCACCCAGTTGGGGCCTTCCCGCTTTTCGATTCGAACTGTGCCCCGAACTTTAACCTGGTTAAGAAACGGCAGTTCAACGGTTCGGTATTGTTCAGTGTTCGGATGGTTGATGGTGATTCCCAAGGACTGCAAAACGTCGCTTGCAACCGCTGGCGCGTTGAAGGCTCCCTCAAGTTCCGCGTTGGTGTCGACATCCCCAGCCCGCTTCTCCTCCACCGAGGCTCCGAAAATCTCTTTCATCAACTCTTCGTTGCGCAGTGTTGCGAACGGAGCATAGGCGATAAAGGCGGTGTGGATGTTGTGACCGATCCGCGTTCCCTTCGTATCGAGGATGTACTTGATGTCAATCGTTACCGGAGCATAGATCGAATCGCGAGTAAATTTCTCCCAACCCTGTTTGCCAGCTATTTTTTCCAGTACCGCTTTCTGCTCCGCCGGCGTCTGCGGCGGCTGAAGAGCGGGCGCGGGAACGAGGACGGTCGTGGCAGGCGGAAGCTCAAGGCCTCGCTCCGTCAGTTGCCGATAAAGCTCTTGCCCATCGGCTTGGCCAGCAGCGGCCAGCCAGCATGCGAGAGCGAGATTGAATGCGAACCATCGAGTTCCTGAACTCTGACAATTCGCCAAGTGTTTTCGTTGGACCATGCAGCTGTTCCTTCAGATGGGGTAGCGTCCCACGCGCGGGTGTGTTTGACGTTCGCTAGCAAAATAGAGGATCGTGAATTCTTGAATAAATGGCGGGATAACTTAACCAGTTTACGGTTTTCGGTGCGATTGTGCCGATGGAATGAGATAGCGGCGAAGTTGCCATATTCTGGATGCGATCGGGAAAGCAATCATGTTGGTACAAACAACACGTTTCGGACAAGTTCAAACCAACCAAGAAGATGTCATTATCTTCCCACAAGGCTTGATTGGGTTTGAATCGTCGCGTCAATGGTTGATACTGCCCGATCCTGAAAACGGTGACGTGCTGTGGTTGCAATCGCTGTCACAACCGCAAGTCGCGTTACCGCTAGTCAGTCCGCGGACCTTCGCCCCGGATTACAAAGTGGCTGTCCCCAGTCGCCATCTGTCGACGATTCATCTTCGCAGCACCGACCGAATCTATATCATGAACGTCATGAGCAAGTCGGGGAAAACGTTGACGGTGAATTTGCGGAGCCCCATTGTGATCAACTTGACCAAGCGTTTGGCCTGCCAAGTGATCACGACCGACGCGCTCCCCTTGGCCTTGCCAATCAGCCTCGGCAACGCTCCAGCGCTGCGGATGGCTGCCTGACATCAGCTTGCCATAACCCATCACTCGTCATGGTAGCCGCGCCACATCCAGACCAGGGTGTCGGCCAGCGTGTGCTCGAAGACCTTTGAGTCGCAGTGCCGCGAGTCGCGACTGAAGGCGTAACGGTAGTGGTACCCTTTGGCTTTGAGTGCCGCCGCAGTCCGTTCGTTGGCCATCACCCAGTTGTGATAAGTTTCCTCGGGATCCCGCGCACCCAGATCGCGATCGGAGACATGCGTGAAGATGCGAAGTGGCTTGGGGTCGCTCGTCTGAATCAACTTCATGCTCGAGTGGTATTCCCACGCTCCGAGCGGATAGTCTGCTTCCTCCGGTGCGTCGTCCGCCTGTTGATCAACAAAGGTACCGGAGTAGGTTATCAGTCGGCGAAACAGGTCCGGCCGGAACCAACCCATGGTCAGAGCCGCCGCGCCACCCGAACTGCAACCCATCACCCCACGCCCCCATGGATTGTCGGTGAAGGCTAAGTTGGGATAGGCCTGTCGGATCTCTGCGTGGTTCAGGACCGCAGGCAACACTTCAGCGTTGATGAACCGCGCCAAGCGATCGGACATTGTGTCGTATTCAAGACCGCGCTGACTCCCCTTGCTGTCGTCACCACCGTTTTCCACGGAGATGGCAATGAAGGCTGGTAAGCGGCGGTTGGGGTCGCTGGAGATCGTCAAGTTATCGAGTGCATTCCGCACCAACTTCAGCTGACTGGGGCCATCATGCATCACCAATAGCGGCGCCTTGGTGCCATCTTGGTAAGCCGCTGGAATATAAACAAAGATGCGTCGCTCTTTGCGAACCGGTTTGTTGGGGTTGAGAGTGCTATCGTCGCCCCGGAAAATTTTGCTTTCCGCCAGCGGCATCGTGAACTCGAACGCTTTTCCCTGCGGATTGCCGCGATCTGTCAGATCGGGATCGACCGGGTATTCGGGGCCAATCACCACGTCGCCATCACCTTCCACCCCCGTCTCTTCGCTATACGGCTCCGCGCTATAGGTCTGTTCGCCAGATGTTGCCTGGCAAAACGCCAGCTTGCAATCATGCTGCTGACAGCAGATGGCGATGAGCAGCAGCGCAAAACATCGCACTGGCGTAGTCAAGAAGTTGAAATTTGGCATGATTAAATTTAGCATGATGCAGGCCAGTGATTGGAGGGAAGTTGAAGCGCTCAAGCGATCCGGATTATAACAGAGCGCGATTGCTTCCGGATCTCACTTGCCCATCGCATCGCGGACGACTTTCCTACCAGCTGCATGAGATCTATTGATGAAATCACTGGCGATTGCGCTTAGTTTTTTAACAAATCCGTCCCGGCAGCGCAATTTCAGGGCGTTGGGAAAACTATTGGTTGTCTTTCTGATCTTGGTGACTGCGTTCACCACCTGTTTTCATTACCTGATGCGATTGGAGGGGCAGGAGCACTCGTGGGCGGCCGGTTTGTATTGGGTCTTCGTGGTCATGTCGACTCTCGGTTTCGGCGACATCACCTTTCAATCCGACATTGGACGACTGTTCTCCGTGGTGGTCCTCCTCTCGGGGACCGTGTTCATGTTGGTGCTTTTGCCATTTATGTTCATTCAGTTTTTTTATGTGCCGTGGATGGAGGAGCAAGCTGCGGCCCGCGCCCCTCGGCAACTTTCCAACAAGACCTCGGGGCACGTAATCCTGACAAGTCTTGGGTCGGTGGAATTGTCGCTGATCCGAATGCTGAAGCGCGCTAACATCCCATATGTAGTTCTGGTTGGTGAACTAGTGGAAGCTCTGAAGCTCTACGATGAGGGGATATCGGTCATGCTGGGTGCCGTCGACGATCGGAGCACTTACTTAAACGCCCGAGCCGAGCATGCCTCGATGGTGGTGGCGACGTTGCGCGATACGACGAACACCAACATCGCCTTTACCGTCCGTGAAATTTCAAGCAAAGTAGCCATCGTAGCCACTGCTTCGTCGAGCGCATCGGTGGATATCCTCGAGCTAGCGGGCTGTAACCAAGTCTTACAACTCGGCGAAATGTTGGGACGCGTCCTATCCCGCCGCGTGCTTCTGCGGAACGCTCGCAGCCACATTGTGGGAGAGTTCGGCGATGTGCTCATCGCGGAAGCCGCCGTCGCAGGGACTCCACTGGTCGGTCGCTCGTTACGTGAGATTCGCTTGGCGGAACACGCGCGGGTCAACGTCGTAGGGGTGTGGGATCGGGGCCATTTTCAATTGGCTGGACCCGACACAAAACTGGAACAGAGCTCGGTGCTCTTGCTCTCTGGCAGCCGCCAAGATCTGCTCGAATACGATCAACTGTTCTGCTTGTATGGAGTAACCGGAGAACCGGTGGTTATCATCGGCGGAGGTCGCGTGGGGCGGGCTGCTGCAAAAGCACTGACACAACACGGTGTCGATTATCGATTGGTCGAAAAAAATTCCGAACGCATTCGCGACCCCGAAAAGTATATCTGCGGCGATGCTGCGGAGTTGGAAGTTCTGCAACGGGCTGGAATCATGGAATGCTCCTCGGTCGTGATCACTACCCACGATGATGACGTCAATGTCTACTTGGCCATTTATTGCCGACGCCTGCGTCCCGATGTGCAAATTTTGGTCCGCGCCAATCAAGACAAAAATGTCTCGACCCTGCACCGCGCCGGCGCCGATTTCGCCATGTCCTATGCGTCGACCGGTGCCAGTAGCCTGTTCAATGTATTGAAACGCGGCAAGCTCCTCTTTTTGGCAGAAGGTCTCGATGTCTTTAACGTCCAAGTTCCAGCCGCACTGGTGGGCCGCTCGTTAGCCGAATGCCGCTTTCGACAAACCACCGGCTGCAACGTGGTCGCCATCGAACGAAATTCGGTCATGGATGCCAACCCCGATCCCCATCGCCCGCTGGTATCCGAGGACTATCTGGTGGTGGTCGGGGATAGCGAATCAGAAGCCAGATTCTATGAGGAGCTCCGGTAACTTATTTGCGGAAGGGTCCTAAAGCAATTCCTCGACGCTCAGCAGTACGCGGTCAACGATGGCGTCCGTTGTCAGCGGATTGAAGAATACGGCTTTCCAGGCTGGGATATCAATGTCATGCGGCGTGAAGCCGAAACTGCTCGTGAAGCCCAGTTTGGCATCGAGAGCCGGATCGAGCGCTTGCTCGCGTTTTTCGTACAGTCTCCGGATTTCTGAAAAGTAACGTTGGCGTTGCTCGGCGGTCAACTCACCCGCGACCACTTGCTGAAAGATCTTTTCGGCATCGCGTCCCTTGGGCAATACCCACCAGTTAACGCTGGCGCCGGGCGTATTCCGGTTCAATACTTTGCAATGTTCGATCTTCTCTAGCCCCTGCTTGAGCCGCTCGGCCAATTCCAAGCTGCGGGCGACCAGCATCCGCCAGCCCGTTAGTCCAATCCCATTCAACGAGGCCATCACACTGTACGGTCCAATTGCCGGCCGTGAGCACTCCAGGGTAAACAGGGCTGGATCGCGCCGCCACTGAGCATCCGAAAAATAAGGTGTGTCGGACACATCGCGCGCCAAATAGAGCAAATCCTCGCGGCGGTTGACGATAAAGGCACTCGACGGATAGTGCCCGCGCCCCATCTTGTGAAAGTCGATCGTCACGCTGTCGGCCACACCCAAGCCCGCGCAATGCCCCTGCACCCGCTGGACGATGGCCAATAACTCCGGAGAGAACTGGAGCGGGTTCGTCTCCGTCGCATACTCGGTTAGAAAGGTCAACGCCCAACCCACCGCTGCATCCACATGCAACTGAGGAGCGGTTTGATTGTGCTTTTTCGCAACGGCATCGATGATGCCACGAATGCCAGATACATCGTCGATGCCAAAGCCATCGGTCGTGCCAAACGTTGCTACGACAAAGGCGACCTTCACCCCGGCGGTATAGAGTTGCTCGAGCTGCAGTTCGAACAAATCAAGCCGCATCGCTAAATTCGCATCGGTCGGAATCTTGATCAATTGTTTGGTCCCGATCCCCAGCCAGCCAGCCACCGTCAAGTTCGAATAGTGACTCGCCTCGGAGCAGATACCCACCACGCGGGTTGAACCTAGACCATCCTGCATCGCCCCGGGAACGACCTTTTCAAGCCCAATCTTGGCGCCATAAAAGTTGGAGAGCGTGCCACCTATCGTGAACACACCCCAGGGTTCTTCGGTGTGGTAGTAGATCAAGTTGGCCAGCGCGGTAACCGCTTTAACCTCCAACTCATTGGAGCGCTGGCTGTAACGGTCGGTGCACAAGTTGGGGTTCTTCAACAGACAGGCAATCGCACCGATCAATGACGCATGGTTGGCCGGGCCGCGCACATTCTCCAGGTGCAGTGGGCTGTTCCAGCTATCGGTTCCCCAAAAGTACGGGAAGATGCTGTCGCGGGCGTCCTTGAGATTCCCAGGCAGAAAATGGATCTCCGGATTAGCTTGGGCCGTTTCGTAATTTTGGCTCATCGCCTTCAGCGGTTGATAGGCATCTTCGGCCGCAGCCGCGCTAAGCAACTCTTCGACAATCGATACAATGGCCGATTGATCCCAGCGAAAAAACGTGTCTACCAGCGCATCGTACTTCTTGCGATCCAAGTGTGTGTAGCTTTCGTGTGGATTAGGGGCTTGATTCGAAACCGGGCTTTGGTTTCAGCAGGCAATGAAAGCCAAAGCACAGCTCTTCTTCCTGACGCTCTTCAACAGCTGACTGCAATAATTTGTTGATCTCAGCCATCTTGGATGGATTGAGAGCCGCAGAGACGATGTGTTGCTGTCCGTCGAGTCCAATCACGACCGTCGTCAACACGGCCACCGTGTCGGCGTGCTGCAGCGCGGCCACGACATGCTCGCCAATTTGTTGCTCAGCATTCTTGATGGTGGTGACGAACCTGGAGATTTCAGCCCGCGATGCGTTTTGAACTTGCGGCTGCGCGGGATCGGGTTCTGGGGGGTGCATCGAACTCATGTTGCATAACTCCGCCTTAAATGCCTACCGACTAAACTGCGCATCAGAGTTTAGCTGTCATCAGACCATGTGAAACAAAAAACGGGCGCAGATCGAAGATTGGAAAGCTCCAACCAACCCTCCGCGCCGCGCGCGTTTCATTTTCAGCTGTAGGTGCCGTTCAATGTGCAAAACTAACAATCAACCGACAAAGCGGAGATTGAATTAGTCGATATCGCCATCTGTTTCAACTTTTAACACTTTGGGCTTCTGAGCATCCTCTGCTTCAGCCGCTACCGGATCTTCCAAAGTGATGTCAAACTTTTTTTCCAGTTGCTGCTTTATGAAAGCGCTCAATTTGGGACCTCGCAATTGCCGCGCCGTTGCCAAGATTTCTCCGCTATCGCCATCGACCAAGAGCACAAAGGGAATGCCCCCTACGTCATGCATTTTACCTAAATCGGTATCCCACATTTTACCTTCGTAGATTTGTGGCCAAGGCAACTCACGCTCCTCGAGAAACTCTTTAATTTTGTCCGCCATGTCGGCTTGGTCAAAACTGATGCCCAAGATGTCGAAGCCTTTGTCATGCCAAGCATCATAGGCCACTTTCATGTTCGGTATCTCGCCGATGCATGGTCCACACCATGTGGCCCAAAAATCAAGCATGACAATCTTGCCGGCATAAGCCTTGGGAAATTCAAGCTCTTCGCCAGCCATCGTGGAGGCGGTGAAGGTTAGAGCGGGCTTGCCAATCTCCAAGTTGGGCGGCAACGGCATGACGTCAAGTTCTTCCGCAGCACGTTCCAGCGATAACGATCCCTCTTCGACATTGAAGACGTAGGTCATGCCCGTGAAGTTGAAGGGCTTGCCCACTACGGCGGTTTCAAAGCGGGAACTGACCTTGCCATTGCCATCGCGGTCGATGGGAAGTCGCGAACTATCAGTTGGTACGCCAGCGATGAACGTACTGAATGTCTGGCCATCGAGCGCGAAACTGTACTCAAAACCGTAATCCGAATAGAACATGAGTGTGTCCTTAAGGGCGGCACGGCGTTCATCCTTGGGATCGAAGCGATAAAAGTTGACCGCTCCGAGTCGTTCATCCCCTAGATCAACGAGGCCATCTCCACTGTACATTTTGAACTCACCTTGCTGCTCTCCCTTCCAATTGGTCTGGGGGTCGTTGGTGAAGTCTCCGTCGCCATTGCTGTCGAGGAACAACCGGGCGTCCCCTTCTTCGGGCTCGTCCAAGATAAATCCCCAGTTCTTGTCGGCGATGGTGAGCATGCCGTACTTGGGAGCCAGCAAGCCCTCAGGCGCTGTCTTAACGAAATCGGCCTCTCGATCCATGATGGCCCGCTCTGGGCGATAGCCGCCCACTTTAGCAGTGACACCGCTGGCAATGAAATCTTGTTTGAGGTCTTCGGCGTGAGCCGTGAGCCCGGCGGAGGCGGCCACCACAGCCAAGAGGATCGCTTTGCGTCGTTGAGAAAGATACTTCATCAAATGGTCCTAAATAGAGAATGAATAGTCCACCGCCTTGATGGACGATTCTACTCAAAAACGAACGCATTCGCAGTGGTGCCTTCACGGCTTGGGAGAGTCGTAGAATTTCCAGTTTTTTTCCAAGATCAACCGCGCTCTGCGGCGGAACGAGATAAAGGACCAAGTCCAACTGATAATGACCAGCAAGGGGCGCTCGTCGGCGCCGAGAAAACTGCAGAGATCACCCGCCACAAAGATCTCAGGGTGGGCGGCCACCGAAAGATCCTTGCTCACCACGATCCGCCCTTGCCGGTCGCATTCGAAATGACTCTTGCGACCAATCTCCGCCGCTTGAACCCCTGCGGCCCATAAGACCGTCGCTGCGTGGATGCGATCTCCGGATACCTCGACGCCACTTTCATCGATCCGCGTGACCAGACTGTTCGTCCAGGTCTGCACGCCAAGTGATTCCAGGTCACGGGTCGCGCGGCTGGCCAAAGTGGTTGAGAACATGGGCAGAATGCGCGAGCCAGCTTCGATCAAAATCACCCGCGCGAGTTTGGAGTCGATGTTGCGAAAATCGCGGGCAAGCGTAAAGCGACTCATCTCGCCAATGGCCCCAGCCAGCTCGACTCCGGTTGGTCCACCTCCCACGATTACAAACGTCAATAACTTGCGTCGTTCGTTCAGGTCGGTTGTCAGTTCGGCTGTCTCAAAGGCCTTCAGCACCCGCCGCCGAATCTCAGTCGCTTGCTCAATGTTCTTCAGACCCGGCGCGTGCTGCTCCCATTCGTTGTGACCAAAGTAACTGTGCTGAGCGCCACAAGCGAGCAACAGATAATCGTACGGCAGTGGACCAAAACTGGTCTCCACCAACCGTTCATCTAACTTCAACGCATCCACCTGGCCGCAGACCACCCGCACATTCTTTTGATTCGACAGAATACTGCGCAGAGGCGCCGCGATGTCGGCCGGGCTCAGACCCGCCATGGCAACTTGATACAGCAGCGGTTGGAAAAGATGATGATTGCGACGATCGATGAGTGTCACCGACACCCTTGGCTCCCGCCCCAAGGCCTTCGCCGCATTCAAGCCAGCAAAACCTCCACCCACAATGACAACTCGTGTACTAGGCTGCGTCATTTTGCTTGCGATTGCCTTCTTGCAAATACAGAGTGCCGAATGCGAATGCAGAGTGCTGATGCCGAACGTTGAAGCGGCTCTCCGCGTTGCAGCATGTCACTTTAAAGGTATCTCTCCAGACTGTCCATGCTGGTGAAACACAGGGTGGTCACGGGTAACGCGCCGCCGCGCGAAGATTGCTCACTTCGCATCGTCACTTGCTGGCGATGGGCTCGAAAGGTTTGATTGAAGTCGCATTGGCCAAGGTGTCGATTAAGTAGTTTCGATCCTGCAATCACATTTAGGGGTGTCGGGCACGCGAACTCAACCTTTCGAGTTCGATAGCAACAGTCCCTTCCCAGTCTCTATTTATGGGCTCCGAGCTAACGGGCCCAAGTGACAACATTTTGACAATTCATGTCGGGTCGCAGTTCGCTAGCGTCGGACAGGGGAAAAGGACGTTCTACGAAAAGTGGAGCGTGACCATTGTCTGCCTCACGCTGCTCATGGTTCCCTGCGCGTTCTATGGTGCGGGGCAGGCTGTTCAAAGCAACGTCAATCGTGTCGAAGATTGGTTGCCCAGTTCCTTTGCCGAGACCAAGAACTTGGCATGGTTTCGAAAAAATTTTGCTTCCGACCAATTCATTATCGTGAGCTGGGAGGGGTGTCGGCTTGGTTTTGCTGCGCAAGGAACCCAAGATGACCCGCGCCTTCAGCATTTAGCCGGCTTGTTGGTTCCGACCGACCTCGCTTCCCGCACGTCGACCGAAGCCGCGGACCGCACCCGCTTGAATGAACTCAGGCCTGACGATCGAGCTGCGTGCGACAGGTACTTCAAGTCAATCGTCACCGGTCGGGACTTGCTCAATCGCTTGACCTCTCCGCCACTGAATTTGTCCAGTGCCGAGGCTGTCCGACGACTTGAGGGAACGATGGTCGGTCCCGATGGACAACAAACGTGCTCGGTGGTGACCTTAAAGCCTGCCGCCTTGCGCGAACTTAAATTGGTATTGGGCACTGGTCAACAACGTATTTTTCGCGAAAACGTGCCACCCGGAGTGCTCCGTCGCTTACTCGCGCAAGTGGGAGTGCCCGCCGAGCATCTGCACATGGGGGGCCCACCCATTGATAACAGCGCCATCGACGAAGAAGGTGAACGCACGTTGATTCGGCTGGCCGGCTTGTCGGGACTGCTCGGGCTCGGCTTGGCGTGGTGGGCCTTGAGAAGCGTATTGTTGACCGCCATTGTTTTCTCATGCGGTGTGGTTAGTGCGGCTACCTCGCTAGCGATCGTGTGGCTCACCGGACAGCATTTGGATGCTATCCTGATGTCGATGCCATCGCTGGTTTATGTGCTAGCGATCTCCGGCGCAGTGCATCTCGTCAACTATTACCGCGAGGCGATCGAAAACGGCGGGCTACGCGGAGCGGTCGAAAGCGCGGTCGCGCACGCCTGGAAGCCAGCTGTCCTCTGTTCAATCACCACCGCCGTCGGGCTGGTTTCGCTTTCTGCCAGCGAACTCGTTCCGATCCGCAAGTTCGGGATTTATTCCGCCGCAGGTGTGATGGGGTTGGTGGCAATCGTCTATTTTTTCCTCCCCGCCGCATTGCAGTTGTCAGGCGTTGGAAAACGCTGGATACCCAAAACGAAGCATGTGAAAAAAGATCCACCTAGCTCTCCACCCAAGGCACCGGCGGGAGTCACCTTCTGGGAGCACATCGCGAGCTGCCTGGTCAATCATTACCGGTTGGTGGGAACACTGTGCATCGCGATTACAGTCAGCGTGGGACTCGGCTTGCAGTACACCAGCTCCAGTATCGATCTGCTGAAGCTGTTCGACTCGCGGGCCCGCATCCTGCAAGATTATCGTTGGTTGGAAGCCAACTTAGGGAAACTCGTGCCACTGGAGATCGTTGTCCGCTTTCCAACCGAAACGCAATTGGAACTTCAGAACAACCAAGGCCAAACAGATCAATGGCAGAGCTTGAGTTTTGTGCAGCGACTTGAGACAGTCACACGCATGCAGTCGTTGATCGACCGAAAATTTGGACCCACTGGGGAAAACCTAGTGGGCCGGAGCATGTCGGCGGCTTCGTTTGCCCCGCGTCTACCCGCCGCACAATCGGGCAACTATGCGTTCATCCAACGCAAGGCCATCGACACCATCATGCGCAAAAGCCGAACCGATCTTTCGGACGCTGGCTTCTTAAAAGTAGATCCGAGCGACGGCAGCGAATTGTGGCGCGTTAGCTTAAGAGTGGCTGCGTTTCGCAATGTGGACTACGGACAGTTCGTCAAGGATCTGGAGCAAATCACGCAACCCTTGCTCGATGCCTATCACACCCGCGCAGAAGTACTGAACGAACTGTCGCGCACACTGCCGGATGATTCCGGCGACAAACGCAAAGTGCTGCTGTGGGGGTACCACGACGTTGGCGATGCAAGTGACGCAGCCTTGCATGACACAGCCATTAGTGACAAGGCCTTTAATGAAGAGGCATCTAAAACGTTTCAATGGATCCTCCGCAGCTTGCTTGAAGAGTCGCGATGTGCTGTTGAGCTGGTGACGTCCGATCCCCAAACGACCCCTTTGTCGACCATGGAGTCCATGCGCGGGTTTGACATGGCAGTGCTGGTTGGCGATTTCGCCGATGCGGACTTGGATGTTGTGCGGGCTGCCATACCGCGGACGTTTGATGCCCGCTTGGCAGGTGCATATGTGTCGGGTGAAAGCATGTCGAATAAACGCATGTCGGGCGAACGCATGGCGGGTGAGCCAGCTCGCAGCAGCCGTGATGACTCGCAACGGGTCAAAGCCATTTATACCGGCGTGGTTCCGATCGTCTATCAAGCCCAACGCGCTTTGCTTAATAGCTTGGTCGAGAGCACGTGGTGGTCCTTCTTGACGATCACACCCATCATGATGTTGGTCTCGCGCGGATTTCTGGCTGGCTGCATCGCCATGTTACCCAATGCCGTACCGGTCTTATTAATCTTCGGTGGCATGGGTTGGCTCGGCATTCCTCTGGATATCGGTTCCATGATGACTGCCAGTATCGCTCTGGGAGTAGCCGTGGACGACACCATTCACTTCTTAGCCCGCTACCGCGATTCCCTTGAACTTTATGGCGACCGAAAAACCGCGATTGTGGCTACCTATGGCTCCAGCGCCATTCCAACTTTGCAAGCCGCGTTGATCAGCGGCCTAGGGCTTTCCGTCTTTGCCTTCAGCACCTTCACCCCAACCCAGCGGTTCGGTTGGTTGATGCTCTGTATTCTGCTGGCTGGCGTCGTTTCGGAACTGATTTTGCTCCCTGCCCTGTTAGCGAGCCCATTGGGGCGTGTATTCACCGTCAAAAAGAAACCACAGCAGCCAGAGGGAGGGGTGACGCACCCTGGTGAGCCAATTGCCCTCGAAACCTCCGACCAATATCGCTCGGCGGCTTGAGGCCTTTCGCGCCCTCGCTAGGATGAGTGAAGTTACATCCCCTTACGGTTTTACTTAAGTTAAATTTATGTTTCTATTGATCGCTTCAATCGTCGCCGGTCTGGTTGCGTTGGTGATTGGGGGAGAACTGTTGGTCCGCGGGGCCTCGTTGATGGCTGCCGCCATGCGTATCTCGCCGCTGATCATTGGCCTGACCGTAGTCGCCTTTGGAACCAGCGCACCGGAGCTGGGGGTGAGTTTGCAAGCGGCTTTATCGGGGACAGCCGACGTCGCCTTGGGAAATGTGGTGGGGAGCAACATCCTCAACGTGCTCTTCATTCTTGGAGCTGCCGCGTTGGTGGCTCCGCTGATTGTCTCAAGTCAATTGGTGCGTTTGGATGTACCGCTCATGATCGTTGCATCAGCAGCGATGTGGGGCATGAGTCTAGACGGTGCGATCTCGCGGATCGAAGGTGTCGTATTGTTTAGCGGCTTGATCGCCTACATCATCTTCTGCATCCGGCAGAGCAAAAGCGAGAGTCCAGCGGTGGTCGACGAGTTCGCACAAGAACTTCCCAAAGTCACTCCACTGACTCAATCACGATTTGTGCAAATAGCCCTAATCGTGGTTGGCCTTGGCTTCCTCGGCTTGGGTTCGAAACTGTTGGTCAGTGGCGCCGTGGCCATCGCGCAGATGTGGGGGGTGAGCCAGTTGATCATTGGGTTGACGATCGTTGCCGCCGGCACTTCCTTGCCAGAGTTGGTCACGTCGGTGGTGGCAAGTTTCAAGGGTGAGCGTGATATCGCAGTGGGTAACATTGTGGGCAGCAACTTGTTCAACATCTTGGCCGTGTTGGGCCTTTCCAGCATCATCGCACCCGGGGGCATTGCCGTATCTGCCGCAGCACTACGCTTTGATATCCCGGTCATGGTCGCGGTTACCGCTATCTGCCTGCCGATTTTCTTTACCGGCATCATTTCGAGAATTGCCGGGGGGATACTGCTGATTTATTACGTCGCCTACACGGCTATTTTGATCCTCGCCGAAACCAATCCGCAGCTGAATCAACAGTTTTCTTGGATCGTGGTCTACATCGTTCTTCCACTTTCCCTGTTAACCATTCTGTTCTCGGTGGTGCAGTCGTACAAGAAGCCATCACCCACAGTCGGCTGAGGTATCGTCTCTCCGAGACGAGGAATGTCTGCGTCTCGGAGAGACGCAGCTACGTGTTCACCACATCTAGAAACCGAGCCTAGTTTCTTGGGGCGAGGATTAAGATGACTCCGATCAAACTGGCGAAGCCAGTGGCACCCGCATTATCCCGAAAGATCCAGGTACATTTGCTTAAAACTTCGCTTCCGAGACTGCCAGCGGAAACACCTTCTATGCAGATCGCTTTCTTCGCGAACGAAAGCCAGCGACCGCATCCGCGTCCAACGAATCGTTTAACAACACTTGTCGCGGTTGCTGTGGGGCCAGCAAGTTTTTTTCGGCAAGATAGTTCAAAACAGTCGTCATCAGTGAGTCTCGGCAGCGTGACGCATCCTGGTCGTCTTCAATCCAAGCCCGCAGTTCGATTCGTTGGCTCTGCTGGCTGACGCAAATCAACGTGGCTTGAGGTGCGGGACTCAATAACAACCCGGGTTGCTCCACCAGCAACTGCTGCAACATGCGGCACACATCGGCAGGTCGTTCATCACGCGTCACAGCAACTTCGATCGGAAGCACCTTGAGGCGACCAGCGCCCATCCAGTTAATCACCTCCTGATTGACAAAGTTCCTGTTCGGAATAATGACATCGCGTCCCTTTTCATCGGATAATACGGTGGTTCGCAGTTTCTGCGCGGCCACACGACCGGTCACATGCCCCACCGTGATTAGATCTCCTAGCCGCGCGGGCTTCTCGAACATGACGACCAAGCCAGCGAACAAATTTCGCAAAATGTCTTGCAAGGCGAAGCCGATGCCGATCGTTAAGCCTACCGCCAGCCATTGGATCGTTTCCCAGCGCAGGCCGAGCAATCTACAAGCGATGAAGCAACCCGTTCCGAACAGCAAGAAGCGCCCGAGCACCAACGACAGATGTTCCATCGCTTCGTCAAAGGAAACACGCTGGAGCACCAACGCATCGAATAATGCGGGCAAGAGCTTGGCCAATTGAAATGCCACAAACATCGTTGCCCCAGCCAGCACCAAATGCAATAAGGTGATCGGCGTGGTTACCACTTCATTGCGGCTGGCTGTCTGCCCCTGGAGGGCAAGCGACGGTTTCGTAACGGTGTCTTGGATCGTCCATACGACATAGTTGCCCAATTGGACTTTCGGAAAGACATCGCTCCAAAGCCAGCCGAGGCAGACGACTGCACCCAGCACCAGCCCGCAGCGACTGAGGAAGGCCATCTGATGCTTTAACTCGAGCGAATACTCTGCCATGGCCCCAGAGACCCTTGCGGGCGGCATTGGGTCATAGTCATCCAACCGCGTTTCATCATGCGTACCGGTCAGAGCGTGCCAAGCGTGGGAAGAGACGATCTTGATGGCCGACCAAAGTGTTGCGCCAACCAGAAGCGACACAAACATGAGTCCGGCGCGTTTGATAATTTCATTCGCTGCCGATTCGTAACCCAGCCCTGAGAGTCCAATCATCACCAACGGAAAGCCAACTCCAAGGAAGTAAAATAAAATTCGAATACGATAAAGTACACTTCCCCCAAACTTTTCGACAAGCGGTTCTAGGAAACCTCCCCTCGGCTTGAGAGAAAGGTGAGCGGTCCAAGCAACCAGTAACAACGCAGAAATGAAGCCGATCCGGGCCACCGATCCACTCCAAGATCCGTGGTCGATGTGCGCGGCCAAAGTGACCATATACGTCGCGAGAACCAGTCCCGTACCAATAACTAACAAGTACACCGCCGCGCGTTGCTGCCCGGGCAACTCGATCTTAAGGTGCTTTTCAACAAATCCGTGTCGCCGCAGCAATTGACGGGCGACCTCCACGACCAGTGCAATTAAACTCGCCGCGTAGAGACCACTTGAAACATGCAGCGTCGATTCGGTTACATAGCCAGAACCAAGCCACCGTGCGAGTAAATACAAGATGCTCGGGAAGGCAAACGCGACCAGCGGCGTCAGTAAACTCGCAAGGAATTTTCGGACATGCGCGCTGGCCTCGCGCATCCTCTTGCGACTACCAATCCCGATCAACCACGACTTTGCAAGAATTCGCAGCAGGAAGATGATCAGCGTGCAGCCGATCAGCGTCAAACCGGCGGCTGGATTGTTTTTCCATTTTTGAGTTAGCGAGTATCCGAAATCCTCGCTGCGACCTGGATCAAAAAGGGAACCTAGACCCGACCGCAATTTCTTGAAGTCCGCCAGTCCCAAGGGCTCGCGACTGCGTGCCCAAGTCACGTGCCGATCGATGAGTGTGCGGTAGTCGACAGTCAATCGCTTAAATGCGGCTGCGGCAGAATCGAGTTCGCCAAGCTTTTGTCGATAGTCGTTGTAGCCCTGGGCAAGTAATTGAAGCCACTCCCGTCGCTCGCCGAGCAGCGTTTGGAGCTGCGATGTAAGCACTTCATATTCGCGTCGCGTCGAGTCGTAACCGGACGAGGCGAGTAGCTCTGCGGTTTGGCGTGCAACGTCGCTACCATTGTGCTTGACCATTGCGTTGGCCAACTGCTTGTCACGCGAGCGTTGGATCTCTGCATTCACGCTCTGACCGTTCGAACCCGCGACTTGCCAATCCTCAAGTTGACTTTTTTTGTGACTGAGAAGCAACCCAAGTGTAGGTGTCAAACCGTCGCGAACAAGATTAGTCTCCACATGCTTATAGTCCTCTTCGACCGACTTCAGTTTCGCGTTGGCTTCAACAAGCCGCGCGGAAGCTGAGTTGATCGTTGTAGCGAGCTCAGCCCATTGTTCTGCAAAGCTAGCATTCGTGTTGGCAAGCTCAGAGACAATTACAGAAGCAGGGGAATTCGTAGTAGAGGCGGAAATCGGAGAAGAGGAAGCATACTGTCTGCGGTATTGATCGGCCGCGCGACGGGCGGAATCGATCCGCGCGGGGGAGTAGGTTAAAGCAAAGCTGGAGGCACTTGGGGCACTCGCGGTGCCTGCATCGAACTCTGCAGTGGTTGGGAGCCACTTGGACGAGCGATCGGCGGTTGGGTAGTAGTTGGTGTTTTGGGCATGGCACAGGCCGTCGATGAGACCCATCAGGCCGACGACCGTTAAGAACAGTAGAGTGAGAGTGCGAGGGAGGTGCATCTTGGGCTACTGCCTAGAAAAAACAGAAAAGTAGGTGCGGCGAAACGTACTGAAGGGGGGGGGGGAGAGGGTGTCCAACGTTCCATCCTTGGGGATACGCAATTTCCCCAAAAAAATCCAGCCCGATTGCAAGGGGGACTGCTGGGCCTCAGCCGCGAGCATCCATTACTAAGAGGAGGCAGAAGCGAAAAATGCTCGCCGACCTTGATAGATCGCCGAGCATTTGATTTTCTTAGTTTAGAACAAACGTGCGGCCCATCGTGTGGCGCAACGTTCAACTTGATTACTCGCCCGCTTCAGCAACCGGAGCTTCGACCACGTCGGACTCGGCTGCGATGGTTTCCGTTGTCTCGGTCGCCGTGGCTTCCGAAGCTACTGCATCACCCGCTTGCGAATTGGCAACTGGGCAACTTCCGGGGCACTCATCGGCACCTGAGGCGCAGCACTCAGCACCCGCATCTGGACAGCAGCTGGCTGCAACGGTCGAAACGGACATGCTCGACTCGCAGCATGCACTTGCTACAGCACCCTCTGAACCGCACATGGACTCGGAACCACATGGTGACGAGCCGCAACCTTTGGTACCGCACTCGTCTTCAGGGTAAGCGACGTATGCTGCCCCACATCCCGAGCTGGACGACGCCGGCTCGATGATGCTCAGCCCGGTCAGATTGGTAAACGATTTGTTTAGATCTGGCGAAGCGGCCAGTGCAAAGTAACCAAAGCCAGTTAGGGCTAAGCCAGCCACCGCGGCTCGCAAGAAGCGTACCGGCGTGCTGACGGAGCTACCGATCGCAGCCATTTCCTCGGCGGACAACGTCTGCGAGTCGTTTAGCGGCGAACCGCTATCGACAGAAGACTGGCCCAGCAAAGCATCGTTTTTTTCACCCATCTTCGACTCCCAAAAAACATTTGAAAAACGGTCAGACTCAACGTTAAGACAGAGACCTCCGCCCGCCTTGTCCACTGCAGCCAAATGCGGCTATGAAGCCATGCGGACCAAGCTGCAGTGAGCTATTGTAGCGACTGGCCAAACGGACTTCTGTATTGGGATTCACATTCCCGGTCCGAAAGCTGCAAGTTCTTGCTTGGTAAGGTGTTATCGGCCGACGCCCGATTCCTGACGGCGACAATGATGGCGTCGAGCATCTGCGTGGTGGCCGCAATCGTCGTGCACGGGGCCTTCATTATCGGTTTTCCCAATTTGGGTGGGGACGATGAAGCAGCTGAAAAATCATTTGAAACGGACGCGGATGAACAGGACGGGCAAGGCGCGCATGGCTCCTGGCTGAGCTCAACGAACCTGCAGAGGCTGCAAGACTTGGGATTTACGATCGTCGAGTCCGCTAAGGTAGGCAGTCGCCTTGGTTGCGACCAGCATCCAAAAACACGAAGAAAAGGAAAACCCCAAAATCGAAGTTGGATGAAGCACTAGGGCTTGAAGGCCAGGATGCCATCGATGGGTGTCACAGTGCGGCAACCGGTGATGTTGACAAAACCGATAGGCTGCAACATCGCTTCGTATTCGGCCAGCGTTCGTTCTTTGCCTTCGGTACAGACCAACATGTTCAAGTTCTGCATCTGGGCCCAACTTGGGCCCCCTTTGTCTTCGCTCAATATTTTTTCGCAGATCAACAATGCGCCACCAGCGGGTAAAGCCGCAAAGATCTTGCGCAACAAACGTTGGATCTTAGCGGGACTCCAATCATTGAGGATCCGCCCTAAAGCAAATAAGTCGCCGGCAGGGAGCGGATCAACAAAAAAATCTCCAGACACCAGTTGCAGGCGGTCATTTACCCGCGAGCCACCCACAATCGACTCAGCCAAACTACGAGCTGCCGGCAGATCGAACACCGTCGCCCGCAGTTGGGGATAACGTTCGCAAGCAGCAATCGCCAAGTGCCCGGTAGCTCCCCCTAAATCGACCAAGTGCCTGAAACCACTCAGGTCCAACGCATTGACGACCGCCGGAGAACTGATCATGCCAAAGCCGTGCATCCCCATCAAGAACTCGTTGGCGGCCTCCTCGGTCTTAAAGAAGCTCGAGAAAATCGGTTCATCCCAACCGAAGCATTGCTTCCAACGACTCGTCCCCTCGCGAATCGCATCCTCGAGTTGCCCCCACATCTGCCAACCGACGTTGTTCGAATAGTTGATATAGCCTGTCATGCGAAGAGGACTGTCGGAGGTCAGATAGGTTGTTGCCACTTCGGTGTTGGCATAGGCGTCATCCGTTTTGCTTAATAAGCCCACGCCGCGCAGCGCGTCGAGCAGTCGTTCGAGTGCATCTGCATCGCAGGCCAGTCGTTCGGACAGAGCCGCGAGCGTAGTAGGGGGAGTGGTCAATGCATCGAAGATCCCCAAGCTCACGCCGGCGAACATGGCTTTGGAGCGACGGTAGCCTTGCAGCAAGTCGACTACGATCTCAGGGGAAGCTAGGGTCTGGTCGCGCGCCATGATGGTTTCGCTCGAAAGTTTTTGCAATTAAAAAAACAGCTCGTTTGAGCGTGTCGCCAAGTGTCTCGGCGGTAACTGTTTTGCCCCTCCCCGGCCCTGATAGGCCGACCCTCCCCGAGGGGATTCATGCAAATGGCTTGAATTCCCCCGGGGAGGGTAAGTTGCGCGTCAGACCTCAACGATAACGCTCTATCCCCAGGAAAACTTGGCGACATTCTTATCTTAACACTTTAATGCACTCGGGATGGTAGGCCTATCAGAGCCGGGGATGGGATGGGCAAAGGATTTTGTTATGATCGACGGAGCGATCAACGACTATCGGATCAACGACTTTGGAGTTTATCGCTATGGTCGGTGTTGAGCGATTCGCCACGCAAGCGGGCTGTGGCCGAACGCCACCAATCGTACACGAAGAACGAACCACTCTTTCCACCGATCAACACTTTAAAGGGGGCCGAATCGCGTGCGATCGACGCCGCCGACAATTCCGCTTGCGCTTCTCTTAAACGTGCGGTAAGCAGCCTATTCCAGGCCGTTTTATCACGCGCTTCTGGTAACTCAGGTGCGGGTTGTTCGTGCGCCGGATCGACCACACACAGCGGCCTGCCGAACCAACACAACACCTCGGGTTTGCGTTCTTCCCAAAACACATATTCAACGGCTCCCGGTACAAACCAAGTGCGACGGAGGGGTGGTGTTGGGGATTCGCCCATGGCTGACGAACTCAGTTGGCCGCTGTCGCGGGCGGCGCGGTAGTTGGCGGCATTCACGGCCAACTTCGATGCCAAGTGGGCCAAGCCGCCGGCTAGAGGTGTCGAGGGTTCGCGGGGATCCACAAATCGACCTTCGGGGGTCAACCAGATCGAGGCTTGGGTTTGCTCGAGGATGGCGGTGCTCTGCCGCAAGAAATCGGAGGCACCGCGGAGTGTCGACTGGTCAACGCCATAGAACCCCATCTGGGCAAACATCCGGTACTTGGCCAGCGCTTGGGCATCGATGGGAGCGTACACGCGATGCTCAGGGAACGTGGCATGCGCCAGGATCAAGGCAGAGATCGGGTCCCACCAGGAGGGATGATTGGCGTACACCACCAAGGCATCCGCGCCGGTCAGTTGCATCCCCTGTAAATGATCGTTGTTGACGGCGAAAACATGGAAGTGTTTGCGGACGTAACGCTTGACGAACCACAAAAAGCCGCCGATCAGCGGCTTGCTAATTTTAGGGATCGGGACCGAGTTAGCGACCGGCACTTAAGCACCTGCCGTGACGAGCGCATCGCGGTCGAGCGAATCGGCTGCAATCCAACCACTCATCATGACCATCGGCATGCCTGGTCCAGGGTGTGCCGCACCGCCAGCCAGGTACAAGCCCCGGAGTTCTTTGCTGCGATTGGCTGGTTTGAACGCCCCCAGGTATTTGCCATGACTGGCCAAGCCGTAAATCGCTCCGTTCAACACGCGATAGCGTTTGTGGATCCCTTCGGGTGTAAGTGATTGTTCAATCACGATGCGGTCGCGAATACCATGCATGCCGCCGGTGCGTTCGAGTTTATCCAGGATCACTTCGCGATACTCGGGGAGCATCTGCGACCAGTCGTGATTGGGACGCAGATACGGAGTGTGCACCAAGACGTACAGGGCTTCCCCGCCAGCGGGTGCTACGGCCGGTTCGGTGTCGGACGGCGCGCACACATAACAGGTCGGATCGGGAGCTGGCATGCCGCGTTTGTAGATCCAATCGAACTCCTCATGCGGATCGTTGGAGAACACAAAGTTGTGGTGCAAGAGGTGTTCGTAACGTTCGCGCAATCCGAGATAGAGCACGACTCCTGAGCAAGCCGGTTCGATATCATGCTTGCGTCCCAACGCCATCGGCCGCGCGTGGCCTTGCAACAGTTCGCGGTGGGTGCGGACCGCATCGCAATTGGAAACGACCGCATCGAGCGGAATGGACTCGCCGGTTGATAGAGTCACCCCGACCACTGCATTGCCCACGGTATCGATCGAACCAATATCGCAGTTCGTGCGGAATTCGACCCCCAGCTCCGTGGCTAACTTGACCAACGCCAATGGGACGGCGCGTGTGCCACCCATCGGATACCAGACACCTTCTTTGGTTTGCATGTGGGCGATGCCGCATAGTACGGCTGGCGAGGCTTCGGGCGAAGAGCCTACATATTGAGTGAAGTGATCGATCATCTGGGCAGCGCGGGCATCGGGCACGTGCTGCCGCACCACAGACGCAACCGATTGCCCCATCCGAAGCGAAAGCACATCTTTGAGGACCGCCAAGTTGAACATGCCGCTGGACTCGAAGGTATCGCTGATGCCACCGACACTTTTCCAGAAGAAGAAACGATCGGATACGGCGTGCAATTTCTTCGACATCTCGATGAATCGCGCGTAGCCCTCGGCAGCCGTATTGTCGTTGGTGAGGGACCGTAAATTCTCTTGCATTTTGGCGGTGTCGGAGACCAAGTCCAAGACAGATCCATCTTCGAAGAAGCACCGCCACTGTGGATCGAGGGGAACTAGATCGACGTAGTCCTCTAGCTTCTTGCCCGCTTCCTGGAAGACCCGTTTGAGGACCTCGGGAAGCGTGAGGATCGTCGGCCCCATGTCGAAACGGAAGCCACCTTCTTCGTACACGGCTGCCTTGCCGCCGAGCCACTCATTTTTCTCAAAGACGATAACGTTGTGCCCGCGAGCGGCCAGCACACAGGCGGCGCTCAGCCCCGCAAGTCCACTTCCAACGACACCCACATCCTGTTTCTTTGCTCGATCGATCATGCTTGACTACGCTCTCCCTGAGAAACCACCCACATTGTCACCCCAGATCGCAATGGGCTCAAACGGGTGCCCGCTTGCGGATGACGCCGACATTGTAGCAACTCGACTACTTTGCGGGAGACAGTAGCACAACCAACAGCACCGCGACCAAGGCGATGAACATCACGGAGAGGATCGAAACGATAAGTAGGTAGCGTTGTCGCTTTTTCTGCTTACGGTCCAAGCGGCGACTGCTGCTAGCTGTCACCGGCAAGGGGGTAGTCGCTGCGGTGGAATTCGTATTGGAAGAGGACGTCTGGGTTAGAGGCTGACGCTCCGTCTCACTACCAAAATTGTCCGCCAAGTCGCTGCCGAAGTAGTCGGCCAGGGCATCGCCGGCTGTTTGCCATTCAGGCCAATCGTCGCGCCACACCAACGCATCGCGAGCCACCCGGCCTTCAATCAACCATTGGCCCATCGTTTCGGCTGGAGCTGGACCATATTGCCCACCGGTGGTGGGGCGCACATGCCATGTGGCCTGTGGCTGCATGGAAATCGCCGCTGGCAATTGTGTTTGAGCGGTTATGGGTTGTGTTTGCGTGGTGGGCTGAGCAGCCGCTACGGTGGCGGTCTCCGCAATAGGTGCGTTGGTTGGGAGTATTTTATTTTCAATAGCAGCACGAGTTTTCGACGCATCCACTGGACTACGGGGCTTGGCGATCGGCTGGGACTCGCTCCGAGCTACAGGTTTTTGGGGCTCCTGTGCTTTTCCGCTCGATTTTGCCACACGAGCTGTGGGGTTCGCGGTGGTGGCGGTCGTTACCAGCTGTGGGACGGGGGTGTCAAATTCCAACGACAGCTCCGCATCTTGCGGCGGGATCCGAAATTTGCCTTGGCATTCGGGGCAGCGCCCTCGTTTACCCGCCTGGAAATCTTTGACATGCAGTTCGTATCGGCAATGGTGGCAGTGGAATCGAATACCCATGCACGGCTCTCCTACTTAAAATTGTCGTGACAGTTGGCGCAGCTTTGGCCGAGTTTCCCACTGGCTTGCCGCGCCAATTCGGCGTTGTCGGTTTGCACTGCCAAGCTGATTTGGCGTGCCTGATTGATCATCTCTTGGGCCAAGGCTTGGTAATCTTTGTCGTCGGCGTCGGGCATCTCGGCTTGAAGTGAAATTTGCCCGAGGATCGCCACCAACTCGGCATACCGCTGGAGCTCCTCTTGATTGGCAGAAAATTTGGCTTCATCGGACGAGTGGGGTGCAACGAAATCTTGTTGGGCCCACTCTAGCAGTTGCATGACCGGAACGCGATCGATTAAATTTGACCACTCAATCTCACTCTTCGCGTTCCCCGACAAGGGCGCACCGTTGATGAGATCGGTAAGATCGAGCACGCGTTTCTTGGCTTCGTCGTACACTTGCCGCGAACCGACCTTGGTATTGGCTGCAACCCGGGCGAACGATTCGCGAGCCACGCCAGCGCTGTTCTTCCAACGCACATCGCCAGGATAGGTTTCGATGATAGCGAACAGCAGTGCCTGCAGCGAGAATTCGCGACGAGCTTCGTCGTACCCTCCGCCAGCAAATTCGGCGGGAGTCGTAACGATTTGCTCGAGTTGCAGCTTGGAGCCTTTAACTAGGTCTTCCAGTGAATTAGGGGAGATCAATTGGTGCCATGCCACACCACCGCTGGACATCGACTCCTCCCCCGCACTGGCTGAGGGACTGTTGGACGGCGCCATGGTTGAACCGCTGTTAGTTTGGTTGGTTCCATTCGTTGCTTGAACTTGCTGACCGGGCAAGTCCCCTTTCAAGACACTTTTCACATCCAAAAAAAAGATACCATCAAACTGTCCCGGTTTGAACTCGGGAGCGGTCGCACGCTGCGGTTTGGATTGAGCCTGCACCCGCAGATGGCCGAGGTTCGCAGCGATTGCAATCAGCAGAAATAAAGTAAGTCGCTTGTGGTTCATGAAGAAGCTTTGATAACC
Organism: Pirellulaceae bacterium; assembly: GCA_041751975.1. Classification (GTDB taxonomy): domain Bacteria; phylum Planctomycetota; class Planctomycetia; order Pirellulales; family Pirellulaceae; genus Aureliella. The sequence continues at coordinate 62,514 of JBGSHW010000080.1, forward strand.
TCCAGAGCGGAAAGCTGAACTGACTGCCCGATGAGATGGGGTTCGATTGATTATACATCCTGCCTGGGAGACTGCGTTATCGGCAAATTCTTACTAACAGGAACTCTGTAGGGAATTGGCAAACTTTACGCGGGGGTTAGGTTCAGGATTGGAACGTTTTTCGTTCGATGGAAGACCTAACGCCAGTGGAACAGGATGACCGCGGATACTCTGCGCTGGCCAGGGACAATCAAGGGACCGCGAATTTGAAACCAAGGATGGGGTTCGAGACTCTAACGCGTGCTGTTTGATCGGCATGTAGGACTCCACCGCCATGGTATCCCAACCCCAATTCCTGTTGTTTTGCGACACGCATGCCTCCGATGCTTCGTCGGCAGCAGCGTCCGGCGGGAGCAGCTGTTTTGGACGCTGGCACTTTGTGCTCGATCGCTTGGATCGGCCAGAGCATCTCGAGGCAGCCGATTCTGAGCCAGCGATTCACCCCGATCGTTTGGCGCTGTTGTCGGTCGTCCGCGGACTGGAAGCCTTGGATGAGCCCAGTCGGGTGAACTTGGTGACCACCAGCCGTTACGTTTCGCGAGGGCTGAAGTATGGCCTGAGCAACTGGCGCGAATCGGACTATCAGTGGGAGCGGTTTGGTATTCAGAAGCCGGTGCGCAATGCTGACTTGTGGCAGCGCGTCGATCGCGCTCTGAAATTCCATGGAGTCACGTGCCGTTTGATTCAGTCGGCCCCGGCAGCGGCTGTTCCTACCGGGCAGCCAACGAGTTTGATTGAGGTAGCTTCGGCTGCACAAGCACTTGGGGGGCTGAAGGCCGATCCGTTGCAGGCAGCCGCACCTGCCCCGGCCTGTTCCCCTCATGTGGTGTATGGTGTATCCCCGCTTGCTGGGCAGCTCGTCGGCGTCCAGGGATTGGCTGCGGCGGGTTCGCCAAGAGTGGAACGACCATTGCAAATAGCACTATGGCTGGAAACGTTTCGCGTCAGTTGGTGGGGTTTGGCGATTTCCTGGATCAAATGGTGGCGCGGCAGGTACCAGCAGCGGCCACTTTATTTCGGCACTTAGACACTTGAAACACTCCGTCCCGGCGGAATCGACGTTATAACACCTATTAGAATCTGGAGAAGGTTGTGCGCACACAGTTGTCGCTACAAGGAATTAGTGGTTTAGTAGAGGGTACACTGGAGAATCCAGCTCAGTTGCTGGGGCCTCATCCGGTCACCTACGGGGACCGTCAGGCGCTATCGGTCCGAGCCTTTTTGCCTCAGAGCGATCAGGTCTGGTTAGTCGACAACGAGCATCAAGCCGTGCGGCCCATGCGGCGGGTTCACCCCTCAGGCTTTTATGAAGTAATCTGTCCTATTTCGACCACTAAATCCGCCAATTACCGACTCCGCGTTTGCTCCAAAAATGGCGAAATCACCGAGATGCACGATCCTTACGCAGTTGAACCGTTACTCACCGAATTTGACCTGTACCTTTTTGGACAAGGTCGCAATTGGAAGTTGTATGACAAAATGGGTGCGCATGAGCGCCAGGTTGACGAGGTGGCTGGAGTCAACTTCGCTGTGTGGGCACCCAATGCCGAGAGTGTGCAGTTGATCGGTGATTTCAACCACTGGAGTGGCGAGCAGCACCCGATGCGCAAGCACATTCCGGCTGGGGTCTGGGAGTTGTTTGTCCCCAACCTCAAAGCGGGTGAAAAGTACAAGTACCGAATCAAGATGCGGGGTGGACACACGGTCGACAAGACGGACCCCTATGGCTTCTACGCGGAGTTGCCGCCGCGGACCGCCTCGATCGTGACTCCCCTCGATCGCTACACCTGGAATGACCAAGCCTGGCTCGATCGACGTGCTGGCACCGATCCGCTGCGCGAAGCTGTCAACATTTACGAATTGCATTTGGGTTCTTGGCGCCGCGATCCGAAGGGCCATCATGGCTGGATGAACTACCGCCGGATCGCGCATGAGCTGGTCGCTTACTGCCAAGAAATGGGCTTTACCCATGTGGAACTGATGCCGGTCAGCGAGCATCCGTTCACCGGGTCATGGGGCTACCAGACCGTGGGCTACTTTGGTGTGACCAGCCGTTATGGCTCGGCCGAAGACTTTATGTATTTCGTCGATCATTGCCATCAGCACGGTATCGGCGTGATTTTGGATTGGGTTCCAGCTCACTTCCCCAAAGATGCGCATGGCCTGCGCGAGTTCGATGGATCGGCGCTTTACGAGCACGCCGACCCGCGACAAGGGGAACATCCCGACTGGGGAACCATGATCTTCAACTACGGCCGCAACGAAGTCCGTAACTTCCTTACGTCCAACGCTTTGTTTTGGATGGACAAGTATCATATCGATGGCCTGCGGGTCGATGCCGTGGCCAGCATGCTGTATCTAGATTACAGTCGCAACGATGGTGAATGGATCCCCAACGCCTACGGTGGACGCGAGAACTTGGAAGCCATCCACATGCTCCGCGAGTTCAATGAGCAGGCGCATGGGCAGTACCCGGGCATTCTGACCTTGGCCGAAGAGTCGACCGCTTGGCCGGGTGTCAGCCAACCGACCGATGTGGGCGGCCTGGGCTTCTCGATCAAGTGGAACATGGGGTGGATGAACGACACGCTGCGTTACATGCGGCATGAGCCGATCCATCGTCGCTATCACCACGACGAACTAACCTTCAGCCTGATCTATGCCTTCACCGAGAACTTTGCGTTGCCCCTCTCGCACGACGAAGTGGTCCACGGCAAGGGTTCGCTGATCAGCCAAATGTCGGGCGATCTGTGGCAAAAATTCGCTAACCTGCGTCTGCTGTATTCCTACATGTGGACACACCCAGGTAAGAAACTGCTGTTCATGGGAAGCGAGTTTGCGCAGTGGCACGAGTGGGACTATGACTCGGAGATCCAGTGGGATCTGCTTGGCTGGGATACGCACAACGGTATCAAACGCATGCTGGCCGACTTGAACCATATGGTCATTCGCGAACCAGCCCTGCATCAAGTCGACTTCCGCGCGGAGGGCTTTGAGTGGATCGATTGCATGAATCGCGACGACAGCATCATCGCCTTCCTTCGCAAAGGTGAGGATCCAAAAGATTTTGTCCTCGTGGCCAGCAACTTCACTCCAGTGGTCCGCGAAGGCTATCGGATCGGCGTGCCCCAAGCGGGCTACTACAGCGAGATCTTCAACAGCGACTCGAGCTACTATGCCGGTGGCAATGTGGGCAATGCTTCGGGAGTCACCGCCACGAGCTTGCCACATCATGGCCGTCCCGCCTCACTGCAACTTAACCTGCCCCCGTTAGCCACCGTGGTCCTCAAGCCACAGTGGTAAGGAGTAAGCGGTAAGGCTCGCCGCGTGGAACTTACTCTCCCCACGGGAGAGTCGCGAGTAATGCGAGCGGAGAGGGGCCTGGGAATGAGCCGTGATGCGCGTTTGAGTTTCTGCGTTAGCGATTGAAGTCAAACGAGTACGGCACGCTAGGCACGACGACTGCTTGATTGGAGATGGATTGATTGGACCCAGAGCTTTGTCGGGTGGGAAGTTCAACTCTTCCCACCCGGCCGCCATCCAGCTCTGCAGCCTCAACTGCTTCAGCCTCCAACTCTTCGGGATCCATTGGCTGCTCGCCTGTTTCTGAGTTGCTTTCTGCATCGCTTTCTGCGTTGACCATGCCCGCCTTAGATCGCCAAGCAGCTGGGAAGTACTCAGGGTCGATTTCAGCAAACTGCGTTAATTCGTCGATGGCAGTGCGTTCGTTAATCCATTGCGCGTTTTCGTCCAAGTAAAGCAGTTCGAGTGCGGCAAACAATCGCAATTTTTGCACGCGATAGGTCACCCAGTTGGAAACCAGATTATTCTGGGCGTCGAGCACACCTTGCAGGGCTTGGAGCAAGAATAGGGTCAAGTTGGCCTCGGCTTCCGAGCTGCTGCGGAGCGCGATCTGCGCCTCATCGACTTGCCGCGTGGCCGCCACGACTTGTTGCCTCGCGATCTGAAAGTTGAGGCGACTTAGTTCAAGTTGCCTCAGCACCGAGCGCAGTTCGTTGGCTACCCGATCGCGATCGGCAGTGAACTCTCGCCCCGCTTGTTGATAAGCAATTTGCGTAGCCCGATACTGATTGCGTTCGTCAAGGCGATTGAGGGGGCCATCAAATTGAACTCCGACGGTGTAGCGATTTGCCGATGAGTCGAGACGGAAGGCGTTGTTCTTGGCGGGGTCGCTTCCCAGAGCTACTCCCCCAGCTACACTCAAGTCGCTTTGCAGAGCGTCAGCGGCGACCTCCACCCTACGGAAGGCATCCATCACCTGGGCTTGGCTATTCATCAAATCCAAGCGATTCTGAAAGGCGTAGGTGATAATCGGTTCCGCCTTCATGGCTGGCAATTGGTCGATATCGATCAGGTGCAAACGAATCTGCGTCTGCGCGATATACAGTTCGGAGATTTCGGCTCGCAGCTGCAAGCCAACCGCTTGCTGCAACGCCTCCCAAGCTGCGATCGCTGGCGGCGGTGGCTCCGAGTCCAAGGACAACCCCGCCGCAACTTCCTCCAGTGACCCGTCATCATCTGCGGGATTCGTCAAAAGAGCTGCGTCGTCGGACGACTTCGAAGCACCGGCAATTCCACTCTCCCCCCTCAGCATCCTCGAGCGCAACGCTCCGTCACGCTGCCGGCGTTCGTCGACCGCAGTATGCATTTCCGACAAACCGCGTTCGATCTGTTCCGCCAGCGACCGCTGTTGCTGGAAGTCGAGAAGGTCATCGGGCCCCAACTTATCTCGGTCCGTAGCCTCCAGGCGTGAGAGCCACTGGGCCAGTTCCGCCTCAATTTCCGGCAGCAACTCAGCCACTTGCTCATGCAGCTGGACGTAGTTCTCAAAACGCTCTTGCAAAAAATCGCTTGTGGCTTGCTGTGGTGGCAGGTACTCCATCAACGAGACGTACAACTCCTGCGACAGTTCCTGCAGGCTGAGAATTCTCGGATCGACCAATTCGAACTGCGATAACAGCGTTTCGTCCACTTCGATGGGTAGCCAAGCGGGGAGTCCCAGTTGGAACATGTACCTGTCGAGCGACTCCGCCAGATTCTGCTCCGCCGCCAACAACGACAACCGACCGTTTTGGTACTGCTGGAAGACTTGGTCGCGTTGAATTTGCGAGACCAATTCCAATTGCACATAGAATTCGTACTCGATCAGGTTTTGACGCAGGATTTCGACGTTCGTCCGCGCGTTGCGAATCGCTTGGACCTGAGTCAGCAGATCGAGGTAGCTGGTGGTGACATTCACGTAAAACAGACGTCGGAAACGGGCAAAGCCGCGAACGGTGTACAACAGCTCTCGCTCGGCTTGCGTCAAGTTCTCGAGCCGCACATGACGGAACGCGCCGCGCAACAAGGGTTGCGTGAATGTGGTCACGACGGCCGCTGAGCCCCCTTGGACGCCGCTGGAGCCAAAATCCCAAAAGAGGCCGTTGAGAACGTTGGTTGCGAATTGGCCACCCCCCGCCAAGTTACGGCTGAAGCCCAACCGCCCCAGAGTGGTGTTGAGCTGCCTTTGATCCCCCACATCGGCTCCCGTCGCCGTGAAGTTCGTGCCGGTGCCACCGAACCATTGGGCCGCGAACTCGAAGCGATTTCCCGAAAGATTCAGCGCGGTCAGATAGACGTTTTCAAACTCTGTTTGGTACTCACGGCTGTGGAGCAAGGCGAGGTCGTTGGCCAGAGCAGGAGTCAATTCCACCTGCTGCGATTCATTGCGCGGCAAGTAATCGAGCCAGATTGGGTTTTCGGTTTTCGGGTCGGTCGCAATTTTCGAATAATATTTGGTGTTGTTGAATCCAGCGGGGCTGTCCATCCAGCGTTTGGCGGCCGGGTCATCGGCCGGCTTGGGCCCACCGTCTTGTTCGCTCGCCAAGTACATCCGCGACTGAGAGAGTGGTTCGACCGGGCGGGGTGGCACGCTCCACAAGTCATCCGACTGCCGACTTTCGATCAAGCCATACGCTTCGTGATCCGCCCGAACGCGGTGCTTGGAGCGACTGCAGCCAAAAAAAAACAACCCGACGACAACCGCTAGAAAGCTGGAAAAGCTCAGCCAGCGGCGGTGGCCCACGTGAAATGCAAGACTTGGGCGGCGAGCGGTGAGTGGGCGACTCAGTCGGATGAGGGCGGGTTGAGGGCTTGGGCGTTTGAGCATCGTGGGCGACTCGATCGATTGCTAGCTGGCGCTTGCCAACGTAACTACCACAAGAATGCGGCAGCGGATACTCAATGCGTGCCCACCTGAGGCTTAAGGGTAAACTGACGACCTTCCCTCGAATAAGTTATCGGTGTTTCAGTTGAAGAGCTTTTGGCGATTTCGCAAGCGTTCCCATTAAACTCGTTCCCATTAAACTCGTTTACTGGGCCAGACGCGGGCCGAGGCGTGAACCTTGGTTGGCAAAGTGGTATCCTAAGTAACCCGAGCGGGGTAATAAAAACGATCAAGCTTTCGCGACTACGAGCGTTCGAACATGGCAAGCATTCCAATCAACGAAACACTGGAGATACCTGAAGAACAGCTGGAGTGGAGTTTCGCGCGCAGTGGCGGACCGGGCGGTCAAAATGTGAATAAAGTGAACAGCAAAGCCACATTGCGGTGGCGCCGGGCACCCGGAACTCTTTCTGCGGCGGCTTGGGGAAGGTTCACAATGAATGCAAAGCGATACATGACCACCGAGGGAGAGGTGGTGATCCAGTCGCAGGAGCATCGCGATCAGTCTCAAAACATCGAGGCCTGCCAAACCAAGCTCCGTGACATGGTGCTAGCATCTCTTAAGCCCCCCAAACGTCGAATTGCGACCAAACCGTCGCAAGGCTCGCAGCGTCGTCGCATGGACGAAAAACGCAAGCAGGGAGATAAAAAAAGGTTGCGACAGTCCAAAGATCACTGAGGCTGCTTCCGGTTTCGGGGGACAGATTGCCCACTGACAGGGGAAGAATGCAAAGGCCCCCGTTTGGGCCTGGCCTGCTTCGGGCTGGTACTGCCGGAGAGTGCAAGCTTAGGCCTTGTGGGTTTCTGGGGGGATTCGTATGATTTCCAGTTGATTTCGCGGATCCTGCGCAGGCTGTGTTGTGACGCTATCCATTAATATGCCACCCTCTGCAGCCCTCCTTTCGGGTGGATTCGCATGCAGTTCGCATTCCCTTCCACCGAAACTATGGCTTTGGCTGGTTTTATGTTTACAGGCGCTTTAAGCGATTTCCTACATTCGACAGCGACGCAGGGTACCTGGTTACTTGCCCAAGCCGCGGAAGCGGGCGCGCAGCTTGGTGATGGGGTTGGCGATGCGGGTGGACAAGACATCCAAGAGTTAAACCCGTTTATTTCCTTCTTCACCAATCCGCTGAACCTGATGTTGTTAAGCGCGATTCTGTTCATGTTCATCGTCGTTCGGCCGCAGCAGAAGCAGATGAAGGACCAGAAGAAAGCACTTGCAGAACTCAAGAAAAATGACCGCGTCGTTACGGCGAGCGGGATTTATGGCACCGTGACGCAGGCCAACGCCAACGAAACGGTAGTGACCATTCGCATCGACGAAAATTCGGGGGCGAAGATGACGGTCAATCGCGATTCGATTTCGAAAATAATCAGTACAGACTCCAAAGAGTGACCCAACACACTCGCTTAATTATTGCTCCGTAAGGACTATCAATGGACGGCTCTTCCTTTTTCACATCTCTGCTTACCCGGCCTTTCTTCCAGCAGCTTTTGTTGGCGGACGCGCAATTGAATGCACCCGGTAATCCGGCGACTGAGCCCACTGCGGATTGGAAGGCGTATGGGACCGGGGCACTGTTTGTGCTCGGGATCTTCGTCGTTCCATTTATCCTGAGCCATTTCATCACTCGGGCAGTTCGCATGCCAGCCCATTCATTCCGGGTGGGTGTGATGATCGCCGCCGTGTTTGGAGGCTTGCTGTTTGCCTATGCCAAGGATTTCCAGATCAAGTTCGGAACCGACATGAAGGGAGGTACGTCACTCGTCTATGACATCATGCCCGATGAAGATGGCAACAAAATTGATGCCGCTTCGCTCTCAACGGCCCTCAGCGATCGCATCAACCCATCGGGCACCAAAGAGATCTCGATTCGACCCCGCGGCGAATCGCAGATTGAAATCACCGTGCCGATGACGGGCGAAGGAGAATTGCAAGAAATCAAGCGTTTGCTGCAAAACTCTGGACAATTAGAGTTCCGCATTGTGGCCAACACGCGCGATCACCAAGACATCCGCGAGTTGGCCGAGCAGCAGGCGCGAACCAACAAGGCACCATCGTCTGAGGTGGTGGATGCTGCTGGCAAAGTGGTTGGCAAGTGGTACACGGTCGGTCGCGAGCAGGAGCAAGTCGAAGGAATTTTGCCACTCAAGACCCCCGTCTTGGGCGACATCATTCGAGATTCCATCACCGGCAAGATCATCAGCAATCCGATGCTGAACACCGAAAATAACTTTGCATTGGAAAAGTACTTGAAGGCCCAAGGGATCCGTGGAGTGGATGTACTCATGGCCCTACAATTTGCCGGCAAGCCCTATGCGCAAGTCGTTGGTGACGACCTTTCCAGTGCGGCCATGGAGTTCGACAAGACGGGACAACCTACCGTTTCGTTTAAGCTCACTCCGAAGGGCGCTCAGCAGATGGTGCGGATGACATCGATCAACCAACCCGACGGCAATTTCCACCGCCGGATGGCGATCATCATGGACGGCAAAGTACTCTCCGCTCCGCAGCTCAATTCGACGATTAGCAATCAAGGTCAAATCACCGGTCGCTTTACCAAAGAAGAAGTCGACTTTTTGGTGACCATCCTACGTTCTGGACGCTTGCCTGCCACGCTCAGTGACGAGCCAGCGAGCGAAGAGCGAGTGGGTGCTGGTTTGGGTGCGACCACGATTCAAAAGGGAACCACCGCTTCGTTTTGGGCAGTCATTTTGACTTTCGTCTGCATTCTGGTTTATTACCGCTTTGCTGGCGTGGTGGCCTCAGTCGCCTTGATCATCAACGGTCTACTCATTTTTGGAGTGATGATCTTTATCGATCAGCCCCTGACCTTGCCTGGTCTAGCCGGTCTGGTGCTCACCGTCGGTATGTCCGTGGACGCGAACGTGCTCATTTTCGAACGCATTCGTGAAGAGAAAAACAAAGGTTCCGCGCCGCGGATGGCGATTCGCAACGGCTTCGATCGAGCGTTTACGACGATCGTCGACTCGAACCTCACCACTTTGATCGCCGCGATCGTGCTGTATTGGATCGGTACCGACCAAGTGCGCGGTTTTGCGGTCGCGCTGATCATCGGTATTGCAACCAGTATGTTCACAGCGACCTTCTGCTCACGCCTCATTTTTGAGATCGCGGAGAAACTGAAATTTGCCAATCTCTCAATGGCCGATGGCGTTGGCTTCCTAAAAAACAATTTGCTTGGGAAAGAAGATTTCGACTTCATGGGCAAACGGCAACTCTGCTTCATCCTTTCAGTGCTCATGATTGTGGTTGGGCTTGCAGCGGTGATCGCTCGTGGCTCCGGAATCCTCAACATCGACTTTACCGGTGGGACCAGCGTTACGTTCCGTCTTGAAGAGCCGATCGAACCGGAACAATTGCGGCAATTGACCAAAGAAATCCTCACTAAAGATCAAGATGGTGAACCGGTGGAGTCCACTTTGGTACGGGTGGAGAAGGAACCGATGGGGACTGTCTACACGCTGGTGACGTCAATTGGCACGCGTGAACTGCTCTCCCAACAATTACTCGAAGGCTTCGCTAAGGACAACGCGGCGAACCTTGTGACCTACCGCCTCAAGGTCACCAAGTCCCCGACAGAGTCCACTGGTAGGTTGTTCTCAGAACCACGCATAATGCGGATGGTCAGCTATCAGGCAGATGAGGCCACTCCTCAGGAACCACAGAGCACCGAACCACAGGCGACATCGACTGGTAATGAAGCCGGCCAGGAACAGCCATCCGCCTTAGAGTCGAACTCTTTGGATGTTGATGTACCCGTCGACCCAGCTGCTCCCGCAGCCGGAGCAGCCGAGATCACCAGCGATGCGGCGACCTCCGCAGATGACCTTGCGGTAGCTGTGCCCGCATTGGTCAACACGCTGTTCTCCATGGAGTTTGGCGGAAGCGACGATGACAATCCTGCGATTGCTCTCGAAGACCGGGGTGCCAAGTACTCAGGACCGACGCTGAAAGCTGAATTGCTACAGGTAGCTAAAGATGCGGGCATCGAGTTGAATGCGGCCTTGGTTGACGTTTCGCCCGATCCACGCCCCGCCGATTGGCGCGAAGAGGATGTCTCGGGTTACGCCAATTGGCGCGTTAGTCTTCCTGTTGACGACGCCGCCGCAACGCAAATTGTGAACTTGTTCGAAAAGAATCTACAAAATCAACCGCTCTGGTTGTCGCTCAGCCAGATTGGCTCCAAAGTGGCAGGCGAAATGCAACAGCGGGCGATCGCCGCGATTTTGGTCAGCTTGATCTTTATTGTGGGTTACATTTGGTTCCGCTTTCAAAAGATATCCTACGGTTTGGCAGCGGTCGTCGCCCTGGTGCATGACGTGATTATCACGTTGGGGGTCATCGCCCTTTGCCACTGGCTGGCTCGGCCTCTGGGATTCCTCCTGATCGAAGACTTTAAGATTGGCTTGACCGAAGTTGCCGCGTTTTTGACGATCATTGGTTATTCTTTGAATGATACGATCGTGGTCTTTGATCGGATTCGTGAGGTGCGCGGACGCAGTCCCAAGCTTGACGCGGCCATGATCAACCAAAGTGTGAATCAAACGTTGAGCCGGACCTTGTTGACGAGCGGAACCACCTTGTTGACTGTTATCGTGTTGTATATCTTCGGTGGCGAAGGAATCCACACCTTCGCGTTTGCTTTGCTCGTTGGTATCACCATTGGTACCTACAGTTCGATCTTCATTGCCGCACCGATTCTGCTCTGGCTCGCCAACCGCGAATCGGCCAATTCGGCACGACCAGGTTCGATCGCTTAAACGCGGTGGTTATCGCCACTTCATCCTAAACCTGGTAAAAATCAGCCCAAAAGCCGCTTGGCCAAGCCGAGCGGCTTTTTTCGTTGTCCCATTTTGCCAGTTGTTTTTGCGCAACCTTCCCGATCGCCCCAGCTTTTCAAAGCCTATGGAAAAAAATCGAGAAACATTGATTTTTAATTCGTGAGTCGCATTACAATCAAAAGACGGAACTGTTGGGATGCTTACAAACAAAGGATTCTTAGTGGATTACAGCAAAAGGCTCGTTGGCCTTTGGCTTTGGTCTGCCCACTTGGAGTGATGAATGTTTATGGCATTGTGTGAGACTTTAGCGATGAGCCTACGGAAGATTGCTGTTTGCGGAGCTTTTTGGATTTCGAGCTGCAGTTTTCTTCCAGCCGCGTTGTCGCAAGAGGATGATTCATCCACGTCAATTGAAGAACGGATCGTCCAACTGGATTCAAGCAGCTTCGTCGAGCGCGAACGGGCTACCGCTGCGCTGATCGAGATCGGCGAGCCAGCCGTTGAGCAAATCGTTCGGATTCCTGCCACTGCCTCCTTTGAAGTTCGACGTCGGGGGGCGATTGTTGAACAAAAGGTAGCCGAGAAGATTTTTCAGCAACGCTCAAGAAAATTCTTGCTCGACCTCGACCCCTCGCAATCCTATGACTTGCCAGCTTGGAACGCTTTTCGCGACTTGGTTGGCTCGACCCGGACTAGTAAGCTGTTGTTTCTGGAAATGCTCAAGCACGACCGTGATCTGGCGACTTTGGTAGAAGCATACGACGCTGCCAAGCGCGCGTCGAGCGGCTTAGGCGAGCGTGAAACCAAGCAACAAGCTGTGTATGAACTGGCTACGCGAAAAGCGGAGCATTTGCAGTTCCGTCTTTTTGCCGTCCCAACACCTGAAATCGGTGAGAGCTTAAGCATCCTCTTCGCGGGGGCGGTGCTCGACGACATGGCTCCGGTGGAAGTTAGCCGCCTTATCACTGGCGTTTCTCAAATGTCATTTCATGGTTATCTGCGGAAACAGGGATACAGTGAGTGCCTTAAGAAGTTATTGTCTGCTTGGTTACCCAAGACGCACGCGGCGATGGCCCCTGAAGCCATGCGTTTGTCGCTGACTCTCGAGTTGCCAGTCGTTGCCCCGATCGCGCGTCAGCACATCACCAAGAACTTCGACGTCTCCACCCGCGCACTGGCGTTTCAGTGTTTAGCCAAATTTGGTGAGCCGACTGATGTTCCGCTTTTACTCACATTCGCTGAAGAAACCACAATTGTGGAGCAATTCAGCGATTCGGCTAGCGGAATCACAGTGATGAAAGGAGCACCACCGGGACTATTCCCGCCTGGACAAGAAGATTCGCTGGAGTTGAACCATCGAGTCGTGCGCATCAACGATCTGGCAGCGGTCAGTGCCATGCTCCTTTTGCAAGAAGATCCGCTGACGATCTTCCCTAACTATTCGCACGACAAAGCGCAATTGATCTACACACATGACTTGGCGGTTTCTGAGGACGAATCGCTGGAGCAGATCGCAAGGATTCAGGCTTGGGCGCAGGCTCGGGCTAGATGAACTCGAGTTGGAAAGAGCATTTCCAAGAGACGCTGAGTGGACTCTGTCAAGCCAATGCCTTACGAGAGAGAAACGTTCACTCGGCTGCGGCGAACATTGCGCGACTGGACTTCGGGAGTAACGATTATCTCGGCCTGCGTACCGCTCCCTTTCTCCGCCAGCGCGTCGCCGAGAGGTTGACCACGGACACCAGCGGCTGGGGCAGTGGTGCCAGCCCAGTGCTCAGTGGTTACACCGCCGCACATGCCGCTCTAGAGAGTTCACTCTGCGAATTGAGCGGCACCTCGGCAGCGCTGGTCTTTTCATCGGGTTACAGCGCTAATGTGGGTGCGCTCGCCTGCTTGGCTGACAAGACGGATGCGATCTATAGCGACCAACTCAACCATGCCAGCTTGATTGATGGAATGCGACTGAGCCGGGCTGAGCGGGTGATTTTTCCTCATCGCGATGTGCAATTCCTCGAAACGCACTTGGCAGCCCACCGCCATCGCTTTAACCGCGTGATCCTGGTGACGGAAGCGGTGTTCAGCATGGATGGGGATTGTGCGGATCTGCCGCTGCTTTGCGACTTGGCGGAGCGATACGATTGTGGACTGGTGGTCGACGAAGCGCATGCGACCGGTGTGTACGGTGCTCAGGGTGGAGGTTTGCTGGAAGAGTTGCAGTTGGAATCAACGCCGCGACTGCCGTTGCTGCTCAAGTTGGGAACACTGAGCAAGGCGCTGGGAGGCATTGGAGGATTTGCAGCCGGGGACCAGCTCGTCATCGATTTCTTGGTGAACCGTTGCCGCAGTTATCTCTTCAGCACTTCACCTCCGGCGGCCACGATGGTGGCCGCGGCCGCAGCCATCGAAATGCTGAAGGGGATGCAAGCCGAGCGGCACAGGCTACGCACTTTGTCCCGTGAGCTGCGGAGCCGACTGCAGCGAGCTGGCTTTTGGGTCGCCGCTGGCGATAGTCCCATTGTGCCGGTCATCGTCGGCAGCGAACGCGATGCATTGTGGTTGAGCCAACGCTTGATGGCAGCTCAGATTTACGTCCCAGCCATCCGTCCGCCAACGGTCCCTGTAGGGACCAGTCGCCTGCGGATCAGCTTGAGCGTTCAGCATACTCAGGAGGACATCGACCGCTTACTCGAAACGCTTGTAGCTACTTGCTAGAGATCCCGTAGTGGATCTTGCTAAAGATCCTGAGCTATTTGCGACCTTCAACAAAACTACATCATCTGCCACAGGGTGGTGTGGTGGCGAATGGCCCAGCCCCTGAAATGCTTTCTTGTGGCCAGCGAATCTGCTACAGTAAAGTCTTCCAGCAGACCTGCCTGTGCGAATCCCCTCAGCGCCTCCCCGGAATCCGCGTCTCCCCCAGCACCCGCCCCCGCCCGCAATCGCTCCCAGCCACCTTCACGAAGAGCATCGCCATGACTTTACCAATGGCCGACAACCGCAATGCCGCTAGTCGTCGCGCATTTTTAGTAGCCTCTGCCACTGGATTTGCGGGTCTCCAGTTTGGTCGACCCCATCGCGTGCGGGCGGAAGACACTGTATCGCACCTGAGTCAAGCCAACCGAGCCAACCAGGCAAAAGTGGGCGGAAGCGCGAAGAGTGTGATTCTGTTTTTCTTGTGCGGCGGAGCCTCGCACGTCGACACGTGGGATATGAAGCCCAACGCGCCCGCCGAGTATCGCGGTCCGTTCTCACCGACAGCAACTACGGCACCAGAGATTCGCCTTTGCGAGCACTTGCCTTTGCTCGCCCAACAAGCCCAGCACTTGGCGGTGATTCAGGCAGTTTGCGGTTCGGTCAGTACCAACGATCATCATGCTGGCTACTACTACAATTTAACCGGACACCGCGCCGACCCCACCTTTTTATCTCAAGGCAATGACCGTCGTCCCTATGCCGACGATTGGCCATTTATTGGCACAGTGGTCGCCTCGCGCCGTCCGCAAAAGACAAGTTTACCGAATGCGTTAACGTTACCGCATAAGCCAAGCAAGGCACCCTACACGCGTCCCGGACAATTTGCAGCTCGGCTCGGAGTTGAGCATGATCCGCTCTATGTGCATGCCACACTGGAAGAGCCGCTCAAGTTTCAAGCTCCCGCGTTGGTGTTGGCAGGCGACGTGACGCCCGCACAACTCCTCAGTCGCAAGCACCTATTGACGGCTCTCGACGGCGCCCGCAGTCACTTTGAACGGGTCCCGTCCGCCCTGTTGTGGAAACAGCATCAGCAGCGCACGCTCGATCTGTTGATGTCATCGAACACCAGTCAAGTGTTTGATATAGCGCAGGAGCCCGAGGCACTCCGCAGTCGCTACGGCCAGACGGTCAATGGCATGAGTCTACTAATGGCTCGGCGGTTGGTGGAAGCAGAGGTCCCGTTCATCACCGTGTTCTGGAAGGAGAACGAAGCGATCGCAGACAAGTGCAAGAGCGCAGGTGGCTGGGATACGCACGGCAACAACTTTAATTGCCTCAAAGAGTATTTGCTCCCCGAGTTTGATCGCGGGTTCTCGGCCTTGATCGAGGATCTTCACCAACGTGGGCTCCTGGAGCAAACTCTTTTGGTCGTCAACAGTGAAATGGGGCGCACTCCCAAAATCGGCGATCCGCGTTCCGGTGGTCCCGGTGGAGCCGGTCGTGATCACTGGACTCACTGCCAAAGCGTGTTGATGGCTGGTGGCGGTATTCGTGGGGGACAAACGTTTGGAGCGAGCGACCGATTTGGCGAGTATCCAGCTGAACATCCGCTGACACCTGCGGATATCGCCAAAACCGTTTACCATGCCGCTGGCATCGATGACCTCCAGGCTCAGGATAGCCAAGGCCGCCCCTATAACCTGCTCGAAGAGGGCCGTCCACTGCTGCAATTGTTCTAAGCAGTTCTTCTCTAGTATCTTATGCGGCCAAAGCAAACACCAGCGACTTCATGCAGACTTTGGGTATCGAAACGCTGAGCTTAGGGCTGGCGGAGGTGTTGGCTATACTCAAGCAAGAACTCGCTGCCGACATACATCTCAATCGCACCGGGTACCGCTTCAAACCGCATCGGTTCTTCATCAATGACTTCGCCATCCAGCGTAAATCGCATCCCCGGAACTGAGTGAAGTGTCAGGTGGGGGACTTGGCGATAGATGACTTGCTCGCATTCCAGATAACTACCTACCAAGGCGTTTGAGACAATCTCGATAATGTCCAACACGGTGCCATCCCGAATGATGATCACGTCCAGCAAGCCGTCGATGGGCGAAGCCTCGGGGGCTACGGCGATACGCCCCGCACTGGTCCGGCCATTGGCAACCAACACAGCCCAGGTATCAAGGTCATGCAAGCGTTCGCCACCACAATCGGCTGTTATCCGGAAACTTTTCAAATCGCTCAGGACCTCCAGGCCCCCGCGCAGGTAACAGAATGCACCCCACGCCGACTTCAGTTCATCGGTCATCTCCTCCGCCACCCTTACGCTGTTACCCCCAGCCGCAATGTTGGCATAGTAGCGTTCGCAGCCCTCAGCCTGGATGCGAACGACGTCGATAGGCAGATGTTGCGAGGTCGTTAACAGGTCGACACACGCTCCCACATCGTCCGGCAGTGACAATGTGCTGGCAAAGTCGTTCGCTGTACCA
The DNA here is from genome assembly GCA_041751975.1 of Pirellulaceae bacterium. Classification (GTDB taxonomy): domain Bacteria; phylum Planctomycetota; class Planctomycetia; order Pirellulales; family Pirellulaceae; genus Aureliella. The sequence continues at coordinate 78,768 of JBGSHW010000080.1, forward strand.
ATTGGCATCACGGCCAAGCGAGGTCGTGTTCCCGCGTCGATGCGCATGAGGGCATTAACCACGGCATTGACGGTCCCGTCGCCACCCGCCGCAATGACAACTTCATACTCAGACTCTTTGATCACGGAACACAAATCCAGCTCCCGTCGCATTTCCACGAAATGTGTGGTCGCAGGCGGAAACCGCGTGTGCAGCGGCTCGAGCAAGTCGGCGTTTCCCGCTTTGCCGTTCCATATCAACAATTGCGTATGCATCTTCTGCCATGTGGGTTGGAGCTCCATCTTGCGCCAGCCCCTACCCATGACTGGCTGCAAGCACACACCGCAGTTCTAAGACTTCTTCTTCAGCGTGGTCAGGAATTCAACCAAGTTCACTAGATCGGCGGTACTCAAGTTCTCGATGATATTTTCAGGCATCAGCGACTTGTCCATCTTTTTGAGCTCCTCGATTTCACTGCGCGGTATGCGCCGCTCGATTCCTTCGGCGTCCTTCAAAACCACTTCGTCATCAGTTTGGCTGACCATCAAGCCCACGACAACTTGACCTGAATCGGTAAGTGCGGCCCAACTTTCGTAGTTGTGGCTAATCCCCGCCGATGGGTCGAGGATCGAGATATACAGGGACTCTTTGGCCAGTTTGCTCCCAATCTCGGAAAGGTCCGGACCGACGTTCTTACCTTCATTGGCAAGCACATGGCAGTTGGCACAGGTACCTGTTGTTTTGAAGAGCGTCGCTCCCACCTCGGCGTTGCCAGTCATCTCGACCAGTTTAGTCAACTCGGGAAGCGGTTCCTTGGATTTCATAGTCGGTGCTGGAAAGAGTAGAAGCGCCTGTTCACGAATGTCGATCTTGTCGCTGGAACGCAGAGTTGAACCTACTACAAATCTTGCTTCTGCATAGAGACCACCTTCGGTAGCCCGACTGAGCAGCCAACGCGCACCGCGCTCGTTGCCAGCCAGCCCCTTGGCGGCTGTAACACGAGCTTCGGCAGGAATTGCATCATCCTGTAAGATCTGTTGTAGCGGAATGAATGCGTTGGCAGGACCACAGGCCGCGATCACTTGGGCAACACGCTGCGCCTGAACTGCGTTTTCGGTGTGCAGTAGTTGCATCAACGGTTGCACCGTTTGGGTGGCCAGCAAAAGTTCGCAAGCACCCACACTGGTCGAATCGACGTTATCGCTGGTTGCCAGTCGCACTAAATGGGCGGTGGCATCAGGTACCGTCAGCTTGCGTAATAGTTCAAGTTGCATCTCGCGACTAGCCTGTTGCAACGTCCGCTTGATGGCTGCAACAATAGCCGGTTGGTTGGCCGAGGCGGCTCGGGCTTCGGGCAATCGCGAGACAACTTCGACCAACATCCAGTCGCTGTAATCGCTGGCCCCCGCTTGTTGCAGCGTTTCGGCGACGCGTCGCATCGCCCCCACGCGGGCTTCGGCGGGATGGTAGTCGAGCGCTCTGAGCATCCGCCAGGCGTGTGGACGGGAGGTACTCGGATCGGACAGAACGTCTGCGATGTAGGGGAGTGCCCGCTCGCATCGGGCTCGCCAAACGATGTCCTGTGAAATCGGTCGCGACGCGTCGTGCATCAATTTTACGTATTCGTCGAAGCAGGCATCCCAACGTCCCTCGGCCGCTACCCCTAGAGCCTCGAGATACCAGCGATCGGCATCATCGTGCTGCGCCGCCAGGGCAGCCCACATGAGTGGCATCCGCTCCGATTGGTTTTCGCGGAGGGCTACGGCCAGTTCACGTCGGACGGCCGGCGAAGGATCGGAGATGACCTTAGGTACGAAGTCGCGCATGTTGAGTTGGCGTGCAAGTCGAATCCCCATCATCCGCACATCGGGTTCTGCATCGGAAAGAGCGGAGGCCACGGCCAGTTGACGATTGGCATTCGAATTGACGGGAAGTTTTCCTAGGGCCCACAGCGCGCGAGCTCGCAGGCGCGGATTTGAGTCCGTGGCCATCGTTTCCAGTTCATTGCGAGCCGCCTCGCCCATCGCTTGCAGGGCTTGCCAAGCCAGATAGCGCACGGATTGATTTGGGTTTTTAAGTGCGGCTGTCGCACCTGCGGCGGTACTAAAATCAAACTCGGGAATCACATAATTGGTGTTTGGAGGGGCGATGCGAAACAGGCGTCCACGCTCGGTGTCTACCATTTGGTGTCCACCCACCCCCGGATCGTACCAGTCGGTTACGAAGAGGCTGCCATCCGGGGCGGTGCATACGTCGGCAGGACGAAACCAGCGATCTCGTTCGCCAAGCATTAGATTCTCGATCGTGGCTGAATAGCCTGCGCCGTCGCTGGTGACTGGGTACGCTCGAACCACATTGGGGCCAGCATCGCAGTGAATGATTTGATTGCGGAAGACCTCCGGCAACAATTCCCCTTCGTAGACCGTGATGCCAGTCGGTGAACCCGCGCCGGTGATCAACATGGTGGGGGAGACGCCGGGATCATTCAAGTGCCAGTGTTGCTCAGGAATGGCGGCTTCCATGTTGGTCCGCGGAGCGCGCCAGCCAGCGCCGGTGAGCTCATCCAGGTAGCCGTAGTTGCCATACTCCATCACATAGTTGATGCGGGTGGCGCGATTCCCATCATCGTCATTGTCGGATTGCCACAGCGCGCCAAACGAATCGACCGTGACCTCGTAGTTGTTACGAAAATTGTGCGCCAGCACCTCGAACTCAGAGCCGTCCAAGTTGCAACGGAACGGCATGCCACCGTAGTAAGGTCGGCCATTGTCGACAACTTGGTTACCAGCTTTGTCCACCACTATGTTGCCAGCCGCATCGTGCACCGCTTTACCGGTGTTGCCAAAGTTCCAGTACAACTTGCCATCAGGGCCAAACAGGAACGAGTGAGCGGAATGGTCATGCTGCGGCTGCCCCGTGTTGCTGAAAAATAGTTCTTTGCGATCGGGGAGGTCGTCGCCATCTTCGTCCGTGAAGACCCAAATGTTCGGAGAAGCGGAAACGATGACTTTGTTCCCCAAGACACAAATCCCCATCGCCGAGTCGATATCGCGGCCTTGGTAAAAGACCTTGGTCACGTCGGCGATTCCATCTTGATCGGTATCTTCGAGAATGAGGATGCGATCGCCTTCGGGACGTTTGCCGTTGTGTCCGCGATAGTTAACCACTTCGCACACCCAAATGCGACCGCGGTGATCGATATCCAGGTTGGTGAGCGACAGTAGATCGGGTTCGGCGGCGACCAAAGTGGCTTCGACTTCGGGATGCAATGTAATACCAGCCACAGCGTTCTCAGGATCGCGACTGGCACCATCGCTGGAACTGCCTCCGCCATCCAAGGTAGCTATGTTTTTGGGTGGAGTGTTCGCATAGATACGAAAACGGACCGAGCTCTGTGAACCACCGTTTTGACTCACTCCTCCTTGATCGAGTCCGCAGCTTACCTTGAACCGGGTGTAGCCCTTGGGGAGCTTGAAGCCAATCAAACTGTTGGCATGCGTGCCGATTCCCTTGTCAAAGCGTACCGAGTTCACCAGCAACGGTCCCCCGTCAACATTTTTGCCACGCTGGACGTTGCCCCATTGCGTGTCGGCTTTGAACCAATCGAGCTCCGTCAGGTCCAGTTGATTTCCGTCAGCGGCAATCAAGGTCGGGTTCAACCAGTTCGCCCAGTCGCAGGCGAAGCCGTTGCCAGCGTCCGTGCATACCAAGAAGAGTTGCTCGGCCCCAGTGATATCAACTTCAGCTTGGACTTGATGTCCGGGAGTGGCGGACGTCACAATCCCGCTCGCGTACAGCGGCTGCGGCTCAGGGGGGGCTGGGGACCGCCGATTTTGCCGGCGCTGTGGTTGACCGACAGTCGACTTTTCTGTGGCCGAGCGTTGTACCGCGGTCAGCTTGAATTCTTCGCGCACCCGTTGGGGATCAAAGTTCTGTGGTACCGGCTCGTCTTGACCGGTTTTCAAAGTGTCGACGCTGGGTTGGATGACTTGCAAACCGCCCACTGGGATATCACTTCCACTGGTCCAAACGATGGCGTTAGCCACTAAGCGCAAGATATCTTCACGTCCCCAGTTCCAATGGAAGTGACCGCCGGTGAAACCGAAGGATCGTCCGGCTTTGGCGCTGGCCGTGGCGGGTCGTTCGTACACCCAAGCCACGTGCTGCGGAAGTCGTTTGGCTACCGCTTCCCGTACAGCCGCATTGCCACTGTGCGGCCCATCAGGGCGGCGCATCGTGTCTTCGGGAGGAATGGCGCTGAGTATCGGAGTAACCCCTTTCATCGCTGGCTGAAAACGCATGTGGAAGTACCATTCGTCGTTGGCCGAGAAGGGCTTTACGCCGCGCGTTACCGGATGCTCGGGGAACGTTTCGAAGTTCGCGGTCCAGTGGGGATTCACTGACCAATGCGTTTCAAAGTAACCACCCAGCCACTGCAGAAACTCTTTGCCACCCGGCTCTACAGGGACTTCGACCGCGTAATGCAGGCAGGTGAAACCAACACCTTGGTCCATCAATTTACCCAAAGCGTCCAGATGCCGGAGGGCTGGATGTCCGCCACCCCCATCTGCGTACATGACAATCGCCTTGGCATCTGACAGGACCGCTTCATCTTCGGGCCAACCACCAGGAACAACCTCGCACTGAATGTTCTCTGTTGCCCCCTCAATGGCTTCGGCTAATATCCGACAGCCCGCGAGATGCTCGTGCGAACCGTAACCATGGCTGGGGTTACCGGCCAGCAGCACAATTTTCGTCTTCTCTTGACTCCAGGCTGGCGTGCCAGGGAGCAGAGGGCTGGCGAGCAGCGTACCGACAAGGAGCCACAATCGAAGAAACAAAGCAGTCTGTCGCAGCTTCATGAGGAGCATCCTAACGCGAAGGGTGGGGAATCGTGCGCAGCAGTCGTTTAAGGGTAGTCCCTATCTTAACTGTTAAACGCCTCGCGCTCCAGTAACCAACGCAGCAACGAAAGCCGCAATCAAGGCAGTAACCAACGCCGCCCAGTTCCTGGCGCAAGAAATCTCAGCCGGTTTTGTCCCAGGTTCGAAGGGGGCCAGCGATGCGAACTTTAAAAACAGAGAGTCGCAGGGGACGCAGCTTGAGACTTCGAATCAAAAACGCTGTGATCTCAGTGTCTCTACTGTTTCCATACTACCCAGCACAACTGAGCACCTACCGGGCCGCTAGCTGAAGATTCGGCCGATAAAATGTCGAGCGGCAGTGGGCCATCGGTTGAAACTCGGGCCCCAGTTCGATCAGCGACTCGGAGGCCCCCACGAAGAGATAGCCGTCACCCGCTAGCACTTTCTTGAAGCGACGAAACAGCTCTTCGCGTTTCGGCTTTTCAAAGTAGATTGCCACATTGCGGCAGAAGATAATGTCAACCGGGTAGAGACTTGGGAATGGTTCGAGCAGGTTCAGCTTACGAAAACTGACCAGTGCGCGGAGCGAGTCGTTCACCTGCCAGCCACCGGCGTTTGGGCGAAAGTACTTGTTCTTAAGGTTGGCCGGCAAACCGCGGTCAACTTCAAGTTCCGAATACCAACCGCGCGACGCGCGACTAATCGCTTCGTCGCAGATATCGGTGGCAATGATCTGAATATCCCAGGTATGAATATCTGAGATCATCTCGTGCAGAACCATGGCAAGGCTGTAGGGTTCTTGACCCGTGCTGGACGCTGCCGACCAGATCCGCAACCGCTTGGGATTGGGGGTGTGTATGCGGGCGTCGATCAGTTCTGGCAAAGCTTTAAACTTGAGTGCGTCGAAGGGGGATTGATCGCGGAAGAAGAGTGTTTCTTGCGTGGTGATGGCGTCGATGATCTTTTGCCGAAGGCTCGTTTCAACCAAGCTCCGCGCCCGGGCAACCAGCTGTGCGTAGCTTGCTAGCTTCTCCGAGTTTAGGATGGGTCCAAGCCGGGATTCAATCAAGTAATCTTTAGAAGCGTCGAGACTAATCCCGCAAAGTTGTTCGACCAAGTCGCAGACAGCTTCGAGCTCACTGGCATTCAACGGCATAGTCTAGCTCCTTGGCTGGCGAGCTGGAGCAGTTTGTCGGCGATCCGCCCCAGCGGCAAGACCGCTTCGGATAGCCCAGCTTCGTTGACGCACCGCGGCATACCGTACACCACCGAGGTTTCGGCATCCTGGGTAATGATGTGTCCACCAGCGCGTTTGACGCGCTCGCAGCCGCCAAGGCCGTCGTTGCCCATGCCGGTCAAGACAGCCACAGCCAACTTGCCTCCATAACATTGAACCGCTGATTGGAACAAGTAATCGACACTGGGGCGGGCGTTGTTGACCGGAGGATCTTGGTTGATGCGAATGGTCACGTTCGTCAAATTGGGCTCCAGTTTCATTTGGAAGCCACCGGGAGCTATGTAGGCCACCCCAGCGGTCGCATGCATTCCGTCACTGGCCTCGACCACTCGCAGTCGACTGAGGCGATCCAATTGCTCGGCCAGCGATTTCGTGAATACGGGAGGCATGTGCTGGACGATAAATACGGGCACCGGGAGGTCGGCGGGCAGCGTGGGAATCACTGTCTGTAAAGCGACAGGTCCACCTGTGGAGACACCGATGCAGATCGCCCGTACCTCGTTTTCCGAGCGGCCCATCGCCGTGGGCTGCACCACCTGCGGCTTGGCTTCAGCAGGAGCGGAGGCAGCACAGATGCAGGTGGCTGGGGTAGCGCCAGCGGGGCAAGGACGCATCCTAAGCGCCGCCACTTTTTCCGTCAGTTGCTCAGCTAGGATGCGGATGCTGTCGTCGAGATCCTTGCCCACCGGTTTAAGCACGAAGTCAAACGCACCGGCACGCAGCGCCTGGTTGGTGCTTTCAGCTCCCGCGCTGGTGAGGCCACTGACCATCACCACCGCCGCGTCGGGACAGATGGTGCGCAGTTGCCGCAGGGCTTCGATTCCATCCATGCGCGGCATCTCGAGGTCCATGGTGACCAGATCGGGTTTCAGTTCTTTGCATCGCTCAAGACCATCGAGTCCATCGCGGGCGACGCCGATGACTTCCACGCCCGGAATGCTTTCCAAGGCGGTGCGCACAATTTTCCGCGAGAGTGCCGAGTCGTCGACGACGATGCAGTTGATTGACCGAGTCATCAATGAGTGCTTTTAAGAGCAAGATAAATGTACGAGGCCGCGCGCCGTCTTGGCTGCGGTAACCATCAAATCTAGGACGAAATTACTAACAAACGATTGAATCGCTGAACATGTTGCATAAAAAAACTGAATTGCGATAACTCGCAATTCAGTCTCGGTAAGGCCGTTTGACTAAGGTGTGCTAGGTATGTACCCAAGCGTCTTGCGGTCTATTAGCCGCCTGCCGCTAGCCGCAGTTACTGGACTTAACCGGGGCTAACGCCCAAACAGCTAATGTAGTTTTACTCAGCAATTCCTGACTACATGCTTAGTGGCAAGTCTCTGCTACGGACTAGGCACTCAAGTTTTCGTGACTCGACTTTTCATGTCCGGCAAACCGGAAGCGATGGACGAGCGAGTTCATTTGCTTTGCCAACTCGCTCAATCGTTCGCCAGCTGCTCGCGATTGATCAGCACCGGCGACGGTCTCTTGGAGAACTCCATCGACGCGGCTGATGTTTTGAGTGATCTCGGCACTGGCACCCGCCGTTTCATGGACGCCACGAGCAACGCTGTCTGCGGCACTGGCGGTGGTGCTGATATTATCCGCGATTTGCCGCGTGGTGATACTCTGCTCTTCTACGGCCGATGCAATGGTCCTCGAGACTTCATTCACATTGCTAATGACATCGCTGATGGCACGAATTGATTCGACGGCTTCGCCAGTGGAGACCTGGATGGCCTCAATTCTCGCTCGAATATCATCTGTGGCGGAGGCTGTTTGCTTGGCCAATTCCTTAACCTCAGTGGCTACCACGGCAAAGCCCTTGCCAGCCTCGCCAGCCCGAGCTGCTTCGATGGTGGCATTCAAGGCAAGCAAGTTGGTCTGCTCGGCGATATCTTGAATCACTTCAATGACCCGACCAATTTCATTGGCAGCCGAACCCAAAGCGGTGATCTTTGAATTGCTGACTTCAACGATGTCGGCCGCTTCGCTGGCGACCGCTGCACTGCGTTCGGCATTGCGGGCGATTTCCCGAATCGTCGAGTTCATTTCTTCGATACTGCCTGCTACCGAGCGAATGGTCTGGCTCATTCCATCCGACGATTCGGCCATCGTCCGCATGTTGATCGACATCTCTTCGGCAGCTGCCGAAACCGTAGCAGATTGACTCTTACTGCGATTGGCACCTGCAGAAAGATGGTTGGCCGTGGAGCTCAATTCTGAACTCGAGCTGCTCAATACGTCAGCGTTCTGTGCGATGACGACAACGAGATCATGGATGCGCGCGGCAAAAATGTTGAACCAATGTGCCAATTCGCCCAGCTCGTCGTTGCGACTTTCATCCAGGCGACGGGTGAGGTCCCCTTCGCCTTCGGCAATATCCTTCAGTGTGGCAATTGTTGAATCGATGGGCTTGATCAAGGAACGTACTGAGTAGTAGGCAAATGCACCGATTAGTAGTGCAGCTGAGCATGAAATGGTCGCGGCCCAAAACAACAGGCTGGCGGTTCCCGCATTCGTGGCGGCAACGACTTCCTCTCCAGCCGCGAAGGCCTCTTCTTTCTGAGTGTCGACGATGACTGCCCACTTGCGTCCGAAGGCATCGACGGGAGCGAAGGCGCTGAGCACATCCTGCGCCAGGTAATTTTTCGATTCAATCACATCCACTTTGCCAGCCAAGGCTTGCCGCACGCTCTCTGTTTCCATCAGCCCCTTGCTTGGATTTCTAAACGCGTTGACGATTGAGTGGTTTGCGCTGTCGACAAAGCTATCCGAGCGGGGTAAAAAATCTTCGCCGACCAAATACGACTCGCCCGTTTCTCCGAGACCATCGCGGATCCCCATCATTTCATTGATGCGATCGATAGGGAATTGGAAGATAAGCACGCCGATTTTGTCTTTGCCGTCGAAAATCGGTGAAGCCACGAAGGCTGCTGGCGCTTCATAGCTGGGCCAATAGCGTTTGAATTCGGCGAAGTGAATACTGTTTGGATCATTGGAATTATTGGCAGCCCGATAGCATTCGCCAATGTTAGTCGCCGCAAATGCACCGTCCTTCAAGCTGGTACCGAAGTCCACTTCTTTGAATACGCTGTAAACGATCTTTCCCGATTCGTTATCAACGAAGAATATGTCGTAGTAGCCAAATTTTTCCAAAAAGCTGCGAACGACAGGGTGGACTTGATCATGCAATAAATCGTATGTCGTATCGTTGCTGGCCGAGTCCAGTAAGTGCTTGGCGCCCAACGGATTGCTATTGTTTTGAATGTATGCGTACTGCAAGGCCACCGCATCGTCTGGCAACTGCGAAAAAACCGCATCCTGTCCAGCCTCTGCACCCAAATTAAGCTTGGCGTACTCCGCACGGAAGTTGGAAGCGTAATGATTGCGGAGGGTCGAGCGTTGGGTCTCGATGGCTTTGGCATCCCACTTGGCTTCGTCGGTGTATTTCCCAAATGAGTCTTTAAAGCCCTGCATGGCCTGCACGACCATTTTGTCTTCAGAAAAGGTGATCGCCTGGTCGCGAATTTGCCCTAAGTAGTCTTCTACTTGTTGCTTCTTGATGCGACAAATAGCAGTCAATTGCTGCGATGTTTTATCGCGCAAAGAAGCTACAGCTAACTCCTGCAAAGCGGTAGCATTGCGTGAGCCATTGAGATAATTGACCAGCGTGAGGGCGATCATCGGGATCAAACCACACGCCAAGAAGGAGACTAATAGTCGAGCCCGAATTTTCATTGTGCACTCTCTGAATCGAAACAAGTAGATACGACGCGTGTTCGGCAAGCACCGGCTTGCACGAAGATTTTTGAACAAGATTTTTTCAAAGATGGACCAAACGGAATTGAGTTCGGTGCGGCTTACGCCGCTTCGCTCACTGCCCGTGTCTTAAGAACCTCACTCAGGTCAAGGATCAGGACCAGGCGTCCGTCAGCCTGATGAACCCCACGCAACAACTTGCGGGAAAGTCCCTGCAAGTTGGAAGGCGGCGGCGATAGCTCAGAACTGATTGTCATAATGTCGGAAACGCGGTCGACACCCAAGCCGAAGAGCTCATGGTCGTGATTAACGATCAAATTGCGACTGGCGGAAGTTTTTGCTGTCGCCTTGATCCCCAAGACGATGTGCAAGTCGAGAATCGTGATCACCTCGCCTCGCAGATTGGTGACCCCCAACACCTGTCGCGGCGCATGGGGAACCTTTGTGACCTTCAAGGATCGATTGATTTCTTGAACGGTGGCGATGTCCAACGCAAGAGTGGCCTTACCCACTTCGAACGTAACGATCTGCAGAGTATTTTCGCGAGCAGTGCTGTGGCTGGAAACTGATTGCATGGATATGAGCTCAATAAGGATGGCCGTTGTTGATCTTCTTTGTTTACAACTTCCAAAGGGGGTAAAACCCTTTTTCAAGTGAAACCCTAGCGTTTGACTTTTAGGTAGTGCGCGATGGATGTCAGCAAGTTGGCTTTGTCAAGTTTGACTTGATAGTCGTCGATACCCACCGCTTTACCACGTGCGATGTCGGCATCGCTGGCAAGGCTGGTAAGGGCGATAACCGGTAGGCCGCGTGTGCGTTGGTCGCCGCGAATGGCTTTGCACAAATCCAGACCGGACATGCGTGGCATTTCGACGTCCGTGACTACCAAGTCTGGCAACGGATTCATTTCTTTCAACGTTTCCCAACCTTCTTGTCCGTCCTCAGCCGCAGTGACGGTGTAACCTTCGTCGGTCAACGTCTGCTGAACGTGGCGCCGGAAGAACGCCGAGTCTTCGGCGATCAAAATGTGCTTGCTTGCAGCCGCAGCTAGTTGGGGCGTTTGCTCCGCCCACTCGGGATAAGCCGTCCGACTTAGGGCCATCAAATCAAGTAGCCGCGTCGGGCATTCATCAATTACCAAGACACCCGCCACACCTGGTTCACGGAGGGCACTGTCATCGACTTGCAAGGCGACATTGCAGATGTCGTTCAGCGATGGGGCAATCAAGCCAACCTCGCGGTTGCTCACCTCAAACACGATCACAAACAGATGCTCCAGTTCAGCTTCACGCGGTCTTGCAGTGATGTATTCCTCCAACGCCAGCAGCGGGAGCGTGCTGCCTCGGTAGGAGAGAAGCAAGCGTCCACCCACTTCGATAATGTCCTTGGTCGCCGTTCGCTCGATACGCGAGACACAGGCCATTGGAATCGCAAAATGTTCCCGCGGTGCGTTGGCAAACAGGAGCAGACGGTGAATGTCCGCAGACAAGGCACCATTCGGCAAATCGCTTTCGGTCTCGTTCAGCTCTTCGCAGCTGCGCAAGTTGGCGTGCAGGGCAATACCGGTGATGTCGAGTATCAACGCCACTCGGCCATCTCCCAGGATCGTCGCGCCAGCCAAGTAGTTTAGTTCTTTTAATTGCCTTCCCAACGGTTTGACGACGATCTCTTCGCTGTCATAGAGCGCGTCCACCGCCACGCCATAACGGTACTGTCCCGATTCGACCACGATGACATTTAAGTTACGCGGTGCTTCCATAACTCCGTTGTCGTTTGACTCATCGCTGGCCGACAACGTGTCGGTATTGAATAGCTTAGACAGTCGCACCAGTGGTAGCAGAGCGCCGCGAAGCCTCAAGACTTCCGCACCTTGTACGTGCCCGATGCGCTCATGGCACTCAGCAGCCGGTACGCGAACGAGTTCTGAGATGTTGGTCTGTGGTATGGCAAACTTTTCTTCACCGCAACCGATGATCATGGATGGAATGATCGCGAGAGTCAGTGGGAGCGTGATATGAATCGCTGAGCCTACCCCCAGTTCGGATTCGATGTCGACGGTGCCACCAATCTGTTCAATATTGGTTTTGACCACATCCATGCCCACCCCACGACCACTCACATCTGTAACCTCTGCGGCGGTGGAGAAGCCAGGCGCAAAGATGAGCCGCAGCGTATCGTTGAGCGACATGGCAGCCGCCTCCGCCTCGCTAATCAGCCCGTTGGACAGGGCCTTTGCTTTGATGCGGGCCGGATCAATGCCAGCGCCATTATCCTCAATTCGGATGCACACTTTGCCAGCTTGATGAAAGGCACGCAGGCGGATTAAGCCTTCCGGCTTCTTCCCCGCAGCTGTGCGTAAGGCTGGCAGTTCAATGCCGTGATCGACCGAATTGCGAATTAGGTGCGTCAGAGGATCGCCGATGGCCTCGATGATCGTCTTATCGATCTCAACATCGCTTCCCTCGATTTCGAGATCGCAATTTTTGCGAAGTTTGGCACTCAGATCGCGGACGACGCGTGGAAAACGATTGAAGACTGCTCCCACGGGTTGCATCCGTGTTTGCATAATGGCTTCTTGCAATTCACTGGTTACTTGGTCTAAGCGTGCCGCCACAGCGCTCAAGTGATCGTGATCGCAATGGCTGTTAATTGACTGCAACAATTGGTTGCGCCCGAGAACCAGTTCGCCAGCAAGGTTCATTAAGCGATCCAGGATCGCAACGTTTACCCGCACGTTCGATTCAGGTACACGCTGACCCGATTTCGACTCCGCAACCCTGGAATTCACACCGGCAGCAACCGACTGCGTCTGTTTGGAGGCGATGTGTTCGAGGCTCTGCTCATGCGAACTGCCCGACCTTGGGCCAGCTACGGCGGTGGTCACCGTCTGGGCAACTTCGACCAGCGAGTGCGCGACATCTTGAGCTTCTAAATCGTTGGTGAAATCGCCACTCAGGATTTGTTTGAGTTCCTCAACTTGCGGCGAAACATTAAAGCCATTGCTGGCTTCGACGTCGTTAACCATGTTACGCAGTAAATCGGCCGAGCGGAGTAGGCGATCTATGACAGCGTGCGAAGGTACCAACTCCTGATTGCGAATCAAGTTCAGAACGTTTTCCAGGTTGTGAGCCAACTCGTTGATCTTCACCAAGCCCAAAAAACCTGCAGCCCCTTTGACCGAATGGACAGCCCGAAATACCGTATTCACCAAATCATGATTGATGTTAGCGCCGCCATCTTCGATCTCGAGCAATTGACTCTCAACGTCGGCGAGGTGCTCCGCGCTTTCAACAACAAACTCTCGAAGTATTTCGTCGTCCTGAAACATACAGGGGGTCCTACGGATCGCATGACTTGGAAGAAAGTGAGTACGGGAGCAACGTAGCGGGGGGGAGGGAACCCTGCGGTCAGTGAAACTTACCTTGCTGTTATCAATTGGACTGCGAAATCCACATTTTTTAACTTGTCGTCCGTGGCACTTTGTTAGGACGTGCCGTTTGTAGCGAACTTGCCATCGCAAAGAAAGAAAAGCTCTTCAAAAGTTCCAAGCTCACTGAATACTGCTTGACAACACGTTAGGTGCTTCGACTCTGACTCGCGCATAAAAAACCTGCAAAGTGAATCAGCTGCGGCTTGACTATTGCCATGGCTGACGAATGTTTTGGCAAGAACGAACAATTCTGATGAAGGCTCGCACGCTTTTTGTTCAATGCAGCGGCTGGTCCTCCTTCCCTCGTAGTAAGACATGCTGTCAAGGAAATGAAATGAAAGTATTAGTTGCAGACGATTCGGGCGTAATGCGAAAAATCATCATTCGCTCGCTCATGGCTTGTGGTGTCACCGAAGTAGTCGAGGCTGCAGATGGTAAAGAAGGTTGGGAAGCTTTCCAACGCGAATCGGTCGACCTGGTACTGACCGACTGGAATATGCCAGAGATGAGCGGCTTGGAGTTCCTGCAAGAGATCCGTGGCTCGGGTTCCACCGTGCCTGTGATCATGATCACGACGGAGGCCGAGAAGAGCAAAGTCATCGAAGCGATTCAAGCTGGAGTTACCGACTACCTGAGCAAACCGTTCGAGCAAGAAGAGCTTCGCGATAAACTTGAAAAATACGTTGCCGTTTAGTCGGAAAACGTGCGCCTTTGAACGCCGAAGTATGGTGCGATGCAGCTTCGGCGTTTGACCCCCTGCGAGAGAGGACCCAGCAACACCCCTCACTCCCACGGCGGCTTAGTCGGGTGAGTGGTATGTGAAACGGTTGTCTCGCAAATTTACGAGGATAGTTGGTGAACTCTCAGAATGACGCCCTTATCGCCGCAGTGCTCGAGCGCAATACGCGCACGATGTCAAGTCCGTCAAACGACTTGCCTGTGGCCGAAGCTGCACCGATCAAGAGCACGGCCGCCCTGCTCTCTGATTGTTTGCTCGATAGCATCCGCAGCGTTTTCCAGACCATGTGTGGCCTGTCTGTCGAAGTCGATGAAACCAACGAAGCTCACCAACATCACGTCAGCGGAATCATCAGCCTGTCGGGAGAGGTGAAGGCCACGCTCGTCTTCAGCATGCATCAAGAGGTTGTCTTTGCCGCCGCCGAGGGGATGTTGGGGGTCAGGCCAAGCGAATTCGATGCGGACGTGGTCGACCTGGTGGGCGAACTAAGCAATATGGTGGTTGGCAACGCCAAAGAACGGATGAAGCTGAAAGGGGTCAGCCTGGGTCTGCCGACGGTGGTTCTGGGGGGTCAACATGAAATTGCTTATCGCTCCAATGTGACCATCACGGTTCTGCGATTCAAGAGCGAATTTGGCCCCTTGGTCATCGAGTTCGGTATGGCCTAAACGCCCGTCCCGGCTACTTCAAAGTGCCGAAGCAGTGTAATTTAGCTGCATGACAAAAATCTGCATCATCAATGTCGTCGGGTTAACTCCCGAACTAGCTCGGCACGCGCCACGGCTCTCGCAGCTTGGTACGGTTCAACCGTGGACCAGTCCCTTTCCAGCCGTAACATGCACGTCGCAAGCCACCATGCTCACCGGCCTCGCACCGCGTGATCACGGAATCGTCGGTAATGGTTGGTACTTCCGCGATACAGGTGAAATTCGCTTCTGGCAGCAATCCAACCGGCTCATGGCTGGCGAAAAGTTGTATGAAGGAGTCGCAACGGCCAAAATGTTCTGGTGGTTTAACCAGGGGGCGCCGGTCCAGTGGTATGCGACCCCCAAACCCCACTACGGCAGCGATGGCTCGAAGGCGTTTGGTATCTTGGACCAAACCGATTGTGGGCTGGTTGAACAGCTCGGGGAGTTTCCTTTTTTTAGCTTTTGGGGACCTAAAGCGGGCCTGCCATGCTCGCAGTGGATCGCCCGCGCGAGCGCCCTGGTCATGCAGCGACAACGACCTGAACTAACGCTGGTGTATCTTCCGCACTTGGACTACGACTTCCAGCGACTTCCCACGCACGACCCCGCTCGCGTCCGGGAAGTCGACGCTTGTGCAGGTGTCGTCATCGATGCGGCCGCAGCCATCGGTGCCCGCGTCATCGCCGTCTCCGAATATGGTCTCGTCCCTGTCTCGCGACCGGTCATGATCAACCAAGTGCTCCGTGAAGCGGGCTTCTTAACCGTCCGCGACGGGCCATTCGGTGAGATGTTGATGCCGATGGACTCTAAGGCCTTCGCGGTAGTGGATCATCAACTGGCGCATGTCTACGTCAACGATAGTTCGCTAGTCGGCGCGGTGCGAGGGTTGCTGGAGAAAGTGCCGGGCATTGAGCAGGTGGTCGCTCCTGGGGACTTGCAACTGGATCATCCGCGGAGCGGTGAACTGATCGCATTGGCAGCACCCGACGCGTGGTTCGCCTACTATTACTGGTTGGACGCAGCCCGAGCTCCCGACTTTGCATGCTCGGTCGATATCCACCGCAAGCCGGGCTACGATCCCTGCGAGTTGTTCATGACCTCGCCGCTGCGGGCGGCGGCTCGCTTGCTGCAAAAGAAGCTAGGCTTCAGGTATCGTATGGATGTGATTCCCCTGGATCCGCATTTGGTCCGTGGAAGTCATGGGCTGCGGCCTGCACCGCCGCAAGGCGCTGTGATCATCGGAGAAAATCCACCGGCTGACATGCTGCAGTTTAAAGACTACATTCGAGGGCAATTGGCTGAGTGAAGCGGCAACATGCATTTCGACCCTACCGTCCAAACCGTTGGATAAGTCCAGTGAATCAGCACAAACCATTCGTCATCGGACTGGTCGGGGGAGTTGCGGCGGGCAAGAGTCATGTGGCGCGCGCGCTCGAGCGATTGGGAGCGGTCACGATTGATGCGGATCAGCTCGGGCATCAAGTCCTCGCCAAACCAGCTGTCGTGCGGCAGTTGATCGAGCTTTTCGGACCAACGCTCCTCACCAACAGCGGCGCGGTGGACCGCCAGCGGCTGGGAGCTTTAGTTTTTGGCGATGCTCTGGCCGCGCACACAGCCCGTCAAAAGCTAGAAGCGCTCGTTCATCCGTTAATCCATGCGGCCGCGATCGAGCAGTTGCAAGGCTACCAACAGTCGGCAGGAGCTCCCTCCATCGTCGTGATTGATGCTCCTTTGCTGTTGGAAGCCAACTGGGCGCCGATGTGCGATGCCATCTTCTACGTCGATAGTCCGATCGAGACGCGCGCGCAGCGAGCACTCGACCGCGGCTGGACCAGGGCACAATTTGAGAGCCGAGAAGCAGCCCAGCTATCAACGGAAGAAAAGAAACGCCAAGCCACGCAAATCATCGCTGGCGACACCGAGCCCGAAGCGCTCGAGCGACAGTTGCGTCGTCTGCTGGAGCCGATTCGAGCGAGGCCTTAGCGAATGCTGCCCCCGCGATTGGCCGGTCATTACCTGACAGCTCTCCCCCCCTTCATCGTTCACTGTTGCTGCATTTGACCCTGGCAGCAGGTGCCAATTGGCTTATGATGAACCATCATGGCAACCCACTCTGAACCATTTAAACAGCTTGCGACGCGGCGGCTCAACTCGATCCCCGAAGCGGCCGAACTGTTGCGCGCCGGTCGGCTCGTAGCTTTTCCCACCGAGACCGTGTATGGGCTGGGAGTGGACGCCTACAACACTGCGGCGGTGGAACGTCTGTTCCTGGCCAAGGGGCGTCCGTCCGATAACCCCTTGATCGTGCATGTCGCCAGTCCTCAGGATTGGCCGCGCGTGGCACGGACAATGACCGAGAGTGCTGCCGCATTCCTGGCCGCTTTGTCGCCGGGGCCATTGACGGTAGTCCTGCCAAAACACCCATTAATTTCACCGCTAGTAACCGCTGGGCTGGACACCGTTGGAGTCCGAATTCCCGCCTGCCAGCAAGCCCGTGAGCTCTTGCAAGCGGTACAGCGGCCCATCGCCGCGCCGTCAGCCAATCGATCTGGCAAGCCCAGTTGCACGACGTGGCAAGCGGTGCTCGAGGACTTGGATGGGCGCATCGATGCCCTGCTGCAAGGTACGGTGAGCGCCGTAGGGCTTGAGTCAACCGTGGTGAATTGTTGTGGCCCAGTGCCTGTACTCCTGCGGGCTGGAGCTATTTCGCTGGCAGATTTGCAAGCGGTTGTGCCTGAGACCATGACCATGCAACCGACCATGCTAGGTACACCTCAGTGGCTGGCTTCACCTGGGCTGCGCCACCCTCACTATCAGCCCGCAGCCCGAGTGCAATTAGTTGATCTTTGGACGGAGATCGCACTGCCCGACCTACCCCACTTGCTCAGCCAAGCTTCGATCCAGCCGATGATCTACAAGGCAGCTTATGCGGGGCTGACTCCCCATCCCTTAGCCAAGCAATTTGAGTTACACGCGACCTTTGCAACGGTCGAGGAATACGCCGCGCATTTCTACGAGTTCCTGCGTCGGGCGGATCGCTTGCAGGTGGAAGTGATTTACTTGCAGCGCGCCGGCGAGGAGGGTATTGGGCACGCGCTCCGCGACCGGCAACAACGCGCCGCAGGTGCGATTTAAGTTCGACATGGAGCGTCAGACCTACAAGCTACTTAGGTCAGGGCCGGTGCGGGGGCGGGGGTGCCGTCTTCGCTGATGATCTCCAACCGAACGCGTTGCACCGCTCGCTTGGTGGCTTTGAGCACCGTGATCCGCACGCCGTTGAGTTCTACCTCGACACCGACGCGTGGGATTTCAGACAGCCGGTGAATGACCAAACCACCGACGGTATCGTAGTCATCCGATTCGGGAAGCTCGATTCCCAGCAATTTCTCGATGCTCTCGATAGGGACCTTCCCCTCCGCCTCGACTTGATGCGTCTGTTCATCGTAGACGATTTCACTGTCTTCATCGATGTCCAACTCGTCCGCAATTTCACCGACAATTTGTTCGAGGGCATCCTCGATGGTCACCACCCCCATGAACTGATGGTACTCGTCGACCACGATGGCCATGTGATTGCGGTTGTGCAGAAAGACTTGCAACAATTGGTCGACCGGTTTGCTGCCGGGAATGAACCACGGCTTGCGGAGGATCGATTCAAGCGTTTCGGGACCAGGCTTACCCACTGGGTCGGCTAGCACGCTCAGCAGATCTTTCACGAACAGAATGCCAATCACATTATCGTGAGAGCCGCGGTAGACGGGCAAACGGGTGCGTCCGCAATCAGCGACAAAACGGACAACTTCGGGCCAGGGCTCATCAATATTGATCGCGTCGACTTGACTGCGCGGTGTCATGATTTCTTCCACATCGGCGTCGTCCAACTGCATGACCCCCTGGATCATGTCAGGCACAGCGTCGGCGAAGACCCCATCCCGCTGGCCAGCTTGAACCATCGTGCGGATTTCGTCTTCGAGCATCTCTTCTTCGAAGTCATCATGTTCGGGGGTGTCGCTAAGCCGTTTGCCCAACCAACTGAACACATCGCCCAGTCCGGCAAAAGGGCTGACCAAAATGGAAAGCCCGTTCCACACAGGCCAAGAGTGAAACAGAAACAGGGACGAACTACGGTGAACGACGATTCGCGGCAGCCACAAGCCCGCCAACGTGAGCAAGAACAACCAACTGGTGACCCACGCAAAAATTTTGAGGGGGCCGACTACGGCGAAGAGCACTCCGTTCTGTTGTTGCACATCTCCGCTGGTGGAAAACCAAGCCCCTGCCGCCAGCGAGCCAATGACCAGTCCGAACAGAGAGACATATTGAGCAGCGACAATAGCCTGTTCTTGTCGATCGAGTATCTCGCCAAAACGGTCTGGAAGACGCTTAAATCGACAATAAGCCTCCAGTTTCCGTCCGTTGAAGTTTTCCAGGACATGCATGCCCAAACCACCGACGAGTGTTAATGCCCAGCAAAAACACATTAGCATTCCGAGCCAACTAACGCTCATCCGTTTATCAATCTCCTTCACGTTAAAAAAATGGCCAGCCGCGAATTTTGTCCGCAATATGTCGTCGCCACGCGAGTTGGCTGACGGCGAGCTGACCCCTAGAAGCAGTCGGATTTTACCAGTCCCCCAGCCAGAGCTGAGCGACCAGTCTTCGCGATGCCAGAACACAAGTATATACTGGGGACACTGGCTCCGTCGATAGAACGAACCGGCCAGCCTACTTGGCACGCATCAAAGCCCTTGTTTTGAATTTCTCTGAGTTATCGACCGCTGTACTCAATACACTCGCTGTCTGCGGGCTCTGCGTGGGGCTGGCGGTTCCGCTCGGGACGCTGCTGGCCATCTGCTTGCTGCGTACCAATGTTTTTGGACGCCATTGGGCCTGGCTGGCACTTTCCAGCCAATTGGCCGTGCCGCTTTACGTTTTCGCCGGGGGTTGGAGTGCCGGATTCGGCTTTCAAGGCTGGCTGAACCTGACGGCATGGCTTGGTCCCCAAGTGCTCACAGCCACCCATGGTCCCACCGTTTCATTACTTGCTGTATCCGCCATTCACGCGCTCGCGTCGATTCCGTGGGTCTGTCTGATTATCTCCATGGGGCTACTTTGGAGCGATCGCGGACAGGAAGAAACAGCCAGTCTCGAGGGAGGTTGGTGGCGCGTGCTGCGGAACGTGTTGCTGCCGAAGTTGCGGCCTTGGTTGCTGACGAGTTGTTTGTGGTGTGTTTTGCCGATCCTCACCGAAATGGTTGTCACCAACTTGTATCAAGTTCCCACGGTGGCGGAGCAGGTTTACTTAGATGCCAGCCGTGGTGAACTGCAGCCGCTGACCTACATCGCGGCGGTCGGCTTGTGCCTACTGCCGCTGACCTGTTTGGCCTGTCTGGTGTGGCGGAGCTTTCCGAACTGGGACGAAGTCATTCGAAGATTCCAAAACTATCAGCCGATTCAACTTCAGCTCCACCGCTTCCGCTGGCCGCTGTCATTGTGGGTGTGGAGCGTTGTAACCGTATTAGTCGCTCTTCCGATCTTTAATCTGCTGGCCAAGGCTGGCTGGCAACCGCGGGCCGTTGACAGTGGGTTGACCAGCTATCGTTGGAGTGTGTCACGGTTTGGCACTACGGTGGTCGAATCGCTGACGCTGTTTCGGAGCGAGTTTTATTGGACAAGCGTCTTGGCGGTTCTCTCCAGTGTGCTAGCGCTTGTTTTGGCGAGTGCTCTCTTGGCCATCACACCTCGGCGAAGTCGCAAGTGGGTCAGCCTGGCAATGCTCTTCCTGATTGCCGTCCCGGGCCCTTTGATCGGCATGTGCATGATCTGGTTGTTTAACCGCAGCACACCCGAGTTACTGGGGCGTTTGTACGATCACACCTTGATCGCACCGGTGTTTGCCCAACAGTTTCGCCTGCTTCCGCTGGCTTGGCTGCTACTTCAGACGGTGCTGGCCTCCGTCGCGCGGCAAGCCTGGGAGTTGGCTGAAATGGATGAGTTGTCAGCCCTGAAACGCTGGCGTTACGTGCTGCTACCCCAAGTTGGGTCACGCGGCTTGGCCGCTTTGTTGTTGTTGCTGGTGTTGAGTGTAGGAGAACTGAGCAGCACGATTCTGTTGTTGCCCCCGGGTGTTACCACCGTCTCGATGCGACTGTTCGAGTTGTTGCATTTTGGCATGCGACATCAAGACTCAGGCCTATGTGGTTTGTTGCTACTTTTGGGCTGGGGTGTGTCATTCATCTTTTGGAAAACTCTCAACGATCGATAAATGCCCTCCCGCAGCTCAAGGACGGCAACCAGCTCTCCGTGGCTATCGACTGCAGCGATGGGCCCGGCTAAGTCCCGCTCCAGTGGGATGGGGATGCCGTGACGAATCTTGATGGCCCGCTCGCGATCCAGCTCAACACGGGGAAGGCTGGCGACCAAGCAATTGGGTGGAAGCAAAGCACTTGCGAGGCAGGCTCGGTCGGCAAGCTGCTGCAGCTGCTCAAGCGACGTGCATTGCTCCAACAGAATTTCACCGACGCGCGTTCGCACCAGCCGCGTCATCACCGCATCGCTTCCTAGCCGCTGGGCAATGTCGCTACCGAGGGAACGAATGTACGTCCCCGTTCCGCAATCGATACGGAGCTTAAAGCGATCGTCGGTCAAGCTCAGTAACTCCAGCGAGTGGATATGGACTGTCCGAGGGGCGACCTCAAACTCAGCTCCCTTGCGCGCTAACTCGTAAGCCCGCTTACCGCCGACATGCACCGCCGAGAATTTGGGGGGCGTTTGCTCGATTTCGCCCAACCAGTTAGGCAACTCCGCACTCAATTGTTCAAGCGTGACCACCGCTGCCTGCGGCACCGGGGCTACAACTCCTTCGACATCGAGCGTATCGCTCGAGAAGCCCAACATGAACTCCGCTTCGTAGCTTTTGGTTTGCAAATGCGAAAATTCGACGAGCCGCGTGGCTGAGCCAATGGCCATCAAAAGTACGCCGGTGGCCAGCGGGTCAAGCGTGCCCGTGTGTCCCACGCGTTCAGGTTTAACCAAACGTTCAACTCGGTTTACCGCCCAGCGACTGGTCAACCCTGCCGGCTTATCGATCGCGAAGACACCAAACATTGAATCGTGAATTTCTGAGTAGACGCGGCGACCCGATACTTGTTCGAGCCAGGCCTGGGAAAATTCTTACCGCGACGAGTGAGTTGAATATGCAGCCAATTGTATCGATATCTGCGAAGTATCAAACCCAGTGAGTGGCTGACTCGAACGACTGGCAGGTCATCCCGAAAATTACGACTTGGAATCCCTAAACCAATCTTCATAATTAAGGACAAATCAGTCATAATTGGAGAGAGATTCTCTTTGACATGGATCGGCCACCGTGCGGCGTCGAACTCTCTTCTGAATACCGATTTACCATGCAAAATCAACCGAAACCTCGTACGCACGCCCGCACGCGCGATGACCACGCGACTGAACTGGCGGAAGACTACGTCGAAGCAATCGCGGAGTTGATCGAGCAGCAGCAGACCTGTCGGGCAGCTGATTTGGCGGTACGTTTTGAGGTAAGTCATGTGACGGTCAATCGCACGATTGGGCGATTGCAGCGTGACGGATTCGTAGAAACCGAACCGTACGGCCCTCTTTTTTTAACCAGCAAAGGCAAACGGTTGGCCCGGGTTGCCAAAGAGCGGCACCAGATTGTCCTCAAGCTCTTGACCGCGTTGGGTGTCAGCGAGGCCACCGCCATTGTCGACAGCGAAGGGATGGAGCACCACGTCAGCGCTGAAACCCTGGCGGCGATGAAACGCTTTATCGATTCGCAGCCAAGCATCTGAACAATCGCCTCGGCCATCTCCCGCGTGTTGCAACCTCGAAACGGGTCTGAGGGTTGGACAATCTTCCGCTCGGTCGCTGCCTCGCGCGGACCAGAATCTGGAATGGCGCAGCCGTTGGTAGCTGTACTGTCGTTTCACTAGCGACGCGGGGTCGAGTGGAGTCCCAGCGGTCCGCGTTACAGCGGATCAATGGGAACACAAAAAGGTGAGGTAGCTCGTGGGCTACCACACCTTTTTAAGACGATTCAACTGCGACCCAACCGGTGCTGCGCGCCCTCGGCTTAGGCTTGCTGTTGAATGCGTAGGCGCTTCTGGATATCGGTTTCTAGTACACCAAATACTGCTTCGTGCCGCTGTACGGACATTTGCAGGGCGGCCAGCAAACGCTTGGCGGTGTAGAAATTCATGATGACGCGTTGGGTCACATGGATCGGGTCCTTGGGCACACCCACGGGTTGTGGGTTGAGGCCAAAGTCGACGATCAGTTCTTCGGGGGAACCGGTCACGCGGCAGAAGTTTGCATAGCCAGTCGATGCGTTGTCATCTTTGACTTGCACTTGCATCTGCTGCGGTTGTTGAGGCTGACGCGCCTCGGCCGCAGCCATTGGTACTTCTTGCTCTAATGTGTTCTCTTCAGTTTTGGCCATTACGAAAACTCCTCGTGCTGACTTCAGCAAAATGTGGTGCGATCGACGTCGATGCACCTGGGAAACAGGTTATGCCAGTATCTCCGCCGCACTGGTGCGGCCAGCCATACTGAACACGATATAGGTGATCTCAAACAAACTTAATAATGCTCAACAGACTACATATCGAACTTGAACGTACGTGCCAAGAAGCGATAGATTCTCCACCCCACGGACTTCCAACCAACGTAAATCTTTGCTTGACCACGGTAGCCGCTGCGCAGGGGGACGTCGATGTTTTCTAGCGGAATCCGGGCTTGGTAGGAAGTGCTAATTGGTCGTAAACGCCCGGAGGAATCCATCTCCGTGTCGAGGCGGCCCCCCGATTGCAACGATAAGTTCTCCGGTGAGACCTTCATCTCCATTTCCGATATCTTCGCTATCTTGCCAGAGAAGGTAGCTAGTCGAGCCGAATCGATCATGATGTCGGCTTCGACCCCTTCCTTGACCAAGTTGATGTCGTGTTGATCGACGACCAATACGGCATCCCAGGCTTGAGGATCGCCGATCACGCACAGCAAATCGCTCTCGCTGAAGACCGCTTCGCGATTCTTTTCAGCAAAGGGACTGCCGCTCCAAGTTGGCAGTTGCTCTTCGGCTTCCGCTTGTTTCGGGACCGGCTTGCTCGGGGGTTCGAGGATGACGCCGTTGGCTTTCGAAGTGATTGTGAGCAAGCCAATGCGTTCGCGAATCCGCTGGACTACTTCTTCCTTGGAACGCACGATTTCGCCCTGGGTGCTGAACTGAGCTCGGGCTTGTTCGTCGAGGTTCAGTTGATCTTCCAAAATCCGATAGCGCTCGTAAGCCATCAGATATTCACCCTCGGCTTGGGCCTGGCGCAGCCGCAGATCGACGCTATCGAGCTCCGCGATCGTATCGTTGACCGCAACCACATCCCCGGGGCGTTTATGCCAGGTGACTAAACGACCAGGGACCATTGCGTAAACTTGCTTTGCATCCTGCGGCTCGATTTCGACCGCGCAGTCGACGTGAAAGGGCAATGGAATGTAGACGATGGCTGCGATGAGTGCTGAGGCCACCGCCAACGAAGTCAATAGGTTTTTGCGTTTCATCTTGCTCGCTTTGCCTGGTGTTCTGAAGAACTTAATCGTCGCCCAAATCGGCTGGATAATCATGCCAGCCAGACCGCAAAATGCGATCAGTCGCCCGAGTGATTGCAGTCCATAGGGTTCTAGGACTTTCATCAAGAACATCATGATGGAGAAAACCACCACCCAGCGATAAATGACCGAAGCAATCGTGTAGAGTGCAAACCAAAACTGCTTCTTTTGTGGTAGGAACGGATTCTCTTGCAACTTGAGTCCGAGGCAGTATTGCTGAAACCAGCGTTTGAGGATTTCGGTCGCCTTCTGCCGCAGGTTGGGGATCTCAAGAATATCCATCAGTATGTAGTAACCGTCAAACCGCAGCAGCGGATTTCCGTTGAATACAACCGTGCTGACCGAGCAGATAAACATCACCGACAAGGCCAAGAAATTGACCATGCCCGGTTCACTGAACCACCAGATATAAGTGGCAATCGATGCCAAGATCAATTCGACATACATCCCGGCCGCACCGATGAACACCCGATGCCATTTGTTGGGAAGCATCCATGAATCGGAGACATTGCAATACAAGCATGGAGTGAAGACGAGGAACATGAAGCCCATCTCGTGGCACTCACCGCCGTAGCGTTTACAACTTTGGCCGTGCCCAAACTCGTGCAATACTTTGACCAGAGCCATAGTGACACCCAGATAGATCCAGTTGTGGGCGGCAAAGAACTGTTCAAAGGTCGGTAGCTTGGTACGGAACTCTTGAAAGTTGACCAATACCAACGTGAGCGCGCTGAGCCCGAACATCGAAATCAGAAAGAGCGCTGGCAGGGTAAAAATCCACCAGGTAAATGGGTTTAAAAAGTTGAGGATCCGCTCGGGGTCGATGCCGCGAAAACGGAGGGCGAAGATGTTAGCCGCTTTGCCCAACAACTCCTTTTTCTTTTTCTCATCGCCTCGCCGCCGCAGTTGTCTGCCTTGACCGGTCGACTGCGAGATGACCAAGCCACTGCGGTGCAACATTCCCACGAACTGCTGGAGATCTTGCAGAGTGATCCGCTGCGGCGCGAATTCGGCTTGAAATCGATCCTTAATCTGCTGCAGGCTGATGACGCCGTCGAGCATATTCAGGATCGCGTACTCTTCTTCGTGAAAGCGATAGTAGTTGAGTCCCACCGGTTCTTTAATAACCCAGTAGACGCGACCGTGGTAGCGATGCTTTTTTGCCCCCAAGTCTGGTCGACGACGCAGCCGCAAGGGGCGCATCGCGCTGTTCACCAAACTATCAGCCATCGTGGTCATAAATGGGTTTCCGTGTGTCGAGCGAAGCAGCTGCGGCTGGGGTTCGCGTGAAAGTTAGTGGGTCTTAGCGCTTGTTGGGTAGACGCATTTCAACTTCAGCGGACATGCCGTCGCGGAGCAACCAAGTGTCTCCAATTTTTTGGTTCTGAACTTTAGCCGACACGCGAATGTTTTTGGAAAGAATTTCTGGACTTACAAATTCAATGTTGGTGGGTATCTCGTAATTCTGTGTCGGGCTGATCCGCACGGTGACCATGATCGGGGCCTTTTCGAGATCGAGCAGCGAGTAGTTGCCGCCTGCCTTGTTGAGCTCTTCGAGGTCGACCATCCCCTCAATTTTCATTTCATTCATGTGCAAGAGTCGCAAGACAGGTTCCCCACCACGGATCCACTCCCCCTCGTCGCGGAGACGTTGGACAATAACGCCGTCGTAGGGAGCCAGGACGCTAAACAGATCGAGACGCACTTTAGCCGCTTCCATTTTGGCGGCAGCGACTTCTGCAGCCAAGCCTTCGGTTTCATGCTTGACCACGGCCACATCAATGCCTAACCGAGCCCGTTCCGCCTCTAGGCGTTTGCGTTCCACTTGGGAACGAGTCGCCGAGCGCTTGCCAAGTAGTTCGTTCTCGTTTTGGAATTCGATATCAGATACGGCCGAAGCTTTCTTGGCGTATTCGACGTCAGCGGTTTGAGCAGCTTGCTTTTGAGCCGCCTCGAGTTCCTTGCGGGCCACTTCCAACTCGGCTGCAGCCACGCGGTTGTCGATCTTGAGCAGCACATCGCCTTTGTTGACAAACTCACCTTCGTCGGTAAGCAACTCCTGAATCAAACCATCGCTCTGCGCGGCAACTTGAATCTTGTGCAAGCAGACGAGCTTCGCGCCCAGCAGCCGCACCACACCGTCGCTTGACGAAACGA
This sequence comes from Pirellulaceae bacterium, assembly GCA_041751975.1. Lineage (GTDB taxonomy): Bacteria > Planctomycetota > Planctomycetia > Pirellulales > Pirellulaceae > Aureliella. Next base: position 105,256 of record JBGSHW010000080.1, read on the forward strand.
CCGACAAATTGTTCGGTGTCTCGCCGCGACTCGGAAGGCTGGGTAGGCCGACGCCTCCCAGTTCGTTGATCGGAGGTAAGTTGGTTTGGCTGAAGCCGACCGACGTACTGAGCGCCAACGCAGCACCGGCGATCGCGATTGCAAGTTTCGTATGCATGAGCATGGGTTGAATACCGATGTAAGGAAGACAAGTAATTGGGAACCGAAGCGAATTCAAGTGTAACGAATTCAAGTGTCACGGGCCTTAAAACAGAACGTTAGCTTGCACCCATTCAATCACCTCGTGGAACCACACGAATGCCGCATTGGCTCGGCCACAGGTGACGTCCGCAATGACCACAGCCCCCGGACGACGACTAATTCGTTCCATCGAATCGAGTTTGACTTTTAATTTCACAACCGGGCCGTCGGTGGGATCGAGTTCCGCCCTTTGGTGAATCGCGTCCTGTTGAAGCAAGGCGGTGTGATTGTCCGAGGGGTTGGTAGCTAAGATGAAATCGACCGGCAGTGGCTCCCCGGACTTCTTGATCGCATCATCCAGATACTTCATTCGTTTCTCTGGCATCAGCAACTCCAACTCCCATTCGCCAGCCGGATTGGCGACGTTTACCAGCACTTGGCCAGTCACCACAGGGCGAGCCATCAATTTTTCGCGAAGCTTCCAATCCATGACGATGCCGGATATCGGACTGCGTCGGATGAGCTGTTCTTCCTTTTCTTTGATTAGCAACAGTTGAGATTCAATGGTTTGTTTGCGAGTTTTGTATTCACGCAACTGTCCGAACAACCGCATCCGCTCGACCGCTTCGGTCGACGCGTTGTTGGTTAGTTCTTCAAGCGACACGATCTGCTTGAGCGTTTCATCGAATTGCCCGCGGAGTTCCGTGGCTTGAATCTCAAGTTCACGATTCCGCAGGCGGACCAACGGTTGCCCGGCTTGGACCACATCGCCGTGATCGACCATCACTTCCGCAATCTCACCATCCACGTGTGCGAAGAGCTGGTTTTGCTCGACAGGCTTCAACGTTCCATTGGCTTCCATGTCCAGGTCGATCTTGACCAAGAACATCGCCAGAAGGACAATGGTCAGCAGTGCGAGAACTGCAGTGGTTTTAGGAAGTGCCGATCCACGGAAAAGCCACATGGCCCGTCCTAGGAAACGCCACAGAGGCATCAGAAATAGCTCGCTATGGGTCATCGAATTGCACAGCGCGCGGGCCGTATGCTCGTACACCAAATCGCAACGTGCGCGGAGTGTCTCAGCGGGCACTTGACTTTCGATTTGTTCAATGATCAACGCACCGATGATCTCGCGCTTTGAGAGATCTTCACGCTGAATGGTTTCTTTCGAATGCACATCCCCATCGATTACCTTTTCGGGACGGCGAATCGGCAAAACCGCGATGGTCCGACCGTGCGACAGGTCGACATAGTCCTCGATGGCTTCTTCCAATTGCGGTGGCAAGTCTTCGGCGGAACCGTCGTACCACAGTGAACGCCCGGCCGAAACGACACGGGTGGCCAAGTTGTTCAATGAGCTAACGATGTTCGAGCGGCTTTCGATCGTATCCTGACCACTGATCGCTTCGACTTTGCATTTGCGTCCGCGCTTCAAGGCCACGCTCACTCGATCGCAGCCGATCAGCTGCCGACCTTCGTTGGCAATAGTGAACGCCGTGTCGCGCAAATCCAGATTGTCGTGTACGAGTCGCGCAAAGTGGTCGGCTTGCTGCCACATCAGCTGGCGATCCGAGACCCGCTGCAGATTGTGTCCTTTGAGCCACTCGCCTATCAAACCAGCCATCTGCTCGAGGAAGCGCAGGTAACCGCGCTGAATGTTCGGAGCCGAATCGGGGCGCTGGAAAATTTCGACCAAACCAGTGGTCTGCTTGCCAGTCGCCAACGGGGCCACGACTAATAAATAATCGGAAGGGTTTCCCTCCTGCTGATCCTCACCCAACATCGAATTGGCCGGGATCAACTCCGATTTGCCACGCATGAAAAGACGCGACAGCAGCTTGGAGTGCTTGGACGCATCTTCGCCTTCGTGGTTTAGCAGACTCTGATTGACATTGATCTGATAACTCAGATTCAATTGCCCCGCTTCGTTTAGCAGCCAAATGGCACCGCCGACGGCGGCCAATGCGTCGACGATGCGTTTTAGAACGGCCGGATAATATTCCTCGGCCGCAGTATCGGTCCGCGACATCTCCGCGATCTCGTTGATCAGCGTTCGAATTTGCTGTTTGGTTTGTTCAACCGTTTCTTGGGAAGGTGTGGTCGACATGCAAACTTTCGCTATTCGTTGAATGAGTTCTAGTGAAGGAACTTTCGTAGCCCAGTTCCAAGACCTATCAAGCGTGTCCCAGACTTGACGTTAAATGCAGAAGCGGCAACTTCAAGAGCGGCTCGCTTGCTTCAGTCGCTTCTTCCAGCAGGAGGGGGTCGACGGTGAGGGTTATACCAATCGAAGCTAACTGCGGTCGGTAGGCGACGCCCCCAACGGCAAGCCACCTGATTGGCAAAAGCTTCGATTGATCCCAGGGTTTTTGAGCTTTTTTGCCATCAATCCCCTGGCGATCAATCCTCGACGGTTCATACTGGGGAGGCTTCCGTTGCTCCATGTTCGTACTAAGAGTATAAACAAGGGCGATTGGTGATGGAAATACCGTCCTGATCGAAAATTCAATTCTTTATGGAAATCATGGACGCTCAAGTTCTCGAACAGGCCCTGTTAGGTCTCCCCAACCTCGCCTCGCGGCCAGCGGGCACGCACGTCCAAGACCTGGCCACCTTGATTGACAGCGATTTGCCCCTGCAAATGTTCCTCGAACAGCTATTGCCCCAACTGTGCAACCTGTTCGCCGCCCCGGCCGCCGTCGCTTGGATGAAAACACAGGGAACTGCCGGAGCCGTGTTTGGTGTCCGCTACCGGATGGATCAGGTGCTGAGCTCAATCAATGAGCAAAAGAAACATGAGCGTTTGGTGCAAGTGGCTTGGCAGCAACGGGCCCCCATGCTGGCCGAGCCGGCAACCAAACAAGCGGAAATACGCAGCGATAGCAGCAACACGACCGGTCACCTGATCCTCTTCGGGCCCATTCTCCACTTCGGAGAACCGATAGCCCTACTAGAAATCGTGCTCCCTAAACTGCGCGCCGCGCTGACTGCACCGCAACGCCATCTCTACCTCCGGTGTGCACAACTGGTCGCTGAACGGATCTATGGGGGACTGCGGCAGAGAATGAGCATGCCTGCAGCCAGCCTCGGTCAAGCGCTCGCCCAACTCAAGCAACTCACCGGTGAAGTGGAATCGATGCAGCAGCAGATCCGTCGCACGCTCGAAGCGCGGCTGCAACAGTTCAGCGGCTGGTCGTTCATGTCGTTGGCTGAGAATCAGGAATTCGCCAAACTGGTCCAACAGCTATTGGACACGCACGGCTTGAGGGTCGAGTGTCCGGAGTGCGGCAACCCAGCCATTTTGCGTTGTTTGCGTGCCGGCAATGCCAAGCACGGCGCGTTCGTCTACGACCATTACCTCGATTCGGGCCGAACGTTCCACGGTGGCCCGACTACGGTTCCGTTGATACGCGTCGTCCCCAAACCAGCCCGGCGTGGCATCGCAGTCCGTCCAGATGAATAGTCCGGTCGAATCATGCGAAAACGCTGGAAAAAGCGAATGCTGTGAGCGCAAGTGTCAACACTCAGTTTCGGAGTCGGCACTTTATCTTATTCTCGAAGTCGATCCGACAACGGGCGAAGTCATTCGTACCGTTGACCAAAGCTTGACACTCAAAGATGCGATTAGCAGGGCCGTAGGAGTGCATCGCGGAAATCCCGCCTTGGTGATTGTTGGGCAGTTTCAGGGGTTACCAGAGTTGCCAGTCAATGGGTCCTCGCCTAGGTAATCCTTGTCGAGCACCAATCGAATCTGTTCTTCGATTTCCTCGATATTCACATTGTCGGAAAGACCTTCGATCTTCAAGTTCATGCGTTCGCTAAGCCGAAGGTTCAATCGAATTAGCTCCATTGCTTTGCAGAGGGAATTTAGGTTTGAGCGTTGCGTAATGCGCACGATGCACGCACTAACATGGATACGGAATACTGCAAACGAGAGAGAGTACAAACCGACGATGCCGATCGTGATATTCGTCAACGAGGACATCACGTCCGCAAGAATGTAGAGCTGGAAAACCCCAATAGTCAAGGCCGCGATTGTGCATGCAGCGGTTAAGGCTATCCAGATCGCCCCCAAAAAAACATCTCTTACTTGAGACTTGGCCCAGAACAACGGATCGCGACCGAGATGGATATCCATTTTGACCGCTGATGTTATGAAAACGGCCAGAATTGCAAGAGTCAGCATTTGCATAGGCTGCTGAGTCAACGCGTTTATCACTGAAACAGTGATGTACATCGCCAAAGAAACGAATGCCCCCAGCGTGACGTGAAGTCGCATCCGCTTAAAGAACTTATCGCCATCGTCTGTTGCTCCATCTAGCGATCTAATCAGATCACTGAAAGCAAACTTAAGGGCGGGGGGTTCATTTTTGCCTTCGTCGTTGGTTTTTTGGTTAATGTTCTTTCTCCCTTCGAGAAAAAGCCTTTCTCTTGCGGCCCTAGACGACATGCCGTTCTCGTGGCGAATTCGGCCACAGCACGATCGCAACCGACAAGATAGCCGCCGGAGTTCCCAAACAAAGCCCACTTCCGAGGCAAGTTCGAATTATGGCCGTCGGCAGGCTGATGTGCTCCCGGCGATAGTAGTACTCGTCGTCGAAGTTTGAGATCCCGTAGTACGTCCAGGCCATGTAAGCGACATAGATAAGCCACAAGGCCCAAATGCTCCCAAGCACGATTAAACGCTTCCTAGAAAGCCATGAAATCGTCGTTGTGGCATTGGCTGCGAAGTTCCCCGCGGCCCTGCGATCGATCGTCGGTTGCGTCACCTGAGTAATCGGCGGCGGCTTAATCGGCGGCGGGGTTGGCGGTGTGGTGGGTGCCGACCTTTTTGCTGCGGGCTTGCGATTGATCGAAAGTGTCGCGCCGCAATTTGGGCATTGGTGACGGCCGCTAACGCCGCGTAGCTCGAGCGGTTTCTTGCAGTTCGGACAATCGGCCATCTCTTTCCGTCTCCCCCTCGATCGATGCATTGATGATTCGTTATCGCCATCGTAATCGGCAACTGTAAGGCTCGAAGGCGATAACCATCTGCAAGACTTACCGGGTTTTGAAAAATCGTAAAAAAACCCAGGGGACGCACGGAAACCCAGGAAATAACGCCTGCCCCGATCGCAACAACTCTCCGAGGCCGCCGTTTCGATGGACCAACTACGGGTTGCAGAAGATTCGGTTGGATTCTTTTCAGTGTTGGTGGTTTATTCGGTCCGTTGATTCGACTTCACGCAATCAGGGGGCCGCAAATGAGCGTCCAAGAAGAAACCAAACTGCTACCGCTCGCCGAAGCTGTCGAGATTGTGACGGGCAAAAAGTTCCATCCTGTCACTGTTTTGAGATGGCGACGCGAGGGGCGATTATCAGGCTGCTGTCGTGTTGGGCGAGAGTGGCTCTGCTCGATCGATAGCGTCCATCGGATGATCGAGAAAGATTCCGTGTCGCGGTCAAAGTCAATCCGTTAATGCAAAAACCCCAGCGGCGCGACTCGCTGAGGCTTGCAGGTTTTTTTCAATTCACTCACTACGAAGCCCGTCCGGCCAAGGTCAGCTCGTAGCTCATGGAGGTTATTCTATCGTGAAAATCGATTTGCCACAATCAAACGCATCTGGCAGTTCTCGCTTGGACCCGGACGAATGGGGCGAGCCCGTGTTGAGGGTTCTAGGCAGGGCCAACGCATACTATAGCAAGGGAATTCCTAGTACTTTTGCAAGATAGTCGAGGTTCCATCCAGCAACTCGACGTCGCATAGCGATACTGTACTTGTCTTTTTGCTGCTTGAGCATACTCAGGCTAAAGCGTTT
>JBGSHW010000081.1:0-20898 GCA_041751975.1 Pirellulaceae bacterium
CGAGCCTTTGGATGCTTGAATCTAGCACTCAATTCAACCAAACTGTGCCCAAGACAAGTATTTGCCCATTGCCATCACGCCTTAACTTTCTGGAGTCTAGCCATGTCGGATCGAAAAGTTTGGATCAGCATGTTGTTGCTAACCTGCATAGCAGCGAATGCCGCCATTTCTGCGGAACTTTCCTGGCGGGCCACGGGCAAAGGTGGAGCTGTCGCGGCGGGTGGAGAGGACTCCGTCGCGGCTGGAATCGCGACGCTTGAGCGGGGTGGCAATGCAGCCGACGCGGCCGCAGCCACGATTTTAGCATTGGCGGTAACCGATAGCGGCATGTTCGCCATGGGGGGGGAAGTGCCGATCATGATTTACGATGCCAAATCGCGTCAGGTGAAAACGATCAGCGGAATGGGTGGTGCTCCGCTAAATCCCGAAGCGATCAAGTCGTTTTGCGAGCACGGAATCCCTTCGACAGGAAGTATGCAAGCCGCTCCAACTCCTGCAGCGCTGGATGCGGTCGTGACTCTCTTGAAGTTGTACGGAACGACATCCTTTGAGAATGCAGTCGCTTCAACTTTGATCCTGCTTGACGCAGGAGACAAAGATTGGCATCCACGGCTAGCACTGACACTTCGCAAGCTAGTTGAGGCTGAGCAACAACAATCAGGCTCGCGAGAGGAAAAGCTTACCGCCGTTCGGGACAGGTTTTATCTGGGAGATGTAGCTGATGAACTTGAGGCTTGGTACGTCGAAACCGATGCCTGGCTGCGCAAGAGCGATTTAGCAGCTCACGTTACCCGCATCGAAGATCCTGTTTCAACCGACTACCAAGGCTACACAATTTACAAATGCGGGCCGTGGACCCAAGGGCCGGTGCTGTGCCAAAATCTTGAATTGTTGGAATCGCTCGACCTCAAGGGAATGAAACATATGTCGAGCGAATTCATACATACGGTGACTGAAGCAATGAAACTCGGCTATGCGGATCGCGATGAATACTATGGAGACCCTAGGTTCGTCAAAGTCCCGCTGGCTGAGCTTTTATCCGCTGACTACACTTTTGAGCGTCGGAAATTAATCGATCCACAAGTCGCTTCGATGCAGCGTCGTCCAGGCGACCCTCTTCAAGTGCGTGCACTTAAGGAAGAAACGCAACCGAGTGACACTCAAGCGACCATTCCCAAGCAGGATACCACTACGTGCGTGGTCGCCGATCGCTTCGGTAACGTGGTCGCAGCAACTCCCAGTTGCAATCAATTGACTAATAAGCCTGGTCTATCCGGCGTCAATACCGGCAACCGCGTCCGCAGCCTAAACACCCTCGTAGGCCATCCGAACTGCGTAGAACCGGGAAAGCGTCCACGCATTACATTGACGCCCACGCTAGTGCTTAAAGGTGGCAAACCCGTACTGGCCATTAGTGTGGCCGGTGGCGATTTACAGGATCAAACGACCCTCAACATCCTGATCAATCATATAGTATTCGGCATGCTCCCTTCCGATGCCGTAACCGCCCCTCGCTTCAGTATCAGCCATCATCAAGATTCTTTCGATCCGAATCCCAATCGTGAAGCAGCGTTTGTTGAAAACGGAGTGCTCACCGTCTCGGAAAAGATATCCGAAGATGTTCGTCAGGAATTGTCCTCTCGAGGGCATATCGTCAAGACTACCTCGGGACCGATTGGTCATCCGGTTATGATCTTTATCGATTCAGACGCTGGCACCATGCACGCCGCCGGGGATCCTGAAGCGAAACGCCATGCAGCGGCGCTAGAATAATCGGGGGAAAGTTCCAACCGCACTCCTGCGGTCTAAAATTGCGTCAAGTAGGCAAGTCGCAGTGGCTGGCGAGACAAAATTCACATCAAGCGGTTTTGCCACCCCCGGCCATCGACTGCGACTTGCCTACGCTTTGCAATTTTGTGGGTTCGTTGGTACGTTTATTTTGTCCCGCTGCCTTAAGCCAAAATATCTCGAATGACTTCTCCGGCATCGACGGTCGCCCGTTCATCGCGACCATTGTGCAAGAACGTCAAATCGAAATGGTCCATCCCCAAACAGTGCAGAATGGTAGCGTGGAGGTCATGCACGTGCGATTGGCCATTGATAGCGTATAGGCCAATTTCATCCGTTTCGCCATGCGTGATTCCGCCGCGGATACCGCCCCCTGCCATCCAAATCGTAAAGCCGTAAGGATTATGATCACGACCATCGCCACTTTCGCTCATGGGCGTACGTCCAAACTCGCCGGCCCAAACGACGAGTGTTTCATCGAGCAAGCCGCGGCGTTTCAGATCTTTTAGCAAACCAGCGATGGGCTTGTCGGACTCCAGACAATATTTCGAATGGTTGCCTTCAATGTCTTTATGAGCATCCCATTTGCTACCGGCACCCATGTAAAGTTGTACGAAACGCACGCCGCGTTCAACCATCCGTCGCGCCATGAGGCAGTTGCGGCCATTGCGTTGAGTCTCCGGGCGATTCAAACCGTACAGCTCGTGCGTTTCCAGCGACTCAAGAGTTAAGTCGACGGCTTCGGTAGCGGAGGCCTGCATCCGATACGCCAGCTCATAAGCGGCGATGCGAGCCTCAAGCTCGTCCTCTTCCGGTCGCTGTTGGAGGTGTTGCTGATTAAGCCGTTGAATGAAATTTAGTTTTGCCTGTTGCCGCTTTTCACTCACTATTGAAGGCGGCCTGAGATGCAGTATAGGGGTAGTTCCCTCGCGGAATTGAGTGCCCTGGTAGGTGGCGGGGACAAAACCGGTTCCCCAATTGCGTTTGCCACCAGGCGGTTCCTCGGGATAGTCCAGCAACACCACGTAACCCGGCAGATCTTGGCTTTGCGAGCCTAAGCCATAAATCGACCAAGAACCCAAACACGGACGGCCGCCCAGGATACTGCCGGTGTTCATTTGGCAGACACTACCGACATGATTCAATCCATCCGCTGTGCAGTTGCGAATAACAGCAATATCGTCAACGCATTTCGCAATTTCGGGATACCAGTCGCTGACCCATGTTCCTGCTTGGCCATGTCGAGTGAACTTCCGCTGGCAGCCCAGTAAGGGTGTGTAAGCGGTTCGTCCCATGGCGGTAACTGGTCGCTTAAAACTTTCCGGCAATGGCTGACCGGCTAATTCATTGAGCTGAGGTTTGGGATCGAACAAGTCGATATGACTGGCACCACCATCCAGAAAGCACCAAATGACCGATTTGGCAGTTGGCTTAAAATGAGGAAGCTTGGGTGCAAGTGGATTGGTCAGCTCGGCCGCCGTGGCAGTCGACAGGAAATCCTGGGCCATTAGAGCGGTCAAAGCCAGGCCGCCGAATCCACTCCCTGCTCGCAATAAAAAATCTCGGCGAGAGCTGCCGCCTAGTAGCGTTGGCCATGAAGTCAATTTGTTCATACTTAAAACCTATGGATCGACCGTTCGCTTACGCAACCTATCTCAGTCGATGTAAATAAACTCGTTGCAGTTGAACAAGGCATGGCACAGATCGGTAATGGCCTCAATTGAATTCCGAGCCCCATCGGCATTCAGAAACTCAACCGCGTTTGCAATCTCTTCGCGACTCGCGTTACGCCCTAGGGCTGAGGCGTAAGCGTGTTCAATCAGGCCTCGTTGATCGACCGAGTAGCGGGAGTACAAGTCGTTGGCCCACTCCGCGGCGAGCCCCAGAGTGTCTTCGCTGTTGAGCATCAATAAAGCTTGTGGTGGCGTGGTCGATTGCGGACGCTGCCCGCAGCTATTGTGCATATCTGGAAGATCGAAGGCATCAAACAGTGGGAAGCGCATATTGCGTTTGGCTAACACGAAAATCGAGCGGCGCCGCTGATCTTCGATCCGTTGGTTGGCTTCCCATGCATAGCGTTTGCTCGCTCCTGGGGGCAATTGTGGGCGCGCACTTTGACCGTACATGGTCGCGTTCAGCCGTTCCGCAACGCACAGCATGGCATCCCGAATGGCCTCACCCTCGAGTCGTCGCCGACGCGCGTGCCACAATAATTTATTGTCCGGGTCGCGCGATATGGCTGCCACGTGTTTCACACTGGTGGGGTTAACCGTCGAAGATTGACGGTATGTGGCGGAAGTGACGATTAATCGATGAATGTGCTTGAGGCTCCAATCGTGCTCAACGAGTTGCAATGCGAGCCAATCAAGTAACTCGGTATGGGTCGGTGATTCGCCTTGGACTCCAAAGTCGTTGGGTGTTCCCACGACACCGCGCCCCAAATGATGGTGCCAGAGTCGATTGACAATCACCCGCGCGGTCAGCGGATGACTACCGGACGTTAACCATCGAGCCAAGGCTGCACGTCGACCCGAACTGGTCAGCGGCGATGCACCACTTGCAACCTCCAGTTCACTTTCGCCCAGGAACTGCGGGAAACCGGGCAGCACTTGCTGCAGTGGATTCTGGAGACTACCTCCATCGAGAATGTGCGTCGGCGGTGGCTGAGGGCCAACGTCGGAGACAGACATTACCAACGGCAGCGGTGTGGGCTTGAGATGATCAAACTTAGCCAATTGCTGTTCTAGCTCCCGATAGACCGCTTGCTGCTCAGCGCTGAGTTGCTTGGCTGCCGTCTCCGGTTTAAAGCCCTTGAGGAGTTGCTTGGTAGCGATGCGCGCGATTTGTTCTTGGTAGGGTGTCCGAGCGGATGGCGGAGTCAATACGCACTGTTGAATGTCGGGTTCAAACTTGGATAGGCTAAAGGCTTCCGACTCGGAACGCCGCTCAGCCAGCAGATCATCCATTTTGCGGCGAATCCCAGCCGTGGCTTGCTCCCAATCGGCCTGTTGCGATTCGTAGCGTTTTCGCTCCCCCAAGCTCGCCAGTGGAACATCATCGCGTTCGATTAAGGGGGTAAAGAAAGCCTGCAGACGAAAATAATCTTCTTGCAGTATGTCATCGAACTTGTGGTCATGGCACTGTGCGCACCCCATCGTCAAACCAAGAAAAGCCAGACCGGTCGTTTCGGTGATGTCATCCAGGATTTCCTGACGCCGCTGGAACAAGTTGGCGGCATTGTCTTCGTCCGGGTATAAACGATTTAAGCCCGTAGCAATTAAAGCTTCTGGGTTGTAGGGCTCCACTTCATCGCCCGCCAATTGTTGTCGTACAAATTCGTCGTAGGGACGATCGCGATTAAATGAGTCAATGACATAGTCGCGATAGCGAAATGCGTTGGGGCGGAGCACGTCCGCTTTGAAACCATCGGTCTCCGCAAAGCGCACTACATCCAACCAATGCTGAGCCCAACGTTCGCCAAATTGCGGCGAACTCAACAAACGCTCCACTGCGCGAGCGTAGGCATCGGGCGATGTGTCGGCCAGGTAAGACTGCTGTTGCGCGACCGTTGGGGGAAGTCCGCTAAGGTCGAAGGTGACACGACGCAATAGCCGCAATCGATCCTCGGGTTGATTCGGCTCCAGACCGTCATTCTCCAACTGCTTGAGCACGAACGCATCGATTGGATTTACGATCCACTCCGCATTGGAAACCGCTGGGATGGCTGGGGCGATGGGCGGCCTAAATGGCCACCGCCCATGACTCGTCGATTCAATTCTCTCCTCGGCCAGAATTATTGCGGTCGGCCAGGCTAGCACGCAAGCCAAAGAAACATGGCTAGCGAGCCTGACAAAGAACTGAAGCGACATAAACGATATCTCCCGAGAGCTCTCAGCAACAACGAAAAACAATCGCCCAACTAGAGGTCGCTCATGGATCACCGTTGCCCGAACCCGCATTATTTGAGCCCATGCCCATGGCACACTTGATTTCAGTAGTCAGCGGACTGCATACTAATGCAGTGGAGTGTACCACAAGCCCGCCCTTACAGCTTAATCATGCCCACTTTTATTTTTGAATTATGAGTTCCTGCCATTGCCTGGGCTGGCGCTGCCAGCCATATTCTTCTTGTGTTGTGCGGGTAGGCTTTTCATTGGTCAAGTGCGATTTTTCATTCCGTCACCCGAAGGGCCTAATTTTATTTACAGGATTTCACTCTTAGCGCGGCCTACGGGGGGGTAGGATACGCAACTTGCGCAACGTGCACTATGATAAGTTTCCGCTCGCTAACCACCCAACGTCAGCCGTTTAGCACAGGTCAACCTGCGTATGCATGCCAGTGTCATTTCAAGAATTTGCACACGCAACAAGCTTTGGGAAAGTGCGAACTTTGGCGTTGAGTTTTTCCACCGTAGCTGGCGGTTTTTTGCCTTCAACTTGCTATTGGTTTCAGCAGCGATCGCGCAAACTTCAGATGGTGAATTGACTTTGCCGCAAGTAGGCAAGTTTGTCGAGCATTACTGCCTCGACTGTCACAATACTGCCACGCCAGAAGGCGATCTATCTCTGGACCTGCAGGAAGCCGCTTTCGCGGAATTCAAAACTCCAGTTTGGGAAAATGTAATACGGAAGTTGCGTCATCGGCAGATGCCCCCTTCCGACGCAGAGCGACCAGACGAACAGACCTACTTGGCCGTAGTTAATACGTTAGAGAAGCAGCGGGATGCCGCCGTGGCAGCCCAGCCGAACCCAGGGCGTGCGCCAACTTTTCGACGGCTGACGCGCAGAGAATATACAAATGCGATTCGAGACTTATTGGCACTTGAGATCGATGCCGCTTCGCTTTTGCCAAAGGATGAAATCAGCCACGGCTTCGACAATATGACGGTTGGCGAACTGTCACCCACGCTGCTGGCAGGGTTTGTAGTGGCTGCCAGACACATTAGTGGATTGGCTGTTGGACGACCTGTTGCTGGGACAAGCAGCGAGACCCTGACGGTCCCCCTTGACCTCACGCAAGAGCAGCATTTGGAGGGGCTGCCGTTCGGGACACGCGGTGGGGCAGTTTTCATGCATAACTTTCCGCAGAATGGGGAGTACGAAATTCAGCTTCGGCTAACCCGCGACCGCGATGGGCAGGTGGAGGGGCTGAAACAGCCGCATGAAGTATTGCTACTGTTGGACGAGGAATTGCTGCAGGAGTTTAGCGTTGAGCCAATTAAGAAAGGTCAGAATCATAGCAGCTTGGACCGACACCTAGTCGTGAAAGTGCCGATTTCGGCTGGGCCCCACTCGATCGCAGCCACCTTTGCCGGTACCACTTCGGCACTACGTGAAAGCCAGCGCCGACCGTCATTGGCGAGTTTTAATCGGGATCGGCATCCGCGACTTCAACCGGCACTTTACTCGGTTACGATCAACGGACCTGAAGGGCCCACTGAGCCTGGAAACACTCCTAGTCGTCAACGCATATTCGCATGTTACCCACAACATACTTCGCAGGAAGCAGACTGCGGGAAGCAAATTATTGCGACCTTCATGCGGCGAGCCTTTAGGCGACCAGTATCGCCAGCTGACTTGGAAACTCCAATGGAGTTCTTCAACCAAGTTCGAGCTGAGCAAGGCTTCGAAGCAGGCATCGCGATGGCCCTGCGGGCCATCTTAGTGAACCCACATTTCTTGTTTCGCATCGAACGCGATCCGCTGGCCGGCGAGCCAGGCAGCAGCTACGAGATTTCGGACTTCGAACTGGCTTCGCGGTTGTCGTTCTTTTTGTGGAGCAGTATTCCCGACGACGAACTGCTGGACCTGGCCGAGCGCGATGAGCTGCACCAAGCCGACGTGTTGAATCGGCAGGTGCGGCGGATGCTGGCTGATGCGCGTTCCGCAGAGTTGGTGGATAATTTTGCTGCGCAGTGGTTACATTTGCCGAATTTGGCTGATAGTCGTCCCGACCGGCGGCTGTTTATGGACTTTGATGAAAATCTTCGGGTTGCGATGCTTCGCGAAACGCGGTTGTTGCTGCATGATATCATCGGTGCAGATCACAGCCTCTTGGATCTACTACGAGCCGACTTTACGTATGTTAATGAGCGTCTAGCCAAGCACTACGATATTCCCCACGTGTATGGTAGTCATTTTCGCCGCGTGCAATTGCCGGTCGACAGTCACCGCGGCGGCATACTCAGTCACGGAAGCATTCTCACGGTCACCTCCTACGCGAACCGCACATCTCCGGTTTTGCGAGGTAAGTGGATTCTGGACAATATATTAGGCATGCCACCCAAACCACCCCCACCTGATATACCCCAGCTCAAAGAAAATAGCGAAACGGGTGAATTACTCAACCTGCGCGCGCGGATCACCGCCCATCGCGAAGATGCTGTGTGTGCCCGCTGTCATGATTATTTGGATCCGCTGGGATTCGCCTTAGAGCACTTTGACGCCGTTGGCCGTTGGCGAGAATTGGCGGATGAGCAGCCCATCGATGCAGCCGGCAGCCTGGCAGACGGCCAGCAGTTTGATGGTGTTGTGGGGCTGCAAGCAGCCTTGCTCAACAGACCAGAGCTATTCGTGCAGACCGTGACGGAGAAGCTGCTGAGCTACGCACTGGGCCGTGGCTTGGAAGCCGACGACGCCCCGGCCGTGCGGAAAATCGTTGGGGATGCTCGGCAAGACGATTATCGCTGTTCTTCCATTGTCCTTGGTATTGTACATAGCCCACCGTTTCGCATGAGGATTATCAGATGAACTTTACCAACAAATCACTCCAGCGACGGACGATGCTGAAGGGACTTGGTACCGCGATCGCGCTGCCACTGCTGGAGGCAATGTTGCCTGCGGTATCTGTGGCAGCCTCAACCACTCCGCTCGCACCGCGACGCTTGGGTTTCGTCTACATCCCCATGGGGGCTCACCTATCCCAGTGGACGCCCGCTACAGAAGGTAAGTTGACGGAGCTGACTCCAATACTACAACCCTTGACGGGCCACCTAGACCAGCTGAGTGTGCTTTCGAACCTTGAATTGAAGAACGCCTACTCCGCCGGCAACCATGCGACCGCCAATGCGGCTTTCTTAAGCGCGGCCACAGCCAAGATGACCGAAGGGAGCGATTACGAATTGGCAACAACCGTTGATCAGGTCGCTGCCAAGCACATCGGACGAAACACGCAGCTGCCATCGTTGGAATTGTCCATGGATTTGAATACGTCGCTGGGTAACTGTGATAACGGCTTCGCTTGCGTATATCAAAACAACCTTTCCTGGTCCTCTCCCACGACTCCATTGCCGACAGAGGCTCATCCGCGCAGCGTGTTCGAACGACTTTTTGGCAGTGGCGGCAGCCCCCTACAGCGACGAACTGAGTTGCAACATGATGCCAGTATTCTCGATTGGGTGATGGCCGACATGCGGACGCTTAACCGGCAGCTGGGGCGTGGCGATCGGTCTAAGGTAGCCGAGTATCTGAACTCGGTGCGCGAAGTGGAACGACGGATCCAGATTGCTGAACAGAGAACTGCGGACAGTCCCGCGCCCGACATGGATCGGCCCAGAGGTGTTCCAGAAGCTTACGCGGATCACGTGCGATTGATGTTCGATCTGCAGGCACTTGCCTTTCAGGCGGACATAACCCGGGTTATTACTTTTCAAATGGCGCGAGAAACTAGCAATCGCACTTATCCGGAGATTGGTGTCCCCGATGCACACCATCCGACTACCCATCATGCGAATAACCCCGAAAAGCTCGAGAAGCTGGCAAAGATCAATACCTTTCATATCTCGCTATTTGCCTACTTTCTCGAGAAACTAAAGTCCATTTCCGACGGAGATGGCAATTTGCTTGATAGCTCACTGCTGCTGTGTGGCAGCGGCATGGGCAATCCTGATGTGCACGATCACGTTGATTTGCCAATTCTTGTTGCCGGCGGAGGCGGAGGGGCGCATATAGGTGGTCGTCACATACGTTATTCTGAGCCGACGCCGCTGGCGAATTTGCATTTGACGCTGTTGGACAAGGTCGGCGTTAGCCTGGACGCTTTTTCCGATAGCAGCGGCAAGCTCAAAGAGCTGTATGACCCCGTTTCTTTGTGATGTTTGTTTGTTTTGTGATGTTGGTGAGTTGCCCCAATGGGAGCACATGTGTTGTATAAGCTATGTCAGCGGATGTTACTAACGTTCAATGCCCAAGGTCAGACGCTCATTACGTTAGGCACCTGGCTGGTGCCTTTGCTGTGGGGAAGCTGTGTCTTGGCGGCAGTGAGTGCCTCCGAGCGGACATTGCTGGACGCCGTCCGCCATAAAGATTTCCCGCGGGCCGCACAACTTCTGAATGCTAGCTCAGATCCCAACCTTTCATCCGCAGACGGAACGACCGCCCTCCATTGGGCGGCTCAATGGAATACAGTTGACTTGGTTGAGCAGCTGTTAGATCGCGGCGCCAGCGTGGATGCCACTAATCGTTTCGGCATTACTCCGTTGATGTTAGCTTGCATCAACGGAAGCGAGTCTGTTGTGCACAAGCTTTTGGTGGCTAGAGCGGATGCTAATCGGGTCAGCCGTGGCGGTGAGCCGACGATCTTGACGGCCGCCCGCTCAGGCAATTCCCAGGTCGTCGAGCTGCTGTTGAAACACGGTGCGCAACCCAACGCGCAAGAGCCGAGAATGGGGCAAACCGCGCTGATGTGGGCCGCCGCCGAAGGGCACGTTAAAACGGTCAACGCTTTACTGGCCGGGGGCGCCCAGCGAGATGTGCGTTCCAAGGGTGGATTCACTGCGTTTCTGTTCGCCGTGCGACATGGTCATCAGCCTGTTGTCCACACCCTGTTGGATGCGGGTGAGGATGTGAATCAGTTCTTGTCGACAAGCTCGTCGGTGGATTGGAATTCGGAATCTGATGATCAAACCGGGCGTGGTCCGAGCGCCTTGGGACTTGCCGCAATCAATGCGCATTTTGAACTCGCGGCCATGTTGCTAATGGCTGGTGCGGACCCCAACTATCAGTGGCAAGGACACAGTCTGCTGCATGAAATTACCTGGATACGCAAGCCCGGGGCTGGCAGCAACGATCCTGTCCCCGAGGGATCTGGCCAGCTCACTAGCTTGGAGTTGGTGCGTTTGCTGGTAGAGCATGGTGCCGACGTAAATGCCCGCATGACGCAGCGCAAAGGCGCGCGGACCACTCTCAACATGAAAGGAGCAACGCCTTTCTTGCTGGCTGCACGTACGACGGATACTGAATTAATGCAGCAACTGGTTGACTTAGGGGCAGATCCATTACTGCCAAACGAAGATAACACCACGCCACTGCTGGTGGCTGCGGGCGTGGGTGTCCAATCTCCGGGCGAAGATCCCGGCACGCCGGCGGAAGTGCTCGAGACTGTCAAGCTCGCGCTCGCTTTGGGCAACGACGTGAATGCGGTGGATAATCGCGGTGAAACCGTCATGCACGGCGTAGCCTATAAATACGCCGCCAGCTCGGTAGAGCTGTTGGTCAACAGCGGTGCACGTATTGACGTCTGGAATCGTAAAAACAAGATGGGCTGGACGCCTTTTCGCATCGCGACGGGAGTGCACCGCACGATGAACTTGCGGAGCTCACCGGAAACTGCCGCGGCAATCCGACGGGCGATGATCGCCGCGGGAGTATCGACGCAACTCGAGCCTGAAACCAATATCAGTGGGGCAACTAATTGAGTCTTTGCCCAAGTGGCCGCTAGACTGACGTGGCGGCCCCAAAAGGGTGGCAGGGGCTCAGTGCGTCTACTTGGATCAAGGCCAGCTTTATTCGCAGTCGATTTTTCGGCTAAAAGCAACGGGCGAACCTCGCCCTGCCTGCTACAATCTTAGGTGATCAATTTCATGCCTCCTGGGGCTTCAGGCAATCTCTCTCTCACTGGCCAACTGATGTTACCAAGACGACGATTCCTACAAGTCGCCGCAGCCTCGGCACTCGCACCGGTCGCCATTTCCAGCCAACGCAGTCGGGCCACCGAGACGTCACCCGAGCAACTCGATAGCGAGCTCGCGAAGATTCTTCAGCAGCCTGTGTTGAGTTTGGAGCACATCCCGGATCCAGTGACGATTGCATCCATTGAACTTTTGCAAAATGGAAATACCTTCCTGTTGCGAACGCGATCCCACTCGGGTTTGGAAGTAATCACAGTGCCTCATCAAGCCAAGATGAAAACGCTGTTTCCGATCTTGCTTAAAAGCGTGGTACCTGTCTTTGTGGGCCGCGATGCCCGAGACTTGGAATCGCTGCTGTGGGATGTTTATCGTCACGATAGCAATTACAAAATGCAGGGCTTGGCATTTTGGGTTTGTGTGGCTGCCGTGGAAATGGGATTGTTGGAGTTGCTTTCCCAGACTGCAGCTCAGCCTCTGGCGAAGTTGTTTGGCGGCGCGCAGAAGCGCGACATTGGCGTCTACTTTGCCAGTGGCAACCGTGTTAATCGGCCCGAGGAAGAAATTGACTACTTGCAGAGCCTGGTCGCCCAATCTGGCACGCGCGCCCTTAAGTTTCGATTGGGCGGGCGGATGAATCGCAATGTGGATTCGTTGCCGGGACGTAGCGAGGCGCTGATCGCCTTAGCCCGCAAGACGGTTGGCGACGACATGGTTTTGTACGCCGATTCGAACAGCTCCTACGATTCCGCCGAGGCGATCCGCGTCGGCAGGATCATGGAAGAGCATAACTACGGATTCTACGAAGAGCCTTGTGAATTTGATGACCTATGGAGTACCAAAGCCGTTGCCGACGCGCTGTCCATTCCTGTGGCCGGTGGCGAGCAGGAATACAGCCTACATCGCTGGAAATGGACCATCGCCAGACGAGGTGTCGACATTGTCCAACCCGATTTGCATTACGGTGGTGGCTTTATTCGAGCTGTACAGGTAGCGCGGATGGCTGAGCACGCTGGCTTAAGCGTCGTACCGCACATGTCAGGCGGTGGGTTGGGTTATGTGGAGGTCGTACACTTTGCATCTTTCGTCCCCAATGCCGGCCCACACATGGAGTTCAAAGGGAATTCGACGCTCCCCGTGCATTGCGAAACCTCGTCACTTAAGGCGGAACGCGGTCTGGTACAGTGTCCTACCGGAAGCGGGTTTGGAGTTACCATTGCCCCCGAATTTGTAAAGAAAGCCAAACCGTTGATGCTTTAGACCTGACGCAATCACCGTCACTCGATAATTGAACCAGCAAGGCTATGACGTTGATTTGCTTCCCTCGCTGACCGGAAAGACGGTCACGGGCGGCAGACTCCATGCAGCGAATGCGTTGGGAGTTCCAGAGATCATAACGCCTCTGTCACTTTTGCCCTTGCCTCTGGCAACACCAACCCACAAGGCATCGCCGATCCCCCGCCTGGTGCTCAGCTCCAATCTGCGACTGCTAGTTTGGCGCCAATTTCGTTAGCGCTGGCTGCGGATTTCGACGGATCCACTCCGGCGGTGACGGCATTCGCTGCAACCCCCCCCCGCACGACCGATCCGCGCCGCGAAGAGCGAGTCCGGCTTATTGATCAAGCCCTGGTCCAATCTAGATCGATAAAGATCCAAGTAGGCGAATCGAGTTTCTCGGTTATCCCGCCAGCGAAATTCGAGCGTGAGGTACGAACCTTTGACGATGATGCCACGAAGTTTTCGACGAAGCGTTGCTCGACGTACTCGCAGAAACGGATCTAGCCCGGTACGCGAGTGTTTTTGGAAATTGATTTTCTTGGTGCGAGCGTCACGGCCAGAAAGTACTAATGCCGTTCTAGCCTCCATAACGCTATCGCGAAATGCTCCTCCGAAAACTGCCGAGGTCCAAATTACCTCGGCAGCGTCGAGAAGCTGCTTTGTGCGTTCGGTCCTTTCGACCTCAGCGGCTTCGAGCGCGCTCCGGTCACGCCCTCGAATGGCACGTAGTTCTGGATTGCTACTACCGAATGTGGTGAACAGGACCGATGCCCTGCTAGTTTTAGTACTAGCAACTCCGCTTTTCTGTTCGTACTTTCCGTATTGAAAACCGGGGGCCGGAAACTGCTCCTGAACATTGCCTAAGCGATTCCCAAGGAAGACCCAGCATGGCTTGTTTGGGGCGATTAGCTTGCATTTCCGTAAGTACTTTATAGGGAGTTGGTTGCGCAGATCTACGCAGCATTCGTCACGCCCTCATGAGCGCGCTGGCTAAATCGCGGATGTATCAATTTGACTGCGCATGCAGGTTGATTTTTGGGGACTGCAATCAAAGTCGAATTTTGTTTCGTTGTGCTCTCCGTCACATCCACCGGTGCAAGTTCATTGTTTCCCCATTTGCGTTCGGTCGATGCAGACCTGCATCATAAAGTAACTCGGCCAAATTGCGTCGGTGTGTTTCTCATCTCTGGATGGAAAACTCAGTCCCTGCGGAGTTTGTTTGCGCATCGTAACTCCAGCTGTGTCCCTCCTGTCCCACACCGTCTGTTTCGCAAAAGCAGTTTGCGACAGAAGTGACGTCCACCTCCGCGTGTCAGCCAACAAAGATATAACGCAAGACTGTCCGCTATCAGTGGGGCAATCGCAAACTGAAGTTGGTCGATGCCACCCCAGTACCGAAGAATATGGTGCGCAATAACGGTACCGCGCTCTGTTCATTATGGATCGGAATTAGCAAGAATGTTGTTTGGGATTCTTTGGGCGCTTGATAGGAAAAAAGAGATTGCACATCACGCACCTCTGGCTAATGACCAAAGATGTCATTTTGCACTTCAAGGACACCCCCGGGCGAAGGTGACAAGGCTACCAAACATCTACCAAAGTTTTGCTCAAACAAGTTCCCAATATTGCGGCAATTGAGATGAACATCCGTCACAATTATCGGCCGCTCGGACACAAAGACTAACGCCTGACATGCGAAATAAGTCCACTCCGTACCGACTAGTATTCCGGAATCACCTCGCCGCCCCGGGGTGTCGAAAGTGCCCTAAGGATGCGAGTATCGGTTGTCAGCGAAATAAACCGAACACTGCCGTCAAACAGAACACAGTGTGCTCCGGCTGTGTGGTAGCTCGAAGATGCCAATAAAGTTTCGATGTCCTTCGGACTGCCAATTTCAGATGTGTCCACAGAAGGCAATGCGAGGTGAATGTCGGACCAACTCTTGAGCGCCCACACTGAGATACAAGCTGAGGGGGCGAGGCTAAATGTACCAAACTCATCGTCAGGATTTTCAGCATGGAGGGCGGTGTATACCTTTTCACCGAGCAAGAATGTGTTGCTTAAGCCATCCGTCACATCTCGGAAACTCAAGCCTTTGTCGCAAGATTGGTTAAGGCCGTAGTTGTCAATGGATATGCTGTATTCTTCGAAGCTGAAAAAATCGTTGACCAAGTCGACTCGCATGGCAACTTCCGAAGGACAGCGGAACACCGAAATTGGTGTCCCAATACGTTCAATATTCATCGCGTCGGTTGGGCGAAAGCGCGTGTCGAAGGAATTGAACAACGCAGCCTGCTCCACGAATGGCAGGACCATCGTTCCCCAGGTCCACCCGCTAAGGCTGGCAATATCTCCCTCGACAGGATTTTCACCGACTTCGTATGCAGCCTGAGGAATCTGCCGATGTGCGCCGTGATAATTGTGCAATGCGAGCCCTAGCTGCTTGAGGTTGTTCGTGCACTGGGTTCGTCTTGCGGCCTCGCGCACCGCTTGCACCGCTGGGAGGAGCAGTCCCAACAGGATGCCGATAATCCCAATGACGACCAACAATTCCACTAGTGTGAATCCGCTGCGAGGTTCAGCGAACCGGCGCGGATGATTTGCAACTCTCGATGTCATGGTAGATTTTCTATGTAAATCTGCAAGTCAATATCCAACCGCTTTGTTTCGTGCGTTATGTTAACACGAATCGGTGAAGAGTCTTTTGTTTTGAATCGTTCTAGAGAATCTGCTCTGGGTTGATCACTCCTGTCCAGTTTCATTGCTTTAAGTAGCACAATGTACTCTCCGGCACCAATACCCTGGGAACCGTCTTCACTGATCAGCGCAAATTCACCGGAACCATCGGTAGTCCCTCGCGCGCGAAGACCAGCTTCGCTCGGCATCAGCATCACCATCACGTGCGGCAAGACACGACTTCCGACGGAGATTTTTCCCTTAAGAGCAATAAACTCGCGCTGCGGAGCTGCTGGCGAATCGCAGCCGATGATCGTGATCGCGGTGCCCGAAAGGAGCCAAGCAAGTCTCTGCTGTAGGGACATAGTTCATACTTTCCAGATAACGTGTAGACTCGGACTTCGTGCGCCGCGCCAAGTTGATCACCGTGGGTGATTTATCGAAGTGTCTCCGAGCATGAAGTTTTCCGCAATTTCTTGTTGCGAGAGCGCCCTTCCAACTAAGCAAAGTTCGTCGATCATTCCGTGGAATGGGAAGTTGTGAGGTGTCACAGCACCTCCGTGGTTGCCAATTCCGATGCGTGGGTGGGCCTTGTGGTCAAGTTCTTTGAGTGGTCTCACATCGGTGGTGCGGCTAGTCACCTTCTGTCCGTCGACAAATACCTGCATCTCACTCGTTGAGTCATCTAGTGTCGCAGCCACATGGGTCCAAACTGATTGTTTAATGGGCGCTGAGATAGAAACCACTTCGGAACTGCTGCTGACGCCGAATTGGAGCATGCCACTGGGAAGACATGCCAACCAATAGGGATCCCGACCATTGCGATCATCGGCGCGCATCACGATGATCGCTTTTTCTTGGTCCATATGTGGAAAGGCATCAACGCGTATCCAGGCATAAATGGACAGTGATTTATCGAAAGCGAATTCTGGTTGGTCGTAGGCCACAGCGCGGCCTATGCGTCCGTCAAAATGCAAGGCCCTTCCTACAAGTCCTTCGGTCTCCTTGGCCCCTTGCTCCAGGCGGATGTCGTGACCGCTTAACAGGTTCGGTAAGACCTGTGGGATATCCTGCGACTCAAGAGCTCTATCAAGAGATCTAGCGCGATGGCTAAAAGGACGATTTTCCACCAGATCTTCGATGTATAATTCTGAGCGATTGTGGGAAACCAAACCCGCCCGCATTCGCTCGGCCTCATCTGCCCAGCCAAGCGCTTGATACAGGTTCGCTAGGTCACTTTTGGTGGATTGCGTGGCAGGATGTTCGGATCCAACGACTGCGACTAGCCTGTCATGCAAATGCGACAACTGGTCCTTGGCTTCTCCAATCTCCCCCTTGGCGGCCGCATTGCGTGCCAAGGCAGAATCAATCTGCAAAGCAATCGGGTGCTCGCTGCCCAATTTTCGCGCCGCGAGAGCAGTTGCATCGGTTAGTAATTGAGTCGCTTCTGCAAACATTTGCTGATCGATACAGGTGAGAGCCAATCGCTGCATGCATAGTAGCGTTCGAGGATGTTCCGGTCCTAGCACAGCTCGGAAGGCTGCCAGCAAGTTGCTGAATTCCGCGTGGTTGGATGCTGGCTTGTTGGTTTTCAATCGGAGCGATGCCAAACTGAATTGTGTTGCTAATGTATCTGGATGTCTGGGACCTAGGGCCTTTCTTCGTGCCACAAGATTCTCACTCAGCATCATCTCTGCCTGCGCCACGTCATCCAGGTCGACTAACATCTGGGCATACTGATTCTGGGATGCGAGTGTCAGCGGATGCAGTTTTCCGAGTTGTTCTGCGCGCGCACTGAGTACGTGGTGCATGAGTCGTTTGGCCTGACTAAGACGTCCACAGACGTGGGCTAGAACAGCCAAGTCATTCATGCTTTGTAGCGAGTCCGTGTGCATATCGCCCAATGTATGTAGCCTGACCTTAAAAACAGTGCGATGCAGTTGTTCGGCGTCAAAGTCCATGCCGAGATCAAGATAAGTATTGGCCAGATGCCGTTGGCATTCGAGTGTGTCTGGATGAGCGGACCCCAGTTGACTCGTGTATAACTCGAGAGCATGTTCAAATTGTTCCCGTGACGCCGTGAACTCACCCAGAGAGCGGTAGGTTTGCCCGAGTGTCATCCGCACTGCAGCAGCAACCAAGGGCTGGTCGGCGAAACGCTCGTCAATTTCTGCAGCAGCACGATCGACAACCGTCCTGAGCTTGACATCACGATCTGGCTCGTTCATCGGGTCGGCAGCGCCCAACAAGTCCTGGTTGATGAACTGCACGACAGCCTTGGCCGTGGCCGATTGGCGATCCGCGATTTCCCGCTGTTGAGCCACCAACACATTGCTGACGGCCAAAGCGACCACCGAGCCGATCAACATGAACGCGGTAGAAGCCGCGACGGACCAAACCAATGGCCTGTGCCGACGCGACCACTTTACGCAACGATCTCTGAGTGTGGGCGGCTTCGCGCAAAGCGATCGATTATCTAGGAAGGCTTGCAAATCGTCCGCCAAGTCTTGCGCGGTGGTATATCGGTCCTCCCGATTTTTCTCCATTGCGCAGTGGACGATCGTCTCTAACTCCGGTGGAATAGAACGATCCAATTTGCGGAGCTTTGGAGGCTCGTCCAACGCGATTTGTTTAAGAATCTCTTGTCGATTCTCCCCCGCATACGCCGGAATCAAGCAGAGCAATTCATAAAGCGTCACTCCCAGTGAGTATATGTCGCTCCGCTCGTCTATCAGCGCACGCTTGCCAAGTGCCTGTTCGGGACTCATGTAGCGCAGCGTACCGACCAGATCGCCAGTCATCGTGAGGCCCATATCCGTTTCGATACGAGCTAGCCCGAAATCCGTGATGTACAGCTGAGCCCCGGCATCTAGCAAGAGGTTTCCCGGCTTGATGTCGCGGTGGAGGACCCCGTGATCGTGTGCGTGTTGGAGCCCCTCGGCGGCTCTGATTCCCAGGCGGGCTGCCGATCGGAAGAATGCATCCTGATCTGTGTGCCCCAGCGTGCTGATGAGGGCCTGCGTTTCTACCAGTGTTGCCGGCGCTGGCTCGTCGACGATACCGTTACCTAACGAGGAGAATTCCGCTGTCGGTTCACATGCCGTTGGGCTCCTTCCACGCTGATTCGCTGCTAGGAGTACCTCACCGATCGAATGGCCTGTGAGCTGCGCATGTCTGTTTCGAAGCAAGGCCAATTGCTGTATCACTTCGGCCAGCGTCTGGCCGCGGATCAACTGCATGGCGTAGTAGTGGACGCCACTTTCTTCGCCCACAGAATAGACCGACACGATGTTCGGATGATCGAGCGAGGCGGCTGCACGGACTTCATTGCGAAACCGTTGAAGCGACTTTGGTTGCAGCGCGCCCGCCATGGGGAGTACCTTCAGGGCCACGTTCCGTCCCATGGAAACCTGCTCGGCTTCGTAAACGATTCCCATCCCACCAGATCCCAACTCCCGAATCAGGCGGAAGTCGCCTAGCTGTTTGCTGTGCGAAAGATCAACGCCTCGCACACTGCTGGGATCTGAGACGGACTGACCAACCAACCGCAGGGCCGGAAAAGTCTGTCGAATCAACGACGCAATTTCGGGGTGTTCTTCCGCGTAGCGTTCGATCTGCGGTTGCTCGCCGCGGGCAAGCCTTTCCAGGTATTCGTCGACGACCTCTCCCAGCAGACTATCGAGCTCGTCGGTTGGAAGCTCGTTGGATTGATTCATAGTGACAGCTTGTAACGTTGCGATCACGCTTGGCGCGATCCAGACTGCGTCACGCGGACCGTGACGGCGACAATAAAATCTATTCTTCAAGACTAACTCCCGATTCGATGAGCTGTTCGTGAAGTCTCCGGATAGCGCGACCGTGGCGTTTTCGCGCCGTCGCAGGATCGATCTCCAACACTTCAGCCGCCTCAGCGTTGCTCAATTCCTCAACATGCCGCAAGAGTAGGACGTCACGATCGATACTGCTGAGTCGCTCAATCGCAGTTCTGATTTGCTGCGCCAGCTCTTTCCGCTGCATCGCTTGGCTGGGGCGATCGGTAAGTAACTGGCTCGCAATAGCCAGTGAAGATGCATCTGACAGTCGTACATCGCGGCGCACGGAGCGTTTCTCAGCCAGATGCTGACGGCGAAGATCGACGAGCTTTTCCAACGCTTTGCGGCGCAGCCATATCCGGAAGGAGGTCGGGCGGCGATGGAGAAAATCGTCGATTCGCTGGGTCACGATCAATTGTGTCTCCTGTACTACGTCGGATGAGTCCACACGGCCTCGCAATTCGTTATCCATTCGTAGATCGATTACGCGCTTCAGATAGACGCGATGCAGATCCACCAGCCGTTCCAGGGCCGAGGCATCTCCCTGTTGTAGCTTGGTCAAGAGTTGTTCGGTAACGGTCGAGTCATGAAGTGATGTCAATCTGGACGCCTCCTACCTTACTGACCCCGTAACCGGCAATGAAAACGGGACAGGGGGCTTTTCATTTTCTTCTAAATAATGCAGTGGCGATGGCCCCTGGACTCGTGTTTGGGATTCTTTCTGCCTTTTTCTGCCAATCGCCTGTCCTACTTCCTGAGGCCACTACGGGGTCTGTATGTAGACGAATACAGTAACGACCAGCTGGGGAACCGCACTCCCTTTTGGCAAAACCAGAGCGTGCGGCTCATTCCCGCCCAGGAGCGTTTCGATGTTTCCCAACACAGTCAGGCGTCGTATACATAAACAGACCCGTTTGCCGCTAGAAAGGAAGAACAACATCCGCAAGCTCTGTCTTGAATCGTTAGAAGCTCGGCGGCTGCTCGCTTCGTTTCAGGGATTAGGCGATCTACCTGGCGGAAGCATCGATAGCCGGGCCTTCGGGGTCTCGGCCGACGGGCAAGTCGTCGTGGGTCGGAGCATCGGTGAAAATGGACAGCAGATGCCCTTTCGCTGGACCGCACAGAATGGGATGGCGTCGATTGGTTTTCTGCCCGGTGACGGCGGGGGGACGGCGTATAAACTGTCAGCGGATGGAAATGTCATCGTCGGGTTCAGCGGCGGCACGCCGTCCGGTCTTGGCGGCTATACTCAACATCGATCTTTTCGTTGGGAACAAGGTGTTATGATCGAGATCGCAACACCCAATACCAGTGGTGGATATACTGGGGCCCGAGACGTTTCGGACGACGGCTCAGTCGTGGTCGGATCCATGGGACGAACGGGTGAGGCGTATCGGTGGGAGAACGGCGACATCACTGGTCTTGGCAAATTGAGTGGT
>JBGSHW010000082.1:0-2169 GCA_041751975.1 Pirellulaceae bacterium
CGTTGAACTTAATCGAATTGCTCCGGTGCAGGCATGTGTTGCGCCCACCGCGTCCTGCGAGGACATCTTGTTGGCCTCCTGCCAACGCTGCGGGAGTGGCACTCTCAGGCTGTACTGCTGCTGCGGGCTCGCTGGCCTGTAAACGCCGTCGTCGGCCCTACGCCGGTAATCACTGCGCTACGATTATTACGATTGGCTGCGAAGACTATTTCTGCCGTTTGACGATTAAAGTGATTAAATCACTTGCGCTTTTTATGACGGCAATTCTACTAGGCGTCCCGCTTGACTGAACGTACTTTGCGTTGCAGCAACGGCTTATCCAGCTTACCCGAGCCAGTATGACACCGTACGACAAACGTCCGCGAGACCTCACCAAGCGACTCGCCGAGGATATGAGAATCCGCAATCTCGCCGCCAACACCATTGATGCCTACACCTACCATGTCGGTAAATTCTACGACTTCATCAAAAAGCCGCTGCACGATGCAACCGTTGAAGACGTTAGAGATTTCCAACTGCACCTAATCGAAGACCGAAACTCGCCTACAGCAGCTTCAATCAGGCCGTTTGCGCGCTACGCTTTCTCTATACACACACGATCCGTGTCCCCTGGCCGGTCACGATGCTGCCCTTTGGGAAACGACCCAAGACGCTCCCCGTGGTACTCGGCAGACAAGAAGTCAATGAGTTACTCACGTGTACCAAGAACCTCAAGCAGCGAGTCTTCCTGACCACCCTCTACGCCACCGGGATGAGATTCTCCGAAGCGGCCAACTTGAAGATCGTCGACATCGACTCCCAGCGGATGCAGATTCGCGTGACGCTCGGCAAGGGAGCCAAGCAGCGCCAAGTTCCACTCTCGCCAAGGTTGCTCAGGGAGCTGCGCGACTACTGGAAACAGTACAAACCCACCTTGCTGCTCTTTCCCGGCAAAACCCCCGACAAGCCGTACTGCGACACCTCGATCCTCAAGGCGATCAAGGTGTCGGCCAAACTGGCGAACATCAGAAAGAACATTTCGCCGCACACGTTGAGACATTCGTATGCGACGGGACTTTTGGAAGCGGGCGTCGATCTGTTGACGATCTGTCGGCTGCTGGGACATGCCAGCTTCACGACCACGATGATCTATCTGCATTGCCGCCGGAAGCATTTTCTCAGTACGCCCAGTCCGCTGGACTGGTTACCAGTAAAACAACTGCCGACGTATCAACCGCCAGCGGAAAATCCCACGCCGAAGCAACCGCCGGAACCGCCGACAGCGTAGCACCCAAGCTGATGCTACCCGACGCTGTCTACTATCAAGTCGTATTCACGCTGCCCAGCGAGTTGTCAGAGCTTGCTCAATTCAATCGCCTTGTGATGTCGGACCTGTTGTTTCAATCGGCCTGGAAAGGTTTTCGCAAGACGCTCCGTAGCGAGCAAGACTACGCCCCGGCAGCGATGATGGTACTGCATACTTGGAATCAACGATTACAGCCCCACTGGCACGTTCATGCCTTGGTCCCTAATGCCGGACCGTCGCGGGAAGGTTTTCAATGGAAGCAAGCAACTGCACCCGAGTTGGCTGAAAACAGCGATGGATTCTACCTTGTCGATGCGAACAGCTTACGAGAGTCATTTCGCCGTCACGCGATCGCACACTTAAAACGGCTTCGTCAGAATGGCAAGTTGAAGCTGGAAGGGAAGTTCGCTTACTTTCAAGACGACGCTGCCTGGGATAGATTCTGCGATGAACTTTCGCAAGTCGATTGGGTCAGCCAGCATCGTGAAAAGTAACTGGCGCGTTGTCGCCAGTTGCAGGGTGTCAGCGACCAACCGCTCGTCGCGAACGCACTCGAACCGTTGCCGTTACCGTTGCAGTTACCGTTACCGGCGCGTTGCAGGAAATGTGATCAACTGACGCTGCGACTGGTCGGCGAGACGCCCAAGCCATCGTGGCGGGACGTGCTATCGCACTGGGACCCGCGCTGTCCCGACTGGTACGCGGACTGTTCCAAGGCGGCATTCGTCCGCTACTTAGAGGAGACGTATGGTATTGGTTATGAGGACTGGTGTCTGGAAATGCAGGATGAAAGTGCAATGAGCCAGCGGGGCGGCGAGGTAGTCGTCGCAGCGGTGCAGCTCTATCTTCCCGGGTTGCACCCAGAGCGGGACTTTGCGTTAGAA
>JBGSHW010000083.1:0-93745 GCA_041751975.1 Pirellulaceae bacterium
CAAACGCTTTAGCCTGAGTATGCTCAAGCAGCAAAAAGACAAGTACAGTATCGCTATGCGACGTCGAGTTGCTGGATGGAACCTCGACTATCTTGCAAAAGTACTAGGAATTCCCTTGCTATAGTATGCGTTGGCCCTGGATCTTGAACTTGGCATGTGACGAAACAAAGTCACCAGAAATTCGCCGAATTGCCGTGCGAGTACTCATGGGTAAGAGATTTGGGGGGTATCTGATTTTTTCTGAAAATGAAAAATATTCAGTTTTTTCTGAAGATGAAAAACGGCGAGCGATACTAGGGTCAAAAACTAAAACCCGAGAGCTTATCACGTTGCCAGCAGTCATAGATTACCTAGAACTCGTCAACAAAGACCCAAACTACGATGGCAATACTGGCAACCATGTTGATGCGTTTAGGATACTTGCCAAAGCGCAGGAAAGTCCTCAGGTAAACCAGTGGCTAAACCAAAAGAGAGCTGATTCGGCATTCGACCCCCAATTACGAGACAAAATGGATGGGTACTGCGGAGGTACGCGCTAGGCAAGGCAAGTGGCCACTCGTCCCTCGGTGCAGGCAATCGTCGCGCGTGCCAATCAAACCACCCCCGTTTCTTCCAGAGAGTCCAGCCTCTTTAGGCCAGAGTCTTCACTGGATTCGCCATAGAATTTAGGCAGAATCGAAACCGCCCGAAAACCGCAAGTCCGGAGAGATATACCTGGGCTGCTAGATTTGACTCCCTCACTTCAAAAATTAGCCTGTTGCGGCCCAAGTATAACGCTTGCGTATCATTTGCGGCACCAGTGCCGAACCGACTGCCCGCCACTGGAACTTCTTGGTCAAGGCCAGATTCACGATGTAGAGTCGGCTTCCCTAACGTGCGCCGGCTACCGATGAACCGGCATATTCTGACTCATCCCATGCAGCCAGCTCCGCGTCTGAAGTCTGATCGGCTCCGAGGTGAGAAGTGGCATTGGTCGTGACGGCCGCAATCAGGTTATCGGAGGCTGCGTTGTTCGCCAACTCGACCTCTGCGGACAATCCACGAAGCAGGGGAGCGTACGCAACCAGTTTGCCGCGCAGTTCAGAGACCCGCTCAACCCGTCGCTCGATTGTGCGGGTTGCTGTATCCTCCGATAACATAGCGCATGACTTATTGAAATCGTCGACAAGCCCCAGTAGGTAGTCGAACAAGCTGCCACTAACCGCATCCTGGGTTTGTGGTGAGTTTGATGAAATGTTCCACTCACGTAACTCCCCACCAACCTCACCAAGCAGGCTCCTGACGTTGCCGATTAACGATGCATGTTGAGGAGGCACAAAGTAGCAGCCCCCCTGCTGACGAATCGGAATCAGGTCGCTTCCGCTCGACTCAAAAATCTTTTGGACCAACCGCGTGATGTCGGCTGGCATCCGAGTTGCCTTGTGGTTGTCGACCAACTGCTGGGCGGTCTTTTGCATGTAATTGTCGACACAGCGAACTCGACCGGTGTCTTTGTGCAGGAAAACGTCATATTCCCTCGCATAATCGAAAGCCCCGCCGCACAAGAACTCACGTGTAAACTGGAATTTGACCTCGGGATCAATTTCTTCGACACGCTTGATAATTCGCTCTGTGCTCAGCTCCTTGGCTGCGCGACTGAACGCATTCCGTGGCGCCATGTCTTTGGCGAGTTCCTCGTCAAAATTTGATCGTCGTAGTGCCAATCGAAGATCCGCCAGCTTCACCGGTGCTGGTGGAGCTTTCCAGGTGATAATAGCGCCATCACATAAACTCATGGTTTGGAGTCCTTGTTAGAGACCAAGAAACGAAATCGCTGTCCAACACAGGAACGCTTGGCAGACGTGAGTGTTAATTAAGTTGAATCCAGCTCAACTACGATGCTCGCGTAAGTGTCAGCAGTTCATTGACAGAATTTCTCGGATCGGCTGTGAGTCCAGTCCCATCGAGCTTGTCGTGACTGCCTTATCGCAAACCAAAGGCAGATCACCAGTACACGAGTTGATAGCAAGCCCGTACATTCTCACGTCGAACTTTTTCTTAAACTCGTTGAATGGCTTGACGATTTCCTCGTCAAGGGAGGCGCCGCAATCCGTGGCAATGACGATGTCCGTCTTGCCCTGAGGACAACCCCACCTTGCCCATGACCGAGTCAGTCTGGTCAAGCAACGAAAGTCAGTCCCACCATCGTGGAAGTGCTCAAGCCAATCGACCAACGCCTTTGCATCCCATGCATCCGGCGTCAGGATCAGTTCCTTCCATTCGTCGTAGTCGCCGAACTCAACGAGAAAAATCCAACGCTTCTGTTCAAGTGCGATGCGTGCCATACACAACGCCAATGCCTTGGCTTCATCGATCGCCCTTGGCGTCCGTATGGTGTCCATGGAGCCAGAACCGTCGATCAGCACCACGATTGGCCCCTTGCCAGCCTTCTCGATACTGTGCTTTTTCAGTGCCAGCGTTTGATTCTCTACCATTCGCCTCAGCATGTTCATCGACAGCGTTGGGCCACCGGCAAGCTGCATGATCTCGGTGGGGAGCAAGCGAGTGATGTCACCCGACTGCATGACCCCGCTAACATGATCAAAACCGTCGACATGCTTTTTCTTGGTGGCGCTACGAAACTGCATCATCGCGCCAGCCAAGTCGAGGATGGTCCGCAGCGTCTTGCTCCGTCGCATCCGTTCCGACAATTCCTTGAACTCATCCATTGTGATCTGCTGCCCCATCCCGGCGCCTAAGCTGCATCCAATCTGCTCGGCATCGTCCGCTTCCTTAGTGGCTTCCCCGCATGCATCCTTGACTGAACGAATCCGCCCGCTGATGGACGCAAACGACTCGCCATCCTGCCCCGTCGTCTCATCGGCAAGGATAATGTACTCGGTGAGCTTGCGTGCGATCTCCCAAGCCGCCGCTTCGGCCAGCATCTGCTTGCCT
Organism: Pirellulaceae bacterium; assembly: GCA_041751975.1. Taxonomy (GTDB): domain Bacteria; phylum Planctomycetota; class Planctomycetia; order Pirellulales; family Pirellulaceae; genus Aureliella. Next base: position 2,935 of record JBGSHW010000083.1, read on the forward strand.
ACTGTCTTGTGCCTGAGTTTCCCAGCCTGACCACTGGCGAAGAACTCTCGCCACCACGCCTCAGCCTTGAAGTCCGCTGCCGGATGCAGAGCAACTTCGTGAGCATAGAGCGAGTGGAAGGAGTCAGTCAGCGTCTCGGCGCTCAGTTGTTTCTCGGAGTGTTCCTGAAACAGCAGTTCCCCGGTCGCTATCGAAAAGTGATCCACCTCCAAGTTGTGGGGTAAGTCTTCACACAAAAGCGTATCGTCGATCAATTGTTCATCAGCCATAAATGCCTTTCGTAGTGCGATGCGGGGCGCAAGCCGGAAGTCGCTTCCGCCCTGTAACGCTTCCGGAGTGGTTGACGTGAGGTACGTGTAGAAGGCCGTTTTTGCGCTTCCGTTATCGGAAAACCTTCTCCGCTGGTGCAACAAGGCACTCGCTCAGGGAGTCGTGAATGAATCCCCTCGCGGCTGTCCTGCTACGCAGACTGATCCGCTAACTGCCGTCGTCGAGCCTCTGTCATGGCACGTAGCCGCTTGATCGTCTCAACCGACTGCCCACTCAGTGCAGAGGTAAATCGGTCGTGCATCCCCTGTGCGGCCTCTGCAACGGCATCACGCTTGGGAGATTGTTTGAGCGTTGCACAGTTTTCGAGGACGCACTGCATCTTCGCCAACGCATTGGACATTGCGTACTTATCTTTGAGCGTTGCCGTGAAGTTCTCGTCGAACGTCGCAATCGCTTCGGCATACTCGTTCAGCACGATCTCGTCAGGATTGGATTCCCGCAAAACGATGCTTTTGACCTCAGCGATTTCATCGATTGATGTCCAGAAAACGTCGCACAAGCAAGATAGGTGCTCGATGCGAACGGCGTTTGCGCCATCGATATATGCGGCTGCCTTTGCAACACTGATTGCCTTGGCCGCACGTCGGTCGCCAATCTTGATGCCCTTTTGCTCAAGGAGACCCCAGATCTTCTCGAACGTATCGAGCGTGTCCGATCGAACCGGCAATGCCATCGCTGCCGTGTGGGCTTGGTCGAAGTCAGCCACCGTACATACTGGCGTCACTGCCGGGAACTTCGCGGTCAGTAGTTGCCGTCGCATCGGCTTGGGCAGTGGCTTAACCAGCCGCCTCAGGATGAAGCGATCGTACATCGCATCGAGCAACCCCGGTTCGGGTAACTCGTTGGACGCCGCTATCATTGTCCGCAACGGACACTTGATTCGCTTGCCTCCGTTGTCAAACGATCGCTCCTGCATCATGGTAAGCATTGAGTTGAGAATCGCAGATGACGATTTAAAAGCTTCGTCGGCGAAAAAAATCTCAGCCTCACAAGCCCGTCCGCTCAGGTTGCGGACGTACTGATCCTGTTGCAGTGGCGTAAGTTTGTACGGCCCAAAGACTTCTTCGGGTGTGGTGAACACCGTCATAAGAATCTGGAAGTTGGTAGCCGACATCGCCTTGATTGCGTTGCCAACGACAAAAGACTTGCCCGTACCAGGATCGCCAATAAGGCAACAGTGTTCACGAGCCACAAGGGCCAGTGTGATGGTTTCGATCTCCTCGTCACGGCCGATCATACTCGCTCGCATGGCGTCGATGAAGTTTTTTAGCTTTAAGTTCAATTGTGTCTCCGTATCGAAGTTAATGAAGCACCTGGTGAACCGTAGGTTGGAAGGCTCTCCTTTTGGTGCAAAGATTTGACCTAAGCAGTAAGCCATAATCACGCAAATGGACGGTGCGAGCGTGACCTGAGTAGGTGCGACCCCGCATACCCATGGTTTCAAGATTCAGCGTTTTGCAATGTTCGCTGAGCCATACGATCAATGGACGCTTCAAGTCGCTTGCATTCGACCCGCGAGGCTAGGTAATAGCCAAGCGTTTCTACGCAAGCTACGAACTGCTCAATCGATTCCTCGGTCGCGCCAGAGAAGATGCTGCTCGACCCCAATTTGTAGTATCGATGCGCGACACTCCATGCGTACTGATCGAAGTGCTTAGCGATGTGCAAGTCGAGGGTAATGCTCTGCAACGGCAGCACAAACCGGTTCATATCCGCCTCGTACAGCCCACGTCGAACCGAGTCGATCGATCCGTCCCAGGTAGACGTCAACTCAATCCATCGCTTGTCATGCCGCTTGCTTTCAACGGTGGATTTTCTGCACTCACTCACGTTGACGTAAACCCCGTACTTGTCAGGGTCGTAGACCGCTTTGAGGCGGATGAAATCCATGACGGCGGGCTTGGGAAGATCGTACGGAATGAACATGCGGTGGGTGTTGTCAAGGACCTCCCCGTCAAGTCGCTTGACATGCGGCAGAAGCGAGTGAACGAAATCCGTCATGCGGTCAAAGTGGTTGGTGGGACAGTACTCTTGCGAGTGCTGAGTTTCCCCGTCGCCCAGCGTGTCGTAGATGGCAAGGCATCCACTGATCACCGCTGACGAGCTGGTCCAACTGTAACCCTTGTTGTCACGCTCGGATTCAAAGATTGCGTATCGCAGTTTAGGTTCTGCGATTGATGGAAAGGTGAATCGCATAAAGCTGTTTCTCCAGGTGTTGTAACGAAACCGGGAGCGACTTTCGCTCCCCACCTAGAGACCGGTGGCAGACGTGAGTTCTCCATTAAGCTGACTGCTGCGCTAGACTCGAAAGGAAGTGTGGCGCCCAATCACATGTTGTGTTCCACTTCAGTCAACTATCTTGCGTGCGGGAAAATGGGACGACGATTCTCCGGAAAGCAGTGGCAGGTTTACTTGCGACCCTGTGGAGACGACGATTGCAGGGGTAAAAGGCCGGCGAGAATTTAAGGCGTCTTTGGAGATCTCTACCGTCTTACTCATCACTCAGCGCAGAAACCTCGGGACAGGTGTTCGGGACCATCAGAAAGGAAACCCAGTTCCGAAAACAGAGTCATTCCCCGAATAGCGAGGGTTCCACGGGATTTCATCCGGTATACTTAGCAGCGTGTTAGACGTGAAAAACGATCGAAGGGGGGATGGCTTATGAAATTTTTTGTAGCACTGTTGCTTCTATCAGCATCTGCATTTGGGCAGGAGGGCATTCCGGACGACGTGGGTACGGGGCTACTTCCGGCTGGTCTTGTTGGCGAGACAGATGCTGTGATTAAGCAAAGTCGAATCGAAGCGCTGCAACATACGGTGCAAGCGATGGAGGCCCGCTATATTGAAGGGCTGGACGATGCAAGTGCCGTCATACAAGCTGAAAGGGAGTTGGCGACCGCAAGACTTGATGCAACCAACGTCATGCAAGAGCGATTGGATGCCATCGAAGAAGCGTTGCGTTCAGCTGTGTTAAGATGGCAAAGGGTAAAGGAGCTACAGCGGGGGGGCTATCGAGGTGGCGATGCCGCATCGGACATCACAAATAGGATCGCAGTGTACCGATATCGAATCATGTGGCTACAGGAGAAGTCCTCGGAGAAGACCCAAACCAAAGCAACGGATCTGGCTACGTCGGAACACGAGGGGATCCCGCACGACGTGGGCACAGGGATCTTACCCCCAGGGCTTGATGGCAACGCAACTTTGGAAGCCATCAAACAAACTCAAATTCATGCGTTGCAGCAAGGTGTTCACGCGGCACGGTCTCGCATTCTAGAAGGACTGGACAGTGTGAATAACTTGTTTGAAATTCAGACGCAGTTGGCTATCGCCAGACTGGAAACTACCAGCGTAACTCAAGAACGATTAGACTTTATCCAGGAAGCATTGGGCTCTGCCCTGTTAGCATGGCAGAGGACAGTGGAGCTACAGCGGGTCGGAGCCAGAGGTGGTGACACAGCAACTGAGGCGTTAACTAGAGCGGCAGTATTTGGCTACCGAGTCATGTGGCTCAAGGAGAAGCATTCAGAAAGCGGTCAGTCCCAGGCTTTGGAATCGCCCGCGTCCGAACACGAGGGCATTCCGCAAGATGTTGGTACAGGTCTCTTACCGCAGGGACTTATCGGCGACAGCAGCCTTGATGTAATCCAGCAACATCGGATTGATGCTCTTCAGGAGACGGTGCGTGGATTACATAGCCGAGTACTTGAAGGATCGGACAAGATAAACAACCTATTGGATGCTCAGCTTGATTTAACGTTGGCTAGGCTGGATGTCGCCAACATTAAGCAAGAGCGATTGGATCTAATTGAGGATTCGTTGCGCACCGCACTATTTACATGGCAAAGAGTAAAGGAACTCCAGCGGGTCGGTGCAAGAGGCGGTGATCAAGGATCTGAGGGTCAAGCAAGAGCAGCAGTTTTTCGTTATCGAGTTATGTGGCTCAACGAGAAGGCTGGGTAAGTGTTTCGCAAACACTTTGCCTGAGATGTGTCCTTGACCGTTGGTGTCTGGATTCGCTCATTGCACGTGAAGCGTAGAAGGAAACAAGGTTCCCCAGTTAGGACCGGTAATCAATCGCTCTGAGAGCAGTCCGCTAAAGAGATCACTGCTTTGATGTATCTACGTTCGTCTGCTGTCAGGAGATCCAAACGCTCAGCCAACCCTGGTCGGTGCTCGAAGTGAGCATAGATCCAACGCAAGGCTTCAAAAAGCTTCGGCGCAGATAAGCAAAGTGTCAACGGAACATCACTGGCGGGGACAATGCACACCAGTTCAGAGTCTGTATGCCGATCAAGCAGTTCGCGGGGGATAGTACCGCATTCATCCTCAAGGCACAGATCGACGCTGATTCCTCTCATTGCATCTTCGTAGGCCACGCCATACGTGGCATGTGGTAGTTGCCTCACACACTCATTTTCCATTTTTCACCATGCTTCCCAGTGACGGGGGTGATCCGTCAACAATCGATTTAACCGTCTCCACAATCAGCTTTCGGAAGTGCTTGTCACAGAATCTGATGCGCGGGTATTCGTCGTGGGGTTGGTTTAGGCCAGCCTCAAAACAGCCAGGTACCTTACAGTGCTCGTCCGTCTTTCTCATCAACTCTCCTCGTTGTTGAACGCAGAAGCCAAGATCCCGCACTACAGCGGCGTAGTGCGGTGGTTTGGACTCTGAGATGACCCAACCAACAAACTAGGAGGTCTTGCCGCTCAGGATACGTTTTCCGCGAGCGGCATTGATTTGAGCAAGAATTGATTCGCTCTCCGACTTGAAAGCCTCTGGGGCATCGAGTCGACCGGAAGCGACTTCCGGTTTCGCGATTGCCAGTGGGGCGGTGGGCGGAGCGGAATTGTCCGTTGCCATTGACAATCCAAAATGCTCAGCGGGCTGCCAGTTTTCCGCGTCGGATGGTACCGAGAACAACGCCAGTGGATTGCGGGCATGGTGGATCGCCTCAGCACGTGTCATGACCGAGTCGAGAACCTGTTCGCCATCCCAAACGTAGAACATGTCCGACGTCGCTTGAGCAACCGCCTTCTTCGCAACGGGACTTGCCGGAGCCGGTTGCGTTAATGCGACGGCCTTAAGGCTCACTTCACGCAAATGCGCTTGATGCGGGGTGTCGCTCGTGGGATCGTCTCCCAAAATTGCGAGGATCAGCTTAGGGTTTAAGCCCGTACCATCTGGCCCCCGCTTTGCGCCTGGACAGTTGCCGGTGGCAATGTGCACCCAAGCGACTTTTTCGCTGCCACGACCCTGGAAGTTCGCAACCCTAATACTAAAACTCATAAATCGATCTCCAAGAGTGAAACGGTAGACGGGAAAGGCCCCGTCGACCGAGTCGCTGATGGCAGACGTAAGTTGAGATTAAAAGTTCGTGTATCTGTAGTCCGCGTATACTGCCTTAGTGGCGGGAGGGCGAAAACGAGTCGGGAGGATGCGAAACTTCATCGCGCCTGATGCGCGACGGTACATTGAGGACCAACGAGAAAAAGCGGAAGTGACTTCCGGTTTTTGACTTCGGCCCCCGCCGCCTGTATTGGTTGGCAGACGTTTACGTTCGCAACCTACGCGTGGGTAGGTATTTTCTCTCCGAGCCAATTACGAATGCTTGACGCGCACTTACGTCTGCCAGCTGTCTGGAGGAGACCTATGCGGGCCATGCGCGTTTTTATGTTTTTCGTCTAAAAGCGTGGAGTCTGTGGCAATTGTGGGCGGTTCTGCCGGGTCGTGTGGAGCTACTGCGCCGGGCGGGGAACGATAGGCGGCGAGTCCACCCGTCGGCGGTCCAGGGGCTGAGTGGTTTTGGAGGCCCAGGGGAATAGCCTCGGTCTGGCCATCGTCAATGCTAGGCCGCACTTCCGACGTGGTTGGGGTGGATCAGGATACGAAAAAACCGCACTGGCTTGGCTCCAGTGCGGTCGGCTGGTCGTGGTTGGTCAATCCTCCTGGACGCTATCCGATGTCGTTAGCGAACTCCTCCAGGTCCGTGAGCAACTCGTCGGCGTTCGTGAGCATCTCCCGCCAAACCTCGATGCTTGCCCCGATGGTGCGTAGTCCCTTCCAGCCTACGTTGAGATAAGTTCCATTGTCGGTTACTCCCGCACTAACCACCCATGGCAACGTCTTGCCAGTGCTCTCGCTCAATGGGGCTTGTCCCGTCCATTCGTGCCGCTGAACTGCGCCAGCTGCCTTACCGGTGGGCTTGCGTAGTAGCTTTCCAGTCGTCCGGGTGCTGGTAGCTTTGCTGGTCGTTGGCTTCGTCTTGGCCGTCTTGCCAGCCTTTTGCGGTCCCCGTGGCAACGGTGAGGCAAGTAGCGCCGTCAACTCTGCCTCAAGTGGGTCGACTGTATTGGCGGGGAGCATCGCTAGTAGTCGCTCGCGGATGGTTGGCACTAGCGCCGGCTGTTTCAGCCCTGCCACTAGCATCGGGAGCTGTTCATCGCCCTGGCGGACTAGTGAAACTGCCTGCTCTTGCGTCAAGCCAGCCTTGACCATTGCGGATGCCATTTGAACTTGGGACATAATCGGATCTCCAAAACTTGGGAAACGGAACAAACTAGAAACGATAGCGCGCCCAATGCATTGAATGGGCGCGTTGATCGTGCCTAGTTCGCTATTCGATGGCAACCGACAGCGCCCACGGCAATGACTTGCTACGGATCGCCGAAACGATACGGGGCAGGTTTTCCCGATAGCATCCGGTCTGCCGTGAAATATCCCTCTCGCTGGCACCCGCCAAGAGCAAAGCCAAGACGCGCGACTCAATCGGCGTCAGTAGGCTGGCGAGCCCGTGAGGCAGCGTCTCCGGTTCTGTCGTGCAATTGGACTGCCGGGGATGGCTCATCCGCAATTCCCACGCACTCCGCGCCTGTATGCCACCTGACCGCAGCAAGTGGGACTGCCATTGCTGACACCACAACTCGGCGAGCATGTCTTGTGCTGAGTCGTGGCGCGGTTCGACGTCGGTCGTGGCTGCGTCGAACCCGTTGCGGTTTGCATGTCTCACCCATTGGGCATACGTTCCAGAAAATCGCCGATTCGCCTGGGCTAACCGAACTGGATAGGTAACCGCGAAATCGAATCGTTCCCAGCTCAACGAATCTTTCCGACAGTCTGCGGGAATCTCATTACACGGTTTGCGGCGCTTAGTACGTTTCTCGGCTCTGTATTCCTTGTCCAGCGCCTGGGAATACATCCATTCCAAATCGAGCAACTCCCGCTCGGTCTCATCGCCGATCAATACGTTCTCGTTCGGCTCTGGTATGATGCCGTGTCGTAATGATCGCGTGGCTTCTTCTTAACCGTTTTTCTTGCGCGGACCCTCGATGAGTATACGGGACGATTGCCTTGGTTGAGAGGGGTCCTCCGAGGAGCCCTAGCTGCTATGCGCCTCTGTTCCGATTCCGTCGGCGAGAAGCAGCACGCATCGGCTTCTCGCTCAAGATATGGCATCAAAATCAATTGCGTTTTGGGGCCAAAGTAAACGTGCCTGGACTTGCCGCGCCACGCTCCCTTGTGCTCTTTGAGTGTAGCGATCCATACGTCACCCCGCCGGTCTAGCATCCCCGGTGTAAGCTTGCAGACTTCGCCAGGACGCATGCCAGTAAGCCGCTGAACTCTAACCATGTCCGCCACGACCGGCGAGCAATGCGGCAAGGTCTGCTCAACTACGTAGTCTGAAACCGGTTCAATTGCTTTTGCTTCAGGCGCTCTGGAACGTCCGATTTGTAAGCCAGGGATTACCTTCAAATTGAGATAGGTCTCACTCGGGATAATCCCGTCAGCAGCTGCCCAACGAAACATGCGAACGAGTCGGGACATCTGGGCATTGATATACTGCCGGGAGAGTGGCTCAGCCTTTTTCTTTCTCGACCGAGCACTGCGTTGGCAGGCTGGGTTATCAATCAGCACCTGCCGAACGGCTTTAAACTGCTGCGGGCCGAACGATGCGGCGGCAAGGTCTGCGTAGAGATTTTTGACAACACGCAAAATGAGACGGATCTGCGCTGACTCTGAGTTAACACCCCTCGGATAGTGGTTATCCGCATGCCGGATGTATTCCGCCATGATAGTGGCTAGGGTCACCGACTTTGGGTCGACGCCGAAAGAAGCGGGGGAACTAGACGCTGAGTACTCCGCTATTAGCTGGGCGTATTTCTGCTTACTTTCCGGAGAACCGTAAGTACCAAGATAGTGGTCCTTACCTGCGAGTGTGACACGCGCTTGCCCGGACTTGTGCGCCCGGTACTTGGGTAGATTTTTCATTCCTTAGAGCCTTACTTTTACCAACTGGGTACAATACCCAGTTCAGTCTTTTTAAAGTAAGCGCTCTCAGGACACCCTGAAGTTCGTTTGACCAACGATTCGCTTGTTGGATCGCAAGCGAGGCGGACGGGACTCGAACCCGCAACCTCTGGATCGACAGTCCAGTGCTCTAACCAATTGAGCTACCGCCCCGTATGTTTTGGGCCAATCTCGTTTGCGATACGCCGGATTATACGTCGCGCGATGCACGCCGCAAGGCCAGGATCGGCTGGAATCGGGGGCAAAAAGTGAAGGTTTTTTCTCCCCCAGAAAATGTCGACCAACCGTCATATTCGGAATGCAAATGGTAGAAAATAGCCGGTCGAAGTCCTAACGGCTCTTCCAGCCCGCCGCGATCAGGGCGGACCTGCGTTTTGTGTCCTAAGTTTCTACTGCTGCGGAGCGCTTCCGCAGCTTCGCAGCTCTTCGCCCATTTTCCGTCGTCCCAGGACATTTTCTATGATGCGCGTTATCTCCGGCTGGTTCAGCTCTGCCCTGGAAAATTTAAATTGGCTGATCATGACCATGGATGTGACCCAATGGGGCATCGTCTCGGTCATCTTCGTCGTGACGGGCTTCATGGCGCTCCGCACCCGCATCTAAACGTTCAAAAGCTCTCGAGAAAAAAAATTCTTAATGGCTGTGACCTAAGGTGTCAAAGCCCCCGCGAAACTTGAATTCAGTCATCACGACTGTTGCTCAATTTCACTTAGCGAGGGTGGGCGTAAGCTCAAAGTCACATGTCAACCGCCGTTATCGAAGCACCTTTCCAATCCGCCTCCCAACTCTGTTTCGCTTGGGATGACCAGGCAGCCGATGCAATCGCTGCCGAAACGACTGCAGCCCAAACAGCGGCAATGGCCCGACGTCGCCGATCCCGCGCGACACCACGACTTGCTCCGACGACCACTCACCTGGTCCGACAGGCCGAGTCCCAGCCGGACTGCACCCGAGTCGAATGCTCAACGGTCGCTGCCTTACCGCAGGTTCCCGCAGCCCCCTTAGCAGTCCGCGGCGGCGGGGAAGTCCGTATCGGTTCGGTGATGATCAAGTTGCTCAAACGCTACGGCATCACGGACCAAGAGATCGCCGATGGACTTGCAAGCTACGCGCAAAGGCCATGCCAGAGTACTGCGTCTTGAGCTGTGCGCATTGAAGCCCTGAGGGTCAGTTGCACGTCACACCCCAGCGAAACCGCCTTATCCTACAAAAATACTTGGCGAAATGCTTAGGGCGCTAAGTAAAATGGATTGCTAAGGATCCAAACTCTGGGTGTTCCGTCGGCTGTCAGCCACAGTTCGACACGATAGACACCGGGTTGTTCGACGTTGGCAGACAGCGTGCTTCCATCGCTTTCAGCAATGCATTCCCCGTTGCGCATGACGCGCCAACGGGCAGGGAGCGGCGCTTGCCCGACCAGTTGGAGATCCTTGGACCAACTCAGTTGACTCCCCAGTTCCCAGCGTCGCGGCACGTTCTCTGCGTCCCCTTGTATGAGGGCGAGGTCAAAGCCGGAGGAGTCGGCGAGCCAATCAAAGGCGACAAACACACGGCCAGCTTCGAGTGCATCCCACACCGCCTCACGCGTTAATTCGCTCACCAACAGATGCGTGCCTGCGTGCCGCAAGCTGTTTTCGTAGGGATCGAGAATTAAGCGGAAGAGCTCACTCCCCTCCGCCGCATCCCGCGGGATCTCGACAAAGGGACTAACCAATAGGCGATTCACCTTCAGCAACTCTTCGCCCAGAGCGTCCGTCACGATGACTTGATTGTCCGCGCCGAGTATCAGTCGAATACCCACATTCTCATGTGCGTCGTTAGCAGCAATACCCGTATGCGGAGCTTGTTGACACAGCTCATCCCACCGCCGCAAATAGTCCTCGGGATAATTCTGAAGCGAGGCAAAGACCTCCTGCGGGAAACGCTGGACGAGTCCTGCGGTCTTGAGAAACCACAATGGATTGCGCATCGCTTCCAGCAGCCTGCGCTGCTGCTTGAAATCGGCATGGGTGTTGTAGATTTCGACACCTGTCAGCCCCGGAATGTTCCAGTCCATACGTTCTTCCAAATGGGACAGAAACACGTGCCCACCCCGGGTGCGGACAATCTGCGTCAACTCAGCCGACTCGGCGCCGTCAAAAGGTCGCAAACTCAAGGTTGGATAAACCAACATGCCTTTCATTTCGGCCCCGGGAATCAGCAGCACTCCGTCGCGCAAACCGCTATGGCCATCGACAAAAAAATCGTATTCTGGGGCGGGATGCTCGGTGAACAAGAGCACTTCGGTTCCGGCCCTTTTCGCCGCCGCTACGATCTCTTCGATCTTCCCTTGGCTGTCATGCGAGAATGCCGAATGGACATGCAAGTTGGCCCGCACTGGCTTGAAGGGTCCTGAAACACTCAGTTCGTTTCTTTGCTGAGCGTAAAGCTCCATAGTTTGACGAAGTCGAGCAACGTAGCTTTCGTTCAGCCGGTCGAAGGCATCGGGCGCTGGCGTTGTAGCGGCAAGGGGAGTTCGGGGGGCGGGGACGTTGGAGGGCAACTCTTGACCGAAAATCGATTTGGTTTGCGGAAGTGAACATGCGCAAGCCAGCATCAGTGTGCACCAAGTCAACCCCACCTGAGGTCTACCCCGACCAACGCTGTCGAACAAAGTGCGGCGTCTCGAGCAACTCGGCTGGTAAGCCCATCGCGGTTCGTCGGGGTGATTTCGAAAGGCTGGCGAGTGATAAGATGTGGCTGTCAATTTGATGGACTTCGATTTTTAAGGGAGCGATTGGAGGTTCGATGGGGCCCCGGCGCTCAAGCCGATTTCCACCCACTTGAGCCTCCCCAAACATAGCGTCTTGCGGGCGTTTTGCGAGTCCTTGCCTGCGAGTAACTGCCTAAGTGTCCGTGCTGGCGAGTCCGTTCCAGTGCTCGGCCTGGCACCCAGGTACAGGTTGTTACGAATTCGCAAGGTGCGCCGAGCCCGTAAGAAGTATCGAATAAAACGAATAGTCCGATAACGGGTTGTTGTTTCCATTTTTATACTCCGTACACCGGCGGTGGCCGCGCGATCGGCAAGCAACCTCGACCACGTGGTATATGTTTCCTTTTATGGCATCGTCGTGCGATCGCCCGAAACCAACTCAATTTTTGACTACTAAATGCAAGCAAGTATTACGGTTGAACGCCTGGAAGATGCTTCGCAAACGATCGCGCTGAGCGATTTTTGGAATGGCATGGCAGACACCCCACTCCAGAGCAGCGAATGGCTTATGACATGGTGGGAGCATTTTCGATCGATCAATTCTCAGCTATGCATTTTGGTGGTTCGCCGCGGCGAGGAGCCGATTGGACTGGCCCCGTTCGCCATTCGCAACAGCTGGGGTTTTGGGCGGATGGTTGGATTTTTAGGAAGTGGCAAGGCGTGCACCGATTTTCAAACGATACTCAGCGATCCGAAAGACGCGGAAGTTGTAGCTCACCAGGTCGCCGCCTGGTTTACGAGTGGTCCGGGTCGGGCGATGTGGGATGTGATTGAACTTGAGAGTGTGCAAGCCGACTCGCATTGCGTGAATTTTCTTGTCGAGCAGCTTCGTCAGCAGCAGTCAATTATCGAAACAACGCAACTGGAAAGTACTTGGCGGCTTGATCTTAGAGACGGGTTGGCAGGTGTCGTTGCTCGCCTATCGAAGACACAGCGGGCCCAAGCACGAAATCTGCTTAACCGTTTTGACAAAAATTCAGAGATGACCTTTCGTGCCATCGATACCACCGAACAACTCGATTCAGGGATCGAAAGCTGTATTCACTTGCATCAAATGCGTTGGCAAGCCATTGGCAAAGCGGGATGCTTTTCCGAACCCCGCTTTACCAACTTTATCACCAAGAGCTTCCGAGAACTGGTCTCGCAAGGGTACGGCGTCCTTAACCTGTTAGAGCTTGCTGGGCGCCCTGTGGCATCGCAATTGGTCTTAAAGGACCCGAGCAGGAATTGGTATGTTTATCAAACGGGCCGGGATCCCAACATGGCTCAAGCTAGGGTGGGGCAGATCATTAATATCGTCTCCATACGACACGCTTGCGAAGCGGGCACTCAGTTTATGGACTTTCTGCGAGGGGACGAGGACTACAAGTCCCGCATTAAGGCAGTCCCAGCGGCCGCTTATCGCATTCGCGTTTTCGCACCTGCCTTGTTACCCAAAATACGATATGGCGCCTGGAAGCTCACTCGCGAATTGCGAGCCGGTGCAAACGCCGTATCTCAACTCCTGAGCATACCAGCACGTACCGTCGCCGACCAACTGAGTACCTAATGCGTCCCATCTCTTCGTAGTGGATGAGGCTGAACCACCACCCCAAAAACAATCGGGTGCACACACGCCTGTTTTCCGCCAAACACAGGCTTATCGGAATGCAAAAGGTGTTTAAAGCGGTGGTCTTCCCCTCCCGACTCCATTTTTCTATTGGTTAAACGAACAACTCGACCAACTCAACCCCTGGTGAACTGAGTCATCTTTAACGACTTCGCAAAGTTGGCTAGCCAAGCGGGTTCTATCAAAGCGTTGCTAGCTTTTTTCTCGCTTGCCAAACCTTGGCTGGATCTGAACGCAACCTTTCTTTGGCCACTGGTCGATACGCATCAAGTAACGCTTTACCTTTCTGGCGTTGAGCGGGAACAAGCCATCCACTTTGAAGCTGCAGCAGGCAGAGCGAGTGTGTGCGCGAGGAACTAGAGACCTGCGTTTCCCTAACGCTCCACTTGGGCTCATAACAGACGGAATCACGCATGCCATTTTTGTCGGGAAGCTTGGGCTTTGAACGTTTTAGTGTCTCGGGTTTTGAGCCGCAGCAGTTTGGCGAAGTGCAATTGGAGCAACTTGAGCAAGCGGCATGTGCCAAGTTTCAGACCACATCCACTGAGACCACTCATGTCGGTTTTTTGGGTGGTGAGCATTTGTTTGATCAGGTTTTTGACCTAGGGAAAAACGTCATTAACGATGCGATGCACTGTTCGATTCGCATCGACACCAATCAGGTTCCTGCAGCGATCAAGAAGGCCTGGATGCAGATGGAATTGGCAGCCCGCGCCAAGGACAGCTCGACGGGGCGTCCAACCAAGTCGCAGCGGCAAGAGGCCAAAGAGGCCGTGGAGCAGCGGTGTGAGGTCGAAGCGGCAACTGGCAAGTATCGCAAGATGCAGCAGTTTCCTGTATTGTGGGATATCAAGCAAAGTTTGCTCTACTTCGGTGGCTCCGGAGCAACTGCTGGCAGTCACTGTGCCGACCTATTCGAGCGCACGTTTGAGATTGAGCTAAGTCGCGTGACGGCTGGCTCGGTCGCTTTGCAATGGGCGGAACAAGTTGGCAAGTTGGCCGAAGTCGAAGATCTTTCACCGGCCTCGTTCGCCCCTGAGCAGGCATACGCCGATGTAGCTTGGGCCAATGTCGACTCGCGTAAACCCGATTTCTTGGGGAACGAGTTTTTGCTTTGGCTGTGGTGGACACTCGAAAACGTGTCGGACTCGATCACCCTGCCAGACGACTCAGAGGTCACGGTCATGTTGACGAAGACCCTCACGCTTGAATGCCCGCTGGGGGAACACGGCAAGGAAACCATTTCGCACGAGTCACCGGTCAAGTTAACCGAAGCGATGCAAGCGATACGTTCCGGCAAACTCCCGCGGAAAAGTGGCATGACATTGGTGCGTTTCGGCCAACAATACGATTTGGTGTTGCAGGCTGAATCGTTTGCAATCAGCGGAGCCAAAATCCATGTGGACGAAAACGATACGGAGCATCAATTGGATGACCGCATCGACGCCATCCGCAGCCTCAACGAAACAGTTGATCTGCTGTTCCATGCGTTTTGCGCACGTCGTATAGGCCGCGAGTGGGCCAAGGATCATGAGAAGATCCGGCACTGGCTGGGTACGACTGAGCATCGCCGCAAGATGCCGGCGGCCTAGTGCGGAGCGTGAAGGCACGTAGCCGCGTCTCTCCGAGACGCGGTTGATCGAGCTTATAGCTCGATGGGTGCGAGTCTCGGAGAGACTCGCCTACGTGAAGGCAACACAAAACACTCTTACTTTTTTGAAAAAAGTTTAAGATCGACCGCAGCCAGTTCCGATACCGGAGCGAAGGGACTTGGAGCGCTCGCTTCCAGTCCAAAGATCACGGATGATCTGAATCGTTTGAGCAACTGCTCCACTCGCTGGGTAGCGGTTCCAGTGCGTTCGCAGGGAGATCCGTGATTTTAATGAGCGTTGATGCGCGAAGAATTGAATTCGATGTTGAAGCGCTGCTTCTCAGTGCGGTTTGCTTGTTTCTTTGGCTAAGCTTGCTTAGCCATGATCCAGCCGATTCGCTCGGTACACTTTCGTTCCCGCTTAGCTCCATCGTTACGAACGATACAACTGTCTATCCACCCAATCCAGCGATCGAAAACTGGTGTGGATGGTTTGGGGCATTCGCCGCAACTCTGATGGTGCAAGCGTTCGGTATCGGCTCTTTGCTGATTGCACTCGGGCTGACGGTCCTGACGATTTGGATGTTCCGCGTTCAGAGCAACTACGTGCGCCCATCGCGGCAAATCGGCTGGGCGCTGGTGATTATCGCTGTCACCACTTTCGTATCGCTGTTGCGATTTGAAACGCCCCTTGCCCCGATCATTGGCCCCGGTGGATACCTTGGCGCCACTGCGTCTACTTGGCTCAACGAACATTTTGCGATCGCCGGTTCAGTGATTCTGACGTTGACTGTCTTCATGGCGGGCTTGCTACTCAGCACCGATTACATGGTCCTGCGGATGGCGGCCTGGGTGCTTTTGGGTGGCGCCAGCATGGCCAGCACCGCCGCGAGTGCCACACGCTCCCGTGTTTCCATTCCTGCGCCACAAGGGATGGCCGGACGCAAACGCAAGAGCGACGTGGCTGAACCGATCAAGCTCGCCACCGATGGCGAAGCAGCGTTGCCGAGTAATAACTTGCCACCGATACGTATTCGCGGAAAAGAGCTGCCAACCACGGATGAAACAACAACGGCCGCCAACGCTGCCAAACCGACGGCAAGCACAGTTGCAACTGCCACCGGCTTGCTAGGGGCCGCCAAGTCGTTAGCGTCCAATTTGTTGGCTGGCGCAGCTCCCAACGACGGCAGCGCCTCGCCACCGGGTGTTTCCGAACTCGAGACGGACGAAGAGTTCGGCGGCGATTCGGGGGAGTTCGCGGACATGGACGAGGAATACGACGAGGGGAAGGAATTTGATGACGCCACTCCATCCGAGCTGCGCGAGCTTTCATTGGAGGGAGAAACGCTACAAGTTCGCTCGGATGCTTCCCATGCCGTTCCAATAACACAGCCCGAACCACGCGTACGTGCGCCAAAAACGAAACTCTCGAAGCAGGCCGAACGGCAAGCGATGAGCGACTCGCTGGCGCATTTGGACGACACCAAACTTCCGGCGGGTGCCGAAGAGTATGTCCTGCCGGGGATCGATTTGTTGCTCGAATCAGACGACATCGACTTTGAAGCCCAGACGGTGGAAGTGCGACGCAAGGCCAAGATCCTGGAGAGTACCTTTAAGGATTTTGGCTTCAACGTGCGGGTCGTCGAGATTGAGACCGGTCCGGTGATTGCCCAGTACGAGATCGAGCTCGAGGCAGGCTTGCGATTGTCGAAGATCACGAGTCTTTCGGATGACCTGGCCATTGCTCTACGGGTCCCGAGCGTGCGGATCGTAGCCCCGATCCCCGGCAAGAACACGGTCGGCATTGAAGTCCCCAATGAGGTGCGGCAAATCGTACGACTAAGGGAAGTGATCGAAGAACAAGGTGCTAAAGGTAAAAAAGCCAAAATCCCTTTGTTCCTAGGCAAAGACGTATCGGGCAATGCGCTCACCGCCGACTTGGCGACGCTGCCGCACCTGTTGATCGCCGGACGCACCGGTACGGGTAAATCGGTCTGCTTGAACGCCATCATCGCCTCGATCCTGATGACGCGGCGACCGGATGAGGTGCGGATGTTGATGATTGACCCCAAAATGGTTGAACTCAGCGGCTACGGTCGTTTGCCCCACTTGATGCATCCGGTCGTGACGGACATGAAAAAGGCCGAGGCCATTCTGGCTTGGGCCGTTGATAAAATGGAAGAGCGGTATGCACTGTTGGCCCGCGCAGGCGTTCGGCACATCACCAATTACAACGAATTGGGCCGGGAAGAGTTGCTCGATCGGCTCAAGCCGGAGTCGAACGAAGAAGCAGACGGGATCCCCGACCATCTCCCCTTCATTGTGATTGTCGCCGATGAGATGGCCGACTTGATGATGACGGCAGGAAAAGAAGTCGAAGCCCACATCATCCGTCTGGCACAGAAAAGTCGCGCGGTGGGCATTCACTTGATTCTCGCTACGCAAAAACCAACGGTGGATGTCATCACCGGTCTGATCAAGAGCAACCTGCCTGCTCGGATCGCCTTCCAAGTCGCCAGTCGTACCGATAGCCGCGTGGTCTTGGATGAGATGGGGGCAGACAAACTGCTCGGCAACGGTGACATGCTCTTCATGGGTAACGGAACCAGCATGTTGCTGCGTGGCCAAGGGACCTACTTGAGCGACGAAGAAATCAACTCGATCGTCGATCACTGCTCGACGGGCGAACAGAACTTTGTCAATGAGCTCGTCAATCTCAAGATCAAAGAAGAAGATGGCGAAGAGCCGGTGATCGGGGCGTTTAAGAAGCGGGATGAATTGTACGAGGCGGCTGTGGATGTGGTCGTCCGCGAGGGGCGCGGGAGTTGCTCACTCCTGCAGCGCGCGTTGGGCATCGGCTACGGCCGAGCCGCTCGCCTAATCGACTTCATGGCCGAGGATGGAATTGTGGGAGTTTACGCTGGCTCGCAGGCCCGCGAGGTGCAGATCTCGATTTCCGAGTGGGAGGGGATGCGGGGAGGTGACACAGGCCAGGCGGCGCCTACGACCCCGCCACGCTCCAACAAAGTTCGTCCGAACGAAGCCCCATCGGACGCCTCCGCTGAACCGCAGCTGCCAAGAGAGACAAGCGAGCCTCGGGAGCCGAGAGGGTCGCGCGATGCGAGTCGCACATCCGCTGGTAAACTCTCCGCCATGGGGGCCCCGCGGCTAGTGCACGAACGGGAAACAGCCGCACGCACGGGGGCTGAAAATCCGCGCGATGCCACCGCCTCCAAGCCACTGCGTCTTGTGACCGAGTCGGCCGATACGCGCGACGACGAGGCGGATGGGTTCGATGAAGCGGAACTGGATAACGGCGACTCGCTTGGGGACGACTGGAGCGATGCTGCGGACGATGAAGTCGCAACCGCCGCCTACGAGGATGACGCGGAGTATGAGGATTACGATTGAGCGGTCCGCTGAGCTTCTGTTCATAATCGGTGCGGCGGAGCGAGATCACCGCTGAACAACCGGTCGAGTTTGTGTTTTAATAGCGGCCATGCCATCCTCTAATCTCCCCGCCATCGACCTCATTGTCATTACGATTTACCTCCTCGGAATGCTAGCCGTAGGGGTGTGGTTCGCGCGGCGTAGCCGCACCTCAGGCGAATTCACCGCTGCTGGCGGGGCTCTGCCTGGCTGGGTGGTTGGGCTCTCGATCTTTGGGACGTTTGTCAGTAGCATCAGTTTTCTGGCGAACCCGGGTACCGCGTATGCTACCAACTGGAATCCCTTTGTGTTCTCGCTGTCTCTGCCGATCGCGGCGTGGTTTGCCACCAAGTATTTTGTTCCGATGTACCGGCAGCATGGCTATGTTTCCGCCTACCGGCACTTAGAGGATAGGTTTGGAAGTTGGGCCCGCACCTATGCGGGTCTTTGTTATATGCTGACGCAACTGGGACGCATGGCCACGATCATGTACCTCGTCGCGCTCGCCGTGCAGCCGCTGACCAACTGGGACGTACGATGGATCATCATCGGCACTGGCGTGTTGGTGACCGCCTATACGCTGCTGGGTGGAATTGAAGCGGTGATCTGGACCGATGCGATTCAGAGTGTGATCTTGACGCTCGGGATCTGTGCCGCCATCGGCTTGATCGCTTGGCAGATGCCCGAGGGGCCGGCGCAAATCATTGCTGTAGCAGTCGAGTACGACAAGTTTTCGCTGGGCAGTTTAGGAGCCAGCCTCACCGCTCCCACATTTTGGTTGGTGTTGGTTTACGGCTTGTTTATCAACTTGCAAAATTTTGGCATCGATCAGTCGTACGTGCAGCGCTACATCACCGCTAAGAGCGAATCAGCTGCTGTTAGGAGCGTGTGGTTTGGTGCACTGCTCTATGTTCCTATTTCGGCACTTTTATTCTTCGTCGGTACCTCACTATTTGCCTTCTACGAGTTGTATCCTGAACGTCTGCCGCTGGGGACAGAGGCGGATAAAGTGTTTCCATATTTTATCGTGCACGAGTTTCCGGTGGGGATGACAGGGTTGTTGATCGCGAGCATTATGGCGGCGGCGATGAGCAGCGTTGATTCGTCGCTCAACAGTTCCGCAACGTTGGTCTACGAAGATTGGTACAAGCGGTTCTTTAAGGCGGAGCCGACGGAGCGGCAAGCGATGCGCGTCTTGTACACCTCCACTCTGATTTTTGGCACGCTGGGTACCGGAGCTGCGTTGGCCATGATTGGGGCCAGCAGCGTCTTGGACTTGTGGTGGAAGATGGCTGGAATATTTTCCGGTGGCATGCTGGGGTTGTTTCTGCTGGGGCTCATCGCTCGCCGCGCCAATGGTCGCAGCGCACTACCAGCCACCTGCGTCGCGGTCGTGGTCATTGTGTGGCTCAGCTTATCGAACACTCCGCTTTGGCCAAGCAACTTGAAAGCCTACGCCAATCCGTTGCACACCTACTTTACGATCATTATTGGGACCAGTTTGCTATTGGTGATCGGCCTGTTCCTCACCGCCTGCCTGCAGGCAAAAAATACAACATCGGATAGCTCCCGCTAGCCCGCTAGCCGCCAGTTCTTCGTGAGCGGCGAGGCGCTAGCCGCCGTTTCTTCGTGTTGATATCTATACATTTCTTGCGGCTGGCGAAGAGAGTGCCGTTGAGGTGGATGACTTGTGGGGATCTTTAGTAAGATCCACTACGGGGGCGGATGTTTATCAGGCCGTTGAGATCGCCGCGTCTGCCACATCGGTTGGCTTCATTGGCTGCTGGTCTGAAACATCACTGGCCCAGACCGACTTGTTGACGAGCAGGGCGTCGCCATTGATCGTTGCGAAAGACACATCGGCAGCGTCGCGGCCGACACCAATCCTCACTAGGCCGCTGATGAGTGAGAGACGGGTGGGATCGAAAAGATACCACTGCCCATCCAGAAACGCCTCCATGAAGCCATGGAAATCGGGGGGCTGCAAATTCACCGCGTAGCCAGCAACATAACGTGCAGGGATACCTACGCCGCGGCAAAGAGTGATTGCCAAGTGGGCGTAGTCACGGCAAACTCCGGTGCGCTGCAGCAGCACATCCGCAGCCGTTGTCGTCCCACTGGTGCTCCCCGGCGCGTAGTCGAGATGCTCAAACACCCAGTTGCAAATCGCTTGAACGCGACTGTAACCACGGTACAAGTGTCCGAATTCTTCGAACGCGAAGCGAGACAGCAGATCGCTTTCACAGTAGCGACTGGGATTTAAATAGGTCAACACATCCGGCGGCATCTGAGCAGTCATCGTCTCACCCACTTCCCCCGGTTGCTCGATCTCAGGGGTCATCTCCATTTGAGCCCGATAGCTGATCTTAAATTCACATGGTTCGACAATCGCGCGGTGCAAACAATTACCTTCTGCTCCCGCATTAAACGACTCGACGTTCACTTGAGGTGACAGTTGCAAATGTTGGCTAGCCACACGTTGGTGCTGAGTCGTAGCGCTAGTGATCTGAAACAAAAAAACAGTCGACTGCCGAACCTCATAGGTCAAATCGCAACCCACGTCGATGCGTAACATAACGAATCCTAAACTTACGAATGAATGACTATTGAATTCGCGCCAGGAGGTGATTTATAGCGATCGAACCTTAGTCCTGAAACATGCTGTCGATCCAGCGGTGCGGCATGGCACTCAGTGCCTCTTTAAGCGTTTCGGTCCACCAATCCGTTGACTCGGCGAAGTCGGCGTCAGCGAATCGTCGAAAGGTCATCTGTTGGTTGTTGTCGGCCAAGACGGCCACGTCGATCGGTCCATCCACATCCGTCACGCTCATCCGTGTTGCATCGAACGCCAGCAATGCCAGCGCGATGGCTTGTCGCAGCGGTGTTTCGTAATGCAGTAACCGATCGAGAATCGGTTTGCCATAGGTGCTACGTCCAATGATGAAATAGGGTGAATCGATCGACGATTCGAGCCAGTTGCCTTGCGGGTAAACATAGTACAACTGCGGCTCAATGTCGCCGCTGAGTCTCCCTCCGATGATTGCATGCGAGTTGAATGAGAGACCGGAAGAAACCAAAGAGGGTTCGTCCTCGGCACGGACACGACGAAGCTGCACTCCGAACTGATTGACGACTTGATACACCCGAGTCGAAGCTTCGGTTTGGTGCTGGAAGACTTCAGCCAGGTAGGTCAATGTCTTGTCGCGGACTGTCCTCAGGCCACTCGTCATAGCAAAAAGTGCGCCGTCAGGATGTTCAATCGCGGACAACTTTTGCTTCATCCCCTGCGCACTACCCATAACGATGCGGGAATCGGCCAAAGCGACAATGCCTTCACGTACTTTGATGCCAATACAAAACGTCATAGAGATTTGGGCGACAAGCCCGAGCTAGAGAAAACGCAAAATTCGCCTCGTGGAGCCAACTGCCGCCAACCTGGCTCCTGCAAACGACCACGGCCGAACTTAGCACTTCGCGTGCCAGTCCCGGAGTTTGATTGTAGGCCACAAGCGAACTGCGCGATAGCGCACTTGATGCATGTCGACTCAGCAGAACCGTGCTAAATAAAGCTACCTATTTTTTGCAAATTCGAATGATTGGGCTGGCGGCCAGCTACGTGTTTGCCCCACGTAGCTGCGTCTCTCCGAGAGGCAGATGTTTCGCGCGTCTCGGAGAGGCGCGGCTACGTGTTTGCTTATTGCATCAGGATCGGCACCAAGTTAGGAGCGATAACTCGCAGTTCGGCGTTAAGTAAACTGCGGACCTGACGCGTCGTCTTTTGATGCAACGCTTTGTTAAGAAGGCTTTCAGCCATCGGAATGGTCAAGTGCGCAGCCAACTCTTTGACCGTCGGAATAAAGGCGGGACTCATGCTGAACTTGCGCAAACCCATGCCGAGTAATATCACAAAAGATTGGGGTTGGCCAGCCATTTCACCGCACAGCGTGACTGGCTTACCAGCACGATTGCAGGCAGCGACGACCGAGGCGAGGACTCGAATAACGGCTGGCGAGAGCGGCTGGCACAGGTGACTCACCTTGGGATTGTCGCGGTCGGCCGCCATCAGATATTGTATTAGGTCATTGGAACCTATCGAGACGAAATCAACGGCGGTCAGGAGCTGATCGATCATGATCGCCGCCGCCGGGACTTCCAACATCATCCCAAAGGCCACCTGCCCAAACGGCTTTTGCTCGGCCGTCAATTGTTGCTGCGCGCGACGGACGATCGCCCTTAAGCGCCGCAGTTCTTCCAGGTTCGTGACCATGGGGAAGAGCATCTGCACCGACCGGGGACTTTTGCCAGACTGTCCAGCTGCCGCACGCAAGATGGCCCGAATCTGTGCCAAGAAAAAGTTTGGGTGTTCAAAAGAGATCCGAATGCTGCGCCATCCCATGAACGGATTGGCTTCCTGTTGGGAGCGACCGAGGAATGGGACGGTCTTGTCACCACCGATGTCAAGTGTCCGGATGGTAGCGGAATGATTGGGGCTGGCCGCAATCACATCGCGATAGATCTCCAATTGCTCCTCTTCGCCAGGCACGCTGGCGTGCGTCAGGTAGAGATACTCCGTACGATATAAGCCAACGCCCGCAGCCCCCATGGCTACCGCGGCTTGCGCGTCGGCCACCCCATTAATGTTGGCCAACAGCTCTAATGGCACCCCGTCGCGGGTGATCGCTGGTTGATCGCGGTTGTGTGCGAGTTGATCACGCAAGTGGACAAACTCGCGTTCCAGCTTGCGATACGCCGCCAGCACCTCCGGATCGGGATTGATGATGACATGCCCATCGCGTCCGTCGACAATGATGCAATCACCTGTTTTCGTCTGCCGCAGGATGCCCGTAACGCCACTGACCGCTGGAATCCCACGACTGCGAGCAATGATGGCAGCATGACTGGTTTGACTACCCGCCTGGGTCACGATACCGTGCACCGGCTTGGTCCCCAGCATGACGACCTGGCTTGGCAACAGTTCGTCCGCTACCACAATTGTCGGACCGGTTAGCAGCCCCGAGTCTTTATTGAGCGCCGCGCTTAGATAGCTCGTCAGACGTTCGACGACATCCCGAATGTCCGCCAAACGTTCGCGCAAATAGTCGTCACCTGACTTATCGAGCAACACGCGATAGGTTTCAAGAAGTTTGGCAAGGGCCGTTTGGGCCGGCGATTGCTCCTCTTTGATCCAGTTGCGAACTTTGTCAATCAGGGCCGAATCAAGCAAAATCGACTCATGTACAGCAAAAATCGCCGCAGATTCTTTGCCAACCTGTTGTTCGACTTTCTTTTGAAGAGCTCGCAAATCTTCGATCGACCGTTTGCGAGCATTCTCGAATTTGGCCAGCTCGCCAGCCACTTCGTGCGACTCCAGTCGGCCACGCCCCGGCTCCAAGAAAACCTCATGGATGCAGTAAGCAGTGCCAATGGATACGCCAGGCGAGACAGCAATTCCTTTTCGCATGCGACGAAATCTACCAGTTAGAAGCCGATTCCACAATTTCTGGACACCCTCGCCGTGGTATACTACCCTATATGCGGCCTGCGTTATATCGCACTTAGGCCGCTCCGGAACGGCATTTCTCAAGGTTTTGCTATGACATTTCGCGCACAAGTTTTGTGGATCGGTTGCCTCGCTGGCTTGGCGTGCACCCTGCAAACTAGCCAGGCGCTCGCCCAAGAGAGCGAGTCGACCGGAGATCCAGCCTTAACGGAATCGGCCAACGCAGCCTCTAAAACAGTATTCTCTGGTCCACAGGTCGGGGAAAAGCTGACCGAAGTTCCTGTATGGATAAGCGGCGGAAAAGAAAAAACTTCGTCAAAATCCAACTTGGCAGACCGCAACCCGTCAGCACCGCTGGCCATTGCCTTCATGCACGAACGCTCACGTCCGGCCTTTCAACTCGTCCGAGTACTTTCGCAATTCGCGGAGCTTAGGAAAGATACGGGGCTTGAGTTGTACGTGGTTGTGCTTTCCGAGGATCGCTCATCGAGCGAGCAATGGCTGGGGCAAATCGGCGGCTACTTCAAACCACCCACCCAACTGGCGGTTGCCGAAGGGGGCATCGAAGGCCCCGGCGCGCTCGGACTTAACCGCTTGATGGACATGACCCTCTTGATCGCGATGGAGGGAAAAATAACAGCCAACTTTGCGTTGACCCAAGTCTCCGCAGCCACCGACGCGCCGCCAATCCTGAAAGCGATCAACGACATCAGCGGCGGTGGAGAAATACCTAGCATCGAAACACTGCTCCAGCCAGCGGGACAACGTGCTAGTACGCGGCCATAGCACTCGGTCAGGTCCTAGGCTAGCACCTGTGGCTCATCATCAAGCGGGACTTTCAACAGCCGAGCGCGATGCGATAGCAGAAGAGACAATGCCGTGAATAGCAGATTTCCATGCGGACAGACACGGCGCACAGCCCTCTGGAACATGGGGGCTGGTTTCTTTGGGACCTCCCTCACGGGAATGCTAGCGGCTGACGGCTTCTTCAACAAGCTTAACGCCCAAGATCAGCACGCCGGCGCGGTTGCTCCTGGCAACCCATTGCTACCCCGTCCGGGACACTTTCCGGGCAAAGCCAAGTCGTGCATTTTTCTAATGATGAATGGAGCACCGAGCCAAGTAGATACGTTTGATTACAAGCCTGAGCTGGAGAAATACGCTGGCAAGCAGATGCCCGAGGGCCGCAAGTTTATCAACTCGGGTGGTCGGCAACTGGGCTTTTTAACCCCTGCCTGGCGTCCATTTCGTCCCGGGGGTGAAAGTGGTTTACTGATTTCCGACTACTTTCCCAGGGTGCGTGCACAGGCCGATAAACTGGCAGTGATCAACTCATGTCACACCGACTCGCATGCCCATGGTTCCGCTTTAGTGGCCATGAACACGGGCAAGACATTCATCGGACGACCGTCGCTAGGGAGTTGGTGCACCTATGGGCTAGGGAGTGAAAATGAGAGTTTGCCGGGCTATGTGGTGATGCTCGACAAACGAGGAGGCCCGATCAGTGGTCAACCCAATTGGAGTAGCGGCTTCATTCCTTCCACGTTCGGCGGCACGCTGTTTCGGCCCGAAGGAAATCCAATCCTCGACCTGCAAGCCCCTGAGTATCTTTCTTTGGAAGCACAGCGCGCGCAACTCGACTTACTTGCCAACATCAACCGCATGCACCTCGAGCAGCGACCTGGTGGAGAGGAGCTGGCGGCGCGGATCAACACCTATGAATTGGCGTATCGCATGCAAGCCCAAGCACCCGATGCGGTCGATCTTTCGCACGAAACACAAACCACCTTGAATGCCTACGGTGTCGATCAGCAGCCGACCCATGAATTCGGGCGGAATTGCTTAATTGCCCGCCGTTTGGTGGAACGCGGAGTAAGGTTCATCCAATTGTATTCTGGTGGTGGGCACTTGGAAGAAACCTGGGACGCGCATGAAAGCATCGAGAAGAATCATGGGCAACATGCAGCTGAGGTAGACCAACCCATCGCAGCCTTGCTGAACGATCTGTCCGCCCGTGGTTTGCTCGATGAAACATTGGTCGTATGGGGTGGTGAATTTGGTCGCATGCCGTTTAGTGAGGGGCAGGGTGCCCCAGGACGCAACCACAATCCCTATGGCTTCAGTATGTGGATGGCTGGGGGGGGCATTCGCGGTGGCCTGCATTACGGCGAAACTGATGAAATCGGCTTTGAGGCGGTGACCAACAAAGTTCACTTGCATGATATCCATGCCACCATCCTGCATCTACTGGGACTAGATCACGAGTTGTTAACCTATTTCCATCAGGGTCGGGATGAATCGTTGACCGATGTCGGCGGACGAGTCATTGCAGAGATCATTTCTTAATGCAGATCAGGAGGCTTCACACATCTCCGTAGAACTGCCGCAATATTTCAAATAATTCTGGCCAATCGAAATCGAGTTGACGGGGCTGCTCAAAGTAAGCCTCCGAGGCCACCGCAAAGAACTCGGCGTGATTCGTGGTCCCATAACAATCCAAGATCGTCGAGATGCCAGACCGACAGTAATCACGCAGTCGTTCGTAGTCCCGTTCCATGACCTTTAACCAACGGTCAGCGAGTTCCTGTGATTCGATCGGAGGAACCCCATCGGCGTGGCGTCCATTGCGCATATCGAGTTGATGCGCGAACTCATGGATCACCACGTTGCGACCATCGTTCTCTTCACGTCCAGTTGCCAGCACATCGACCCAAGACAGGATCACTGGTCCCCGATACCATGCCTCTCCCAGGCGGGCCGAGTCTCCTTCGACCACCGTGCTCCCGAGCATATCTTGACTTTTGGCTAGGTAGGCATCGGGGTAGAGCAAGATCGAGCGTACTTCCTCGAAGTACTCCGCTTTCAGCCCCAGGGTCATCCGCGCCATTTGGGCGGCAATGGTGACGCGGTGCGAGTCGTGAATGGCTTGGCCGCCACACCCTTCCCAATTTTTCTCGGTGAAATAGACCTGAATCGCCTTACGCACATGCGTTTGCTGGTCCGCACGCAAACGCTGGAAGAAGTGCGCATTGCTCTCCAGTATCCACTCCCAATCTTCTGGGAATGGACTTGCCATGATGCGCTGCCGTCGGCGGGTATGCAGCCAGCTAAACAAACTGCGTCTCGGTCGAGTGGACCAACATGCACTTCCTCCGTTAGATCAGTTGCACCATGACCGTTTCCGGCAAAGGAATGTCACCCATAACATCTTTGTCCACCAAAAATGTCAGAGTGCCTTCCACCGGATGAATCAATTGTGCGGGAAATTGTTCAGGCGAAAACGGAGCGTGCCACAAAATGGAGAGCGCCTCGCTCTTGCCGGCTCCACTGAGCAAGTACACCACGTTTCGC
Source organism: Pirellulaceae bacterium (assembly GCA_041751975.1). Lineage (GTDB taxonomy): Bacteria > Planctomycetota > Planctomycetia > Pirellulales > Pirellulaceae > Aureliella. Next base: position 29,807 of record JBGSHW010000083.1, read on the forward strand.
GCAGCGTTGATCAGCGGTGCCGTGAAGGTAATCCGCGTCGACTTCAGTTTAGGGACTTCGTTGGCAACCACTAAGCGGCTTTTTTCTTCAATCGCCTGCGTTCCCGGGAACAGCGAGGCAGTGTGGACATCGTTTCCGAGTCCCAGCAGCACGCAGTCGATGCGCGGCAACTTGCGGTGGCGCACCTGAACTCTCTCGCGCAGTACGCGCTCATACGCTTCGGCGGCGTCCTGCGGATTCCCACCCGACTCGGGAACCGGCAACACATTTTCGGCCGGTATGGCTATACGGTCGAGTAAACTTTCTTTCACCATGCGATAGTTGCTATCAGCATGATCGGCAGGCACATTGCGTTCATCTCCCCAGAGCAGTAGAACGCGATTCCAATCGATCGCACCGACCGGCAATTCGCTCAGCAATTCATACAGCCGCATGGGGGTAGAACCGCCTGCGAGCGCAAGTGAAAAGGGAGTCTTGATTTCCGGATCGGCTTGGTGCCGCCCGACGCGATCGACCAGCCAATTCCGCGAGTGAACAGCCAATGACTCTGCATCCTTACAAACGTGAACTTGATCTCTCATCGACTTGCATTAAAAAATTAGGGGGTTGGCATCGCGACAAACGTTACGCCTGCGGCTCGGTCATGCTGTAGGGATCGAGCACTTGCCGCAACGTTTCTTCGGGTAGCAACTGCTGTTCTTGGCACAGTTGGCGAATTGTTTTTCCGGACGCAAACGCTTCCTTGGTCAACTTGGACGCCTTCTCGTAACCGATATGCGGATTGAGACTGGTCGACATCGACAGGCTTTGCTCCACCGCCGCCTCACACACATCGACATTGGCCGTCAACCCGACCAAACAGAAATCGATGAAGGCCTTGATGCAGTTGGCCATCAACTGAATACTCTCCAGCGTTGTCTGTCCCATGACCGGCATCATGATATTGAGTTGAAAGTTGCCGCCGGTGGCACCGCACAGCGTGATGGTTTGATCATTGCCAATCACCCGTGCAGCGACTTGCATCATGCTTTCGCACATCACAGGATTGACTTTACCCGGCATGATGGAACTTCCCGGCGCTCGCTCGGGCAGCGTGACTTCGAAGAATCCACAACGTGGCCCCGAGCCCAACCAACGAATGTTGTTGGCCACGTTGAACAACGTCGTGGCGATGGTCTTTAGTTCGGCGTGGCATTGCACCAAGCCGTCGCGCTGGGCGTTGGCTTCGAAATGATCGACCGCTTCGACAAAAGGCAATTTAGTTTCAGTCGCCAGAACCTGCGAAACCCGCTGTCCAAAATCTGGGTGAGTGTTAATGCCGCTGCCTACCGCAGTGCCACCCACCGGCAACTCCATCACCGCTTCGAGCGCTAACTGGGCGCGGCGGATCGACAATTGAAGTTGCCGGGCGAAACCGCCAAACTCTTGCCCCAAGCGAAGCGGGGTGGCATCCATCAAATGCGTGCGACCAATCTTGATCACCTGATCCCACTCCTGAGCCTTGCCCGCAAGATCTTTGTGGCAGGCAATCAGTGCCGGGAGCAGTTGCGTGTGGATCTGCACACCCACGGCCACGTGTATCGCCGTCGGGAAGGTATCGTTGGTGCTTTGCCCCATGTTGACGTGGTCATTCGGATGAATCGGCTTATCTTTCGCCAGCCGATCACCGCCGATGATCTCGATCGCACGATTCGAGATCACTTCGTTGACATTCATGTTACTCGACGTTCCCGAACCGGTTTGGAAAACGTCGATCGGGAATTGATCCGCTAACTTGCCTGCAGCCACTTCACGCGCCGCGGACAACAACGCTGTAACTTGGGCTTCATTCAGCGGGTTTTTTCCACTACCGGTAAGCTTCCCCAGGTCGCGATTGGCAACCGCGCAGGCATATTTCACCAGTCCCATGGCTTGGATTAGGGCGGGTGGGAGCCGCCACCCGGAAACTGGAAAGTTCTCAACCGCACGCTGCGTCTGGGCACTGTAATACGCCCCCGCTGGGACTTGGACGTCCCCCATCGAGTCGCGTTCGATGCGAAATTCCGACATGTTGCAGTTCCGTCAAGCTGGAGAGTGTCTATAGATACTTCTAGCTTAAATCCTAACCCGCTCCTCATTCTTGCCAACGGGTGGACGGGAATTACGAGCGGGTTGGCGATACGGATGATGTAATCCCACCGCGCAGCGTGCGCAAGCGCCTTCAATCCCAACCGGAAGCGTGAGCGCGGGACAGGTCGCCGCTCGCACACTTTTTGAAGTTGTGCGAATTGAAAATCGGCTGACCGAAACTCGTGAAATCCTATGGTTTTCGTACTCGTACTCAGCTACCACGGTGCTCGTACTCGACAAATGCGCTCGAGTAGGAGTAGGAGTAGGAGTAGGAGTAGGAGTAACCGCCAAAGGGGCGCAACTTCAAAACTCACGCTACGGGTTGTGAACAGACCGCTTAGCGGCGGGCGCCAACACGGGCGAGCCGGTCGTTGGCTTTCCGCTTCATCGGGAACAACCGCTTCTTACGCGGGGCAGCTGGATCGAACTCGGCCGCCTGTGCCAGTTCAGCAGCGGCCTCCGCTTCGGCAGTCACCAACCGCGGCGACTTTTCCGGCTCAGCCGACATCGAGTCGCGGGTCAGCAAGCGATTGATGTTCAATTCAATGGCGGTTAGTTGCGGACCTTCATCAAGCGTTACAAAGGTGAACGCAATCCCTTCACGTCCCATCCGTCCGGTCCGTCCGACGCGATGCACGTAGTCGTCGCAATCCAACGGCATATCAAAGTTGATGATATGCGAGACGGTTGACACATCGATGCCACGACCGACCACATCGGTAGCGACCAAAATCTCAATCTTGCCGGTCCGCAATTCGCCGAACACACGGTCGCGGTCGCGCTGATTCATGTCGCCATGAATGCAGTCAATCTTGGCATTGGCCAGTGCATCGATGTGCTTGACCGCTTTACTCAAGTCGCGTTGCAAACGATCGGTGCCGCGCTTGGTACGACAGAAAATAATGGCTTGCTTGGGTTGCTCACGCTCGAGCAACTTGAGCAACAGATCAAATTTCTGGTTCTGCTGAATGCTGAAGTACCGCTGCTCAATCGTCTCCACCGACACTTGTTTGCTCGAGCAATTGACATGCACGGGAGCAACCAAGAAGCGTTCGGTCAAACGCTGGATCTCAGGCGGCAACGTAGCGCTCAGTAGCATGGTCTGCCGGTCCTTGGGACACGAACGCAAAATTTTCTCAATGGCGGGTCGGAAGCCGATGTCGAGCATGCGGTCCGCTTCGTCGAGCACCACACACCACAGATCTTCCGTCTTGAAGGTGCGGCGGAGAATGTGATCTTGCACACGCCCCGGAGTGCCAACCACGATTTGTGTGCCATCGCTCAACTGTTGCATTTGCTTCCGCATGTGCTTGCCGCCAGCCAGCACCGTCACGGAGGTCTTGCAGCCGTAAGCCAAACGCTCGATCTCCTGCGACACTTGTTCAGCCAATTCGCGGGTCGGAACCAAAATCAGCGCCTGAGGATTCGGGCATTCACTGACTGGGTCGAGCATCTCGAGGATCGGGATCGAGAAGGCGGCGGTCTTGCCGGTTCCCGTTCGCGCTTGGCCGATAATGTCGTTGCCTTCCAAAGCAGGCGGAATCACCTGCGCTTGAATCGGTGACGGGGTTTCATACTTGTTTTTGACAAGTGCCCGCAACATGACCTTAGAAAGGTCCAGCTGGCGAAAAGAAGTGATCGCGTTCGGTTGCGGGTCTGCAAGTTTGGAGTCGGTAGATTGGGAGTCGGTAGATTGGGGGTCGGTAGGTTGGGGGGCGGTAGGTTGGGGGTCGGAGGAGACCGCTGAGCGCGGTGCGGAAGTCGCAGATTGCATGAAATTCCTGTGCAAGAAATATTGAAACGAAACAGGCACGGTGCGGTACCATTACCCCACCGCTGCGACTAGCCCGACGCGCACGCCAGCAATCGAAGCCCAACGCCACCATGGCTCGCAGGCGCTTCGGGCTAGTCAAAGATTTATCTAGAAATTTTAGCCTGTGAGGCATGCAAGTGTCACTCCCTATTGCCGATTCGAGCGACGGAGAGTGCAATTAAGCAGCAATTTTTCCGCAATCGAGCCTCACCGGGCCTGTCAGGACCGATAATTTCGTCGCATTTACCCGCCCCCCTCCCGCGAACCGCCGCACCCATGCCTGCGGACAGCACGGGCCGCAGGCCGCGTTTAACTAGAAAAGCCGAGTATGAGAACGAGCAATCATGAGTGGATTCAAGCGACCTGCAACTGGCTCAAACTCGCCACGAACGAGTCTCCGAACGAGGCCTTGAACAGCACGCTCGCGGAGGCCGACGCAGCTGACGTGCAAAACCTGCTGGAAGTCATCTCGGCCAACTTCGATGCGCTCAACCACCACCCCAAGCGCTTGCGGCTACTGATGCAACTTGTCGCCGCGCGGGCTCTGGAATGGATGTCCGCTCTGGCGAACTCCGACGATCCTTCTGACGAACAAGCGTCGGTGGCGGTGCTTGAACCGGAGATCATTACGCAGTTGTACGATCGATTGTTGGAAGTAGATGGAAACGCAGCCGCACATGCCCTGCAGCTGTTGGCCATGCAAACGGACGAAGAATCGATCTCACACTTGTCCAACGCCTTGCTCGAGTCCCCACCACCCCAGTGGCAGCAGGTTGCCTTGGGGCTCAGCCCGCTGTGGAAGGCCGAGCCGGATTTATTGGAGTTGTTCTTTGATCGCATGCAGGACGGTTATGCCAGCCCGACCGCGATGGCCGTTCTGCTCGACTTGGCTAACTACTCCCATCGCAAACATCGCTTCACAAACCATCCTTGGCACGAAAAGCGTGTGGAACTGACCTCGTTGCTCAACAGCCTGATTGTCCAACTCCAGCGACTGGAGCGTCAGCCGCAGGCGTTTGGACAACAGGTGGATGAAGTGCAACGGATTTTGGGAGACAGCGTGGCGCTGACCATCGGGCTATGCGATGCGCTCGGCTTGATTGGCGACCCAGCTGCCATCCCCGCCTTGACCGAAGCCCTGGAGCTGCGTCACCGGCGCATTCAGACCGAGGCGGCGGCGGCGCTGGCGTTGCTGGGGGATTCAACCGGCAAAGAGCACTTGATTCAGCTGGCCAGCGACCCGGTGGCGCGGCTCCGCGCGGTCGCGTTTGCCGAAGAGCTCGATTTCGCCGATGAGATCGATGAAGCGCTGCGGCATCCCCAAGCCTTGGCCGAATCGGAGCTGGCGGCCTGGCTGGCGAGCCCTGAGCAGTTTGGACTTCCCCCCAGCTCGCTGGAATTGGTCGATGCGCGAACGCAGTACTGGCCCAGCTACGATGAGCCGCAAAGTTGCTTTCTGTTCCGCTACTGCTATCAACTTGCGGCCGGAGAGATCAGTAACATCGGTATCGCTGGACCTGCCACGCACGCGTTTCATGCCGACCTGAGTGAGCTCGCACCCAAGGACATCTACGCGGCATTCGCGGGCTGGCAAGCCGAACACGATGACATCTACGAAGTTCCGATAACGACCCTAAATGTCGCTCAACGCCGCGAAGCCGATCGACTTATAGCGCTGCTCGAAGCCAGCGGATTTGAAAGCGTTCAGCCCATCGCACTCACGTTTTTGCTAGGTGAAGTTGCGTTGCTGGCGATGGCACAGCGCGACGGAGAAAGCTTCAGTGTGGTCATCGATCTGCAGGAGAATGCCTGCTTCCCACTCGGCAAGTCCCCCTCCAGTTTGACCCCCGAGGTTACGCTGGCCATTTACCGCGGCCGTAAACTACTGCGAACATTTAACCACTAAGCAACTCGTTCGCACGCACCCGCGTGAGGTGACATGACAATCAATTTGGTTTTGCAAAACAATTGGCAACGGGTCTCTGCGGAAGTCGCCGAAGCGTGTCGAGTGGCGGGACGGGAAAGCGATGAAGTGCAGATCGTCGGTGTCAGCAAGTACGTCGGTCCCGAACTCGCTTGCACTCTGGCACAAGTCGGCTGCCATACTCTAGGAGAGAATCGGCCGCAGTCGTTGTGGGAGAAGTACGACTGGGCCGCTGCCCAGCCCAACTCTCCCGCTATCGCTTGGCACATGATTGGCCATCTGCAACGCAACAAAGTCAAACGCACTCTGCCACTCATCGAACTGCTCCACTCGCTCGATAACCTGCGACTCGCCCAGTCGGTCAGCGACGAAGCGGTGGCGGCTGGCTTGCTGGTGCGAACCCTGGTGGATGTGAATGTGACCGGTGACCAGACCAAGACAGGCATAGCCCCCTCGGAACTTGAACCATTTCTCGAACAAGCCATCCAGCTCCCCGGCCTTGAACTGCATGGCTTGATGGCCATGTCGAGTCTCGGTGGCGATAGCGACACCGCCCGCCGCCAATTCGCGCAGGTTCGGCAACTCCGCGAGCAGATGTCCCAGCGCTTCGGCACCCAACTGCCGCACTGGATGGAGCTGTCGATGGGGATGAGTGGCGATTTCCAGGAAGCGATCGCGGAAGGGGCGACCCTCGTGCGCATCGGATCCAGTCTGTGGGAAGGGGTGCTGCCGAGCGCTTGAGGCTTGAGGCTCAAGTCGACATTGTAAAAACATGGGCAAACGGGTGGGACCAGTCTATCTGCCAGCCGTACCTTGGCATGGAAACGGAGGGCCTGCGGGAACGAAGGGCCCGTGTCAGGGAGCTTCCCGGTAAGCTTCGACTTCGAAGGGGTTGTCCCAATAGGCATCGCGGCCGACCCACCACATCCAGGCGGAGGCTAGCAAATAGGCGGGCCCCATCAGTGGACCCCACAACTCAAACTGCCGTATGTGTACCCGCTCGTGTTTTCCCACTCGCTCCAGGTCGACTCCGTTCTGCCCCAAGATCACGTGCCCCAGCGTAATGCCTGCTGTGAACTTGCCGGTCGGAAGGTGCCGCACGCACCACGCGGTCGTCCCCTCGTAGAACTCCAAGGCCCCGTCACGGCAGCGCGCTTTGCCGCCAAAACAGAGGCCCACGCAGCCAATGGCGACTCCCAGCAGACTGTAGGGGCTTGCCCAAACCACCAAAAGGCTCTTCCAGATTACCGTCAGGCCTGTCGGCATCAGCCCGCTCCAACTTGAATCAATTGCAAAAGATCTTGACGTTTACTCAAGCGATCGACTACTAGCAAGTTGGCTACCCGGCGAGCGGTCGACAATCGCTCTCATTTATTCGACTCGACTGAGCAAGTTGTTGATGGTTAACAAACTGCACATTTGGATTCTACTCGCAGTTACCGTGTTGACCAGCGCACCCACGTGGGCTCAGCGCATTCAGTTCCCACCCAATGCGACCACTGGCTTGCGCCCCATCGATGGCCAAGTCCCGTCAACGATGAGCTCTCCGGCGATGATTCCGATCAATCCGGCAACTCAAGCGGGAGTGTATCCATCACAAGGTTTCGGCAGTCCTACCTTTGATCCCTACTCGGGAGCCGCTGCCAATGCTGGTTTCTTGTCCGGCAATACGATGCAGGGAAGTGGTGTTCCAACTGGTGGTTTCGCACCCAGCGCCATTCCCTCGGCCAATCCTTACGCTCAATACCCTGCTTACAACGGTCCGGTACCGGGAGTGCCTGGCGCGGGGCCAAGTGGCACCATGGGGACATTCCCCAATGCTGGCATCAACTACTCGCAGCCCGGCATGTATCCCAACAGCTCCCCATCGGCACTCTTTCCGAGCAACACTTATGGCGCTCCTAACAGCACAGGCAGCCTCTTCGGGGGAATGTTCGACGGCGTGTTTGGAAGTAGCAGTACAGGCAACTTCGGTGGCGCGTATGGACAACCCTATACGATGCCGCAATATCCGAACGGTCAAGTCTTGCCTCCGCCGATGAATCCCTGGAATCCGCAAGGAAGCATGTTCGGTAGCCAATACGGTCAGCCGGAAATCCTGCGACTGTACCAGGGGCCGCGTTTCCGACACGCATGGCTTAACGGCAATGACGACGCGGACGCTTTGATGATCAACGACACCGACGTGTCGCTTGGCTTTGCCATTCCAAATTTCCTATTTTCGACTCAGCCGCTGTATTTGCTCCCCTCATTCTCGTTGCATCAGTGGGATGGTCCCAAGCCAGATTCCGCAGCTGACTTGCCAGCCCTGGCCTATTCTGCCTTTCTCGATTCTGGCTGGCAATCTGATCCGGCCAGTATTCTCGGTGCGGAGTTGGGACTGCGCATCGGCATGTTCTCGGACTTTGAGACCGCCAACTCAGACAGTTTGCGAATCATGGGGCGAGGCATCGGCCGAGTGCGTTTGACACCTCGGCTGACGATGAAGGCGGGAGTAATGTACCTTGACCGCAACCGCATTAAGCTCCTCCCGGCTGGAGGACTGCTGTGGCAACCAAATCCCGACACACGTTTCGACCTATTCTTTCCCGAGCCAAAGCTGGCACACTACTTGGCCACGATTGGGACGGCTGATGCTTGGTGGTATGTCGGAGGTTACTATGGCGGTGGTGCTTGGACTGTAAGACGCACCGACGGAACCCAAGACTCAATCGACATCAACGACATTCGTATCGTGCTGGGGCTGGAGTGGGGCCGCAACGATCAAATGCGCGATGGACGCCGCGTGGGCTTCTTCGAAGTGGGCTATGTGTTTGACCGAGAACTGCTCTATAAAAATTCACCAATCGATAACTTGGACCTGCAGAGTACGTTCATGCTCCGCGCCGGCATCGGCTACTAAGCAAGCCGACAGTTGCTGTCGGGAACAGCCATTGTGCCCTTCCAATTTGGATGCGAACCACCGCGTCCAGTTCGTACTGTCGTCGATCGCTCCGCGATCGAAATGTGTCTTGCATAGCAGCATGCATTCGGCGTTGGTGCTAGGCGCGCTTTTGGCTACCAACTCGTGTGTAAATTTGCGTAGTGTCGATATTTCCATTAACAAGCATGGCTTGCAGAGCGCGAACATCTACACCGGCACCGTGCAAGAGTGTGGCCATGGTATGGAGAAAGATGTAGCAGGCACCTGGCTTGTCGACAGCGCGGTTGAACGAGACCACTACTGACACCCGCGACATCGGCTGGCTTGATCACTGACCCCGGCGCAACACGCTATTGGCTAACACCAAACCAAATCCTTCATCCTGACGCCCCTTTAACTCGTTATCTGTGTATCGACTTCCTCGAACGACACCCATTCCCCAAACATTTCGGACAAGCACTTTCTACCAACATCATTCACAATGATTCTTGTAAAACCGCCATCATTAAGCCGAAAAACATCTTGCTGGCCAAGAATCCCCTCGATTCGCATGGAACCATTCGCTCGTATTACTTTTCCGATCTTCACAGGCTGCCAAGTCAGTAAAGGCTCGACGCTTTTTGCGAGTTCTACATCATGCTGGTTATGCAATATATATTCTTCGGGCTCTCCATTGAACGGAAACTGTTCACCTCTCAATGCGTTTTTTGCTTCCCAGCTTTGCCACTCAATATGAACCATCTTTTTCACGTTTACGAGAGAAAAATTACCGATTCCTACTAAGCCAGAAGACTCCAACTTGCACTTCGCTGTGTGTGTAACCACGACGGCAAATGATCCGCATGGAAATGAAATCGGAGGCACAAAGGGACCTGTCCGCCCAAGTTCCAGTGGTTCGCTGGTACTTTCATTCAGGCAAAGCCCATTGCAAAGAATAGAACCATAGTCGCCCCAACACCTAAACGCTTGGGATTGATGCAATTTGAAGAAAGCCATCATTTAATCCTCACCATTGTTAGTCAAACCTACATGGCGTGCTTCAAAGATCATTTCGTTGACCCTCGCGGTTTGCGCGCGCATAGCTTGAGCTTGAGCCTTTAACATTGCCTGCTGCACAACGTTGATCCCTTCAGCAGTGGTCGATGTCTTATTCACAAGCCGGGATGTTGTCAAGTTCGGTCATCCCAGTTGTGCCGTTTGTTCCATACTCACTGTTTTCGGAAACGCAGGTGAGCAGTGGGAACGGCTAAATCCACATTGATCGCAAAAAACTAACACCTTGTGAACACCGAACACAAGACCTGACCCCGCCGCAAGCAGCGCGGCACGCGGCCAGCAGGTGTCGGTCGGAGTGGTCATGTCGTTACCTCTTGGGTTGGAAGCGATCATTATGCTGGATAAACCGAATGGAAACAGCAGGAAGAAGCGTGGGCTGGCTTCCTGCAGCTCAAAGACCTTTGGGCTAGGCTAGTAGCCGATGAAGCTGATATACTCCTAGAACGCTTGGGGTGTGACATGACTTTTCTGTAGACGACGAAAGCGGACCGAGGGATGTCAGCGACTGCCGATTCATCAACACACAGCTCGGGGACGCGTGAGAGTTTGCTCTCGCGGGCTCGTCGCCAGGATGCAGATGCTTGGCGGGATCTCGTCGAGTCGATTGAAGGTTACCCGGGAGTGGGCTGGCAGTCTGTCGTCGATCGCTCCGCGATCGAAACGGCTCGTGCAGCAGCATGCCTTTGGCTTTGATGCTGCGCGCGCTTTTGGCTAAAAACTTGTGTGCAAATTTGCGTAGTGTCGATTTGCCCATTGACAAGGATCGCTTATCGTCCGCGAACATCTGCACCGGCATCGTGCATGAGTGCGGCCATGGTTGGCCGAAAAACGCGACATGCACCTGGCTTGTTGCAGGAACGCCGTGACCTTACGCCGCCGGCAGTTCCTGTGTCGGCCTCTGGCCTAAGCCCGTGAACCAAAACGCTTAACAGGATGTTTTCGAGCGGTGCCGTCGAGTTGTCAAACGTTTCACCAAGCGTTCTCTGCAAGCGAGCAACACAATCACAAATCGTCTGCTTTCCCGCCACGCCCCACGCCATGCGTGGTAACCAGCCCCGCATACGACGATCTGACCCCGCGAGTTACTGCCCGGCCGAGCGCAGGAACTCGATCAAGTTCAACATCTGCTCCCGGCTGACTTGTTCTTCCAGCCCGACCGGCATGAAGGAGACACCGTTGCTCTTTAGTTGCTCGATCTGGCTCCGCGGCAAGGCATGCTGGGTACCACCCGCCTCCGCCAAAATGATTTGCGAGGGTGATTCATCTTGAATGATCCCTGCGATGACCCGCCCATCGTCCATCAACGCGGTGTAGCTTGCATACTTAGGGTCCACTTCGCGATTGGGATCTAGAATGGCTTCCAGCAATTGTTGAGGCGATTTGCTAGTGAGCTGCTGCAGCGGCGGCCCGACATCGTTACCTTTCCCGCCAATCCGATGGCATTGAGCGCAGGCGCGGGCGAAGACCAGTCCACCCGCCTCCGCGTTTTCGGTGGTGGCAGGATGTGCCTCCAGGCTAGCTGAGTAGGTCGCGATCACCGCCGCGCGATCGGCCGAAACGGTATCCAACAATTTGGCAAACCGAGCCGCTAGAGGCGGGGCGCCCACGGCGAGCAATTGCTGCTTGGTTTCAGGCGGGATCTGCGAGCGTCGAATCTGCTCCTGCTCCAGCCCGGTAGCTAAGGCTTCGAGCGACGTCGGGCGAGCAAGCAACTGCCGCAGTGCTTCGCGCTGCACCGACGGAGTCATCGCGGAGAAATAGCTGAGTAGCGTTGGAGCGAGTTCAGGGTACTCAGCCCACGCTAAAGCCCGCATCCCCGCAATTTGCTTTCCCTCAGCCGCCGAGGGCTGGAAGAGCTCTTCGATCCAGCGCGCTTGCACCTCGGTCGGCAACAAGCCCAGCCAAGCCCAATCCGGCTGAGCACTGCCAGGGTGAGTCTTGGCCGCTGTTGCATCGCTTTCAGCTGATTGATCCAGCTCATCCAGTGCAGCCAGTTGTTCCTCGATCCAGAGCATGAGTTCAGCGTGTTCGGTTTCGCTCAGGAGTCCCATGATTTCAGTTGCCGCGCGGCGGCCCGCTAGCTGACAGATAGCAGTAAGCCAGTCGGCCAACTTTGCATTGCCCGGCAGCAACTGCGACTGTAACCAACCCGCCAACTCCACGTCCGCGCCGACCGCAGGGCCCCAGGTTGGCAGCCACAAGTTCAGCCAGGGGGTCAACGCAGCACTTGGCATGTTACCATCGACTTGGCTCAGTAACCGCCAGCCCTCGTTGCCGGCTGCGGTAGCCACCGCGCCGCGCACCAGCGGATCAGAGACGCGGGCCAGCATGGGTTCCAGCAACTGCTGGCGGGTCGCTGGCGGCAAGTCGGCCGCCAACATGGCCAGAGACAATTGCACGCGCGCATCAGCGCTGCCAGCGTTGAGCTGCAAGCTCTCTAGCAAGGAGTCGGCTAGTCCGAGTTGCCGCGTCAAGCGAATCGCGTGTTCGACGACCCTCGGTTCCGAGTCGTTCAACGCGGAACGCAGCAGGCGACTGTCGCACTGTTCCAAGCGGCTGGCGACATGCAGCGCGAGCAGTCGACCTTCGGGACGCGAGCCCTGTGTCGCGGCCGCGGCGAGCCATTCCTCCAGGCCGGCTTCCGAGCGTTCGATTAACAATTGACTGGCCATCAAGCGACGCCATGGAATCGCATCCCCCAGCAAGTCGACCAGCGCCTCGGAGCTCAGTTCGGCCATGTTCAGCGTCGGGCGGCGAGGTGTCTGAGGACTCGACAACCTCCAAATGCGCCCCAATTCACGACCGCTGGTCAAGTCCAAATGCTGCTTGATCATGGGGGGCAGACTTTGCGGGTGTTCGATGACCTCGCGCGCCATGTCGGCCACGTAGATGGCACCGTCGGGACCATCCCCCAATTGCACCGGGCGAAACCAGGTGTCGCGTGATCGGAGCAATTCCGTCGACGTATCCAGGCGACTGCCGCTCCAGAACAGCCCTTCATCCGTCAAGCGTTTGCGGTGGACCAGATTGCTTCCCACATCGCAAACCAGTGCCGTGTCGAAGGCCGCGTCCCCAAAACCAAATTCGTGATCAACGATCCAAGTGCCCGTGGCACCGGTGAAATAACCCGCCGCACGTCCGCCACCTTCCACCATACCCGGAGTCACGCCACTAACGCGCAGCCGCGTTCTGACGATTCGCCAAGGTTCGATCGGGCTTGCGCGAAACACCTCGGCCTGCGGGCCATCCACGGCAATGCTTCGGCGACTGCTGGGCATGGGGACTGAACTCGGATGGCTGGCTAACCAATCGTCCAGATCGATGACTTGTTGCAAGTGATCGGAATTGCTGGTGACGAACTTATCCCCCCAACGATTGAAGCTCAGTCCATGTTGCCCACCGCCACTTTCCGGGTGGAGTGTTTTGTTGCGCGGGTCAATGGCGAAGTCGCGGCGTCCTAGGTTGACTCGGCCCCCGCTTGCGTCACCGACCTGTGCTTCAGCGGCCAGCAATTCGACATCCGCTCCCGAACTGCTGGTTGCGCCGTGAATGAAGCCATCCACACCCCATCGCAAGCTATTGACCAAGCCTTGCACATTGCCGCGCGAAAAACCGTTGAACCAAGTTTCGCTTGCGTCGCTGCGAGCATCGCCATTGGTATCGCGGTACCAAGTGATATGCGGCGGCTCGGCCACCAGCACGCCGTCGCGCCAGGGCCAGATTGCGGTGGGCCACGAGAGTCCTTCGACAAAGGTCGAGCGAACGTCCATCACCCCATCTCCATCGCGATCTTCCAGCAAGGCGATGCGACCGAGACGCTCGGTGGCTTGTTCGCTGTAATCCCGCATCTCGACCACGAACAGTCGCCCGCGTGCGTCGAAGGCGAAGGCCACTGGATCGGACACCAGCGGCTCGGCGGCGACCAAATGCACTTCGTAGCCCTCGAGCACCTCCAGTTCAGTCAGCGCTTCGGTCGGCGACTTGGCCGGGATCCGCGGCAACTCGGCGGAGTAATCCTTGTCAGGCGTATCTGGAGTGTCCTGAGTATCTGGAAGGTTGTTCGAAAGTGGTGGCTGCGCCTGCACGAGCCCAGTCAGGAACAGCACACACGCGCTTACTTGTAGCCACAGCAGGGCGGCGGCGAGGGGCGAAAGCGTGCCAGCAAACGTGTGCCGCGCACGCATCCACTCGCAGTTAGTCATTGTTTGAACCACGGGCATGACATGAACGCGACGCCGGGGTTGAGGCAACACTTGTTGATTGAGGCTCACGCAGTACGACTCCACAGACTTTTGAGTGGCAGGAAAATTTTGAGGGCGCGACAGCTTTAGGGGAGGTGCTTTCGTGGGTGGGAGCATCGCTTGGAACATCTTTGCATTGTGATTTAATGTGGAACATGCCCTCCTGTGACCGCGTCGCCACGCTAGGTCCGCGTCGCCATGCAGTCAATGCATTGTAATCATTTCGACAGGCCGGGGTACGATTCGGCTGCGTCGGGCAATTTCGGGCTCAAGTTTGCCCGATCGTGTGGCGTACCTTGCATGGCGAACAACCGTTAGAATGAGCGGCAGAATTTTGCGATCGGGCTGCGAATGAGTCTCCCTCAATCCGTCAAGGAATAGGACATTGTTGCTGAATATCCTCATCGGCATCTTGGCCACCATCGGTGCCATGGTGGTGTTTGCGATCGGCACCATCATGCTCATTTACTTCGTGTTGCTCAGGCGACTGAAAAGTAAAGTTAGGCAGCAAATGGAACAATTCGAAGCGATGGTTTCCGACACCGTGGACGCCCGTCGGGTGCGCACCATCGACAGAACAGCGACGACCGACTCGGTACCTCCGATGGACATTAGCCTCGTGCCGTATTATGTCGACCAAGAGCGGCTTGACGCCGACCCGCTCAATCAACGCATCGATCGCTGGTTGCGCAAGATGGGCTTCAAACAAGTTGGCATCTTCGAAATTGAAGAGCTCGGAGAGATCATCTGCACCTACATCGATCGCGAGCAAACGTTGCTCGCGTCGATCCGCGACATGGAGAGTGACAATGACATGTACGTCGAGTTCTGTTTCGACCTGGGGGAATGCCGACGCGGTGGGGTCAGCAATCCGCCCCATAACACACTGCCACTCCCGCCCGATGCCGTCGGGCGATTCTTCTCCGGTAACCTGCGCGACGACTTCAGCTTGATGGATCAAATGTACGCCGAGGCTCGCAGCTTAATGAGCCAGCATACGATCGAGCCCATTGATCCGCACTATGTGGATGAGTTTTACGAGTGCGCCCATGCTGCTGAAATTGAAGCCCGCATCGAAGCCGGGGGGATCAGTGAGGATGAGATACGCGCCACGTTGAGCGCTCAGGGAGGGGATGTCAAGGACAGCGAGGTCGCCTCGATCGCTCGCGAGTGGCAACACCGCGTCGAGGAGTACCTACTCGATTACGCGGAATCGGCCCAAGAGCTGGCAACCGAAGGAGACGATATCTTGGTGGTACATGACCGTAGCGGGAAGATCTTTTTGACTGATCGGATTATCGAGTTTTTGATCAATCAAGGCTGCAATGAACGAGAAGAGTTGCTCAAACTGAAGGCCGAGTTGGCCGACTTATTGCAACGCTTTACCCCTCGCGACGCGATCGCCCGCTTCCGTCCACTACTCCCGACCGAGATCCGATATCGACTCGTCGATCAAATTCAAGATCCAGTGCCGGCCGATTTTTATGCGCTCTGAAAGCAGCCGAGCAAGTTTCCGCAAGAGTCGCTTTCACTTGATTTTGCCGATCACCTGCTTCACTTGAATAAACCCGAGATCGCTGCGGGAATCGACCGAGACTGGAAGATTATCACCCAACACAAACAGAGCATCCTCAGGAACGTGCCAACGGGTCGGCATGTGGGCGGTTGAGTTGGCTGCGACGAGTTGCAGATCGCGCCGCAACTCGAGCGACTCAACCGCGATCGCTGCCCGTTGCTGGCAGATCAACTCGAGCTCAAAGGGGCCCTCGCTCGAAGCTGGCCCGCGGTTGGACAAAAGAGGTGGATCTGCAACAGTCGGATTTGCAAGAGACAGACGCGAGCGAACAGCGAACTCGAGCGTTTCCAATTCGGTACGGAGCAGCAGCCGCTGATCGCAATACGCCACTTCCAAACGTTTATGGCAAACGATCGAGTGCCGCGCGACGGGAGGTTTTTGAAGCAGACTTGCCTCGGGCTGAACGTTCTGGGGCGCGCTGTTGGCGTTCGAAAGCTGGCGGGGAAGTAAGTCGATGGCAATCACTTGATCGAGGTGTTTGATCTGCACGGACAACGCCACACCGGCTGACTCCGCCTTTAGAGGCGCGGACAGTTCGAGCACCAACAGCCAGTCACTGACCTGGTTCAGCTGTCGCGAGATCCCTTGATTGCAACTGTAATCATCAACCAGGACGCTGCCCGTCAACCACTGGTCGGCCGGAGTATCGGCGAGCGAGACGCGGGCTGGACGACGATACAGCCAGCCGAACTCCGCCTTGGGTTCAAGCCACCACGCCGCCTGCGGATCAAAGAAACTTTGGCGATGAAAGCGATTTTTGGAATCAACGTCCGGATGTGAGCTCGAGCGACTTGGCGCTCGGTATTCAGCAACTGGCACTGCGATTTCGGCAAGCTCTTCGATACTTTTTTGATAGAGTTGGTCGTCAATCCATAAGTCCCCGTCGCGGAACTCGATCCGTTCGCCCGGCAGTCCCCAGAGGCGTTTGACCTGAATTTGACCGCTTTGTGGATCGCGGATGACCAGGCGCTCGAACCGTCGCAAGTAAAATGTGTCTAGAGAACTAGCTGTGGATGTAGCCCTCTCCGTCGTCGCGGTAGGAGGCTGCAGCCACAGCACGGGCCGATCGACGTTAAGTTGCTTGCGAAGTTCGACGCGGGCCACGGCACCTGCAATGACTTGGGGGTCGACCACACACTGGCCTCCGCAGTCCAAGCAGCGGGTAATCAGCTTCAGATCGACTGTCTCGGCTGCAATCGGGAGCACGCGGCCGCAGTGGGTGCAACGGGCGCGTAAGCGCGGTCCGAGCAAAGAGGGGGCCATTGATGACGAGGCTACTTGATGGTCCTGCAACAAAAGGGATAGCGGCCGGTCAGCCACCCCACAGCCGAGGAGCGAAATTCCTACCAAGGACACAGTCAACGACCGCGTAACAACGCTTGACAGTTCCCCAGTTGCACCCCATCCTTGAGCTTTCATTTTCGGCACCGCCCAAACCCTCCCACAAAGGGGGCTGCAGGCGCGGCGGTTCAGTCCTAGCGGAAAGCTCGTGACGGGACAGCCAAAAAATCCTACCCAGCCCAAACAATACCGTTTCATAGTAACAGGCACGAACATGAATAGTAATGGTGGTTCGCCGCGAACCATGTTTCAAAAGATCTGGGATGCACACGTCGTTCATGCCGAACCGAATCAGCAGACGATTCTGTACATTGATCTGCAATTGGTGCATGAAGTGACCAGTGCCCAGGCATTCGAAGGGCTGCGGCTGGCGGGCCGGCCTGTCCGTCGCCCCGAGCGGACCATTGCAACGCCGGACCATAACGTTCCCACTTCCGACCGCAACTTGCCAATTGCCGATCCGATCGCCAAGCAGCAGGTAGATAAACTGCGGGAGAACTGCAAAGAATTTGGGATCCGCCTGTACGACTTGAACGACAAGCACCAGGGAATCGTGCACATCATCGGCCCCGAGTTGGGATACACGCAGCCGGGGATGACGATCGTTTGCGGCGACAGTCACACCGCTACCCACGGTGCCTTTGGCGCGTTGGCGTTTGGCATCGGCACGAGCGAAGTCGAGCATGTGCTGGCCACTCAAACGCTGCTGCAGTACTTGCCAAAAACCTACGAATTGCAGGTCGATGGGGAACTTGCCCCGGGGGTCACCGCTAAGGATTTAATTCTATATTTGATCGGTAAATTGACCACGCATGGCGGCACCGGTTATGTCCTCGAGTACACCGGTTCGGCCATCCGTCAGTTGTCGATGGAAGAGCGGATGACGGTCTGCAACATGTCGATCGAAGCGGGTGCGCGAGCGGGTATGATCGCTCCCGACCAAACCACCTTCGATTACCTCCGCGGCCGCCCCTTTGCTCCAGCCGATATCGATGCGGCGATTGAAAAGTGGAAGTTGTTGCCAAGCGATCCCGGCGCCAAGTACGACAAGGTGAGCAAGTACCAAGGCTCGGACATTGAACCTCAGGTAACGTGGGGTACCAATCCAGGGCAAGTGAGTTCGGTCTCGGCGAAAGTCCCGAACCCCCGCGATTGTGGCGACGAGACAGAGCAGAAGAGCACTGCGGCTTCGCTGGAATATATGGGTCTCAAGGCGGGCACGCCGATTTGTGATATTCCCATCGATCGCGTTTTTATCGGTTCCTGCACCAACGCCCGCATTGAGGATTTAAGAGCGGCCGCGAAAGTCGTTAAGGGGTATCGGGTCAGTTCATCGGTCAATGCAATGGTGGTCCCAGGCAGCGGTCAGGTAAAACGCCAAGCCGAACAGGAGGGACTCGATGCGATCTTCCGTGAAGCCGGTTTTGACTGGCGTGAAGCGGGTTGCAGCATGTGCTTGGCCATGAACCCCGATCGCTTGGCACCGGGTGAACGCTGTGCATCGACCAGCAACCGCAACTTCGAAGGTCGCCAGGGCAAAGGCGGACGCACCCACTTGGTCTCTCCCGCCATGGCCGCCGCCGCTGCCATCAAAGGGCATTTTGACGACATCCGCGGCTGGACGTATCAGCCTTAACATATAACTACACCCATATACAACTCCACCTACACATACTGCTACATACTGCATCATGCAAGCCTTCATCAAACAACATGGCACCGTCGCCACGCTCGACCGTGCTAACGTCGACACCGATCAAATCATTCCCAAGCAGTTCCTGAAGCGGATCGAACGAACCGGCTTCGGACAGTTCCTATTTTTTGATTGGCGATTCAAAGACGATGGCTCGGACAATCCCGACTTCGAGTTGAATCAACCGGCTGCGACTGGTGCATCGATCTTATTGGCCCGCCGCAACTTTGGGAGCGGTTCGAGTCGCGAGCATGCGGTCTGGGCACTCGAAGACTACGGTTTTCGCGCGGTCTTGGCTCCTTCGTTTGCTGACATCTTCTTCAACAACTGCTTCAAGAACGGCGTGTTACCGATTCAGCTGAGCGAGGAGGTCATCGAGGAACTTTTTGCTCGGGCCAAGCAACATGCTCCTTATTCCATGACAGTGGATCTCGAAGCCTGCCGGATCACCGACGACTTTGGCTTGTCGCTCACTTTTGAGGTGCAGGCGTTCCGACGCCACTGTCTTCTGAATGGCCTGGATGACATTGGTTTGACGCTGGAGCATGAGGCGAAGATCACCGCTTATGAACAGGCTCACGGCATCGCATCGTGAGCCACGGCCGGGAGTGCATTTAGTTTCGCGTCAAGGTATTCCCGTTCGGCCGACTCGATTTGAAAGCCCTGCGACGAGGGAGCTTGCCCCAACGCGCGGCGCATGACATTGTGGATCAAGTAGCGACCGACTTGCGTTGTCATGTGAATATCGTCGCGATAGAGATCTTTAAATGCTGCGAACGGCGCGGCGTCCTGTTCGACGTCGTGCCAAATAACATCGAGGACCGCGATGGCTTGGGTGGTGCGGATCTCCCGATCCGGGAATTTTACGAGCAATTCCGCGCGCAGCTTTTCAAAGTAAGCGGTGGAAGGCAGCATCAACTGCTGGCCATTCAGCGGCGCGTGGCATTCCTTCTCGAAATCATCCGCACGGCTCCAGCCGGTGTGCAGCACCAAAACGGCGGTCGGCTGCAGTTTCAACCACTTGGAGATCACCGCGACGTCGGTGGTTAGGTTGGTTCCGGAGAAGGGCTGCACGCACAGATAATCGTACTGCTTCTCCGTCAGTGCCTTGGACCATGGAATGGAAGTTTTAACGCATGGCTGAGCTGGCTGATCATGAATCTGCTGCAAGCTCTTGCCGCAATCCACGTGCCATTGCACATCGCCGTCCAACAAGCCGGGGAGGGTGTCCCATGTGAGTGAGTTGCCGATCAGGAAGGTCTTGGCCCGCACTTGGGCCGCTTTGGCAATCAGCGGCAGTGGCTCGTCGTCACGAGCATTAAGGGAAGCCACCTTTTCCGAGCCTAAGCTCTGAACTTGGTCCTGGATTTGGTTCTGGCCCAGACATGGCGCACACATCAGACAGCCCGCCAACACAAACCAAGAGAGCCAACGCCAGCAATTCGATGGCTGCCAGTCAACCTGCCAGTCAACCTGCCAGCGACTCTGCCTGCAAAACTGACCGGCCCAGCTCCAAATCCAGTGGGTCGAACGTTTCGCTTGGAGGTAACTCATGATCATCCTTTCAATGCTGTTGCCGAAACGCTGGACTGACCAGCCAACTCCACACGATATCTTCCACCACGCTAGCCGCTTCCGGCAAGGGGTGAGCTGGTTCACGCGGGCCTAGCCCATGCGAGCGGTAGTGTTCCAATTCCTCAGCGTTAAGCCCTCGGCCAAATAACTTGAAATGAAAATCGTCGAGTAGCTCTGATGGCGACTGCGAAGAGTTCCAGCTTCTGCGCACGACTGCGGCAATGAAGGCATTGAGTTCTTCTCCAGCGACCAATTCGAGGCTTTCCGCAAACGGATCGAGGCAAGGTTGCTGACGCGAACACCCGGCAGCGGTGACCTCCATCGAGCTGATAACCGGCGAGTCGTCGGCGGTTGGATTGTCAATGGCTCCCAAAGCATCGGCGGCCAATTGCGGCAATGGTCGATCGATCGATTTTGGTAGTCGCACGCTCAGCATCTGCTGGCGCAAGCGGGAGGCCATTGCCTCATTGACTGGGCTCTGAGTAACGTAGGTATCGGTTAAGGGGGCTTCAGTGCTTGCTGCTTCAACGACTCGGGCGTAGCAATCGCTGAGAACAATTTCTCGCACGAGCGACCGCAGCGAAAAATCGGACTCAATTAAGTTCTCTGCCAAATGTTTTAGCAGAGCTTCATGGATGGCAGGGTTGGTTGCGCGATGATCGTCCAGTTCCATGACCAGTCCGACTCCAAACAGCCAGCCCCACACACGATTGACCAGGTTGCGCGAAAACTGGGGATTCCCATCCTCACTGAGCCATGCCACCCACGCCTCGTCCGCTGTCGTTCCCCCAGTCACTTCAGCTTCTTCAGTCGATGCGCCAGCTAATTCTGAGCTATTTAAGGGTCGCGTATCGCCGGGCAGCTGCGGCACCGCCTCGCGACCGCTGCGCAAGTCGGTGGTCGTCCGACCGGCAATCCGCCGTACCGCTTTATCTTCGCCAGCTCCGGCTTCGATCTCTGCCCAACAGGCAGCCATCGCAAAGTAATCGTCTTGGGTCCAATGATCGAGAGGATGGTCGTGGCATTGGGCACAGCCGACGCGAACCCCCAGCCAGGTCGCTGCGATCAATTCCGCCCGTTGGCGCGGGTCGTTGGCGAAGCGATGGAAGACGTTCAACGGGTCATGGCTGGCAGGTGTCGCTGCTGAAGAAGTTTGGTTCTCGCCCGGACGATTGCCCGGGACGAGCAACATCTTGCGGACTAAGTGCTGCAAGTTATCGGAAACCAGCAATTCATCGCCAATGGCCTTCGCCAGCGGACGGGTCGGTTGATTCGAGAAGCGGTGTGCAGCCCCCCAGCTTGCTACAACTTCTCCCGCCCGTCTGGCAAACTCCTCACTATCCAGCAAGCGATCCACTACCGTTTCGATGCTCCCCTGTTCCAGTTCCGCAACGGTCGCTTGCCATTCCGTCGCCGTCGGGTGGCGACCAGCAAGATCGAGCCACAACCGCCGCGCCAGCAGTGGCGGTGTGCAGCGTTCAGAAGCGGAAAAATCCAGTCGCTGATGAGCGCGTTGCACGAGTGCATCAATGGATTGACGAGCAGCAATTAGTTCGCGAGCCTCTTCAGCTGGTTGATCATTTGACCGAGCGAGAGAAGCTATGGCTGGTTCGCTATTCGCCTTTACAAACAGTTGCACTGTGATCGTTTGCGAACCCGCGCGGAGAGTGACTGGCCAATAGCCCGGCACGCGAGGTGTTAGTTCAAGCGAGTCATCCAACAGGCGGTACTCGACGGTTGCGTGGTGCGTCCCCGCCGGCACCGCTTCGGTCAATGACAGCCAGGGCTGGATTTGACGTGGAGTGCCGTCGGTCGCTTGCGCCTTGACATTCAAGCGCAATGCTTGTCCGACTTGGCCATCAAAGACGGTACTTGGCTCGATCTTCAATTCTGAAATGCCAGCCATTGAACCGCGCATGCTGCCTTGCCGAATCCAGTCCGCGATCAATCGATAAGCGGGTCCTTGGCTGCCAATCCGCACGCCACCGCCATGCTCCAGATAACCTCCGGGCTTTTGCAAGATCAGACTCGTGAGAGGTTGCTGTAGGTCGACGAAACGGCCGGGCAAGGCGAACATCAACGCTTCGTAATCCTCGCTGGGGCGTGAACCAAACAGAGAAAGTTTTAGATAACCGCGTCCCGCGGCGGCACCATGGCATGCTCCGGAATTGCAGCCCGCTTGCGTCAGCGCCGGGATGACTTCGCCCGCAAAATCGACAGAAGCCCGACTGCTTAGGCTCGGGGAATCGAGCAAATTGCTCTGCGCTGGACAGCGGCCGGTGCAACTCACCGCGAGTATCAGCCCCACCACGAGACCATGGGCGAAGTGCTGTCTGTGGTGCGATGAAGTTTTAGTCAACATATAAAAATTCATTGCTTATCAATAACACTTGGCAGAGCGATTCGAGCGCGCGGGATTCAGGGTTGTCTTCAAACTTTTTGCGTTGTTTGTCGAGATACTCCAAGGCCAACACTAGCTCTGTTGGCTGAGGTTGGCGTCCGAGCGCAAGTCGCCAAGCAGCTGCAATGTGCTCACCTTCGCTCGGTCCCCCAGCCCCACCACCATCGACCAGCGTCTGCTTTACAGCCCGGGCAGCGAGAGCTTGGCTCCGCGCGAGGGTGAATTCATTGTTGAGCATAGCCAGTGCCTGCGGGGCAGCGGTGGTTACTTCCCGCTGAGCACAGGGGAGCGTCGTATCGGGTTGATCGAAAGCCGTCATCATCGGTTGCATTAAGCCGCGTGAGACGAACATATACAGACTGCGGCGACGCTGGTCCTCTGGACGCGAGGCTTGCCACACATCTCCTTTTCGCGACAGTCCCTCCAGTGCTTCAGGGCTAATCGTGGCTTTAAAACTCTCGCCACCGATCCGCAAATTGATTTCCCCCGAGGCAGCCAACATGGCATCGCGCACGGCATCCGCATCCAATCGGCGGCGATTCGCACGCCACCAAAACCGGTTGGCAGCATCCACGGTGTTGTACTGATCTGCCGACCCATGGATCGATGCTTGCTGCCAAGTGCGCGAGGCAAGGATCAGGCGATGGATGTGCTTGGATGACCAGCCACTATCAATTAGTTCGCAGGCCAGCCAATCCAACAATTCCGGATGAGTCGGCAAGTCCCCTTTGAAACCGAAATTGTTGGCGGTGCGCACGAGCCCTTCGCCGAAGTGATGTTGCCACAAGCGATTGACGTAGACTCGCGCGGTGAGTGGGTTGTTGGGACTGGAAAGCCAATCAGCCAGTTGCAATCGCCGCTGCGTGGTGGCGGATTTTTCAGCTGGAGTGAAGTCATAAAAGTTTCGGGGCGAGAACGATAAACTGCCAGCTGCCACGGCTTGCAAAGGTTTATCGAATTCGCCGTTCTTCAATAAATGCAAAGCGGCGGGGGTGGCTGATAGATCGGTCCAGGCGAGGACCTTATCCATTCCCAATTCGTCAGCAGATGGTCCGCCGAGCCAGGCGCGGTCGCGGGCTGCGATCGGACCGGGCCAAAACGCAGCCGCCATGCGGTAATAATCAACTTGGGGGATCGGATCAAACTTGTGATCATGACATCGCGCGCATTTGACGGTGAGGGCTAAGAACGCCGAGGAGGTGGCGTGCACCATGTCCTCCAACCGTTCGTACCGATACTCAGCATCATCATTGGGCTCATCGTTCCAAGTGCCCAGCCGTAGGAAACCGGTGGCAATCAAGTTCTTCTCACGCGAAACGGATTGTTCCACCGGCAGTTCGTCGCCTGCTACCTGTTGGCGAATGAATTGATCGTAAGGAACATCGGCGTTGATTGCATTGACCACCCAGTCGCGATATTTCCAGGCGTAGAGCTTTTCTTGATCGCGTTCATAGCCCGACGTTTCGGCGTAGCGCACCAGGTCCAGCCAGTAGCGTCCCCAACGCTCGCCAAAGTGTGGATCATTGAGCAGTTGAGTGGTCAATTCGTCGATTAGCAGCGGACGTGTCGACTCGCTGGCGGCGTCGATGCGACTCCCCCATCGGTCGAGTTCACTGCTGCTGGGCGGCAACCCGAGCACATCCACGTAGAGCCGGCGGACCAGCGTTCTTCCATCGCTGGCGGGAGCCCAGGTCAGCTGTTGTTCATTCAGTGACTTTAGAATGAAGTGGTCAAGCGGGTTGTGTAGGTCTGCAGAGGAACCGATCAAACCGCTGGCGATGTCAGAGACCTTGGGGACTTCAGGACGCAAGAGAGGTTGAAAAGCCCACCAGTCTCGGCCGCCACGCACGTCCGACGTGAGCTCGTACAGGTCGAGCACTCGGCCCTCCGGCCACGAGCCGCCTGCCTGAACCCAGTCGCGGAGTAACGCCTGCTCGTGGAGCGGCAATGTTTGCGGAATCCCTTTGGCGGGCGGAGGCATCTCGCCACGTGTCACAAGCTGCAGCAGCAAGCTCTGGAGCGGTCGCTCAGCATCGAGCGGACTGCCTGAATCGCTCCCCGCTGCGAAGAGTGCGCCCGATTCAAAGGAAAGTCCACCACTAGGCTCAGCCCCTTTATGGCATTCCAAACAACGGCGAATGAGTAGAGGTGCAATATCCTTTTCAAAGTCAGCTGCCGCTGCCACAGGCCATGTCGCCAACGCTCCATAACCTACCGCCACGCATAGCCAGACCAAGCAAACTAACGATCGACTTTTGCGAACATGCATTGAGTTCAACACTGGTTAATCCAATTCCAATCCCGTCTACGGCACATCCAAGGGTGCACCCTCAGAGATCACTTCGCAACCCAAGGTTCCGGTCGTTTGGTCGATTCGGGCACCGACGATGAGGCGATGAGTACCCACGGTCAACTCCACCGACTCGTCCTGTTGTGGGACCGGTTTTGCATCGCCATCAATCCACAAGGAGAGAGCCTCGATCGGTTGGGTAAACTTTAGCTTCACCCCACCTGCCTCCCGGCGTTCGATATCGAAACGCAAGAAGACCGTCGGAGGTACGCTGGCATGCGGTTGAAACGCTGCTTCGCTTAACAACGGCGCGGTGCCATTGACCTGGGAGGTCAACAAGCGCCAGACCAAGGCGGGATCGTCGGTGGCTACCGTGTCGAAGCTGGTGCGGTTCAAGCGAGCATGCGCGTCCTGTGTCCAAGCGAGCATTTGCCAATTGCGCACCCAGGTTTTGGTGTCGACGGTGTATTCAGGTGCCCTGCCAAGTTTCGAAAGGAAGGCGATGAGGTCTGCCAGTTCGCGTTCGGACAATTGATCGACCAAGCCAGCCGGCATCAGCGATTTGCCTTCGCGGACCGCCTCGATCGAATCGTTGGAAATCGTCCGCAGTGTGCCGTCGGCGAGCAGCAACTGCAACGCTTCATCGGTTCGCGATTTTTGCAGGCCGCTCAAGATTTCGTCGGTATCCAGCAGCACGCTCAGCGTTTGAAAGCCCTCTTTGGCTTTTGCGGCCGGATCGATCAGAGACTCGACGATATAATCTACGGGCGCACTGCCGCCGAGGCTGACCAAGTTGGGTCCGATATCGATGCCGCTCGGGCCGATGGCATGGCAAGTGATGCACAGCAATTTCTCACGACGATAGATTTGCTCGCCGCGGGCTGCATCGCCCGTTTCGCTGGCTAGCTGCGCTAATCGTGAGGTGAGTTCACCGGACATTTTCCAACCGGCGTTTTCCAGTCCCGTGGCGGTGACGGTACGGGTCACCAGTTCTTCGTTCGATTGCGAGCTACTGCGGACGGCGGCCAGGAACTCGCGGGCCCGATTGGGAGGCCAGGAAGCTGGCTGCGTGGCGGCGATCGCCTGCTGAATCGCTTCCACCCCTGGCTGACGGCTGAGGATGGCGACGATCGCAGTGGAGGCTTCTGGAGGGAGGGCCGCGGCCGGGTCATCGCTGAATTCATAGCGATAGAGGTCGATGACCGTACCCGCCGCTTGTCCTGGATCAAAGCCACTCAGCGCTGATATGGCAGCCATGCGCAGGGGGGGTGCAACCGCCATGTCGGTCGCCATGGCACGCACCCGCTTCTGCCCCGCTTCGCCACCGATGGCTGCCAGGGCGTTCAAAGCGGCAGCCACTGGAGCGGTCAAGTTGCCCTGCACACTCTCATCCAACCACTTGTTCAGCGTGTCGTAAGCCTCAACAACTTTCCATTGCTCTGCGGCCCTGGACAACGAGACCGCCATTGCCGACGAATTCGTATCGATAACCGGCACGGCGGACATCGCAGCCGGCAGCCAACTCGACGCACTGGCGGGCAGTAAATTTCGGGCTCGCGATTGGATCAGCACCACCTCAAGCAAGCTTGCCTTGTCGGCTGGTTGTTGGTCGCTGCCGACGATCCACTGGATCAACGCGGCCAGACTCTCGGCATCTCCACGTGTCGCAATCAGCTCGACCGTTCGCGGCTGTTGGGCGGCGGGTTGGCTGGCGAGCTGCTTGGCCAGGGAGCGGGCCACGACATTCGTGGTGGTGGCATCAGCCAAGGCGTCCAAGGCAGATAAGTCATCGATTACCAGTTCGCCACTCTCGAAGGCAGGCATCCACGTTGGCTCGTTTTCGCGAAGTGCGTTCCAAATCGCGAAATTCAGGTGCTGGTCCTTACCCGGCCTCGCCGCAACCCGTAGCACTTGCCTAACCGACTCGAGGGTCCCCAAGCGGTGCAGTGCACACACGGCCTCGAGCACCACTTGATCGTCGCTGTCGTCGATGGCTTGGGCCAGCCAGGCTGCGGCAGCTGGGAGTTGCGTGTGGCGTTCGCCGATAACGCGGAACGCGGCGGCCCGCACCCGCGGGTCGGCGTGTTGCCTGAGAGCGTCGAGGGTCGGCACGTCCACTTGACGCTTTGCCAATTGATTCCACAGCGGCTCGAGCGCTAGGGAAGCATCTTGGCCAGCGTCGAGCTTGGCCATCGCAGCAGTGACTCGGGCAGTATCGCGTTGTTCCAACTCTTGGCGAGCGAACTGCCGGATCCACAGGGCTGAGTCGGTTAACAAATGCACCAGTTCCTCCTCTGCGGCGGCCGCGTAATCTGGCCGTTTGGTCGCTGGCAGCCCTTTTGCACTAATCCGCCAAATGCGACCGTGTTCGGTGTCGCGCCGCGGATCGCGGAAGTCAACTTCTCCGTGTTGAATGATGGGGTTGTACCAATCGGCGATATAGATCGCCCCATCGGGTCCCATTTTGACATCGATGGGACGAAAGGCGATGTGGTCGCTGCGAATCAAATCGGGCAATTGCACGCTGCGGTATCCGGAACCTTGACGCTCGAGTTTGAAGCGGCAGACGCGATGGCCGCGAAAGTCGTTGGTCACCAGAACATCGCGCATGTCGGCCGGCATGGCACTACCGCCAATGAACTCCAAGCCGCAATGTTTGGGACTCCCCGGGTTAAGGCCTTTGAGCCAACGGGTCGCACCGGGAGCGGTGAAGTACACCCCTCCGGGAAATAAGTAGTTGATCCCTTCTCCGCCGGCGCCGTCCGTGGCCAGCGACTGCCCGAACTCATTGATCGCATGCCCCCAGGGGTTCACCAACCCGCGGATGAACACTGCCAATTCGAAGTTGTCGGGATCAAAGTGCCAGACGCCGCCGCCGTCCAAATGCTTGATGCCGTAAGGGGTCTCCAAATGGCTGTGGATGTAAATCGATTGATTCATGGCCATCCGCCCGTCGGGTCGCCAGCGGAGCGTGTGCAGCAAGTGGTGCGTGTCCTCGGTCCCAAAGCCGCTGAGGATCGTGCGCTTGAGGTCCGCCTTGCCATCGCCATCGGTATCGCTCAAGTGGATCAACTGCACGCTGTTGGCCACGTAGACACCGCCATCGCCGGGGAGCACCCCAGTTGGAATCATCAGGTCATCGGCAAACACCGTGCGCTTATCCGAGACTCCATCGCCGTCGGTATCTTCCAAGATGATAATCTGGTCGGTCGGTTCGGCCCCTGGTTTCAACTGCGGATAATTTTGACTCGACGCAATCCACAACCTGCCCTGGGCATCCCAATTCATATGAATAGGCTTCGAGAAGTCGGGATCGGAGGCGAACAAGTTGACTTCGTAGCCCTCGGCGACTTGCATAGCCGCCAGCTCTGCGACCGGGTCAGGGGTTGGGATGTTGGTCAAGTCGCGTTGAGCGAAAGCAGAGGGAGAGCAAGCCAGGAGAGGGAATAGCAGAATCGAGAAGCGCGCAAACAAGGTCAATCCCCTGGTGATGGTGTGAAAGCATAAGTGGCGGCAGGAGCAGGGCTGCAGAGCGCGGGTGGGATAGCCATGCGCGGTGCGGAGCCGAGCCAGAGCGGAATATGTACGATTTTAAACAGATTAAGGCTGAGGGTTTACCTAAGACGGTTCAAATTGTGACAGAATCGGGCAATAATAAGACACTCCTCACCCCTAACAACCTCCCTGCCTCAGCCCCATTAGGTGATCCATGCATAGATCTCTCCCGGCACGCCAAGCGGATCGCTTACATGCCGATCGCTTTCTCGTGGAGCACTTGCCAATCAGTCGCCGACTCTTGTACCTTTTGGCATGTTTGGCCAGCGTGCTGCTGGAGAGTGTGACCGCGGTGGCGGCAGATGACTGGAAGGAGTTTCGTGGTCCCAACGGCAGCGGCTTGGTGCTTGACGCCGAGCTTCCAACGCGGTGGAGCGAGACCGAAAACATCGTATGGAAAACCCCAATTCATGGCCGAGGCTGGTCATCGCCAGTGATTGACAGCGATGAAGTTTGGTTGACGACTGCCACCGAAGATGGCTTGAAAATGTCGGTGATCTGCGTGAACCTCAACAGCGGTACGATCCAGCATGACAAGTTGTTGTTTGAGAATGAGAGCGTCCAGCCCGACTATCACGTCACGAACAGCTATGCCTCCCCCACGCCGGTGATCGACGGTCCGCAGGTGTTTGTTACCTTTGGGGCTTATGGCACGGCTTGTCTCGACCGCAAAACGTGTGAAGTGCTATGGCAACGCCGGGATCTTCCTTGCAACCATTTTCGGGGCGCGGGGAGTTCCCCCATCGTGTACCGCGACTTATTGATCTTCAACATGGATGGTTTTGACCATCAATATGCGGTGGGGCTGAATCGAAACACTGGCCAAACGGTATGGAAGGCGGAGCGGGAGATCGACTACGGCAGCGACGATGGGGATGTCTATAAGGCCTTCTCGACCCCAACGCTCATCGAAGTCGCTGGGCAAACGCAGTTGATCAGTTTGGCCAGCATGGCCTGCTTGGCGCTCGATCCACTGACCGGGGAAGAACTGTGGCGAGTGCGTTACAGTGAGCATTCGACGACGACCCGCCCGATCTTCGATGGCAAACGCATTTACTTTAGTACCGGTTTCAGCAAAGCAGGTTTGATGGCGGTCCGCGTCGATGGCCGAGGTGACGTGACTGACACGCACGTGGATTGGCTGCAGAGCAAGGGGATCGGCGCTAAACCGAGCCCCGTGTTGGTCAACGGCCGGCTGTTCGACGTGACCGACGACGGCATATTGAATCGGATCGATCTTGAAACGGGAGAAATTGTCTGGAAAACACGTTTGGGAGGTAAGTTCAGCGCGTCGCTGGTGGCCAACGAGAAGTACGTGTTTGCCTTCGACCATGACCAAAAAGGCTATGTCTTTAGCGTCGAGGACGAGCCGCAGTTGGTTTCCGAAAATAGCTTGGCCGATGGCTGCAATGCCACCCCCGCAATCGTCGACGATTCGTTGATTGTCCGCACCACAACGCACCTGTACCGATTCGCGCAGCAGCGGTAGCCAGCACCGGCCAGAGCAGGTGGTGTAGCGGTAAAGTGAGGGTCGGAGTGTAGAAATTCTTGGCAGTGCCATTGGCGGATTTAGGAATGCGGGAATAATGCCCCTTTAGCCTGTCCTGTGTGCAGAAGCCCGCAGCCCCAAAGCCCGCTGTTCAGCGAGTTTTTTGGGAATGCGTAAAATCCTCTCCCTCTACTTCCTCGGAATTCATAATGTCCATTACGTTGGAACCGCAAGAATCTGGAGCAAAGGACGACTGGTTCGAGATGGCGATTCTGTCCTCCCCACAGCCACTTACGCGGCCAGTTCCTCGTCCGAGTTTAGCTATACGGAACGCTTGGGATGACGATGACGACGAGGACCCACTCGAAATCGACACTCCCGAAACGGAAGAAGGGGAGGAGGTGGACCCCGCCAAGGCACCTGAGGTCGAGGAGGACGAAGATGATCCGTTCGACGACTTTGACGATGACGATTTCGACGACGACTTCGACGATGATTTCGAAGAGGAATTGGAAGACGATTACGAAATCGAGCCGGACGATAGCGAAATGTTCCCGGCGACGACGGGTGACGACGATGATGACATCCTCGAGTTGGAAGACGAATAGAAAGCAAGAGGACGAATCGCCCTACAGTCGTCCAGCGCAACGCCTCTATAGTCTGAAGGTCTGAACATCGCAAAGACGCGCAGCCCGATCGCTCGCGACTTGTGAGCGGTTGGGGCAGGTCAACTCCCAGGAATTTTTCGAAAGCACTGAGCAAAGCAAATGAAGCAAGTCGAACACGATCTCGTCGTCATTGGCGGTGGCCCCGGTGGATACGTGGCTGCCATTCGCGCCGCTCAACTCGGAATGAATGCAGCTTGCATCGACGAAAACCCGGTATTTGGAGGGACTTGCTTGCGCGTCGGTTGCATCCCCAGCAAAGCAATGCTCGAGTCGAGTCACTTGTATTACGAAGCCAAGTCGGGCATGTCCGAACACGGAATCAACACCTCCGGCGTCGAACTCGATCTGGCTAAAATGCTGGAACGCAAAGACAAGATCGTGTCGCAATTGACCAGCGGCATCGCCATGCTCTTCAAGCGGAAGAAGGTCGCGGGCTACAACGGTCGGGGCAAATTGACCGCCCCCGATACGGTGCAAGTGGAGACAGCAGAAGGTCCCGTCCAGATTCGCGCCAAGCACATTATCTTGGCGACCGGCAGCCGACCAGCCACGATGCGGGGAATCGAAGTCGATGGAGTGCGGATCGGCGATAGCACGATGGCTTTAAATTTCACCGAAGTCCCCAAGCACTTGGTGGTCATCGGCGGCGGCTACATCGGCCTGGAACTCGGTAGCGTCTGGTGCCGCTTGGGGAGTAAAGTCACGGTGCTGGAGGCGATGGACCGCATTCTCCCAGGGCTCGACCATGAAATCGGCCAGCTAGCCCATCGGGCTTTCGAAAAGCAAGGGATCGAGTTCAAGACAGGAAGCTGGGTCGAAAGCGCCAAGGTGGTCGGCGACCATTGCATCGTGCAGTGCAAAGATGCCGAGCCAATTGAATGCGATCGCGTGTTGCTTTCCACCGGACGACTCCCCTGCTCCGATCAACTAGGGCTCGAAACCGTCGGTATCGAGACCGACAAACGCGGCTTCGTCCCTGTCGATGGAAACTATCAGACCGCCGTGCAAGGAGTCTACGCCATCGGAGACTTGATCGGAGGGGCCATGTTGGCTCACAAGGCATCGCACGAAGGAATCGTCTGCGTCGAGCGGATCGCTGGTATGGGAAGTCACGTGAATGCCAACGCCATACCGGCCGTAGTTTACACCCACCCCGAAATCGCTTCGGTCGGCCAAACCGAAGAACAGCTCAAAGCTGCCGGAGTCAACTACATCAAGGGGATTTGCCCATACGGAGCCAGCGGTCGCGCCCTGGCCCTGGGGGATACCCAAGGCCGGGTCAAAATCCTGGCCGATGCCGAGACCGACCGCGTTTTAGGAGTCCACATTATCGGAGCGCGGGCTGGGGACTTGATCGCCGAAGCCACGGCCGCTATCGAGTTTGGTGCCAGCAGCGAAGATGTCGCCCGCTGTTGCCATGCCCATCCAACCCTTTCCGAACTCTTGCACGAAGCCGCGATGGCAGTCGACAAACGCGCTATCCACACGGCCTAGAGGTCTGATCGCAGGCCGTTGCGAGCAGACCCATGCGAGCACCCTTCCAAGCAGTCAACCTACAGCCGGCTTAACAGGTCGGCTTTTTTGCTGGCGAATTCCTCTGGGGTAATGTACCCTTTCGCCAATAGCCCACCCAAGCGTTCGATGGTGTCCAAAATCGAATGGCCATTGGGGCTCTCCGACGACTCGGTGGATGTAACGCCCGCGGATGTATTACCATCCGAAGCTGCTGCTTGAGGCTGCTCGGACGCACTTGGCGAGTTTGGCGGGACTTGCGAGTTTGGCGGGACTTGCGAGTTGGTAGCGGGCGTAGCCGGGATGGGAGTCGGGGGCTTGACTCCATTGCGACTGACGACCGGCAGCGACGACAAGTTCACCGTACCGTACTGGCTTGAAAAGCTAATCGACGGCGAGCCACCTTGCTGTTGCGAGAAGCCGCCGATCCGATGATCTTGGGTATCATAGACCCAGACATCCGCCGGTCCACTGCGGACTGCCAGTCGTTGCGAGTTGGCGAAGTAGGCGTAGTGCATATCGTTCTGCGAGCCGGTGGCGGACGGACTCCCAAGCTCGCTCGGCCACCACTGGGCATCGGGATCGGGGGCAAACAAACTATTGGAACCACCCATGTTTCCCGAAGCTTGCCCTTGCGACGACCCGCCCGATTGACTCTGTGACTGAAACGAACCACTGAACGGCGACAGCTGATGATTGGCCAAAGCGTTCGAGATGTCGCTGCAAATATTGTTTACCCGGGCTTTGAGCTGATTGTTAAACAGATCGCTCACCATGGTCATGCCACCCCGCATCCATTGGCCCGAACCGCCAAACTCGGGATGGGAGAACTGAGCCATAGTGCCGCGGCCATTGTGAACGGCCAAAAGCATGTGAGTCGCTGCGTCGGTGGATACCCCATGCCGCTGGGAGAGCTCTTGCACCAGTTGGGTTCCGGCGGGAGTGAGCTGTGACATGCTGGTTCTTTCAAAGTTTCTAGGTTGTACGACGATCGGAATGGATAAGCGAGAAGACTTGCTACGTAATGGCAAGTTCGAAACGGAATTGCCCCAGACAACTTCATCGTCTCTTGAACTTCCCCGCGTCTTGATTTCCATTGTCTCCCGTAGCGGAACATTCGGGAAGCCGCACAGTGCGATTTGACTTGCAAACGCCGCCAACAGAGCCCTCCCCTGCCACCGGAGCTCTCCAATGTCTTGCCAATGGACGGTGTCTGGAACCAAGGATCTCTGGTTACGTCGGCAACTTCGCTCCGGGCTGTTTATGCATTGGACTGTAACCGTCAACCTAAATCCACGGCTCCGATACACTGGCGAAGCCAGTGGCACCCGCATTATCCCGAAAAAGCCATGTACAAAAGAAAAAACCTCCGTGCCAAAGTTACTCGGCGGGAGGTCTGATCTGCGTTTTAGCAACCAAAGGAACTAGTTGGTTACGGGTTGAATAAGCGGTCTATTCGTCGCGCATCGACATCAGGATCTGCATGACGTACCAGAACAGCAAGGCGACCGATGCAAACAGAGCCAGGGAGGCAGCTACGTGCTGGTCCGTGTTGTAGCGATGAAAGATATTGGAGGTGTCGAACAGGATGTAGCCAGCCGCCAGTACGACCATGGCGCCGGAGAACCACAGCCCCAGACCGAAACCGCCGGGGAGGAAGATCCCCACGACAATCACCGCCATGGCACCTAGACCAGCCAGCCACAAGTAGCGACCGAGCCAGGAAAAATCGGCGCCAGTCAGGAATACCATGGCCGTCAAGCCGCCAAACACAATCGCAGTGATTGCGCCAGCTTGCATGGGAATCGATCCGTCGGGGTCGATAATGAGTGAACCGGCCATCAAGGGGAGGAAGATAACGGCTTCGGCGATCACATACAGGCTCAAGCCGGCGTATTGCAAACCGCGGCTGGAACCTGAATCGGCCCAACTACGAGCCAGCCAGCTGACCCCCATGAACAGGCCGATCACGACCAGCCAGCCCCAGCCTTGCAGCAACGGACCCAGCTTTTCGTACAGCACCTGCGGAGGAAACGCAGTCAGGATCAGCCCTTCCAGGACCACAAACCCGACAATGGCCGCCGCCAAGTGCATGTAGGTGCGTTGGATAAAGGCGGTCCGTTCGCTCAGAGCCGCGTAAGCGGCCAACTGGGTATCGTTCGAAACAGCATAAGGGTTCGTGTTCATGCAAAGTACTCCAAAGAGCGGGATGGGTTATTTCAGCTGAGTTCCGTGGGCAATCATCAACAAACTTCGCGCAGCATGGGTGCGACTTCATAATACGTCATGCTCTTCTTCCCATACAAGCGGATTAGTGGTTAGGACTGAGGAAACAGCTGGAAATTAACAGCCCTAGTACTCGTAGTGTCGTCACTGCGTTTTGGGGTTGCTGGTACCTTTGGTATTGACCGAGGCACCGCGATAAGGTTGGAAAAAGTCGCGGGCAGCGGGATGCCAGGCGATTCCCTGCCAATGTGCCGCTCTTTCGGCCGACAGGATACCGGTGGTAGCCAGCATTTCGGGCGTATACAGGTGTTTTAGGACCTGCTGCACCAGCACAGCCGGAGTGTCGGCGGTGGCGGCCAGATAAGCAGTGGTGGCCACGGTGGTAATACCTGCTTCGGGAATGTTGCAGGCTGGATACGTTTCAGGAGAAACTATAAAGGAATGAAAGGCAGGCTCTTCCAGCGCAAATTCCCAGGCATTCGGCACAGGTAGTAAGCAAAACGAGCCATCCTCAAGCAACTCGACCAAGTCATCCGAGCCCACCTTGGAGACAACGATGGCCGCATCGGCCGGTGGCGGCTCGAGCTTCAGGTCTTGCCAGTCGGCATCGACCACCCGCAGATCGCTCAACCCGACGCCGACTCGTTGAAAGAGCAGTTCGGCGATACTACGCGAACCCGCTTTTTGAGCGCCGACGATCACCAGCTTATCGCGAAGTTCGGTGATCGACTTCAATTTGAGGTCGGCACGCACGACAATGTGAACCACTTCGTAGTACAAGGGCGCAACGACGGCGATCATTGAAGAACTGACTGCATCGGCTTGCAACAGCGCCAACTCCACTTGTTCGCTGGTCAATAGTTCGAGGTTGTCACTGGAACCCTCCGTTTGCACGACTTCCATTTCGCTTGTCGTTTCACGGTCCAGCACCTCACACAGCGCAGTGGCGACGCGGTGATAGCCCCCCTGGGATACCCCGGACGCAACTCGCACGGTGCGGGGCATGCGGTTCTTGTACCAGACACTTGACGGAATGAGCAGCAGGGCCCAGGCGCACAGCATCAACACCCCTGCGGAGATCAAGCCGCGTTGGACCCAGCGATGGGCGTCTGTCGGTTCAACTACGCGATGGTCAAGGATGGCCCCCACGATCGGGACGCCAAGCACCCAATACCAGGCCCGGCGGAGTTGCGAAACGGGGCGAGCTTGGATTGGGGCACCGGCCAAGTAGCGGTCGAGGTCAGCAACTAGGGCTTGAGCCCTCGGGTAACGTCGATCGGGTGATTTTTGTAGGCAAACATCGATGATTGTCTCTAAGTCCTCATCGATGGATTGGTCGATCGAGCGCGCCATCGGTGCGGGGCGGTGGATGACCTGCATGATCGTCTGCACGACGCTCCCGGCTTTAAAGGGAGGCTGTCCGGTGACGATGGTGAAGAGAATGGCTCCCAGCGAATAAATGTCAGTCGCATGATGGTGCTCATCGACGCGGCCCGCCGCTTGTTCGGGAGACATGTAGCTCGGTGTTCCGAGAGCGGCGCCGGTAGCGGTCAGCCCGGTGTCGGTGCCGATCGACTTGGCCAGTCCGAAATCGGTGATGCGGACCATGTCACTTTCGTCGACCAAGACGTTGGCCGGTTTGAGGTCGCGGTGCAAAATGCCCCGATCGTGTGCAAATTGAATCGCCTTGGCGACATCGCGCACGTATCGGGCCGCCAGTTTCCCTGGCAGCGGCTTGTCCTGAGTCATCCGCGCCAAGTCGGTGCCGGCGACGTAGTCCATCGAAAAAAAATGGTGGCCTTCGCATTCGCCGCACTGATAAACCGTCACAATGTTGGGATGGTCGAGTTTGGCTGCGCTGCGGGCTTCGGCATAAAACCTCGCCACCTCCTCAGAGCTAGCAAGTGCACCTGAGCGAATCATCTTGACCGCCACGGGCCGATCTAAGTGAATCTGCCGGCCGTAGTAGACAACCCCCATCCCGCCCCGTCCTAAGACACGCTCCAAGAAGTAGTCACCAAACAGACATGGCAGGCCGGGCTGGGAGAGCTCGCGCACCTTGTGACGGATAGCCTCCCCGGCAGTGAACTCGAGCGTTCCACCCCGCCCCATCACGTTGGCGGGCAAGGTGCGTTCGACTCCGGCGGCAATCGCGGGGAGGTGCGGGAGTGTTTCCTCCGCATCGACTTGGTTCGCAGCCTCCGACTGTGGCTCAACGGCTCCCAGATCGGCCAACGTGGGTCCGGCCAGTTGCTCGATCCAGTCGGCAGCGCTCAGCAGATCTGTCAACTGCTCGCGGAGCAAGGGATGTTGGGCCAGAAAAGCTTCTCGGTCAAGTCGTTCGCCCGAATCGCACCGCTGCATGTAATCGGCTAAAGCTTGGTCAACCAGAATCTCAAGCGGATTCTCGTCAGATTGGGACACAGCGAATATCCGATAGTGGCTGGGACAGAAGGAGCGAGCATTGATTTTAGCCTATTCGCACATTGTAAGCTAATCTTGGCACCAGGAATTCGCGGTCGAATGATTTGGCAACGCAGGTCGCTTCCGCTGCGGCTCAGCGGTAGCCTTTGCTCGCAAATACCGCAGTGAGGCGTTGTTGTTGATCGCCTTGTATTTCTAGCGTTTGTGCGGCAACGGTCCCACCCGCCCCGCAGTGGTTCTTCAATTCGGTGAGCAACTGCTGCAGTTCCTGCTGGCTCCCCTGAAAGCCGCTTATGACCGTGACCAACTTCCCGCGGCGGCGTTTTTCTACTTTTACCTTAAGCCGCTGCCGGTCAGGGGGCAGCGAAGGTGAATTTGCCGCAGGATCATCCTCGAGCGGCGGGCATTGGCAATGCTTGAGAGCTTGCCCGCAACGCGTGCAGAGAACCGCGTTTTCGAGTGGCGTTCCGTCGAATAAGCCCATGATCGAGCGCGCAACCTAAGTTAAGCAAAGGACGAACAACTACTGCTTATTGTACCATTGCAGCAGCGTTTGCTCAGGCACAGGCAGACGCATGACGGGTGCGAATTTTTCGAAGGTCGCGTCTGTTTCTGCTAACAGTGCCAAGGTCGCGACTGAAGAGCAGTTGGCCAGTCGCAATAGACCGTTCACGAATTCTTCTTCGTCTTCCCAGGTTTCGTCTTGGCACGAAGGCAAGAGCGCGGCCAAGGCAACGCAGGCAGCGTCGCGAGCTGGTGGATTGCAACCCAGCAACTCATCCAGATTCGGGTGGCGTTCGATCAATACGGCAAACTCTTCAGGCAATTGCCAGTTGCGAACCAAGGCAGCTGCTGCTTGGGCATGGTCCCAGCCAAACAGCTCTTGTTCAAGTTTTGATAAACGCAGACGCTCAGTACCGCGCCGCTCGATCAAACCTTCGTAGTGCTCGGGCAATTCCTTGAGCAAAAGTGGGATGGCCATGTCTTGCAACAACGCTGCCGCAAACAGATCTTCGGCGTTGGGCAAGTTGATCGACTTGCCGAGGATCCGCGCGAATACCGCCCGGCGCAACGAGTCTTGCCACAGTTTTTTCAAGTCGAAGGGACCAAACTTCGGATCGGGAACCAAGCTGAAGACGGCGCTCCATAGGGCGAAGTTCTTGATCGTCCGCACGCCGACTAGTGACAAGGCTTGCTTGACGCTGGCGATTTCGCGAGTGAAGCCAAAGTAGCTCGAGTTAACGAATTTCAGGACTTGGCCCAGTAGGCCAGCATCGGCCTCGATGGGGACTGAAAATTCGGTTGGACCATTGCTCGCGTCTTGCGACAGCTCTAATAGTCGAATGGCAGTCTGCGGCAGCGCGGGAAGTTGAGCGGATGCGAGAATCTGTTCCAAATCGATTTGACCGTGAATAGCATCAACAGCAGGCATCTTCATCGTTTCCTAGTTCGAAAGCCGGACAAGTTTGTCACGGAAGTGAATGAGTAGGTCCTATAGGAGAAAACTAGGTCATCTAACGGCCGCGGGCAAATTGCGATGCCCGCGGTTTGCTGTCGGCGGTTCGAAAGGCTGACAACAACCTGGAGTAGGTGGTGCAATCATCACAGCTAGAACCGATACTGCCAGGGAAGAATGACTTGAAACGTGCTGCCGGTCCCCAACTGGCTCGTCAGCCTGACTTCGCCCCCCAACAGCTTGCACAGTTCCTTGACGATCGACAGACCGAGGCCTGTGCCCGAGTACTGTCGAGTCAGTCCGTCGTTTTGCAGCACGGCATTGCTTTGCCTAAACTTCTCGAAAATGATTTCAAAGTCTTCCGCAGGTATCCCCACCCCCGTGTCTTCGACCGTCACGAAGAACAACTGATCCGAGACCGCGCCCACCTTAATTGTCACCAATCCCCCGTCGGGTGTGAACTTGATCGCGTTGGAGAGCAGGTTCGTCAAAATTTGCTGAAGCTTGGCTTGATCTTGAAAGACGGGCTCGAGCCCGGGGGCGAATTCGGTTTGCATGTCCATGTTTTTTTCATCGGCCAAGCTGCGGAGCATGTCGCACTGGGCATCGACCAAGTGGGTTAGATCAAAGGAACTGGGAGTGACCTTCATTTTCCCAGCTTCGACTTTGGCCAGGTCCAGAATATCGTTGATCATCTCCAGCAACAGTTTGCCACTTCGCTGAATGTTCTGGGCATAGCGTTTTTGCTTTTCGGTAAGCGACGAAATGTCCTGCAACACATCGCTAAACCCGATAATGCTGTTGAGTGGCGTACGCAGCTCGTGGCTCATATTGGCCAAAAAGTCACTCTTGAGCCGATTGCCCTCGTAAAGTTTTAGGTTGGCTTGGGCTAGCTGATCCACGCGCACGTCCAACTCTTGGTTTAACGTTCGGAGCTTCTCTTGCCCTTCGGTCATATAACGTAACATCCGATTGAACGCATCCCCCAACTCGTTGAACTCGTCGCCGGTATCGATATTGGCCCGCAAGTCGGTGTTGCCTTTGATGATCTCCTCACTCACATGCTTTAAATGCTGTAGCGGTGTGAGCACCAAACGACGCAGCACCCAGTGGACAACAAAGAGCGTCGCGACAACGGTGACCATGGCAATGGTGATCATCACGGCCAGGGTGGTTGGCGAACCGACCTTGGTTTGACGGTAAGGGACCATTACTTTGACCGCTCGAAAGGGGACATCGGCCGCCTGCGATTTCAGGAAGCGGTTGTGGCAAAACATGCATTTTTCTGCGAAGTGAACGACGTGGTAGTATTCGTACCAACCCTCCGCCGGACTTGTTTGTCGCTTCGAGGCGGGCTTTAAGGAAGCTTCGCGTTCAGGGTCGAGAAAGACAGGACCGTTGTCGTCGAACAGAGCGGTATCAGGATCAAATTGTCCGAAGTACGTATTGTCCGAGCGGATATCGGTAGGAAGTTCAGCGTTGTTTACCAACGGGTCAATACCGACAGGACTAACGGTGGAATTCGACTGCCGTTCCAATTGCTCGCGAAAACGACGTTCAAGCTGCACCAATAACTCCCGCTCACGGTCAGTCGCAGGCAATTCTGAGTTATCGAGGTCCACATAGTTCAGGGCCTCGTCGAGCATCAAGAACTCGTAGCGATAATAGGGATTCTCAACCAGCTGCTCGCGCAGGATGAGCAAGGCCTCGGAACTGTGTTGGCTTTCGCCAGGTGCTGGGAGTAGCGGTTCGGGCCCCATCACCTTGCGATTGTGCACATGCTGCCAAGCGATAACGGAGCGGGCATAATCGCGAGCCGATTGCTGGGTCGTTCGAATTACTAGATCTTCCGCCACGACTTGCAGCACGAACCAAAATGCCAAACCAATCGGAATGACCAGTGCGACCCCTAAAAACAGTAGGCTTTTAGCTTCAAGTGTCCAGCCCCCCACCAATTTGCGGAGCAATTGGCGAAACAGGTCAATAGCGACTTTGAACCAGGTGAGGGGCATGTAAGGAATAGATACCGGTGAGAACTGACGGAAGTGGATGATTCTAGCGGATGAGCGGGAAAGTACGTCGAGATGAAAACGGGGTAAAACGGCTGATTTGGGTTGATATTCGCGAAGTCGACAGGTTTTCGACCCCCAAACCACCCCGCACAGTCGTTTCTGCCGCGCTAGTCCACCGCTGACCGGGACTTTTCGACAGAGACTACCAGCAAAAGCAAGCATTAATTGGTTGCCCATCCCGAACTAACTGACTAGCATAATTGAAGCATCTTTCGGGACCTTCCCACTTTCACTTTCTAGAGCCCGATATCGGGGACGACGTAATGTCAAGAAGTTTTCGCTTTTGGACGCGTTGCACATTGGTAGCGACGCTAACTGTGTTGATCACCTTCAATCCAGCTTGGGCTGGGCGCGGTATTCGCGGTTGGCTTAAGAAACGAAGTGCCGACGCTTGCTGCCCTGCCGTACCACAGGCAGCTTGCTGCCAGCCAGCTCCTGTTTGTTGCGAACCGGTTCCTGTGTGCGAGCCTGCCCCGCTTTGCTGCGGTTCCGGCGTGGTCAGTGATGCACCCGCCATGACAGTCCCAATGGACCCGGTCCCTGGAGTGGTCGCTGAAGCTCAAGAGCCTGACGCTCCACAGCCAGCCACAGAGAGTCCCTCGGATGCTTCCCCAGTGCCATCGGCTGAAGCCACGCCACCGGCTGCAGACCCGACTCCGGTCGAACCAGCGCCAGTTGACCTGTTCGACGAACCAGCCCCCGCAGCAGTTGAACCAGCCCCCGCAGCAGTTGAACCTCCTTCGGACGATCTGTTCGGTGAACCTGAGTCGAGCCCTCAGGCCGATCTGTTCGGTGAACCTGCTCCTGCGGATCCCTTTGGTGAAGCTACAGAGCCTGCGCCAGCGGAGCCTGCTGCCAGCGATCCTTTTGGCGGTGCGACGGAACCAGCAGTACCCGCAGAGACAGAGCCTTTCGATCCGTTTGGCGCAGCAACCGAGCCTGCTGTGGCCGATCCCTTTGGCGAGACACCCGCAGCGCCCCCGGCGCCAGCTGACTTTTTCAACGACAGTGCGCCGGCCACTCCAGCTACCGATGTTGATGATTTCTTTGGCGATCCTGCTCCAGCGTCAACCGACGCTGCTCCGGACAGTGCACTGGACGGAATTTTCGATGCCCCTCCCCCGGGAACTGCCGACGAGCCCGCAGCAGGAGATGACTTCTTCGGACAGCCAACTTCCACCGAAACGGTTCCAACAAACGATCTGGATGATCTCTTTGGAACTCCTCGCGATGATTCCGCCAAGTTGCTCGCCCCTGAGCCAGCTTCAGGCAGGATCGTAGCGCCCCAAGTTGAGGCTCTAGCGGACACAACCCTTGGAGTGCCCCAGGTAGTAAGTGCCGGTGACGACCCACAACTGGTACGCACTTGGGTGGATAACACGGGTACCTTTGAAGTGGTTGGCAAGCTGGCTGTGATTTTCCCAGACAAGATTCGCTTGCTCAAAGAGAATGGCCACTACTGCACCGTACCGATGCGGCGTTTGTCCGACGCGGACCGCCAAAGGGTCGAGCGCATTGCCAACCGACTACCGGCAGGCGATGTCAAGTACGTGTCGACAGCCAAATAGAGCAAGCCATTTACCTAACCCATTTGAAGGGAAGCGCGCCAACGCGGCGTGCTTCCCTTTTTTCGCTTGAGAAACTCTATGTCTAAACGCAAAGGCGAGGCGGTACCCCCGTCGGCCACAGAGTCTGAGGTCGCGCTGTCTGAGGTCGCGCTGGCCGGGCCATCGGTCAAGGTACGCAGGATCGTGAGCGGACTGCTTGCCGCACACTTCTCTGCACTTGCCATTGC
Source organism: Pirellulaceae bacterium (assembly GCA_041751975.1). Taxonomy (GTDB): domain Bacteria; phylum Planctomycetota; class Planctomycetia; order Pirellulales; family Pirellulaceae; genus Aureliella. The sequence continues at coordinate 71,946 of JBGSHW010000083.1, forward strand.
ACTTTCTGCCAACTTGGCCCCGAGCTTTTTGCACGGTGAAATCCTCCCGTGGTTCGCACCTGTGCACGTCACAACCGCTCAAGACTACGTGTTATTGCCCCTCGAACTAACCCATGCAGCCAAAATCGACTTACCTTTAGTGGCTGATGTGAGATTGGTTGGCGATGACCCATTGGCCGACACCCCGCAGTGGCGTCGGATTCAACTTCCGGAAATCCCTCCGTTCGCCAGCAGTTCGGCCAACAGTCAAGAACAAATTGTCAACTGGTCGAGCAGTCGTTCGCGGTGGCCCAACTTGAGCCGGCTCATAGCTTGGGTCGCGATCGAACAGCCCGATAGCGAAGTTCTGCCAGAATTCGCGTTGCAATTACTCAAATACGTGGGCGCGCGTGAATCTGCCATCGATTTGGACTCGGTGGACGAGATTCGACTAATTCAACCTCACGTGCTGACTTACGACGACTGGATCATGCTCAATCGAGAACAGGGTGGCTTGCTTGAAGCTACGCTCGTGGGCGAGGTACTTTACGGCGCAAAGGTGCTTCGACCGGCGCGCGGGGAACTTCGATTACTCCCCTTGCAAGAGCCGGCGATGACCTCCAAACCACTTTCAAAGCCATCGACCAAACAACAGGGAGCGACCGCGCGATGAAGCGTGAAGTTTCCAACAACCGCAGTGACAACCGCGACAGCAAACGCAGTGCTCTGGCTAGGCGGGCGTCCCTAGCCGAAGAGTGGAACTCTTTTTGGTTTACCGCGCGATCAGCCGCCACGATCAATGCGTTGCGCGCTGGCATTTGTGTCCTTGCGGCTCTTTGGTGGCTATCGTTTTTCACGAGCACGGAAGCTTGGTTTGGGAGCGAAGGCATGCTACCGGTTGCATTGACCGGCAAGTTGATCGAGTTCGAAGAGACCGCCCGTTGGCAGCATTGGTCACCGCTCTGGTGGACCGACAATCTTTTGGTTATTCGCGTTTACCTCTGCCTGGGCGCGCTGCTGTCAGCCATTGCCGCAGCGGGCTTTGGGGGACGCATCGTGATCGGCATTTTATGGCTAATCGCCATTGGTTGGGTCCATCGCATTGCCTGGCTCCAAGGTCCCTTTGAGCCGGCACTCATTGCTTTGATCGGCTATTTGCTGGTCTCGCCTGGGACCCCCTTGTGGAGCACGGGAGCTCGGCACGGCTTTGACCACTGGTTGCACAACTTGGCTGTGCGTTTGATCCAAGTCCATGTTTGGGTACTGTTAGCTGCGGGTTTACTTTCGCAGTTAGGCAATGTGGTGTGGTGGCGTGGGGAAGCGGTCTGGTGGCTGGCAGCCAGCGGTAGGTCGCAGCTTATGTCACTCGAGTGGCTTGGCTCGAGTGCCAGCTTGGTCAACGCCCTCACGCATGGCGTGGTATTTGTGCAGTTGCTCGCGCTGGGGTTGCTTCTCAGACCCTCGACGCGGCTGTTAGGCATAGCGGCGGGAGTGGGCTCAGCCCTAGGTATCGGCTTGCTTGCCGATCAAACGCTGTATGCACTGCTGCTCGCTGTTTCACTTTTTGCCTTTCGTACCAGCCCCCAACCCGCCGCCGACACCCTCTAAAGTTCGGGCTTTTGAGACCTTTGCTGTGGAACCGCTGAGAAATACGGGATTTAGCCGAAGCGTGCGTGTGCTCTGCCCAAGGGGTACGCTTATGCGCTTTGGAAGAACGCGCGGCAAGTACGAGATACGAGTGCCATCGGACTGTAAGATTTTACGCTTAAGCGGGACGCAGCTTCCGACCTGAGCAGAGGAAGCACTGGTTCGCCTGCGGCGCAGCTTGCAGTCGACTCGCTCGAGCGTTACATTAGGCGTCACAAATCGCATGGGTCTCGAGGCTCGGCGATTTTACTGAGAATTAACGGAAGTTGGCGGGACGCTGTCCGGCCAGACCGCTCCGAATTGGGAAATTAACGTTCGTCGACCAATCATCGCGAACCCACATCAGAGAGTCGTTCGATTCCCTTGCTCCCAATGATCTAACGTGTTTTTTGTTTCCAATACAACTGTGTCTTTTGGTTCGTCAGGATGCCTTGCATGGTGATATTCGGAGTCGTGCTGCTGCTGCTGCCGTTTGTTTGGCAAATTGTCAAACTGGTAGTTAGCGCCCCACGAAAAATTCCGACGCAACCTACGGCATTGGCGGTGCTTCCAAACAGTGTGAACATGGGAGATTCCGGCGGATTAACTGCCTGGATCTTACCGCTCACTGTGCGACGAGCCCCTGATTCGATCCGAATTCGTCTCCGATCCAACGCGGGGCTACCACGTCTGAGGTGGACCTGCGGAAGGGACTTTGTGGGCTGCCTTGGCGAATTAACCGCAACGCAAGACCGACGAGTCCAAGAGCGCGAGAACATTGCATACCGACATTGCATTCAAGCAATGGACATCTTGGAATATGGAAGAACATACGCGCGTTAGGCAAACGGCGCGTCGTTAGGCATTGAAGCACGGCTGATCGACCGATCGACTCTGGTGGTGCGTTCGCGCTAAAGCACCAACGAAAGGTTGCATTGTGGCTTCTGTAGATCTATTTTTCATCCCGCGAGGTTCTTTGGTGGCGATCGCTGAAGTGCGAGGCGAGTTTTTCTCGTCGCCACTTTCGATCTTTCCAGTCATCGCCCAAGTGAGCAATCTGATACCGATCATTGCTGCCGTCATCGGGTTGCTGGTTGGCGTCGGCGGACTGCTGCTCGTCAACTACCTGCGAGGACGCGACCTCAAGGCCCAGTCGCAAGCAATTCTCGATAAAGCCCGCAGCGACGCTGATAACGTGGTCCGGGCTGCACAGCTGGAGGCCAAGGAAAAGGCGCTTCAGCAAAAGCAGAATTTGGAAAGCGAAGCCAACAAACTGCGCGAACAGGTCCGCAAAAAGGAAGTCGCCCTCGACCGCCGCGAAGAATCGCTGCAACAAACCGCCGATGACTTTCGCAAACAAGAAAAGATGGTGGAAGCCAACCAACGCCGCTTGGCTGAAAAAATGCAGGAAGCGACCAAGCGGTCTGATGAAATCAAACGGGTGCTGGCCCAGCAGACTCAGCAGCTACAGGAACTCTCCGGACTCAGCAAAGAGGAAGCGAGCGAACGATTGCTCAAGTTGCTCGAACGCGAGCTGGAGGCGGACATCGGCAACAAGATTCTCAAGCACGAGCGGCGTGTCACTGAAATCGCCGAGCAAAAGGCTCAAGAAATCATCTTGACCGCCATGCAGCGTTACGCGGCCGCGCATACCGCCGATTCAACGACCAGTACGGTCGATATCCCCAATGATGAAATGAAGGGACGCATTATCGGTCGCGAAGGTCGCAACATCCGCGCCTTCGAAAAAGCTACGGGAGTGGACGTGATTATCGACGATACGCCCGGAGTGGTGATCGTCAGTGGCTTTGATCCGGTGCGTCGTGAAGTAGCCCGACAATCTCTCGATAAACTCATTGCCGACGGTCGCATCCATCCTTCCAGGATCGAGGAGATCGTGGCTGAAACCGAAAAGGAGCTGGAAAAGTTCATTCGCCGCAAGGGACAAGAGGCAGCCGAAGAGGTCAATGTTTCGGGACTACACGAACGGGTGATCTACATGCTCGGACGGCTGCATTTCCGGACGAGCTTTAGTCAGAACGTCCTGCGACACAGCGTGGAAGTTGCCTTTTTGTCGGGCTTGATGGCCGAAATGATTGGACTCAATGCCGATCAAGCACGTCGCGCCGGACTGCTGCACGATATCGGCAAGGCGGCCGACCATGAGCTCGAAGGTGGTCACCCAAAAATCGGCGCCGACTTACTCAAACGCCACGGAGAGAACGAAACGGTCGTCCACGCTGCCTTGGGGCACCATGACCAACTGACAACCGACTATCCCTACACCCTGCTAGTGGCCACCTCGGATGCATGCAGCGCCTCGCGCCCAGGAGCGCGCCGCGAATCACTGGAACGCTACATCAAACGGATGGAAGAACTTGAGTCGATCGCCCGCGGTTTTGAAGGGGTCGAGCAAGCGTTTGCGATTCAAGCGGGCCGCGAGTTGCGGGTGATCGTCAGCGCAAAAGAAACCGATGATGCCAAGGCGGCTAAAGTCTGCCGCGACATTGCCAAAGCGTTTGAGCAACAGCTGACGTATCCAGGTGAAATCAAAGTCACCGTCGTGCGCGAGTCGAGGTTTATCGAGGTGGCTCGGTGATTTCAGGCGGACCGACAGATTCAGGCATTCCCGAGCCAGCTGCACATTGCGTGCGGTTGGCGCTGGTAGGTGACGTGGTCGGCAAACCGGGCATGCGCATCGCTGCTACCGCCGCACCTTGGCTTCGCAGCCACTGCCATATCGAAGGGCTAATCGTTAACGCCGAAAATGCCGCCGACGGCTCGGGGCTGCGTTGCAAAGATTATCGCCGTTTGATCGATGCTGGCTACGACGCAATCACCTTGGGCGACCATGTGTATCGCAAACGCGAAATCATGGAAACGCTCGCCGCCGAGGCGAACATTGTGCGCCCGTGCAATCTCCCTCCTTCGGCACCGGGCAAATCACACATCGTCGTGCTTGTGCGCCAGTCGATCCCGGTGGCAGTGATCAGCGCCTTAGGCCGCGTGTTCATGAAGCCGGTGGACTGCCCGTTTCGAGCTGTCGAGCGGGAACTGGAATTGATCGACCCAAGCGTCCGCGTACGCTTGGTCGACTTTCACGCCGAGGCCACGAGTGACAAACAAATTATGGGACGCTACTTGGACGGGCGTGTCTCCGCGGTGCTGGGGACCCATACGCATGTCCCCACAGCCGACGAGCAGATTCTGCCTCACGGCACTGGCTTTCAATGCGATGTCGGAATGACCGGTCCGCTGGAGAGTATACTGGGGAGGAAGATGGACGCCGTCATCGAAGCCACGCTCGACAGCATCCCGATCTCCTTTCAGGTAGCCACCGGCAACGTACGTTTGCACGCTTCTTGGTGCGACGTCGATATCACCACGGGACACTGCCGGGCGATCGGGCGGATCAGCGTACCGGAGGCAACCGTCCTCGCTTACCACGAAACACTTGCCAAACAACGCATGATATTGTGAGCTGTGATCAGCCAACGTTCGCCCCATAATCGCTTGCCCCCCCCACTGGCGCGCCCCCTGCGAGCGTTCAATTTGCTCGCCGGCTTAGTTGTGCTAGCAATGCTGAGTGTGGCTTACTGCTTGCAGCCAGCTGCGATTGGGTTAGGGACCCATCAGCAACTGGGATTACCCCCCTGCACCTTTGTCGCGTTGTATGGCATTCGTTGTCCGTCGTGCGGGATGACGACCTCTTGGAGCCTGTTGATGCACGGTCGATGGCTGGATTCGGCGCAAACCAATGCGGGTGGTTTTTTGCTCGCCGTAATCGCTATAGCCTATTTGCCGGCAAGTTGCTATTTCTTCATGGTTGGGCGTGCCAGCCGCGGTGGTTGGTTCTCGCTGTCGTTAGCGACTGGACTGGTTGTCGCCATGCTCCTTGCGGTCGCTCAATGGGGCATCCGCCTGGCCATTTAGCTTGTTTCGCCGCCACAACTATTTGACGGATCAAGGATTAGTTCCATGCCATGCCCCACCGAATCGGATGTTTTTGCCCACCGGCACCGCAGCTTGTTTCGCCTCGGCTGCTGGGGATTGATTCTCGGCACGCTGACCATGACCAGCGGCTGTATCGGTTTGGCAGCCAATCTGCTGCATGCCATCCATGGCAACAATCGACCGGCAGAATTTAAGGGCTTAGAGAATAAACGTGTCGCCGTGGTGGTAGCTACCGAGGCGGGCATTGGAAACAACCAAGCCGCCAAGACACTCACCGCCTTTATCCAAACGGCTCTGAGCACAAACATGAAGAAGAAGGTAGAGATCGTCCGCCCGCAAGAAGTTGAAAAATGGCTAGATCAAAATGGCTGGACCGAAGCCGACCCGGTCGAGATTGGCCGCGGTGTCAATGCCGACATGATAATTATGGTTGACTTACTTAACTTGAACCTCAAAGATGGACCGACTCTGTACCGGGGTCAAAGCGACATCAATGTGGCGGTTTACGATGTCAAAGACATGGGGAAGCTCGCGTTTCGCAAACAAATCTCCGAATTTTCATTTCCAACGATGGGGGGAACTCCCGTCTCGGACACTTCCGAGTCCAAGTTCCGGGCTGCCTACCTCGGAGTCGTGGCCAACAAAGTTTCGAGCTTGTTTTACCAGATCGAAGCCACTTCCGATTTTGCACTCGATGCCACCAGCAGCCGCTTCTAAGCAGGTGTCCATGGATTTTTCGGAATAATGCGGGTGCCACTGGACTCAGACAGTGTGACCGGAGTCGTGGAGCTCGGTTGACGTTGACGGCCCAACCCGCAAACAGCTAGCCCGGATATTGCATAGGTCCATTTTCAGCTATTCGACGCATTTGCTACCACTACAGGTAGATGCCAACGACGATTGCTAGCACTATATGCAGGCGATATTTATCGCTTGCAATATCCGGGCTAGTACCGAACCGCTCAATGAACGGCCAAACACAAGGCAAATGCCAAGTTAGCATACTCGCATCGGGCGTGCGAAAAATGGGAGTCGAAAAATGGTTAGGGCCAGTCGCCTATCTTTCGTCAGCCGTCTTTCGTCAGCCATCTTTCGTGAGCCAGTATGCATGGGTTGCATTGAACGTTCCGATGAACAAAGAACCTAGCACAGGGTTGGCAAGAAATGGATGCAATAGTCCGCTCAGCTTTCATTCCCCTGCTCCCGATCGGCGCTCCTGTTTTGGTTTCCCCGAAGCACCCATGGCCACCTGCTTAGACAGGCCGACCGGGACTCAGCCGTGAGCCGATGGGGACTCAGCCGTGAGCCGATGGGGACTTAGCCGTGAGCCGATTCGGTTTCGACCGTCAGAGGGTCGAGCCCATCGACGAAGCTCATCAAAGCCTTGTTACGATAGGGCTGTTGCAGCTTGCGAACCGCCTTGCTCTCGATTTGACGAACCCGTTCGCGTGTCACCGAGAAGATGCGGCCCACTTCTTCCAACGTATAGGCGTAACCGTCGGCTAGGCCATATCGGAGACGCAGGATTTCGCGTTCGCGGTAGTTAAGCGTCTGCATAGCTTCGTCGATGTGATGCTTAAGCGACTCTTGATTGGCCTCATACAACGGATCATCGTCGCGGTGATCCTCCAAGAACTCGCCAAAGTAGCTATCTTCGTGGTCACCGACCGGTTGATCGAGTGAAAGTGGCTGTCGCGCCATCTTGATGATGACCCGTGCGTCATCGATCGACAAGCCAGCCTTCTCAGCCGTTTCCTCGACCGATGGCTCACGGCCCAGTTCTTGAACCAGCTGACGGGTAACCATTCGGACTTTGGTCATGGTATCGATCATATGAACGGGTACGCGGATGGTACGGCTTTGGTCGGCGATGGCCCGCGTGATCGCTTGGCGAATCCACCAAGTTGCGTAGGTTGAGAACTTGAAGCCCCGCTCGTGCTCGAATTTGTCGACCGCCCGCATCAAGCCAGTGTTTCCTTCTTGAATTAGGTCTAAGAAACTCAGACCACGGTTGCGATACTTTTTCGCAATCGAAACCACTAGGCGGAGGTTACCGGCCGACAGTTCGCGTTTGGCCGCATCGTATTCGATGCGATGGCCGGCCACCCGTTCGATCCGCCGCCGCAAGGTCTTGGGGCTTTCGTAAGTGATGCGCATCAAATAGCGAAGTTCTTCGAGAAGCTGCTCGAGCGAAATGCCATCGACATAACCCGATTCCCGAGCGACTTCGATCTGATTGGCTAGCATTCGCATCCGCCCTTCGATCGCTTCAAGCTTCAGGAACAGCGGCTCAAGGCGGTTGGTGCGGAGGTTCATTTCTTCAACTAGGCGGACCGCGCGGTTGCGACGACGCGTCAAGCGGACCCAGGCCGCATGTCGCGTGGCCTGATCGAGTTTGCTGTTGATCGCCAGGAAGTAATCGTGATGGTTGAGGATCAGTAAATGTCGCAGTGTATGGATGTTCGGAACGATCCGCTTCATGATCGCCTTCTTTTCAGCCGCGTTGGTCACGCTGACTTCGATCGTACGGTCAAGCCGCAGCTTGCTATCCCTAACTTGCTCGAGCAACTTACAAGCCCCTTGCAGGATGAAATCGGTTGCTAGAACCCAGTGGCGATATTTGCCGCGAGTTTTCTTGATCTTCCGGGCTGAGGTCAATTCTTCCTCGCGGGAAAGCAGAGGAATTTGCCCCATTTGCATCAGGTACATGCGGACGGGGTCGTCCGTGCTCTCAACTTCTTCTGCCAAGTCCTCTAGGTCGCCTTCTTCAATGTCCAGCTCTTCAACCTCAACCGACCCTTCATCCAGCTCATCGGTCACCGAATCGCGACGAGTAAAAGAGGTATTGTGGGAAAAATCGGTTGCATCCATCGTGTCGAACTCAGTGTCCAAGCCATCATCCAAACGATCGCGGCGGTAATTCTTCTTCATAGCAACCCTCTCTTAAACAACGAGTTCAATGGTCGAGTGAACCGCCGGTCGCTTGTGGCGACTGTTCGGCTCAACAGGGGACGAGAGAGTTCAAAAGCACGAATGGTGCCAGCCAACCAAATCAACAGCGTACAATTCTCGTAAGATGCTTACCACAAGCGACTTAGGGCGAATGGCATACAGAGATGCCCAGGTGGAGATGTTGCCACAACGCAACGCGTTAGATGCCCTCAGCCGCTTTTTGTTTCCCGAAATCAACATTTTTGTCGGAATTTTGCGAATCCGACCGAGGTTTTGATTATACACAGGCCAGGTAAACCTGGCAAAAATTTTGTGTAGAAGGGGCCGTTACGAATTTGGCAATATTCGCACGGGCTCGCTTTTGGGTGTGGTGAGCAATGGCAGAGACAATCCTTGGACTCAATCGCGATTGTGAATGATCGACCGAGTCCAGCGTGCAAGTTCCCGTTTTTCTGAGCCTTAACTAAGTTCAACCTTCCAGCCGAGTACGCGAACGCGGCTTCCGCCCACGCGGCTTCGATTGCGTTTCAGGAATCATTTTAGGATCGAGTAACTGCAGCATGCGGCTGATGCACAGCCGGTTGACGCTGATATTCAGCCGCCCTGCCTCGTCGCACATCGCCTCATGCAGGCTCTTCGGTAGTCGGACGGTAATCATCCGCTGAGGATCATGGGGGTCGTTCTCCGGCAAGTCGCGGGAACGCAAAGCCGTCAACATCATCTGAATCTGATGATACTGTTCCGTCCGCAGAAATCGACCAAAATCGTCGTGCTCAGGAAACAGCTGCGTGATCAGCCCGCGGCCCCCCATAAGTTCACGGTAGAAACACACCCAAGTAGGTGCATTGACAAACAGATCGTTGGCCACATCAAAAGCCTGCTGGCAACGCAGTTCAAACGTCGCCTGGGGAGCGAATTCGGCGCGAATCTTCTCAGCTACTTTATTGAATCGATTGAGCTCGGCAGCAAGTTTCGAGTTTTCTGTCGGCTTGCCGGGGGTTGCCTGGCCGTTTGTAGAAGCAGGTGGGGATTGAGTCAAACTCTCGTTTGCTCCACGGGGGCCAGTTAGACCTGAGGTGCCGGTGGCGGAACCAACTGGATAAGCTTCCCCCATTGGTCGTTGATTAGAAGCACCCGCTGGTGCATGGCCATACTGACTGGTGAAACTGCCGTTGCCGCTGTGAAATGGATTCATGTCGTCCTCGTTAAAGCTGAAGCAAATATTCCGTCGTTGGCCCGGTACGTCCGTTGCCCGAACTCGCTTCAATCTTCTAACGCAAGCAAACGCTTCGCCCTAAGTCCTTAATTTGCTAGCAGTTAAGCCACCTGCCCCAACAGTGCTTAAAAAACAGACACCCCTGCCTGCGAAGCCAGCCTCCAATAAGCTGCCCAAGAAATAGGCATGTCACCTATAACCGGATACCAGGTGTCCATCGGAAAATCATTTCAAATTAAACCAAGAAATAGCGAAACCCGACCCACCGCACCCCCTACCGTCGCACAGAGCTACACAAAACCACCCAAGTGACAGAGTCGCACGGACACACACTAGCCCTATCGCTAGCTCGCTTGCACCACCAGGTCTTATTGATACCCAGTGCGATTTTGACTTCACTTATTGCGTTACTATTGCAGGTAAAGTCGTCGCTATCGCTGTGATCTCCAGTAAACACCCACGCTTATCAATCAAACGAGCCCGAGTCTAATAGATACAATGCATCAAAACGAGTCGTCAAGTCGTATGACTGGGATTCATTGCGATTGACCCGGCGTTGCTTGGCTCTAGCATCATCCGCGAGAAGGAGACTCGTCATCAGAATTCAATTCCCAATGCTCATCTGAATGAATGAGCGATCCGCCCGCAAAGCTGTTTACACCTATTAGCACAACGCTGTCCCAATGGGAGGGATTCATCCTAGGCAGGGCTGCAAAACGCGAATAATCGGCAGAATTGCAAAAAAGGCAGCCCGATCGGAACTTGCCGCGCTAATCCAACATCACAGTCGTAATGCAATTCGTTGACAGGTGGGGGACCTGGATTAGAATCGAGGCTACCGTTTGCCCAGACTACCCGGATTAACTCGTCGTTCAATGGAACTCGGAGTCTTTGCAGGGCCTGGTCTGGTGTCAGATCAATGCCACCGGTATTCCCCCACGGCACCTTGGTAAACGCTTCTCTCAATCAGCCGTTAGACCCAGCAGAGGACTAAAACGTGAAGTCTCGCAAGTTTGGATTTTTTGGAACACGACGCGAGCTACGTCGTACCGCAAGCCCGAAAAGCAAATCTGTGCTGCGCAGGGGGCTCGTTGAGACTCTTGAACAGCGCCAGTTATTGGCAGGCGACGGATTCTTTTATCCTCCGATTGGACTTCACACCGCTTGGCTCCCCCCCAGCTTGAGCTATCAAGAATACGCGTCGCGGAGTGCGGCACAAGCCTCCGGGGGCAGCTCGCGTGGTGGTCTGGGTTCTGGTGAAGGCTCGCTGGGCTTTCTGACGACGAACGAGTCGGAGCCGAACAACACCACGGGTTCTGCCGACTTTCTCTCATTGGGAACCAGCCCCAACGAATACGAACGGATCGCCGTGGGTGGCCTGCTGACAGCTCCGGTTGGCGGCGTAGGTGACGAAGACTACTTCGTGTTCAACCTGCGGGCTGGCGACATTTTCGACGCTTCGGTAGTCGGCTCATTGGCTTCTGGAATTTTCGATCTGTCGATCCTCCGGGCAAATCGCCAAGAGATCATAGGCAACAACACGACTTTAACTGAGGGGACCTACCCGGTTCCGGAAAGTTCTTTGACGACCAACGAGTTCGGAACGCAGTTGGCCTTTGTCGTCCCGGAGTCGGGTGTCTACTACGCACGTGTTAGCGATGGGGATTCGTTGGGTGAGTTCAGCTTCACAACGCCTTACACGCTAACCCTTTCGGTCAGTCGTCCTGTGCTGGCATCTCAACCGATTGGGTCGATGCAGAGCATTTTCCTCGATTTTGATGGTGAAGTTCTACGCCGCGAAATCTTTGGCGTCCCGGGAACGGCGCGTCTGTCGCCTCTGGCGGATTTCTTGCCGGATTGGGGGCTACAGCCTTCCGATGAAAGTCGCTTTATTGACAAAGTCATCGACATCTTCCGCAGCAAGTTCTATGGTTCCACTGCCGTCTCGGGTACCGGCGGAAATGGAAACTACTTCGCCTCTGGGACGCCGGGTGAGTTCGCTATTCAAATATTGAACAGTCGCGATCATGCGGATCCTTGGGGACAGCCAAACGTTAGCCGCATCATCATCGGTGGCACGCAAGCCGAGCTATTGATTCCGACTGTCGGCATCGCCGAGAGCATCGACGTTGGCAACTTCGACACGGAAGAAACCGCCGTGGTACTCTTGGATTTGATAGAACCGCTGTGGGGTCCTGTACCGCGTGCGGCCAGTGTGCCTCTGGAAGACATTTTAGCTGACGCCGTCGCCTCAGTCGCTGCGCACGAAGCCGGGCACTACTTTGGGGCTTGGCACACTCTCAATACAAATGCTTCTGACCAGTTGATGGACACCGGCGGAAACGTGACCGGCTTGGTAGGAGTTGGGGCTGACGGTATTTATGGTACGCCTGACGACCGCGATGTGCAGTTCGGAACCGACATCTACGATGCGGCCGCCAGCGCCATTCCGTTTGGTCGTCAGAATAGCGCCGCCTTAATTGCCTGGGGCTTGTCAACTGGCCGAACCGGAGGCGGGGTCGTCACCGGCAAAACTTTCCTTGATCGCAATGTCAATCGAGCCTTTGATAGCGCCGATGCGCCGCTTCCATCCATCCGAGTTTATTCCGACCTCAACAACGATGGGGGGTTCACCGCTGGCGAACCGTTCACATTCAGCGATGCCAACGGCGACTACCGTCTGGTGGTTACACCGGGCAACCATGTAATCCGTCAGTCAACGCCGGCGGGATACCGCGTGACCACTCCGTTAAATAACGGTCACGTGCTGAACGTGGCCGCCGGAGCTGTCGCGCCGAATCGCCACTTCGGTAACGAGTTGATCAATTTAGCAAACACCGGCTTCAAGTGGCACGATCTGAATGGCAATGGTTTGCGTGACACCGGAGAGCCGGGCATTGGTGGGGTCTGGATTTACCTCGATCTAGATGGCGATAATCGTATTGACTTGGGTGAGCCATCGACACAGACTGCCGCTGACGGGAGCTATAGACTCAGTTTCCCTGGCCCAGGTACTTATCAAGTGCGTGAGGTCATTGATCCAGGATATGTGCAAACTTTCCCTGGGGTCTCAGATGATGGCAATCCACTTAACGATTATGAGCACGAAGTCGTAATCACCGGCAACCCTGCCATTGATGCGCTGCGGATTGTGAACTTAAACTTCGGCAACCGCTTGACGGTCGACTTCGGCGATGCCCCCGCCTCCTATGGAGCGGCATCGCATGGGTTTGTCGAAGGACTGCGGCTGGGTCAGCTATGGGACGCCGAGCAGTCGAGCCGTTTTTCAGCGGATGCGCTGGGTGATGACCTCGATGGGGTCGACGATGAAGATGGAGTGGCCCTGGCTCGTCCGCTGGTCCGTGGCAGCAACAGCAATCAGCTGGCTGTTTTAGCCGTCAACGCGACCGACAACACTGCGTATGTCAATGTCTGGATCGACTACAACCAGGATGGAAACTTCAACGGACCGAATGAACATGTATCGGTCAACTACGCCATCGCCGCTGGCACCATTCTCCCGAGCACTGTCCGATTTGCCGCTCCAAGCACCGCCCTGCTCGGTGATGCATTTGTGCGCGTGCGATTGAGTTCGGCTCCCAATGTGGGACCCAGTGGCGCTGCCGCAGCAGGTGAAGCCGAAGACTATCGAATGGCCGTTGTGGGCACTCTGGAGCTCGCTGTGGATGATAACTTCACCGTTTCGCGCAACGCAATCCAGCAGACTTTGGATGTCTTAGCGAACGACTTTAGGCTGCCAGGCGAGACGATTCGCGTTGTTGCTCGCAGTTCGTCTTCAGCTGGCGGAACGATTCAAATTGCTCCGGACGGACAGTCGATTCTTTACTCCCCACCAGCGCAGTTTGTGGGGCAAGATGTCTTCTCGTACACTTACGAAAACTCGGGCGGTGAGCGCGATACGGCCACGGTGGTTGTCGATGTCCGGTTGGTTTTCGCAGATCCATTGGCCATTGACGACAGCTTTAACCTGGCCACCAATGCCATCGCCTTGCCACTGAATGTTTTGGCCAATGACATCGAAGGACCTGGCGGCGCCTTGTCCATCCTTTCCGCGACCCAACCGGATAAAGGTGGACAAATCACGATTGGTCCCGGTGGAAAGTCGTTGCTCTACACACCGCCACGCGGCTTCGGAGGGACTGAGTTTTTCAGCTACTTGGCTGGCGATGGCTCGGGTGAGCAGTCCTCGGCCAAGGTAACGGTCCACACTTTGCCGGGCGCCCACAACAATGATGATGTTCTGATTCGTCTGATCGCGACCGACTTAAGTGGCAATCCGATCTCGGCTGTGCAACAAGGAGAGAACTTCAAGATCGAAGTGCAAGTAGATGACTTGCGTTTCAGCTCGGCAAATCCTGGCGTAGCCGCTGGCGTGTTTGCCGCCTACTTCGATATGTTGTACAGCATGCAGTTGGTATCGACCTTGCCAGGTGCTCCCGGCAGTAACTTCAACTTTGCTGTTGATTTTGCCGATCCTTACACGGCCGTGCGCCGTGGCAACGCCGATGTCCCTGGGATTATCAACGAGTTTGGTGCCGTAAGCAACCTGACGTTGATGGACAACCCTGATCCGCTGACGCTGGCCACAGTTACCTTTGCTGCCCGCTCACCCGGTATCGCCAACTTCATGCCGGACCCGGCCGATGACGTTCCGAACTCGGACACTCTTCTGTTCGACGTTCCGGGCTCGGCTGTTCCGGTTGAACGCATTCGCTTTGTTGGCGCCTCTCTGGAGATTGTTGGCGACGGAATTCAATTCCCAGTAGCCATCGATGACTCGGTCCCGACGAGCTTAAGCAGCGGAGTTGCCTCGCCGATTAATGTCATGGCCAATGATCTTCGCGGTTCGACCGGCGTGATCTCGATCGTGAGCAGCACCAACGGGATACACGGTTCTACCGTGATTGACACCCGCGGTACAAGCGACCCTGGGGACGATCGTATCGTCTACACTTCGAACACTGGCTTCGTCGGTTCCGATCAGTTTACTTACACAATTGCCGACAGCCGAGGTATCCAAAGCACCGCCACGGTCACAGTTCGAGTGGGTAATCCTACAGGTCAGACCGCCGAATTCCGACTGGTGGCCACCGACCTCAATGGTCAGCCAATCGATGAAGTCACCGTCGGCAGCCAATTCTTGCTGACCGGTTTCGTCCGAGATCTGCGGACAACCGGAACCGACTTGGGCATTTTTGCGGCCTATCAAGATATCCTGTACTCATCTAACCTAGTGCGTCCGGTCGCCAGTTCGACCAACGATCCGAACCTTGGTTTCCAGGTTAATTTCGGACCGGACTACAACCGCATCCGCAGAGGTGATATCCGGAATTTGGGAATCATCAATGAGATTGGAGCTGTGGCGACGCTCGATGCACCCACCGGCAATGGTGAATTCCGGTTGTTCACTGTGACCATGACCGCCAACGCCGTCGGACTAGCAACCTTCGTCTCCGATCCGGCCGACATTTCGCCTTTGAATGACACACTGACCTACGAACCGGTGCAGCCGGTGAGCTTTGACAAGATCCGTTTCGGCTTTGACACTCTTAACATCATCGCCGCAGGTGGCTCCGGTGGTGCGGGTGGTGAAGGCTACACGAACTGGGCCAACCCGATGGACGTCAATGCTGACGGCTTTGTGTCACCGATCGATATCCTCAGCATCATCAATACATTGAATGCGCGTGGTTCCGGTCGTTTGGGGAATGGTGGCGGTGGTGAGGGTGAGTCTCGACTGTATGTGGACACCAATGCTGACGGCATCTTGAGCCCCATCGACGTGTTGTTCGTGGTCAACTACTTGAACCGTCGCAACTCCGGTAACGGTGAGGGTGAAGCTGAGGGTGAAGCACCGGCGGTACTTGCGGTGAACCTGCAAACGCCAGCTGTCGAGTCCGCGGATGCAGTTCAAGTTCATGCTCTTGATCCGTCACTTAACCTGCCCGCGGATCCACTGGGAACACCGACGAATCGTTTGGTAGGTGCCCGCGCCACCGATCGCGTTTACGGACCAACTGCACATACCTCGGCGACCGATAGCATTTTTGGGGACGCTGAGGACGACTTCGAATCGCTGTTGGATGCGTTGGCACCTAGCCTTGAAGATTCTCTCAAAAAGCGTCTCCTTCGCTGAACAATGTCACTTCAAACCGATGTCACTTCAAACCGATGTCCTCAGTTGACTGAGTCCTGATAAAAGTAAATGGCCGTGAAATCGAATTTCACGGCCATTTTTTTAGCAAGCAGCGATTCAGTCGATAGCGGAAGCGCTACCCCACGATTGTAAATCGCAGCGTATGACGCGGTTCAAAGGGCAAGAGCCGTCCGATTCCTAGAAGTTATACAGAGCTCCTAGGTTAAAGCCGTGGAGAATGAGCGTATCCTGGTTGTTAATATGACGTTGATCGCGAACGAAATCCCCGCGGCTGCGAACATTTCCGACCGATGTCGCCACTCCGCTGGCAGCGATAACCGAGTAACCGAAGTTGGCTGTCCACTTGGGGGATATGCGATAGCCGATGCCAGTGCCAAGTTCGCTTAGGAACGCAACCCGATTGTCGGTTTCCATGATGTTGTAGCGAGCCGTCGGCATACCGGTGTCGTAAGCGACGGCCGTGTCGGTTCCCATCCGGCTAAAGAGCGTTGCTCGGTTGTTATAAACACCGACCTTTCCAAGACCATAGACGTTGATGCGACGTCCAAGGCAAAAGTCACCCCGTCCACCGATCTGAAACCCAACCAAGTCATTGGTCGTGTTCACGTCGTAGTAGAAATCGTCAACGGCACGGGTAACTCCGTCGCCATTCAAATCCGCAGCGTATTGCAAGTTATCGTCAAAGCTGAAGTAACGAAAGCCAGCCAACCAATTGAGGTTCAAGCGACTGCCGCAGGGTGGTGCCAAGTAACCGGTTGGTCCAGTGGCAAATCGCGACGGCGCACAGGAGTTCCCTCCGCCGTGGGCATGGCTGCCGCAAGCGCCACAGCCCGCCCCACCGCAATAACCACAGTTCGATCCATGCGTTCCCGCGAAGAGAGAACCACCCGTTGGGCGATTAAAATTTCGAGCCGCGTGACCAACCGCGAAGCCCAACAAATTCACTTCTACGTTATGGAACTCGCTCGATCGCGTGACGCGGTTCGCTACCGCATTGTCGTACCAATCGTATACGTCGTACATGCCAGCATTTCCGTCAGGGAGGACGCCAGCATCCGCGTCGCCACTCCCGAGGATACGACTACGAAATACCCCCCCTGGCTCGTAGACCATCGCCGATTCCTGATCGGGAAAGAGTCCCCAATAGCTGGCTTGGATTGCATTTTTTCCGCAGTTAAAGTAGCGTCCCCCCATGATCTCGAAGCCATTCATGGCATTCATCTGCGCATCGCTGGTGCTCAACACATCCATGCTGTTCGAATCGCGGAGCGTGAGCGGGCGTTTGTGGTCATCGATGCGATTATAACGCAAGAAACCTCCACCGAAGAACCAGGGCTTGGCTCCGACCGGTAGACCGCCGAACAGTTGACCGCCTCCTCCACCAAACCCATTGCCACCGGCGAAATGCCCACCTCTTAAACCGTGACCACCACCCAAGCCGTGGCCATGCCCAAATCCACCCTGGAATGGGCTCGGAGCATTGAAGGCGACCGGTGCCGGACAACTAGTGCAATCCGAGTTGTAGCCGTAGTTGGGCTGGGTGAAGGGGGCCGGGCCGCAGCTGCTGCAGCCAGGTGCAATTACCTGTTGTTGGGTATAACTCATGCTCGCCCCTGGATGCACTTGCCCAGAGTGCACTTGCCCAGAGTGCATTTGCCCAGAATGCGGACCGGGAAGTGCCGTTATCGCAGACGCTTGTGGAGCCGGTTGAAAGTGGCCTGCATGTGGGCCCAGAGCCGTCGGTGCTTGGGGGGCGTATGTTTGAAGCGGAGCGGCCTGAATTGGTTCAGGGACAATCCCACCGCCAAATCCGTCACCGACCTGATCTTGGTTCGAGACAAATTGATAAGGACTGTGGGTCCCCTGAGCGGCATATTGTGGTGGGACTTGGGGAATATTCTGCAGAATGCTCTGGGGAGCAAAGGCTGATTGTTGGGGGCCAGAAAGTTGAACGGGGAAGGAACTTGGCCCATAGTTGCTCCCATAGCCTGCCTGGTATTGTTGCCCCATAGCGGGCACGTTAGCCAACAACCCGAGTGCGATTGCCACATTGCTAAACCATATTTTTTTCACTGAATTCCTCCTTGAAATCGCGTCAATCCTTTGACTCGGGTTGTCATTTCGTGACGCGCCCAAGCTGTCGGGGACTCCTATCCCCTGCGTTGCTGAGAAAGTGTGGGCGCAATCCTTGCGCCTAAGCTTCCCGCTTTAAAATCGTCTTGCAACCTACGCACCCCAGCTGAAATGCGCGTGAGCGGGGTGATTTCTTTAATCGATTCATGGATAACCTGATTTCTGGTCAGGCTTACCCTAGAGCGAACATCTTCTACGACCGCTACACCTATTCAGGCCACTTCGATGCGCAAGTTGAATTAGTAGGCAAATTAACTTGCGCAGGATCGGATCCGCCCATGTTTGCGCGTTAGCGGACAAAAAAAGACAGCTCCGGAAACTGAATCCGGAGCTGCCATGGAGGTTTTTCAGTGGTTTAAGCCCTGCCGCGGCTACGTACGGTGCGTCAGACGTGGAAGAGAAAATGGCCGACGCCCGCGCGGAAGAGCGACCAGCAGGCAGCTGGATTTAGCTCGGAGTTACGACTATTTCGAAGCTTGAATTTCGGCTGGCGGCAGTGGCGACTGCTGCTCCAGCTTGTACTTCATCTGCAACTTCAGTGGCTCGTCCTGGAGGTCTGTTTTAAGAAGCAGTTGCCCATCGACATCTCCATCGATACCGGTGGAGTGTGGAGCGACAATAATGTTGATCAAATGGGCTTTCTTCGGAATTTCATCTTTTTCAAAGCGAACTTCGGCCTGTTCCGAGGTGATATCTAGGACGCGAAACGGCTCTCGGCCACGCAACACAAGCCGCTGCGGGACCGGTTCACCCGGCTTAACATTTCCAAGGGCAACGCTTTGGGGCGAAATCTGCAAAGCCGGTTCAACACTTCCCAGCAAGCGGATCGGCAAGGTGGTTAGACGGCGATCGTTGGTGTGGAGCACCAGTTGATTTTTCAGAAAGCCAGCGGGCGCTCCCGCATCCAACTCGACTGCTATCTTGTAGCTGACCCGTCCAGCTGTTCGTTCAGTCTCCTTGAACGAGACCTTCACATAGTCCAGGGGGCTGACCACATCGGTGATCGCCCAGTCGCTCCGACCAACGTAGTTAAGGGACAACTCGAGTGCCCGCGGCTCACCCTCAGGGGTATTTCCGAAGGCAGCTTCGCCAGGACTAAGTACTACATCGCTTCGAATGTAGCCTTTAACATTTAATTGCAATTCTGTAGAAAAAGGCTTATCGATTGAGACAGTTAGTGTAGCTCCCTTCTGCCCCATGTGGCTGCCGGTATTGAAGCGAGCCAAGATCGTCCCTTTTTGCCCGGCGGGGATTTTTTCGGTCTCGACGAAGGCGGTTGTACAGCCGCAGCTGGTGCGGACGGAGCGGATGTGCATTTCGCCGGGGAACGGGTTGAGAAGCTCGAAGCGGTGTTCGGTGTTGGCCGCACGGGCAACGGTACCGAAATCGTGAGCCCTGGCTGCGGGTGCAATGACTTGCTCAAGCCCCTGCGCGGAACAGAACGAGGCGGTTTGCGCGACGATAGCGCAGCAGAGAACAGTTGAACGCATGTGAAACTCCACGGTGTAGGATATGGACACTGCTCGGTTTTTGGAGGGGTCGGCGCGAGAGTTTGGAGCGGACGCGCGGCCCCTTCGAGCAGTAGAGCGATTGGATACTCACCAGAGGTATCGTATGCAAAAGCCGCTCCAGTTTCAAAGAATTCCTAAAGTTGGTCAAAACAAAAAAAAGTGCGCCAATCTTCATGCTTTTCCACTAAAGCAAAAAAAAACGGTCAGCTTTACCTCCATGGCAAACTGACCGCCTTTGCTTAACTCCACCAGATCATCATCCGGACGGGTGGAAGGTATTTTACCGGATCGGCTGACTTCAGCTCATTTGCTCCTTCGTAGCGATCAATAGTCCCATCGTTGGTGGGCGGTAAAGATTCTGTTCCCCAGTCCGAAGCGACAGGGCTGAGCCGACCATCATGCGTCGGCCCAGCGTGTCAAAGTCGAATTGGAGCGTTTGAACTAGCAACCACAGCCGCTGTCGCAACCGCTGTCACAGCTGCTTCCGCAAGCCTTGGCCGAGCAGCAACCGCCGAACAAACGTCCGAGGATACCGCCATTGCCCAGGATACGGCCGCTGCCGATGCCACGGCCGTTGCCAGCCGCACAAGGATCGCAGCAAACTTCAACAGGAACTTGCTCGCATACAGTGGTTGGTACGCAAACTGTTACTTCGTACGAAACGCATACTGGAACTCGCTTGCAGACCTGGATAGTCTTTTGTTCGCAAACCGGTACGCAGACCGTGTAAGGAACTTGCTTGCAGACGTTTTCGCAGGTGTAGGTGCAGACAGTGTATGTCTGAGTCTTGCACTCTGGAACCATCTTGCAAGTGGTGTAGCAAACGTCCTTAGTACGCTGTTCGCAAACCCAGCTGCAGGTCTTGTAGCAAACAGTCTTGGTGCGGCATTCTGGCACCATCTTGCAGGTGGTGTAGTTGACCGTCTTGCTGCGGCATTCTGGCACCATCTTGCAGGTAGTGTAGTTGACCGTCTTGCTGCGGCATTCTGGCACCATCTTGCAAGTTTGGTAAGTGACTGTCTTGCTACGTGGCTCGCAGACAACGCTGCAAACGGTGTAGTTGACCGTCTTGCTACGGCATTCTGGCACCATCTTGCAGGTGGTGTAGTTGACCGTCTTGCTGCGGCATTCTGGCACCATCTTGCAAACCGTGTAAGGTACTGTTTCGGTTACGCAGCTACGCTCGTAACGCACGCAGTTGATTTCCTTCGTTTCGCAGGTTGGAACCCACACCTTCTTGCAAATGGTCTTCGGTGGGCACTGAATGCACTCTACTCGGCAAGCGCCAGGGCAGTAAACGCATTTGCATTGAGCAGCATCCCACACCCATGTGCCTGGCTCGCGAATCGTCCGCCGCTGAACGGGACCAGCGACTTCTTCTGTTACAGTATCCCAGTGACCACCATTGACTTGGACTGTCTTGGTGTAGTTGACTGGAGTCGTAACAGTCCGGACCACTTCGCGTGTCCGAGTTTCTTGCTGAGGAACCATCACCGTGTAGTTCACGACCTTGCTGTGCTGCTCTTGCACAGGGACCATGACGGTGTAGTTGATCACACGTTGACGAGTTTCCGTGACAGGACGACGAACGGTGTAGTTGATCACCTTCTCGTGTGTCTCGTAAACCGGCACGTTGACCGTGTAGTTGATCACTTTGCTGTGATTTTCGTACACAGGTGTCATTACCGTGTAGTTGATCACTTTGCTGTGATTTTCACGCACAGGTGTCATTACGGTGTAGTTCACTTCCTTGGTATGGGTTTCCCATACTGGACGACGAACATTGTACGTAATTTGACGAGTTTGTGTCTCGTAAACTGGCTTCATAACGGTGTAGTTACGAGTCCGAGTTTCATAGACAGGCTTGCGAATGGTCTCAGTGACCGTTCGGAAGCGAGTTTCGGGTTGCATCCGAGTCACATTGATTACCTTGTCTTCGGTAACCGTCTGGTACTCAGTCCGTGTGCGCTGCTCGGTACGTTGTTCGTATACCGTGCGACGCACCGTTTTCATGACAGTGTGTGTTGCTGGAACTTCACTCGAGCTCACAACACAGCCGCTACAGTCTTGGTAGCTGATCGCTCCACTGTAGGCGGCATTAGCTTTGCCGGATACGGCGGCCAACAAAGCCACCAATACCGGTACTACAAACAGCCTTCTCATTCCCGTTCTCCTTGGAAAACATTTTGACGTGTACTGGGTGATCATCTGGTGGGCGCCAGTTCGCCCTGTGGTGTTAAGCAGGCATCCG
>JBGSHW010000084.1:0-121722 GCA_041751975.1 Pirellulaceae bacterium
CGCCCAAACGCTCTAGCGGCAAAAAACGGGCACATTTCAGCACATCCCGCGCGTTGGAGGAAGCTCTATGATAGCTTGACAGGGATGGGGACTTGTCACCGCTTTCCCCAGCTTTTCTTTCCTCCTCCCCTTTCCCCTTCCCGCCCTCTTTAGGCCAGAGGCCGACACAGCTGTAGCGGTCTGGTGTCGCCCGCTGGGCTCGAGATCCCCCACCAACCACACCGTGGCCTCACGACCACGGCAAGGGCTATGTCGGCCTCTGGCCTAAAAACCCGTGAACCGTAGGCGTATCAAACGTCTTAGTCCATTCCCGTCCAAATCAATGAGGGTGGAAGTTCTGCATCCGCAGGACGTATGCAGGGATCATCAGTTATCGTTTTGAACGCAAATGCCGAAGCTCAAAACAAACAACCTATTCAATCGTAAATGCAGTTGTTCTGTCGAGCGACCGTCGAAGTACGGATCACCCAATTCGATCAACTTGTGATTCGTTCAAAACAAAAAACTGGAGGGATTCGATCTTTCCTGAAGAATTTGCCAATTTAATTATCTCAATATCGTCGAGTTTAGATTTCGCTACGTCAATTTGGTGAATGCTCTCGAATAGCAAAAAGTTCAATCTCTCAAAATGGCTGGCCGGATCACGCTGCGAGTTGCGTAGGTTTGAATTGTCACGACCAAAATCCGACAAGTAAGAGAAGGAACCGTTGGTTTGTCTCAGGGTCATCAATAACTCTACATTTGATTCGCTGCGTTCCATCGTACGGTTTTGGGTCGCAGCACGTACAACCACGACTCAAACGGCTACAACCGGTAGCGATTTCGGAGCAGCGGTTGGTCGATTGGCTTCGATCGCGAACTGCTCCATTTCGGGTTCAACGAGTTGATAGAACACATCCCGTTGGCGAGGTTCAAATCCCACTTCTTGGATGGCCTCTCGGATTTGATCTAAGGTCAGGAAGTGCACCGTCCCCGCCTGGGCGACGACGTTTTCCTCGATCATCAGACTTCCCATGTCGTTGGCGCCGTACAGCAAGGCCAGTTGACCCACCTTGAGCCCCTGCGTGACCCAGCTACTTTGGATGTTCGGGATGTTATCCAAGAAGAGCCTTGCGACCGCTTGCATATGCAGATATTCAAACGCCCCTTTGGGAGAAATGTGGGACATGTCGGTATTTTCGGGCTGGAACGTCCAGCAAATGAAGGCGGTGAAGCCCCCCGTTTCATCTTGGAGTTGCCTGAGCCTGAGGAGATGTTCGACCCGTTCTTCCAGCGTCTCCACGTGTCCGAACATCATAGTCGCCGAACTGATGCCCCCGAGCGCATGCCAGACGCGCATGACATTCAGCCAATCGTCGGTCATGACTTTACCGCGCGTGATCTCGGCCCGCACGCGATCGACCAGGATTTCGGCTCCTCCGCCCGGCAAACTCCCCAGCCCGGCAGCCTTGAGCCGCGACAGAACGTCGTGCAGCGGCAGGTGGTTGACTTTGGTGAAGTGATAAATCTCCGGCGGACTGAAGCCATGGATGTTCACTTGCGGAAAGGCACTCTTGATGTCCCCGAGCAATTCCTCGTACCAATCGAGCTTGAACTTCGGGTGCAAGCCACCTTGCATCAAGATTTGATTGCCACCTAAGGCGACCGTCTCTTCCACCTTCTTAAGCAGCACGTCGCGAGGTAGCACGTAACCTTCGTCGCTCTTCGGCGAACGATAGAATGCACAGAAGTCGCAGACCGCCGTGCACACGTTCGAGTAATTAATGTTCCGGTCGATGTTGTAGGTGCGGTACGATTCCGGATGCAGTCGTTCGGTCACTGCATTGGCAGCCGCTCCGATCGCGGTTAAGTCGCGGCTCTTGAGCAGTTTCAACCCATCTTCCACGGAGAGCCGTTCTCCACCGCGGGCCTTGTCTAATATTCGTTCGATCATATTGGCATCAATATCAGTTGATTGCTCGCCTCGGGGACCAAGCCGAGCTCGGCCGCCTGCGAGCGAAACAGTTCGAGCCCAGCCAACTCAGCCGAGCCTAAAAAGAAATGCAATTGTTCCTCAAAGTACCTTCGGCAATCGGCCTCAGTCAAACCGTATTTGGGAGACTCGCGGCGAATGATCTCCGTCAAGTGAGCGAGTCCCTCATCGCGGGCCGACCGCAAAATGTCGCTTAGCCATAGCGTGTCTTCCGTGGACTTGGCAATCCACATTGCAAACACAAAGGGTAGCCCCGTCATGTGGTGCCAGCGCTCACCTAAATCCCAGGTTTCCACGAAGGGTGTCGGATTGATATTCATCGCTCGATCGCCGATAACCACCAAAGCATCTGCAGTGCTGGAGCTGAGCGGCGCATCGATGGCCAGTGGCTGCAACTCGGGGCGCAAGCCGAACTCTTCATATAGCAACACCTGAGCGAGTGCCGCGCTGGTCCGTGAACCTTCGTCCAGTGCCAGACTCCTAACGCGATGTGGGGGAACGCGAAAGAGCAGTTGCACGCTGCGGACGGGACCTCGGCAGGCGATGCAGGCGTCTGATACGATCGACCGTTGGTCACTTCTCAAAAATTCGACCGAGGGAATGAGAGCCACATCCAATTCACCGCGCGACAGTCGATCGGCTAAACGACTTGGTAAGTCCAACATGAGGCCCAATGGGGCAAGTCGTTCGCGCAGCCCGTAAATAAGGGGCTTTGAGTTTAAGTACGAGACCGCACCGACGCGTCCGCTCATGGTCTTCATTTTGGGTTAAAAGTAGTGGATCGCTCGGCCGATCCAACATGGTAGCGGATCGCTCCGCCGATCCAACAGAATTGAGTCAACTCCGTCCCTAAACAATTGAGTTTTTGAACAGGATAATCAAAGCAAAGGGGAGCTGACCGGCGGAGCGATCTGATTTTTCACATCTGACCGGCAGAGTGGACGGTGACTTGAAGAGAAAACCGTATGCTCAGGACAAATATTAACATTCGGTTGGAAACTTCGTAAGGCACGCCTGCGTTCGCCTACCGGAAGTTACGCAGGAGGCGGTCGCCCAGTTTCCCGCATATCCCCTGATGGCGGCGGGGGCGATATACTGGTTAGCTAGTGACCTCCGGTCACTTTAGAAATGAGCGGGAAAAGGTACCGGACATTTATTTCCCGACCGATCCTTACCAACTTCGAAACGTGAGCAAAGCCTTGGCTCCCTACCCGCAGGAAGCTAGAGATACGTTTGTCAAACCCGATGAATGGGTTGATGTGTATGGCGACTATCTGTTTCGCTATGCGTTCGCACGTTTACGCATGGCCTCAGTGGCCGAGGAAGTGGTGCAAGACACGTTTCTGGCGGCCTTGCGGCACCTTGATCGATTCGACCGCCGGGGCCCGCAATCGGCTTGGTTGCTCGGGATCCTCAAGCGGAAAATCATCGATACGATCCGCGAGCGAGCGAAGCTGCAGCGTATCGAATTGCATGATCCCCAAAACATTGACGAAAATTATGTTGAACTGGGTGGCCGTTTGGTTCCGGACCCGGCATTGGCCCAGGATCGCGAGCTCGATTTGGTGGCAAGTGAAATTTGGCAAGCCGTGCGAGACTGCCTGGCAGCGCTCACGCAAGCGCAGGCCGATGTTTTTGTACTGAGCGTCATGGAGCAGCTCTCCGCCGACTTTATTTGTGAAGAGTTGGCGATTTCGCGGGAAGTGATGTGGGTGCGTTTGCACCGGGCGCGAGTAAAACTTGCGAGGTGTGTGTCGAGAAAAGTGGATTGGGTACAGGAGTCAGCGGATGAATGAGCAAATCGCAGCCGAACGGATCACCAAGTCGTTGGCAGGTGCCTTGAGTGCCAACGACCAACGCGAACTGGATGATTATCTGCAGGCTAACCCGAAAAGCCGAGCGTTCGCGGAGTTATCAACCTTGATCCAACAAGCAGCCCTTGACATTTCCCAACCCAACTCGGCAGCCGTCGACGACTCGCTTCGGTTGAGTGAGGTCTCAAAGGAACGGATGCGGCGAACCGTTCGCGAAGCGGCTGCGGGAGGGTGGATGTCGTCCTCCTCTGCGTTGGTGGCCGAAACGGCCACCGCTTATTATGAGGGCAATGACGTTGAACAGCCGGAGGAAACGCGTCAGACAGTCGCCCGCTTCACACTGATTCGCAAGATCGGCGCTGGCGGCTTAGGTACGGTTTGGCTGGCGCGGGATGAGAAGCTACGCCGCAACGTGGCCATAAAAGAAATGAATCCTCAGGCGGCCGATTCCCCCAAGCTTGCAAAGCGTTTTCAGCGCGAAGCGGAAATCACCGGTCATCTGGAACACCCTAACGTCGTGCCGCTGTACCTGAGCGGTATCAATGCCCAAACGGGGCTCCCCTTCTATGCCATGCGTTTTCTCGGTAAGCAGACCTTGGCAGAAGCCATTCAAGAGTATCATGCTCGGCGGCACAACGCCGCAGATGCGCCGCTCCACTTGCATCGTTTGTTGAATGCCTTTCTCGATGTCTGCCAAGCGATCGCCTACGCGCACTCGCGGGGTGTTATCCACCGCGACTTGAAACCTGAAAACGTGGCGCTCGACAACTTTGGCCAAGTTCTCGTGCTGGACTGGGGACTAGCGAAACTCGAGACCGACGGCGAACTGGCCACGCGTTTGGCTTTGAGCGGTGGGCCGGAAGAGATCGCAGCCGCTCAATCGCTCGACGGCGATGTGCTCGGGACGCCACTGTACATGTCCCCCGAGCAAGCGGCGGGCGATATGGAATTGCTTGACGAACGCACCGACGTGTACGGCTTAGGTACCATCCTGTTCGCCATCTTGACCGGTGTCGCGCCGCATGAGAACAGCTCCAAATCGCACTCCGGACGTGCGGTCAAAGAGTTCCTCAGCGCGATTGCTAACTCCGACACGCCCCAGCCGCGCGAGCATAACCCCGAGGTTCCGCGGGAGCTCGAGACAATCTGCCTGCGGGCCATGTCGAAGGCGCGGTTTGCCCGCCATGCAACAGCCGAAGAACTGGCCAAGGAAGTTGAAAGCTGGATTGCCGGCACCCATCAGCGTCAAGCGAGGTACGACGGGATGCGGATGACCGGACGCGATTTGAAGTCGCGGCTGTGCGTGCAAATTCGGCAGCTGGCGGTTACGGCTCAGTTCATGGTCGAGCTCCCCCCGATTCAACATTTATTGGATCATGTGGAAGCCTCGCGCGAAGAATATGCCACGTGGCGTGAGCGGCTGTCCACGATCCTGCTTGCACTAGCCAAGACTAAAAATACCCTGACCGGTCTAAGTTATGCGCAGGTCACCGATGAGCGGATCAACGAACTGGTGCGGATCGAGCGGAGCCTGCAAGATGTCTCCAACGTTCGCGGGCTTCCAGCCAGTCGCTTGCGACATGGGGTCACCAGTACGTTCCACAAAGTTGTTATGCAACAGTTCCCAGGCGAATGCTGCATCGATTTCGACTCAACGGTAGCTGGTAGCGTGCGTATTGTGGCTGGTGTGCCTGTCTTCGATGCGCACACCGAAGAGCCTTTTGGCTTGGTCTTGGTCGAGGCTGAGATCGGAAACTTGGTGCGCCCCGAATTGCACGCTGCCGAAACAGGAGATTGGATTTACCTGATCGATGACCACGATCGCATCCTTTTTTCCTCGCGTCCCGGTTATCAGAAATCGCCGCTAACCGCCGCTGCAGCCATTGTGCGTTGGCCAGAGATCTCTGCCGCGTTGGCCGATGCCACCGAGTACTTTGAGGCCGATCGGGAGTACTACGCTACCCGACTCACCTTCCCCCAGAACCTGAACTCCATCCGCATCGTGCTGCAAGTCGCCGAATGAACTTCGCTGAATGATAGCCGCGATGGAGCTCGCCCCTGTCCCCGACTTTAATCCCCTTCCGAATCCGCTTCAACTGACTGAACTCAACCTCCCCATGCCTGCCAACCTGACGCCACAATACCATAAAGCCGAAGCGGCCTACCGCCAAGCAGAGACGCCGCAAGAGGAGCTTGAGTGTTTGCAGTTGATGCTACGTGAGATCCCCAAACACAAGGGGACCGATCGTCTGCAAGCCGACTTGAAGGCCAAGATCGCCAAGGTCAAAGTCGACTCGCAAAAGGCAGCTCAGTCGACGACGAAGACCACCACGAAAATCCCGAAACAAGGAGCGGGACGAATTCTACTTATTGGCGCTCCCAACTCCGGTAAGAGCCAGCTCTTGGCCTCACTCACCCGCGCGCAACCTGAGATCGCCAACTATCCGTTCACGACACAGGCACCCCTTCCCGGGATGATGCTGTTTGAAGACTGTCCGTTCCAGTTAATCGATCTTCCTCCGGTGACAGTCGATTACATGGATCTGGCGACCATTGGTTTGGTTCGTGGTGCCGATCTGGTATTTCTGGTGATCGACCTCGGTAGCGATGATTTGATCGAAGATACACAAGCGGTGCTCGCCCGTTTTTCCAGTGGCAAGACGCGGCTTGGCCGCACCACCATGCTCGACGAAGAAGATATCGGGGTGAGCTATACGCAGACGCTCGTAGTGCTTAACAAATCAGATGCTCCCGGCGCGACGGAGCGACTGCAGTTGCTCGATGAGTTCCTGCAGCTGCCGTTGGATCGGCTGCAAGTCAGCGCGACTGCGGGTATCGGTTTGGATGACCTGCGCCGCGAAGTTTTCGAACGCTTAGAGATAGTCCGCGTGTATGCCAAACATCCGAAGGAAAAAGAGCCGGATATGTCAAAGCCATTTGCCATTCACAAGGGGGAAACTCTGGTGGAGGTAGCCGAGCACGTCCACCGCGACATGGCCGCATCGCTTAAATCCGCGCGGGTGTGGGGGAAAGCTGTCCACGCTGGCACGCCGGTTAAACCCGACTACCAACCGCTCGACGGTGATATTGTTGAACTGCATGGCTAAAACGCATTGCTATATTGCGTCGGCCCAATTAGTTTTTTGACCCGTACCAAGCATTACGATGAACAACGCAGAAATCGCCAGAGTGTTCGAAGAGCTGGCCGACCTACTGGAACTCCGCGGTGAGAATGCGTTCCGGGTTCGCGCTTATCGCAACGGCGCGAAAACGATCCAGGAGCTCACACAACCGGTTGCCGATATCTTGGCCGACCCGCAACAGGACTTAAAAGATTTCCCAGGCATTGGAGCCACCTTGGCGGAAAAATGCGAAATCTTGGTAGCTACCGGCCTGTTGCCACAGCTCGAGGAACTGAAAGCCAGCACGCCAGCGGTGCTGATCAAAATGACCCGCATCCCGGGGCTCGGGGCCAAGAAGGCGGCCACGCTGCAAAAGGAACTGAACCTGCACACGCTCGATGATTTGCGGCTGGCCTGCGAGCAGCAGCGGGTACGTGCCTTAAAGGGGTTTGCTGCCAAGACAGAGCAAATCATCTTGGAGGGGCTGGCCATTGCAGAGGCCGCCTCACAACGCCTGCGGATCGATCAGGCTGAGCGATTGGTCGAACGGTTGCGACAGCATATGCAACCTTGCCCTGCGGTTGAGCGCTTGGAGTTTGCGGGGAGTTATCGACGTAGACAAGAGACGGTGGGTGACATCGACATCTTGGTGACTAGCCAGCAGCCAAGTGTGGTCATGGATCACTTCGGCGAGTTTGCGGGACGGGTGAGTGTGCTGGCCCGAGGTGATACGAAGATGTCGATCCGCATCGATGAGTATTTTCAAGTGGACCTGCGGGTGGTTGCCGAGGAAGCTTTCGGGGCGGCACTCCAATACTTTACGGGGTCCAAAGAACATAACGTTGCGGTTCGTTCAAGAGCCCGGAAGCTGGGCTTGACCGTCAACGAATACGGCGTCGCAAAAATTGATGCTCCGGACGAGTATCTCGCTGGCCGGTCCGAAGAAGAACTTTATCATGCCCTGCAGCTTAACTGGATTCCCCCCGAATTGCGCGAAGGTCGGCATGAACTCCAGTGGGCCGAATTTGGTCAGTCGTTTCCAGCTCTGGTTGAGCTGGTTGATATCATCGCCGACTTGCACATGCACACGCATGCGACTGACGGTGCCAATTCGATGGACGAAATGGCGGAAGCTGCCCGCCGCCGTGGTCGGCAGTACATCGCGATCACCGATCACTCCAAGCGGGTCAGTATGGCCCGTGGATTGGACGAAGGGCGGCTCCTTGAGCAATGGCAGGCAGTCGACGCTTTCAATGCGCGGCAAACAGACGAGTTCCGCATTCTAAAAGGAATTGAGTGCGATATTCTGGAAGCAGGGCCACTGGACCTGTCGGACGAAGTGCTGGCGCAGGCCGATTGGGTCATTGCCAGCGTGCATTACGGACAAAAGCAATCGCGGCAGCAGATTACCGATCGCATCCTGGGCGCACTCCGCAATCCGCATGTCGATCTGCTGGCTCATCCCACCGGTCGACTGCTCGGATCGCGGCCTCCTTACGAAGTCGACATGCAGGCGGTCTTCCAAGCGGCGGTGGAATTTCGCAAGTTTTTAGAACTGAATGCCAGCCCCATGCGCCTCGACTTGAGCGAACAGCATTTGCTGATGGCTGCCAGTATGCACATTCCCATCTCGATCAACACCGATGCGCACGCCTTGGAAGGGATGGATGTCATGCGGTTTGGTGTGCAGCAGGCGCGGCGTGCGGGATTGTTAAAAACGCAGGTCGTGAATACCTGGCCCTTGGAAGAATTACGGCAATGGCTCAACGCTCGCTAACGGCCGACGAGCGTGCGTCGAAGATTACTGCTGCGGGCTGGCTCACAGGATCCGTTTGGGAGGAAGGAAAACATTGGCGGTCAGAATGCCGCCGACCAAGGCCACTGCGATCATGATCATGGTGAACGCAAACTCGACGGCAGCCATTGAGTTGTGATCGAGAAAGGCGGTTAGCGAGCGATAGCCGACTGAACCAGGAACCAGGATGATGATCCCCGGGGTGAGCGGCACCAGGGCTGGTCGGTCGCGGATACGGGCGTAGAGGTTACTTCCGATCCCCACGGCCAGCGCCCCACAGAAGGCCCCTACTTCGACACCCCATTGGGCTCCGGTGAATTGACTTGTAAAGAAGCCCATCACGGCGACGGCCATGATGGTCGGCCATTGCGGCCACCGCGCTCGAAAGACGATGGAGAATGTGATTGGGGCCACGGCGATGGCGATCCATTGCCAGTATTGCGGTAGCACATCTTCTGGAAAGGTAGCGGGGCGCCAAGCGGCGGCGAGTCGCCAGCCCAAGGCAACGCCGATGGTGATAGTCAGCAGCGACACGCAGGCTCCGGCCAAGCGGGCGACTCCGGCTGAGAGATGCCCGACGGCCAACTCTGTTAAAGCCACCGTCAGCCGCAGGCCGGGGAGCATGATGATCAGGGCAGCCAGCGTGACCAAGCGATCGTCGATGGGGACGATGAAGTGGGCCACGGCCAACGCCCCGATGGCGGCCACCAGCCCGGAGACCGGTTCCAGGAAGCCCGTTTCCCATCGCAAGCGACCTTGGATGACTTCCAAGATGGCTACTACCAAGCCTAACGCGCTGGCGGTGATTACTTCATTGCCGCTTCCCTGAAAAAAAATGGCCACGGCTCCACACGAAATCGCGCAGGCTAGGATCGTGACCCAAGCGCTGTAGGGGGGCGGCGCTCGTTCAACTCGATCCATCATCTCGCTGGCCAGCGCTACGCTGATGCGGCGATCTTCGAGTTGTTCGAGGATCTCATCGAAGGCAATTAACTTGTCAACATGCACGGCTCCAGCATCCACCCGCCGCAGATAAGTTCGTTCGCCTTGAGCGTCGGTCAGGGATACGACCAGCGCGGTTGGGGTGTAAAGAAATATACCTTCGACTCCCAGCGACCGCGACAGTTGCAGCATGACGCGCTCCAGTCGATGGGAGGGGGTTCCAAACCGATGGAGCAACACACCCACTTTAATCAAGAACCCATGAATCGCATCGGTGGCTGGTGGCGAGGGATCGCCACAGGGTAGGCTGAGCATGGTTGTGGGTTTAACGGGAAAGTGAGGGCCATAGCACCGGTTGCGGTTCGCAAATTAGAGTTACAATAACTCGTTTCGAATAGACCGCGCCGAAGTTACTTGCCATGAATTCGTTATCGCTTGTTGCTCCTATCGCCATCCAAGTGGAACTGGCCGAGCGGACTTATCCCATTTACATCGGCCAGCAATTGACGGCAGCCGTGCCGGGCTGGATACAGGCCGGTTTGCCCCAATGTCAGCATGCCGCGTTGGTCTTCGATGAGCATCTCGGAGAGCTGGCAAGTTCGCTGCAGAGGGCGCTCAGCGCGGCTCACTTTCGCTGCTCACTCCTCTCGGTTCCCAGCGGCGAAGCCAGCAAGTCGGTGGAAATGGCGGCAGGGCTGTGGCAAAGCCTAGTTAATGAGAACACCGACCGCGGAAGTTGCGTCGTGGCGGTTGGCGGAGGAGTCGTGGGGGATTTGGCTGGCTTCGTCGCCGCGACCTTCGCCCGCGGCTTGCCGCTGATTCAAGTCCCAACCACGCTCTTGAGCCAAGTGGACTCGAGCGTGGGAGGTAAGACCGGGATCAACTTGCCAAACGTCAAGAACATCGTCGGCGCGTTCTGGCAACCCACACTGGTAGCCATCGATACTCACACCCTGGAGTCATTGCCCCGTCGAGAGTTCGTGTCGGGTTTGGCCGAAGTAGTGAAGTATGGAGTGATCCTGCTTCCCCAGCTGTTCGAATACCTCGAGCAGCATGCCGACGAGATACTTCGCAAGGAATCACCGGTGATCGGTCATGTGGTCGCCGAATCGTGCAAGGCCAAGGCTGGGGTAGTACAGCAAGATGAACGCGAAACAACCGGGCTCCGCGCTATTTTGAATTACGGGCACACCTTCGCGCACGCTTTGGAAAGTGTGGCTGGCTATGGCAGGCTGCTGCACGGCGAAGCGGTGGCGATCGGGATGCACATGGCCGCCCTGCTAGCCCAGCAACTGGGACGGGTCGATCAGCACTTTGTGCAGCGGCAGCGCGCACTGCTCGAACGGCTCGAACTGCCGACGCGCTTCGAGGCCAACCCATCTGAGCTGTGGAAAATCATGCAACACGACAAAAAAGTGGAGCATGGTACGCTGCGGTTCATCCTGCCGACACGGCTGGGGCAGGTCGAGCGGGTGGCTGGAATCACCGAACGTCAGGTGGTCGAAGCCATCGCGCTGGCCAACGCGACAACAACCGGTGCTTAAAGGCCTTAGTCGAACATACACCCCGAACCGCACTGGGGGCGGCCGCATGTCCCTCCGCCACTGGGTTGGCGGATCGGCAGGCTGGAGCCCGCCATGGCCGGAGCGGCTGGAGCACTCAGTTGCTTCGTCAACGCGTGCGAATGGCATTTGGGGCATGCGGGGACTTCTTGAACGCTGCGGACTAGAACTTCCACATCGGCTTGACACGTCTCACAATGGTATTCGTAAAGCGGCATGACTTCAATTCTTGCAAAAACGTAATAAAAGTTGCGTACAGTACCAAGGAGTGGTCGATAAACCCCCTACTAAGCATGTAGTCTGGGAGCATTGAGTAAAGCTACACGAGCCCGTGTTCAATGCGCTGGTCGCAATAGCGCCCTATGGCCAATCGACCTTAAGCCCACCCGCTTATCATCGACGTCGGCATGAGATTCTACTTGAGGCAAATTCGATGGGCAATCCAAGCTCCCCGCTAGAGCAGTTGAGCGGCTGCGTGCTCTCGACCGAACAAATACGCCAGGTAGATCGCCGAGCGATTGAAGTCTACGGGATGCATTCCTTGGTTCTCATGGAAAACGCAGCCTTGGGTTGTGTTGCGTGGATTCGCGGGCGTATTGGCATGCCCGTCAGCGGCCAGAACTATCCCAAAACGGTCATCCTGTGTGGTGCTGGCAATAATGGGGGAGATGGTTTGGTGATGGCGCGCCACCTTCGCACTTTGGGTTGGCAATGCGATGTCTTTGCGCTAGGGCCGGTCGAAAAGCTCTCCGACGACGCTCGCGTTAACGCCCAAATCTTGATGACGGGTAACGCTGGTGGGGTGGTTTGGTGTCCTGGCGAAGGAGCAGACGAGCAGGTGCATGCAGCCCTGGCTGAGGCTGAGCTGATCATTGACGCAATGCTTGGGACTGGCTCTCAGTCGGCTCCACGTCCGCCGTTTGACGACTGGATTCAGCACGCCAATCGCTCGGCCGGGTTTCGCTTGGCGATCGATATTCCGACCGGGGTGGATGCGATGACGGGGGAGCGCGTGGCAGCGGCATTTGCGGCTGATGCCACCTTAACGTTTGTAGCTCGCAAAGCGGCCATGGCGAATCCTCAGACCAAATCGTTCTTCGGCCAGGTGAGCGTCATTCCGATCGGCATTCCACTACAGCTGATCGATGAACTGTTGAGCGAATGCGATGGCGGCTACGTTTCTGAGTCAGGAGAGGGTGGTTCGTAGTTGAACTCCTGCCATTTGACGGCGTGGTCCATCGGTTCGATGCGTAGAACGGTCTCGCCATTTTGAAAGATCCGTACGGTACCCGTCGACTGGCTAACGACAATTCCGATGGCTTTGGTGATTTGTGAGATGGCGGCGCCGGCCCAGTGCCGCGAGCCGAGTCCTTTGGACATGGTCAGGTCGGCGTGGGAGACTTCGATAATCTGACGACTTTTCTCGACCACACCGTCGGGTGAAACCACAAACGCGCCATCCATTTGCGCGATTTCTTTGATGTCTTCGCGCACCTTGGGATCGTGCAGATTGCGCATTTCCCGTTTGTAGCCGCGGAGTGGGTCAAAACCGCTATCTTTGCAGTGGAGCAGCACTTGTCGGGTATCGCCGACGACAAACAATGCTCCCACTTTTTTGCCCTCGCGCCCTTCACGCCCGATCTGGGAGGCCAGGTCGATGACCATCTTGAGGCTTTTCAGAGGCACGCTGCTTTCCAGTCGCTGCAGGTCGCGGGAGGTCAAACGCTTCAAGCGATCGTCCAAGCGGATGTGGCTAATGGAGTCGATTTTTTGGTGTTCGAAGCCGCTGTAGACGGCGATGACATCACCGTTACTTCGCAGGAATCCGTCGGCCACCGCTTCCAGGAGTGCGTGCTGCAAGCGTTCGAGCAGAGGTGATTTTTCTTTGTGCAGCGGGAGCGGCAGCAGGCCAGCTGCTTCAGCACCTTTGAGGTCTTCCTCGAGGTCGGCCGCCACGATCACCTGTTCGACGTTGGCCGGCACAGCTTGGCGAAGTTTTTCCCAGTCGGTCGATCCATCCAGGAGTACCAGCAACGCGTCGGCGCCGGTCTGGATGGCCATCACCCCCGCCGTTTCCAGCATTGTAGAAAATTGCTTGGTGAATCGCTGCGTCGCCATCGGGGAATCTTGTCGAAGCCGTATAAAACCCGCGACGTCTGGCGGATCCAGGAGCGATGCAGAGTTGTTCGGGACATGGATTAAATGCATAAAACTATCCAACGAGCAATGTAGTCGACTCGCCCAGAATCAGCAACGCATACCAGCCTCGAATTTCGTCGCGGCGCCATCAAATGCTTGGTTCTACGGGCGGTTTGGTTGATGGCCAGCCAAACCTCGTTCTCACTGCTCTGCCTCTGCCTCTGCAAGGCCCGGCCTGCTCCACCACAGCTTGGGTTGGGCTTTAGCAAATCAACCATCCGGCTTACCCCTTACCGCTTGGTGGTCGCAGTGGCTTTAGGAGAGGTTGCCACAAAGGCGCGCATCTTGCCTGCTTCCGCTCCATGGACCCGCTGGTTGTACAGCGCTAAGGCTCTCAGCGCGTGTCCCCGCGGACCGATCGGCCAGTCGCGGTTTGGTTCTTTCCCGAGTGTATTAACGAGAAATTCAATTGATTTCTGAATACGGGGTGATCGCAAGTGTTCGTCGGGTAAGGTGTATACGAGCCATTCAAGGATGTGTCCGGTCGTTTGGATTTTTCGCTCGATGTCGGCCGCGTCCCCGCGTCCCTCAAACCACTCCGTGCTAAAACTACCATCGGCATTTTGCAGGGACATGGCGTAGTTTACAAAGTCATTAAGGAAAACCTCAGATCGCTTCCAGTGCCCCGTGATGGGCAGACCGGCTTGTTGGCGTTTGATCAACGAGTAGCTCAAGCCCATCAAGCGATGCGTTCCGCCACAGGCCTGGCCAATAACAGGTTGCGCCAATTCCTCGGCGACCATTTTCTCCAGGCTCCACGCGCGACCCCGGTTGTCGCGCCACTGCTGGTTGGGCTCGAGATAATGCGACAAGCCGATGAGCTTGAACGTCAGTTCGGTCTTTTCGCGACAGGTCGCCATCTCGTATTTCGCCAAGTCCGTGATCGTATAGCGGCGGTTGCCAATCATGATCGGATAGTCCGCTTGAACACTCGATTGCGCTAGGATCGCAAGGAATTGTCCTTCGTGCCCTTGCACGCCTGGCCCCACGTTGGTGCGAAAACCTTGCTTGGTCGGCTGGAACATCCGTTGTTTCGCACACACGCCGTTGTAGCACATCCAGCCCAGTGCATTGACGCTGCGGTTACCTGCAATCACTTCGGCTTCGACCCCAAACGGCAGAGCAGCGTGCATGAGGGCCCACGGTCCGCGTCTGGAAACGTTTTCGGGATGGGTTAAAAAGTGGAGGAGTACTGCATTGATACGATCGCGCAGTCGTTCATCTTCGGCCGAAACGTCGGTCAACGTGCGTCGGCTGTCGCCGCTCTTGCTCGACTTGGCCGCTGGCGCGTCGTAAGGATGCTCGTCTTGCTCCAGCGGCAGGTCGTCGAGCTGCGGGGTTTGAGCAGCAAGATCTGCATCGGGAGAGCCGGGGCATTCCTCGGTCGGTTCCAGAGCCAGTTGCTTGTCCGGCGCGAGTTGCTCGTCTGGCGCGAGTTGCTTGTCCGGCGCGAGTTGCTTGTCCGGCGCAGGGGGCCGTTGCGACTTCTCCGCTTCCTGGAGGCGATTGCCACTGGGGAGCTTGGCGGGTGCATTGCTTTCGATCAACGGCTTGACGGGGCGGCTCCCGATCTTCGCCGGAGCCTCATCGGTCCGTATCGGGGTTTGAGAGCTCGGCGACCGAAGAGTGTTTTCGGCAGTCGACGGAGTGGTCTTGGTTCCCCCACTGCTTGCGTCCGAAGCTGCGGCCCCCTTCGGCATGGTAGCAGGCTGAGCGATCGGGCTCACCGATACGATTCCATCCAGGGTCAACTCGGTTAGCTCATCTTCACTATCGTCGACGAGTTCGAGTGGAACGGTTTCGTCGGCTAGGTCGTCGGCTAGGTCGCTCGCTTCTCCTTCCTCCGTCGGTTTCAGTTTGAGCTCATCATTGCTAGCCATAAGGCTGATGGGATCTGGAGCCAGGTTATAACGCTTGCGGCTCGATCCCGCCGTCTCCTCATCAAAGGCACATTGGGTCACGATGATGGGGGAGGACTGCCAGAAGATGGGTATCCCCGGTTTGCGAGCAAGCCCCCGCGCGTCGCTGTTGTTAGCGTGCGCGCGTGGCGTTTGGCTAGCATCATTGGTCTGATTGCGAGGTAGGGCTTCAGGCGTTTCGCGAGCTTCGGCTGCATCGGAGGATGTGGGCTCGGACGTCGTTGGCTTGGCTGTCGCATCCTTGGAACTGGGAGCCAACGACAAGCGAATCACCACTTTGGATTGGGGTGTGTCGTCGCCCTGCGCAAGATTATCCCAGCTTAGCGGTAACGCCGAACTTGCCAGAAACAATGTGGCGGTACGTAGTGCTGATTTGCAGTGGGTCGGCATCAACTTTAATTTTGTTTAGAGTAACGGCGGGCGAAACACCGGATCTAAGTCATCGACTGGGCCAGCCTGGAGAGTACTCAACAGAACTGGCGCTTAAGATCAATCGCAGCTACTCTGCTTTTCGGCAAGAGACGGTGAGCGACTGAAGGCAGGACCGGCATAACCCAAATTTCTTCCCAAAGTGGCCCGCAGTCCGCCGTGTTGCAACCCGTTTCCTGCAGCCCGCAGTCGCAGCTCAGTCATCTGGATCCGCGCCATCTTTGATGACGAAGCGAGCCCGTAGTCTCGCCACCTCGGCGGCCAGCCCGGCGACTTTAACACTCCGCAGCACTTCTTCGAAATTCTTGTAGGCATCGGGGGCTTCATCGCGGGGATAAAAGCGACAATTGCTCAAGATGTCTTGCTTGTCAAAATCGCTGTCGATGGTCTCTTGAACCAAGTGCCGCTTGGCGTTGCGCCGCGACATCGCTCGTCCCGCTCCATGGTTGACCGAGTAACCGCTGCGAATGGCTCCCGGAAGAGCCACCATGACCGCCGAGCCGTCGCGGGGATTGCCGGGAAGCAAGATTGGATGCCCCGTTTCAGCAAACATAGTCCGCGCGAGTTCGGCGTGGCCAGCGGGCATGGCGCGCGTCGCTCCCTTGCGATGCACCCATTGCCAACCACTCTCAGCCACGAGCTCCTTACGCGCGATGTTGTGACTGATGAAGTAGACCAAATTGCCTTGCGTGCCAGGCAATACTTGTTGAAAGGCTTCCAGCACCAATTGATTGATCAGCAAGTGATTGACTGTTGCAAAGTTGGCACCCAGGGCCATGTCGCACAGATAATTGAATGCCTCGGGAGTCCCAATCTCGGCATAACACAACTCCGGGTCGCCACCCGGAAACGCTCGGCCCGTCTTCTTGAACCGCTCCTTGAGCGTTTTGAACTGGTGGCTGGCCAACGCATGTCCCAGCCCACGCGAGCCGCAGTGCGACAGGAACGCCACTTTGCCCTCCTGCAACCCAAAGGAGTCGGCGATACCGCGCAGGCCCGGGTCGTCACTCACATGCACTTCTTCGCATTCGCCAAAGTGATTGCCACCACCGTAAGAGCCCAGCTGTCGGACCTGAGAACCAAACCGCGAGAGCTTTTTTTCGCGCGTCAGTTTATCCAACCGCAGTATGAGTGAATCGATCGAATCGTCTGGGGCGCGATGAAACGCATCTTCGCAGCGTTCCGCCCAATCTCCAGGAATCCCCAATTTGCGGAGCACGTTTTTCGAAGCACCTTCGGTCACTAGGCTGAGACCCAAACGTTCGTCCACGTTCCGCCCCTTGGCCACATCCCGCTGCCCCTTACCCGCTCCGGTTGGAATGCGCGCGCAGATCGCATTGATCAACTTGCGGCGCAAGCGTCGATCCTGAATTTCCTCCGCCGGTACATTGGTCTGCAGTAAACTCATCGAACATTTGATATCGACCCCGACTGGACCGGGATAGACATGCGTGGCAGAAGACATAACGCACCCTACTGGGGCGCCGTAGCCAAAGTGGGCGTCCGGATTAAGTACCAAGTCGTGTACGCCTGGGGCCAGTCGCGCATTGATGGCTTGCTGCAGGCAGTTTTCGTCCAGGCCATCGACGATGGCTTGGGTCCCTATCACCGTAATCGGCTTTTCGCTGTCTCCCAGATTCAGATACGAAAGCCCCTCATCCTGACGCTGAATCAGACTTTTGTAGCCGGTGGCGGCCGGAGTAGCAGAAACGTTGGAGGTGCTATCAATCGTCATTAAACCCGTCCTGTAGTGGATCTTGCTAAAGATCCCCGATAACGCAATACGCGAAACAAACCAGGAGCTCGCGAAATAAAGCAGGAGCTTTAGCAAGCTCCACTACGAAAACTAGCCGCGTTTTTTCCACATCAAAGGATACATGCGGCGAGGCATAAGACATTGTAGAAGGAACAGCGGTTCAGCGGTGTTGCAACTTCTTGGGGAAAAAGCTGGGTTAATGGCGACCCAGGTCCGATCAATTCCTTGAGGCGATCGACACCATCCTTGCACGCCGAGGCGTGCATCACCTGTGCTTATGCTCGCCGCATGCCTCGGAAACATTGGGTACGCACTTTGGTAAATTCTTCGATCGTTCTGAGTGTACGCTGGTGAGTTGGATTTGGAGTTCGAGTACATCGAGCGGCAAGCTGCGGTTGCCGCTACGGTTCGGCACCCCAACTTATTGCCGCTGACCGCCCTTCTGCAGCCGAATTGGTTCGGCTATTCTTAGCACTCGAGAAGGAGTTGTTCGGTCAACAGATCCGGCTTCCCCAAGCGGCATAATCCATTGCGGAATCGGTATCCATTACGGAATCGGTATCCATTACGGAATCGGCCGGGGGCCAGTCGCATCGCATCGAACCGCATCGTCTCGAACCGCATCGTCTCGAACCGCGTCGCTCGACTACATCGCAATTCGTTATCTCGCGTTTGATTACCGCGCAGTTCGTTAGCGCGCTAACGCATCCTGTACCAGCCGCACGCACACTCTCTCGCAACCGCACCTTCCAAAGCCACCGATGTCAGACGTTACTCCCACCGAAATTTCGCGCATCGACCATGGAATCATCATTCAATGGAGTGACGGTTCGCGGCGGAGCTACAGCGCGGCTAAATTGCGGACGGCCTGTCCCTGTGCGACTTGCCGCGAAAAGCATGGCGGAACGCTGAAAGGGGACGAGGGAGCGGCGAACACGAAACCGGCGACAACGAAACCGGCGACAACGAAACCGGCCCTGCTCCCGGTCTTGTCGCTGGCCGAGGCGCGACCGACCGCCATTGAGCGGATGCGGCCGGTGGGCAACTACGCCTACAACATCGCCTTCTCCGATGGGCACGATTCCGGAATCTTCACCTTCGACTACCTGCACTCGATCGGCGAGCCCTAAGCGGCCCGCAGGCCGACAAGCCTTACGGCTGGAAGGGCTCTGATCGATGTGCTTCATGGCCAGCCTGCAACACCTGCTGTGTTGCCACTTGGCTGTATTATTTCGCTGCGTCACTGGGTGGCAACGGGTCACTGGGTGGCAACGGGACACTGGGTGGCAACGGGACTTGTGAACTGGACATTAAGTAACCGACCAGATCGCGAATCTGCTCAGCGGTCAGATTTTGCAGCAAGCCGTCAGGCATTAACGACGTGTTGGATTGCTGCATCGATTCAATCGAGTTGCGATCGAGCGTCACTGCTTCCTGTGCCGTATGCAGTGTCAGCGTCCGTTCGCTGGTCGCGGTGATGACACCATTGATGACCCGCCCATCATCGAGCACGGCGATCAATGTTCGAAAGTCGGCTCCGACACTGGCGCTGG
Organism: Pirellulaceae bacterium; assembly: GCA_041751975.1. Taxonomy (GTDB): domain Bacteria; phylum Planctomycetota; class Planctomycetia; order Pirellulales; family Pirellulaceae; genus Aureliella. The sequence continues at coordinate 19,064 of JBGSHW010000084.1, forward strand.
GGTCGACGATGTTTTCCAACAAATATTCGAGATGCTTGCGATTGGAACCGGTCAGATCAGGGCCGATTATAACCCCTTCGCCGTACAGCACGTGACATGTTGCACAGTTCTTTTGGAAGAGGGCCCGCCCTTGGCTCAAATCGCTTTCAGCAATGCGATCGGCTGTCAAATCCTCTCTTAGTTGGTTAATCAATTGGCGTTTGTCATCCGCCGTGACGCGCACCTCGCCCCACAGTTCGGCAAGTTGTTCGTTCAGTTGGGTGTTATCAAACGAGCGGATTTGACGCGCGTGAAAAGCAGATACCTCTTGGGGAGCGATGGCCTTATCGCGCATCGCCTTTAGTAGTGCAGCGGCATAGCTGGGGCGCGCGGACAGGGTATGAATCAGCTCTTCTCGCTCGGCCACGGTAAAACTCCCGGCTCGCTCCAGCAACTGCTTCGCGACATCCGGGTGATCGTACTGCGCCAAGCCGCGGATCGCATCGCGGCGGAGGGGGGCATCACCGAGTAATTGGAACAACAACGGCACCAACTCGGGAGGTTGATTACCCAGCAGCGCGCGGAGCGCTTGCCGCCGGGCTTCCGCATCTGCCCCACCGTCGGCGATCAAGTCCCGCAGTTCGTCCGCTGCCCGGCCATCTCCAAAGACCAATTTCAAGGCCTGCAGGTGACGCTGTACCGACGCGTCACCGCTCCCTGCAAACTTGCTAGCAAACGTTGACCAGGCGACTGGGGTGGGTGCCTTGAGCCAGCCGTTGAGTGCCAGTCCCATGCCGACGAGCACTTGATCCGGCGCATTGAATTCAGGAGCCATAGCGGCGGTCAACAGCGATTCGATCACCCCGGGGTGCGTTTCGATCTCGAGCGTTAGTCGCCGGGCAATGTTTTGTGTCAGTTGCGGCAGTTTGGATTGACTGGCCAAAGCGATCGCATGGTGTCCGCTATCGGTCTGCAGGCTAACGGGCACGGAGGCTTCCACTCCATACCACAGCATCAATGGCAGCATGCGATCCTGGCTAAATTCTTTTTTGGCCGCGAGCAGCTCTGCGATTGCCCAGCGCTGTGCGTGTGGCAGGCGTTGCAGCGCGGAGGCAAGATGCAAATGAACTAAGCCCGATGCATCAACATGCGCTAGCTGCAGCATGGCTTGCAGCAACGCGTTTGACGGTGGAGTGCCATAGGGGGTCAAGCGATCGAGCAGCAGGCGGACCACCGCCACGCGCTCATGCTCGTCGTCCGCGCCAAGCTTCGACAGTAGCCAAGCTTCATCCGCGGCTCCGATTGCGTAACATGTTTCGAGCAATCGCAAACGCTGCGGGACTTCGGTTGTCTGACTGAGTGTTTGCTCGAGCTTCTCGCGCAGGGCTAGAACTTCGGCAGTCGACTTGCCCGCAGCATAGCGTTCACTTAACAGGCGTCGCGCGGTTCGCGGCCACCAGGCATTGCTATGCGTTTGCAGGGCCAACAATTCATCGTCTGTTTTGCGGGAGAGATCGAGTCCCGCGATGGCGGTTGGCTGACCGTAGGTCAACTTGTAAATGCGTCCGCTCGTTCGATGCACTCCGTCGTGGTCGTGGCACTCGCCGGTGTCGCTCCAATCGGCGATGTACACACCACCGTCGGGGCCGGTAATCAAATCCATTCCACGAAACCAAGCATCTGACATGAAGCACAGATCGGGTGCGCGTTGGCCCACGTAGCCAGCTCCCTGCCGCTCGAGCTGATTGCTATTGATTCTCAAGCCGTGCAGATTCAGAGTAAACAAGCGTTGGCGATACTCTTCCGGCCAATTGTCACCTTGGTAGATCATCAATCCAATGTGTGCATGCCCACCACCGGCAGCGTCCGTTTTGTTGGACATCCCTTTTTGCACCGTATGCCACACTTCGCCCGTATCCCAATGCACGTGATCCGCCGTTTGTTCGAGCAGTTGATACGTATGTGGATTCAGGTCAACGCCGTACATGCGTTGCGTGTGCGCTCCGTGCATCACATGCCACAAGTGACCGATGACGGTGTTGATAACGAACATTTCTCCATGTTGATCGAAATCGAAGCCCCACGAGTTGGTCATGCCGTGCATGACCGTTTCGACAACTTGGGTTTGCGGATGATAGCGCCAAACACCGGTATTGATTTTGATGCGCTGCGAGTCGCTCGCGCCCGGCTTGCCGATGCTGCTAGTCGCCTGAATGCCATGGCGGGCGTAGAGCCACCCGTCGGGTCCCCACTTGAGACCGTTAGCCGGAGTGTGTCCGACGACACCTTCATCCATGCCATCCAAGATCACTTGCGGAGGTCCGTCGGGGATCGCGTCGCGATTGGCATCGGGAATGAATAGCAAGTGAGGCAGGCAGATCGCCCAGACTCCTCCATGACCTACTTCAACACTGGTCAACTTCCGCGCGTCATCCCAAAACACGGTGCGTCGGTCGTGTTTGCCATCGCCATCTTGATCTTCAAGGACGACGATGCGGTCGCGTTGGTTGCCATCGAAGCCCCCTGCCCCGCCGCCGGCCCAACTGTAGTTCTCGGCGACCCACAAGCGTCCGCGCTCGTCGGTTGTGATGGCGATCGGATTTTGAACATCGGGTTCGGCCGCGAAGAGCTCAAGTTGAAATCCAGGTGGGAGCTTGGCCGTCTTGACCACCTCGGCAGGATCCATTGGGCTGGTGGGCGATTTCTCCGAGTTGATCAAGGGTGGGAAATCATCGGCGACCGAGCGAGATAGCTGAGTGAACGAGAGCAAGCAGCTCGCAATGAGCAGACCTGCCCAGCGACGGTGGTGGTGAGAAAGCACGTTATGAGCCTGTCGAGGAAGGGGGAGTGTTGGGGGTGGTAATCATTGTAACGCACGATTTAGCTGGACAGTTGCGTTGAAAGATCGCGGATCTCCTCCAGCAACTCTACGTGCCGCGCGCTCCAGTGGTTTGCGGAGACGCCTGAGGTCCTGCCGCTGGTTGAGGACTCCGCTTCGTCGCCGAGTCCGCTGGTGCGACTGCTTTGCCATTTGGCCAAAATCAAGTCGCGGACTTCGGTGGCGTTACCGATGCCTTCGAGCAGTCCATGATGCCCGCCGCCGGAGGAGCCGTCGGACGTTCCCGACGACGCGCCGCCACCGGCCGTCTCGACCAGCACGTCGGAAAAACCAAAATAACGTTGCACGGGGCCTTGTCGAATAGCCACGTTTTGGATGTTTTCGTAAGTGATCGTCGTTTCTGAGATCGTCCAAATGCCGCGGCGAATGCGCATACTGCGATCGCTGAGCACATACCAGGTGGTATCGTAGCGCAGGTGAATGGCTACATAAGCGATGATATCGGGCACCACCATGATCACGATAATGAACGGAGAGGCGATGATACCCACCAAGGGCGAAGCTGCAATGAGGGCGATCATGCCGATGAGGAGTAAGCCGTCGAACAACGTGAGCGCGATCCAGAAAACGAGTTTGAGGTAACGTAAGTAGCCCTCTGCGGGACGAAAACTTTGCATCTGTGTATCGTCGGCACCGCGCAAGTGCGGTGGTTCCGGCGGGACTCGCAGCCACTCGGTCACGAACCCCCACACGCCGCGATAACACCACCGACTCGCGCGGAGAACGGCTTTATCAGGCAGGATCATCAGGCTTCTCCCTCTGGTTTGGTAGAGGCTGTTGCCGTTAACTCCGGGTTGGAGTGCGACCGAGTTGATGCCACCATCATTTTCTGGGCAACTAACTTTTGCATCGATTCCTTGATCTCGACCAAGGCGCGGAGCGCGCGTTCATCCAACGAGCCCGCCGGGCTGAGTCGTTCGTCAAGCTCAGATGCTTCGCTGGGAGGCACGGCCCGCGCACTGGCTTGCCCTTCGTTTTTGGCACCCCGCATTTGACTGTACAGGTAGTCGCGTAGCCGTTCGGGTTCCAAGATCCCCTCGATCACCATTTCGGCCTGACTGCTGCCGGAGGCGGTCTGCAAACTGATTTTGGCCAAGCCCATCCAGCGTTGCAAAATGTTCCGATTGACATGGATATCCTGCAGGCGGCGATAGGTCAAATAGACCTCTTTGCGGAACAGAATTCCCCAACTCATGGAGACCCCCGCATCGTCGAATTTGTATCGCAAGGTGACATATCGAAACCACAGCGGCAGCAGCATCAACGGTGCCAATGGCCCACCCAGCAGCGAGACATACAGGTAGTATTTGAAGAGCAGTGGATCGGGGCGTTCGATTTTCGCCGGGTCAAAGGAACTGCTTGTCTGCATCGTGTGGCTGACCTTTAAGAGGAATTGAAGTAAACTCATCGTCCGCATTGGCCGACGGCAGTACGTATTGTTTTCCGCTCGTAGTGCCGTCTGCAGTAGGTCACAGGCGATTTTTGAAGCAAGCCACCCAGATGTCCGAACCGGTTATTTTATCGATCGAAACGACCTGCGACGAAACGGCTGCAGCGGTGATCACGGCCGATCATCGGGTACTGGCGGCTGCGGTCGCTAGCCAAGATCAAGTCCACGATCGCTTTCACGGCGTAGTACCCGAGCTGGCGGCCCGCGCGCATCTGGAGCGGATCGTTCCAATTATACACGGCACTCTGGCGGCTGCAGGCATCGATCCCCACCAAGATTTGGCGGCGGTGGCGGTGGCGACCGAGCCGGGGCTACCCGGTTCGTTGTTGGTTGGGCTGGCGGCCGCCAAAGCGCTGTGCGTCGCCTGGAACAAACCGTTGGTTGCCGTCAATCATGTGCACGCACACATTTACGCGTGTCAGTTGACGAGGTCCGAATCGATTTTCCCTTGCTTGGGCTTTGTGATCAGCGGTGGGCACACGAATTTGTATCACTGCCATACCTCCGATCGCTGGCAGTATCTTGGGGGCACCATCGATGATGCCGTGGGAGAAGCGTTCGACAAGGTGGCGGTCATGCTGGGCTTGCCGTACCCGGGTGGCGCCCATCTCAGTCGTTTGGCACGCGAGGGGGATGATCAAGCTTACGCTCTGCCTCGGCCGATGTTGGCTGATCGCAGCACCCTCAACTTGAGCTTCTCGGGGCTGAAGACCGCAGTTCGCTATCGCCTGGTCGGCACTGGCAAACAAGATTTTTCGACGCTCGAGCTGGCACCACAGCAGCGGGCCGACCTGGCCGCCAGTTTCCAGCGGGCGGCGATCGACTGCGTGCTGGGTAAAGCCCGCTTGGCGCTCGAGCAAACTCGGTTACCACGCCTTTGCATCGGTGGCGGAGTCGCAGCCAATGACCTGCTTCGCGACGAATTCAACGCCTTGACGCGGCGCATGGGTGTAGAACTGTTGATTGCACCTAAAGAGTTGTGCACGGACAATGCCGTGATGGGAGCTATCGCCTGGGAAAAAGTCCACCGCGGCGAATTCTCTCCGCTGGACATCGACATTCATCCAGGACTGCTGCGCCACGCCTGAGTAACCCACGCCTGAGTAACCCAGTGAGGGTTGAATTATCCGTCAATGATTTTTTACACAAAGCATTAAAACATGAATCTGCATGAACCGTATATTGCACCTGGGGCGACGCGGGTGGGTTGGATTGGGACGGGGGTGATGGGCGGCAGTATGTGCGGGCACTTGCTCGCGGCCGGTTTTGCCACGACGGTCACATCGCGGACCAAAGCCAAGTCCCAGTCGTTGCTCGACCGAGGAGCGACCTGGGCCGATTCTCCGCGGGCTGTGGCTGAGGCGAGCGACATCATCTTTGCCATCGTCGGCTTTCCCTCCGACGTTCGCGAAGTCTTTTTGGATCCCGAGCGCGGTGCGCTGGTCGGTAGCAAGGTGGGGAACGTGCTGGTCGATATGACCACCAGCCAACCGAGCTTGGCGGTTGAGATCTACGAGGCGGCCAAGCGCAAAGGGGTGTATGCCTTGGATGCTCCCGTATCTGGGGGAGATAAAGGGGCCCGCGAGGCGATGCTCTCGATCATGATTGGCGGCGACAAGGAGGTGGTCGATGCGCTGCAGCCCTGCTGGTCGGCCATGGGGAAAACCATCGTGCACCAAGGGGCCGCTGGGGCTGGGCAACACACCAAGATGGTCAACCAAGTATTGATTTCAACGATGATGATCGGCGTGTGCGAGGCGCTCATCTATGGCTACCGCGCGGGCTTGGATTTGGAGACTGTGCTGAAATCGGTCGGTTCCGGAGCGGCGGGTAGCTGGTCGTTGACGAATCTGGGGCCGCGTATCATCGCCAACAACTTCGACCCCGGTTTTTACGTCGAGCACTTTATCAAGGACATGGGCATTGCGCTAGCCGAAAGCCGCCGGATGGGACTGAGCCTACCCGGGCTGGCGCTCGCTGAACAACTTTACCGGGCCGTACAAGCTCAAGGTTGGGGTCGCAACGGAACTCATGCGCTGACGTTAGCCCTGGCGGCCATGTCGGGTATTGATTGGTGCGAACGACTCCCAAGGTAAGCCTTGAGCCTTAAGGGTGGTCCGGGCAGCCTTGGCTGGATCAGCGTACTCGGACCTTTAACGTGTTGTGCGGCGGGGCTTTAGGTATCGGCCAGCTGCAGTTGTGCCCACAGGCTTGGGTTCTCCATGACAGGCAAGTCGGGTTGGAGGGCCAAGGACTGCCAGCCGAGTTCTCGGTCCATGACGGCAAAGTAGAAGCCGACGGTGGGGAAGTCGTTGATATCGAGTCCGTGCAAGGCGTCGAAATGGAGAGCCGCGACGAGGCGATAGCGACCGTCGCTCAAGCGTGCGCGGATGGCGAATTGATCATCGGGTGGGGGAGGTGGGTTTTCACGTGCGCGGTTGATTGGTCCCCAGCCGACGAACGGCAAGTCAGCTTTGGGGCCGCGTCCCATTGGTGAAAACCCGTAGCGGTGGCAGAACTTGGTAGCCCGCTGGATTTCGCGGGAGTTGCGTGTATCGATCCACACGTGCAAGCCGTCGCTGTCTTCCAGTCGCGATTCGCGACACCAGGGGAGCTGCGACTTGCCTTGCACATCGGCTTGGAAGAACAGAGCATTGCTCCCGACCGCCATGCGGACTTGGGCGAACTTGGCTTGTCCCGCCAATTCGGCACTCAAGCAGGGGAGGATTGCCTCATCGGGTAAGGCTTCTGGTCGATCGTTGAATTTGCGATCGATGCGATGGGCTTTGAGACGCAGGCGAACCAGCAGACTGGGGTCGATTTGTGGTGCTTCTTCGATCGTTTCCATATGCTTTTACTTTTTTCCTTGGCGTCGTTTTTCTTGAAAGAAGCTGCTGAGGATCAACCCACATTGATCGCCCAATACACCGCCGGTGACTTCGGCGCGATGGTTTAGACGCGGGTCGTCCAGCAAGCGAAAGAGTGAGTCGACGGCCCCTGCCTTGGGATCGGTCGCTCCATACACAACGCGATGAACCCGAGACTGTAGGATCGCGCCAGCACACATCGGGCAGGGTTCCAGGGTGACGTACAGTGTGCACTGCTCCAATCGCCAAGTGGAGAGGGAGGCGGCGGCTTGGGTGATGGCGATCATCTCTGCGTGTGCCGTTGGATCTTGGAGTGCTTCGCGTTGATTCCAGCCTGCGCCCACCACGCGTTGGCCGCGCGTGATGATGGCACCTACGGGAACTTCATCTTCCTCGTAGGCTTGTTCGGCCAGCGCCAGCGCTTGGCGCATGTACATTTGATCCCAATCGATGAGCTCGGATTCAGACGGTTCGTTCTCAGGATTGAGGTAGTCGTGATTGGAGATCACCGTTTGGGTCTTTCGCTCTTTAGCGCTTTGCTGCGAGACGGTTACTGAATACTCTTGGCGGTGGCTGCGTCGCTTTTGCCCTCGACCGCAGGCTGGGGTTTATCGGTTTTTTCGGCGGCTGGTTGTACGACTGGGGTATCCTTGCCTGTGGGAAGAGGCCGCCACTTAAAATCTTTGACCGCCACCGTCGAACGGAAAACGCTCAACCCGAGAGGTTGACTGGCGTACACTTCAATCCGTGTCGAGAACTCGGATCCCTTGCGTTCTTGTCGAATGACTTCTTTGTCATCGATCCAGGCCCGCACTTCGAGCTCGTCGACGCGGATGCGGAACTTATACCACTTTCCGTTGTCGAAGCCGAGGTAGCTTGACGTCGAGTTCTCGGAGGCATCCATTCCATTGATGCTCGATAGCCCCACCAAGCCTCCCCCCCAGCCGCCCGCGATAAACGAGCAGAATTCTTCACCTACCGGGAATGTCAATCCGCATAGGAAGTCGTTTCCTTCGATGCGTTGGCATTCCAGCGAGACCTCATAGTTGCTTTTGGCGAACTCGGCGGGCTTTTTCAAATTGATGCCTGTGAGCGGATCGCCCATTTCCAGGATGAGCTGTTCACCATCCCGTCGAACCTTACCTTGACTGCCGAAATCGGTAATTTCCCAGCCCTCCAGCCCCATCTCAGGGAGCAGCGGCCGCCATCCCTCGTCTTTTTTCTCGGCGGGCGCTTTGGAATCGGCCGCGTCAGCAGCTTCCGTAGCCAGGGCCACTTTCGGTCTTGCCTCCTGCGGCATGGCGGAAGCGAAGGGCAACCAGACTCCGATAGCACCAAACCACACAATGCTCGAAACTTGCAAACGCCGCATGGGACTGCTCCTAGTTTGGGATTGAACTTGCACTCAAATGGCCGAATCTGCGATTCCAACGGATAAATAGGGTTGGAATTGCCGATTTCTTAACTAAAGTCGCCCAAACCGATGCTAGATTTCAGCGACAATGGTGCCCGAATTTACACCAATTGAGCAGTACGAACAAACACGTGACAAAAATTAACATATTATCCCCTTCCCGCCATCTTCCCATTCTCGACGGCCATCTGTCCTCGGTGGGGGGTAGCTCCCCGGCCCAGGCTGCAACTTTTTCGGTACGTGCCATGGTCCGCATCGCCAGTTTGTGCCTGCTGATGTACTGGGCGGTTATTTTTACCGCGACGCATCTCCCTAGCAGTTCGCTCCCGAAGCTGCATTGGTCGGACAAAGCCTATCATGCGATTGCGTATGCTGGCCTCGCGTTTTTGCTGAGCTGGGCGATTCCTGCGAGCAAGGGCAAGCTGCTCCGCCATGTCGTCCTGGTCTTTGCCATTGGAACGATTTATGCCGGCCTGGATGAATTAACCCAAACGCTGATCCCTAGCCGCAGCTGCGACTTTCGCGATTTTTTGGCGGACGCGGTGGGATTGGCCATCGGTATTGCCGTTTATCTAATCTTGCGAGGCAGCTTACTCCAGCTCAGTTGGGGCCGCCGCCTGATCTCCAGCTTGTCGCGCTGAAAGGGCCAGCATCTCGGGGTCTTCGCTTAGATGCTGTTCCCCTACGACCCAACCGCGGCAGTAATCTGAGCGGCATTTGCATGGAATTGCAAATCCGACCGGCCAATTGTAGTCAATGGTAAGCTCATCGCCCGTGCCAATGAGATAGATGGCGAACAGCATGATTTGTCGCCGGACAGACCCGCCGGTACCATTCTGAACGTCTATGACTTCAAAGCTGCAATTGGGATCGCACGAGTGATTGACGAAGCGGAACGGGGCTGCGGGTTCGAGCTGATTCCCATTTTCGAGATCAAAAGCGTAGCGGGAGCAATAGTCGGGATCAACGATCGTTTCCCCCGTGATTTCTCCCACCACTTCACCCAAGTCAAATGGCCGCGCGGCGAACACCCCTTTTCCCATCGAGGTTCGAGAGATGCGAAAGCCTGGGAAAGGTTGCTTGCGGGCGCCAGCTGGCGCTTCGGATTTAGCGCTCGCGTGCAAACGCTGCGTATTCGACCATTTGTGCTGATGAGCCATCTTTGCCTGTTTACCTTCCGCTGGCACGGGTCGGCTCCAGCATAGTGCGAGCCTCGCGATGCGAACAGTCGAAACTGACCATTCAGCCGAGGCTCTACAGAAATTGCTTCTTTAAGCTCCTTTTCGCCAGTCGATAACATTGACGCTCGTCGCGGTTCGGCATACGCTTGCGGTAGTTGTTCGGGTGCATGCACGGTGTGACGAACGTATACCGTCGCTTGATCAACTTGGCAGCCGTGCGCGTGGCCATTTCGTACTCGACCAGTTCGAAACCAGTTACTCTCGACGCCCAAGCCTTGACATTCGTCACGCTCAACCCTCGCCGATTGGCGATTCCTTCTACACAACCGGAATGACGATGGAGCCTTCAAGCGACGCTGAAGTCCTGCGAACTCAGATTTGGGATTGGATTTACGCCAACGGACCCAAACCCGTAGCGGAAGTCAGCCAGCAATTTCAAGTAACCGTGCCTACGGCTATCTCTGTGCTTGACCACTCTTGGTTTGCGATCGATGACGATGTGGTCTCAATTGCTACAGCGGAGAGCAATTAGGCGACCCGGTTGGAGATTTGAAAACGAGCCTGCCGAGCTCGACGCAATCTTCAATTCATCTTCAATTCGTTCGTCGCGGGTCATGGCTGGAATTCCAGACGTGAGTGGGGCAAGCTCCTTAAGCGGTTTGGCGAACAAGTTACCCTCCCGGAGGAATTCAAGCGTAACGCTTGAATTCCTCCGGGAGGGTCGGCATAACAGGCCAGGGAAGGCCCTCGCAGGGGCGCAACAGTTACCCCCGACGACACGTGAGGACCGGCTTGCATCTACTGGCCGCCCTTTGGCCGAGGCTGACGCGATTCGCTCGGCGGTAAGCAAGTCGCTCGGCGGTAAGCAGGCCGTCCGGTCCAGTGCAAAAAAACCGTACGGCTTGCGACCTAAAGCGCCGAATCTAAATCAAGCCGAGTGATGCTCGGCATCACGTGACTGGCAAGGTGTATCACGTGGCTGGCAAGGTATCGAAGAAGCCGATCATCATTTCTTCCGAGCTCTGCTGCCCCCATTCGACCTCCATGGTTGGATCTGGATTGGACAAGTTAGTACTTGAGTTATCGTACACGGCGGTGCAGCGGATCTTGGTTCCTTTGGGGAGCAATTTGGGTTCCGCCAAAATATACTTTAACTGCCAGTTGAAATCGTAATTGGGCACATCGAGCAAGGTCTCTTGGGTGCCGTTCGGGTAAAACGCCTCAAAGCGAAACGCCTTGCCGCGGAGGTGCATGTGGGGCGTCATGCTTTGCAGAAACTCATCCTTGCGAATAACGTAATCCTTGGCCACCACCTCGTGGTGGCTTGCCCCGGCTGGGATATTAAGATTTGGCTCGACAGCTGCGCGACCTTGCAAGACGCGCTGCACTTGCGATTCATCCACAAAACAAACTCCCGCGTAGCTCAGATCTGACTGCTTGCTGCCATTGGGGGTGTAATGCATTTCGAACAACAGCTTCGAGCCTGCCTTGACCTTCAGTGCTACACCGTCGTCGCACAGGACGGGGAGGCTACCTGGCGCGTAGCCAACGAGGATCTGCTCTAGATCAATGCGGTCTTTGCCGGGTGGGATGATGTAGACCAGGATGTGGTGTACTACTCCGCGGTTACCAGGGCGGGCTTCAGCCGCCGAGATGAATTTATCCTCGGTCCAGCCTGGATCAACGACATACCGTTCGTAGTCAACGATTCCCTCGGCTGGAACTTCGAAAGGGGTGTCGCGCATGCTGAAAACTTGGTCTGGTTCAGGTATCCGCCAGCCCTCGGTAAAAACAGGTGGGGTTGGCAAGTCGGCCGGATCGCCTTCGGGCATTCCGCCAGCAACCCACTGTTTGAGCAAGTCGCGTTCGCTTTGACTCAGGCGTGCATCGTTGATGAACACGCCGTGGGCTGGATTGGCATTCCAGGGGGGCATGCGATGTTCCGCCACGACTTCGAGGATGGTTTCCTCCCAGCCCAAAACATCTGAGTATTTGGTCAAGGTGAATGGACCAATTTCCCCTTCGCGATGGCAGGTCACGCACCGTGTGTTGAGGATCGGAGCGATATGTTTGGTGAAAGTGATGTCGCCTTTGGGCTCCAGTTCCTTGACCCGGCCGATGTGGCATCCCACCGCCACGGTTTCGGGAATTGTGACTAGTTTATCGGCGAGTACCTCTTCGATCGCCACTTGCAGATCTGCCCGCTGAGCCTTGTCGCGGGCGAAGCCGACACCATATTGGTCATCGATGCGGCCGCGATAGCGAATTTTTCGTTGGCTATCGAGCACAACGACTTCGGGTGTGCGGGCAGCGCCGAGTTCGTCGGCCAGTCGATTGCCGACATCTTTGAGCATCGGGAAGTTGATTTCGTAGCGATGAACGTAGGCGGTCAGTTTCGTCAAACTGTCTTGCTTGTTGGAGCTGACCCCAATGAATGCCACCCCCTGCTCAGCGAACTTGGCCTGCATAGCGCTCAGCCTCGGTCCGTAGAGTTTCGCCAACGGGCATTCGGTTCCGAGAAACGCTAGCACGATGACAGGCTTATCCGCAAAATCGGAAAGGGAAACTTCGTTGCCATAGTTCGATCCGAGGGTGAAATCCTGGACCCTTTGCGAGCGATCATCGGCCGCCACCGGTCCGGTAATCCCGACCAATCCACCGATCCATAGCAAACCCGAAAAAACTAGCTTTTTCAATTTACAAACTCCCAGTTTCATTCACCGGCCAGCCAACATTGGCTGGCTACCAACCGCCCCATGACTGACTATCATGCCATAACATAGTCAGCTTGTCGCGGTGAATTTCGAGCGTTCGTGCAATCTTAGCAATTCGTAAACTTTGTTGTCATTTGCCACAAGTGAGTGATCGCGCCTAGGCGGTTTTTAATTTGAGCCTAGACGTACGCCCCTGCTTGGTCGAGAATGGAGTTTGATGCATATGGGCCTCGGCGGCGACTGCCGCTGTCGTTGCTGCCTGCGTTCGCTTCCACTTCATCAGTTTGTTAAAGTTCGATGCTAAGATTCTTTGTCAAATTGACGATTTTTTTTGCTTCCATGGGTGGGCTGGCCTGGGGGGCATATGGTCCTGTGCGAGACTACATAAAACAACGCAATCAACCGGTGTGGGAAACAGCGAAGGTCGTCCGCGGAAACGCCGTCCGTGAGATCAACTCCAGCGGCACCGTGCGTCCCGTCTTGCGAGTTTCGGTGGGTTCGTTTGTATCCGGACCCATTGTGGAGCTCAAAGTCGATTTCAACGATGAAGTAAAGGAAGGGCAGATTCTGGCCATGGTCGATCCGCGACTGTTTGAAGCCAATGTGGCTCGAGACGAAGCGACCTTGGCGACTCGCGATGCCGAGGTGAACCGGGTTCAAGCTCAGTTGCAGCAAGCTCGTAACAACCTGTTGCGAGGTGAAAAGCTGCGGGCCAAGAACAAGGACTTTTTGTCCGATCGAGAAATGGATGCGCTGACTTTCGATTGCCAGGCGCTGGAGGCCCAATTGGTGCTTAGCAAAGCGGGGGTCATGCAAGCCAAGGCGAGCCTAGAAAACTCCGTGGCCAACCTCGAGTACTGCGAGATTCGCTCTCCAGTTAATGGAGTGGTCATCGACCGCAAGATCGACCCGGGCCAGACCTTGGCCGCACAATTCCAAACGCCCGAGTTGTTTGTCGTTTCCCCCGATCTGCGCGAGAAGGTGCATGTGTTCGCCTCTGTCGACGAGGCGGATATCGGTTTGATAAAGCAAGCGAAAGAGGAAGCCCGGCCGGTTACCTTCACCGTCTCTGGCTATCCCGAAGATTTGTTTGTCGGTTTAATCGAGCAGGTGAGGTATAGTTCAGAAGAAGTTCAAAACGTGGTGACCTATCCGGTCATCGTGGCCGCAGCCAATCCTGACTTGAAACTCCTTCCTGGGATGACAGCTAGTATTTCGTTTGAGGTGGACTCCGAAAGCGATGTGTTGAAGATCCCCAGCGCGGCCATTCGCTTTCTACCGACAGATATCAACCAAGTACGCCCGGAAGATCGGCAACTGCTCGATGGCTCGAATTGGAAAACAACCAGCGAGGTGGACGAAGAGATCATGCTCACAGCCCGCGAGAAAGCGGAAGTTCAACGCAACAAGAACAAACGGCATGTATGGGTCAAAGATGGCGAATTCCTGCGAGCTGTTGAAATCGAAACAGGACTGAGGGAAAGCAAATACGACGTATTGGTCGTCGGTGATCTCAAAGAAGGTGACGAACTCGTAACGGCCCAAGCCAAGAAATGATCGTACGCACATGTCGCTCTGGGATACGTTTAAAATCGCGCTGCGAGCGCTGCTGAAGAACAAGATGCGAGCCGGCTTGACCGTGCTGGGTGTGGTCATCGGCATTGCAGCCGTGACCACCATGGTCTCGATCGGCCAAAGTGCCAGTGCCTTGGTCCAAGGCCAATTCGAAGCGTTGGGCACCAACGTGATCGTGGTCATTCCCGGTAGTCAACAACGGGGCGGTGTGAGGCAGGCTACCGTGACGACTTTAACAAGTGGAGATGCCGATTCCATTGGCGAAGAGTGCCCGGCCGTACTCGCCGCCTCACCGATCGTTGGCGCAACCGGACAAGTTATTTTTGGAAGCTCCAATTGGAACCCGCGCGAGATGCAAGGGGTCGGGGCGGACTACTTGATGGTCCGCAACTGGCAGATCGAGGCTGGCGGCTTTTTCTCTCCGGATGACATTCGCAGTAGTGCCAAAGTTTGCGTCATTGGGCATACTTTGGTCGCCAAGTTGTTTCAGACTGCCAATCCAATCGATCAAAATATTCGCATTAAGAACATTCCCTTTCGCGTTATCGGCGTGCTCGCGAAGAAGGGAGCAAACATGGTGGGCGACGATCAAGATGATATCATTTTGATGCCGCACACGACCGTTCGCAAACGCTTGCAAGGTTCTAACTTCGGCGACGTGAACGCGATCATGGTCTCCGCTGTTTCGCCGGAGTTGATGTCGACCGCCACTCGTGAGATTGAGCAGATCCTTTATGAACGGCACGACATTCCGGCTGGTGAGCAACCTGACTTCCGTGTGCAGAATACGACCGAGATAGCCGCCACGCTGGGGATCATTACCGGGACGTTGACCCTCATGCTCTCTGCCATTGCGGGGATCTCATTGCTGGTGGGAGGAGTCGGCATCATGAACATTATGCTCGTCTCGGTCACCGAGCGGACGCGTGAGATCGGGATCCGCATGGCCATTGGAGCGCGGGGCAAAGACATCCTGCGGCAGTTCCTGGTCGAGTCGATTGTCCTGTCCTGCATCGGTGGCTTTATTGGTGTGCTGCTCGGAACATCTGCTTCCGCCGGCGCAACGATGCTCATCAATGCCTTCAGCACCGGGACCGACTGGCCGATCGTTATTTCGCTCCCAGCCGCCGCCATTGCCATGGCCTTCGCTGCGGCCGTAGGGATCTTTTTTGGCTACTATCCCGCGCGGCGGGCTAGCCAGCTCGATCCGATCGATGCCTTGCGATACGAATAGTCCAGCACGTCGCTGCCGTCAAACCTCTAAGCTAAAGCCTCCGGCCGAGAGTGTGTTCCCAGCGGATAGGAAGGGGGCTGAGGCGGTGGGTACTCCAGCGTGAGGAGCAGGAGCATAGGGCTTGCTACCAGCCCCTGCCAGTTCTCGGGCTTGCTTTTCAAGCACCATTTGCCAAGTGTCCGCTTCGTAGGCGAGCAGTTCTTCTAAGGTTCGAAGTCGTGGGATGGACCGGTTTTGTTCCACCTCTGCTAGCATTTGCAGTAGGAAGACGTAGAAATCAGAAACCTCTTTGCTTACCGGATTGGCGGGGTCCTTCACCCCTTCCAGGAGTTCACCGAGGATGTCGCGCAAGCGAATAATCCACTGCAAAGCCTGTCCTTCTTCACCCGCCTGCCACATCTGACCGATCATAACCGTCAAGTCTTTGGCCCGATTGACGAGCAACCAACGCAAACGAATGGGTGATGCGGTCAGGACCTCTTGTTGCAAGTAAGGATTAATGGTGGCTAGATCCGCGTCCATAATGGTTTCCCCAATTCCAACTTGTCGTCACTTTGGCCTTTACAGCGAGGAAGTGATCCACGCAGGGAGTTAAAATCGAAACATTGTGGCGTTCCCACTAGGTAAACTGTGTCAGGAACGAGCCTTTGGATGCCGCATGTAACGATCGTAACGATTAGCCAGAGAACGGTGGCGAGGTAGCAGTTGCTGGTTCTAATGATCGACATTCTGTTCTTTATTCAAGCGAGATCGCATGGATTCCGCCTCCGCCCCCCTGGTCATCAGTAGTCTGCAGAATCCGACAATCAAATCCGCTGTAAGGCTGCGCGATGCGCGTGGCCGGCGTAAGGCGAGCGAGTTTTTGATTGATGGCAATGCTGAAATTGCTCGAGCGATTGCGGCGGGCTACGAGGTATCTGTCGTGTTCGTGGAAGCTGGCGAGAAGCTGCCTGCAGAGCTTCAGCGGTCCGCGGCACCGTTCCAGTCGGTAACGCGAGCCGTGCTGGAAAAACTCAGTTACGGTGAACGCGGAGCGGCTCCGGTGGCGGTGGCCCGCACCCCTGCCCTGCCGCTCAGCCAGCTAAAACTATCCCCCGCGTCGTGGGTGCTGGTGCTCGACCGAACTGAAAAACCGGGCAACTTGGGTGCTTGCCTGCGCACGTCCGCCGCGTCCGGTGTGGATGCTGTGATCCTCACCGATCCAGTTTGTGAAGTTTTTAATCCCAATACGATTCGCTCAAGTCGCGGTGCAGTTTTCACGCTTCCGATGGCAATTGCGTCGGTCGAAGAGTTGCTCGATTTCGCCCAAACGCTGGGGCTGAAGATGTGGGCCGCGCGGGTCGATGGCTCAAGTTCGCTTTGGGATTGTGACTTTACCGGTGGCTGTGCGGTAATCTTCGGGAGTGAGTCTCAGGGGCTGGGAGACGATTGGCGGCAGGAGCAAGTGCACGCGTTTCAGATTCCGATGAGTGCCCGCATGGATAGTCTCAACGTTTCGATCAGCACCGCAGTGACACTTTATGAAGCGGTTCGCCAACGTCGCCCTTGAAAGTTTGACGCACACGACGGGGGAGTGTAAAGTTGCTCCCGAGAGCTGAACTTTTGAGCTGCACTTTGTTGACCGATTGATCCCGAGCAGAAAAATCTTCGAACTGTTCCTGCAAGCGACAACTCATGGCCGTCACTTATTTCAAACGCTACCGCATGGAACTCAAGCTCGAGCGGATGCCGAGTGAGTTAGCGACGCTGCGGATACCGGGGGGCTTTGAACTTCTCCCCTGGTCGCCGCAGTTGATTAATCGTCACGCGGACATCAAGCATCAGAGTTTTCGCTCGGAGATCGATGCGCATGTCTTTCCCTGTCTGGCCGAACAGGATGGTTGTCGCCAGTTGATGCGCGAGATCGCTCAGCGAAAAGACTTTGTACCCGCAGCAACTTGGCTAGCCGTTCGTACCAGCGACTTCGGTGGGCGCGAACAAGTCTGCGGGACCATCCAGGGGCTGTTAGCGTCGCCACGTGAGGGTGCCATTCAGAACATTGGTGTCCACCCCGAGTGCCGCGATATGGGGTTGGGAGGCGCGCTGCTGCGGGCCTCGCTCGAGGGCTTCCGCAGCGTCGGCTGCCGCTTTGTGCATCTGGAGGTCACGGTGCAGAACACCTCCGCTATTCGGCTTTACCAACGCTTTGGCTTCACCATCGTTGAAACGTTGTTCAAGATTGCCGAAGTGCAGTACGCCTAAACGGCATCCGCTCCATGCCGTTGTTGCATGAGGCCTGCGCAGCCGCGTTGACAATCTCTTGCGCGCCGGGTTGAATAGAGAAGGTGCCAGCGGCGTAGCAGTTCGCCAAGTTTTCTCGGGGATACAGCGTTATCGCCAAGGTCTGCTGCGCTAGAGCGGAGGTCATGGCGTTATTGCTAAGGTTTGCCGCGCAACTTTCCCTCCCTGCGGGAATTCAAGCATTTTGCTTGAATTCCCGCGGGGAGGGTTGGCCGATCAGGGCCGGGGTGGGGCACAACAGTCCCTCGCTCACGCGTCGGGTTAAGGACAGTCAACCGGCCGCTTGCTTAGTGGAAATGCTGCATGTCAAAACTGGTTGTGCACAATTTGTGTCGGGATTTCATCTCTGCTGCGGAAACGTTGCGGGTGTTGGATAACGTTGAATTGACCATGAGCGCGGGTGAGAACCTGGCGATCGTTGGTCCTAGCGGCTGCGGGAAATCAACACTGCTGTACATTCTCGGGACGCTCGACAAGCCGACTTCGGGGGAAGTTTTGCTTGACGACGTAGATCCATTTTCGCTTGCCTCTCGAGAGCTCGCACGGTTTCGGAGCCGCAATATTGGCTTCGTGTTTCAGGACCACCACCTTCTGCCGCAGCTGAGCGTGACAGAAAACGTCTTGTTGCCTGCTTTAGCCGAAAAATCGGTCACGGCCGAGCAGGTTAGCCGAGCCATGGAGTTGATCGAGCGAGTTGGCTTAAGCGATCGCCGCGAGCATTTGCCGGGAGCGCTCAGCGGTGGGGAAAGGCAACGGGTTGCGGTGGCGCGGGCTTTGCTCAATCGCCCCAAATTGCTGCTGGCCGATGAGCCGACAGGCAACTTGGATTCCGAGAACACGCGCAAGATCGCCGAGTTGCTGTTTGACTTGCCGCCCCGCGAGGGTGCGATGTTGATTGTCGTGACCCACAGCGATTGGCTGGCTCGGCAAGCTGCCAAGACACTGTTGCTTGAGGACCATCGACTTGTTGTCACTTCCTAGTCATCGCTCAAACTGTGGCTTGTTTGTAATTTCACCTTTTCGCGCACCATTCCTATCAGGAGCTGGTTGAAGATGCCTGCCGCACCGCGTCCGCTCTCCACCTGGACCCTGATCCACCGCTCGCTCCGCTTCTTTTGGCGAACCCATTTAGCCGTGGGGCTTGGGATTGCGGCAGCAACGGCGGTGATCGTCGGGGCTTTGGTCGTGGGCGATAGTGTCCGCGGGAGCTTGCATGGGCTCGTGGTCGACCGGTTGGCCAACGTCGAATGCCTGCTACATGCACGGACCTTCTTCAATCCTCATTTGCTTGACGCCATCGACGTGCAATCGCTTCCCGAAAGCATCGGGCACAAGGGGGAAGTCACGTTAGCTCCGCTCATCTTGCTCTCGAGTTCAACGGCCGAGAGCAATCGTGATGGCCAAATCCAGCGAGCGTCCCAGGTGCAAATGTTAGCTGTGGACGAGCGTTTCCTAGAGCACCTACAAGCCGACCAAAGTGCGTTGTTTGGTACGACCATGTCCGAGGACGAAGTGGTGCTGAATGCAGCTTTGGCCAAGGAGCTGAATGTTCAAGTCGGCGATGAAATCACGTTGAGGCTAACGGAAGCAAGTGGCATACCGGCCGATAATCCACTTGGCCGACGCGACCAAACCTCCATCAGTTTGCCGCGGCAAAAGGTGAGAGCCATCGTCGCTGACACAGGGATCGGCGGGATTGGCTTTGTTTCAGGGCAAGCCGTACCGCACAATGTGTTTGCCTCCCTGTCAACGGTACAAGATATCCTCGATTGCGAATCGAAGATGAACGCGGTCTTGTTGTTCTCAACCTCCCCCTCCCAGACAGCTGGCGGTTCAGGACTGAGCCTCTGCGCTGCGTTGAACAAACAATTGCGTCCGAAAATTGAGGAGTATGGACTGCGGTTTGAAAGGCATCGCCGCGTTTTTCCAGATCCTGAAATCGATGGAGAGGCTGTCGCAGCGGCCGCTGTCGCAGCGGGTGCGCGTGGTGGCGATGCCAGCGATGACGCTGAAGGCCCTCCTCCCCAAGTCATTTACGATTACTTTCAACTCTCTTCGGAAGAGTTGATCATGGACAACGCAACCAGCAACGCCGTCTTCAATAAAGTTGCGGGGGATTTGCCATCGAGGCTGATTACCTACTTGGCGAATTCGATCTCCAAGTTTGATCGCGAGGGAGCCCTTCCAGTAGTTGAAGACGAGTTTGCGGGTGACGATGCCGTCATGAGTCATTCTCTGAAAATGCCAAGTGCTTTTTCGACAGGCACCTCCTCGTCCTCCTCGGGCCGCAACCTTCCCATGGTATCTGGCCCGTCCGTTATCGTGCGTCCTAGCTCGCCGCAGACGGTTATCGGTCGCGAGGTTCCTTACTCAATCATCGTCGGAGTCGATGGTACCTTCCAACAGGAGCTAGACAAGTATTCGACGGCCCCCCCCGAATATCGAGCGCCCTATTGTTGGGTCAACACGTGGTTGGCGGAGCAACTCGATATAAAACCGGGTGAATGGCTGCAGCTCCGTTTCTACGAGCCTGAAACGGCCGACGGACGCGAGGTGGAGAAATGGGTGCAACTGTTTGTTGCAGGTGTGGTCCCGCTCACGGAACCCGAGGGTCCGTACCGACGAACGCGGGCTGCAGCCTTCGCCAATCCACCGACGCTTTACAATGATCCCAATCTAACGCCGCATGTGCCAGGTGTTACCGATCAAGATTCCATCTCCAACTGGGATCTGCCATTCAAACTAGAGCTTGAAGACAAAATTTTGCCGACCGATGATGCCTATTGGAATAATCATCGATTGACTCCCAAGATTTTCTTGCCTTATCGTCAAGCGGCCTCGATGCAGATGTTCGGTAGTCGCTTTGGTCAAACAACCGCCTTGCGCTGGTCGGCCACAAAGGGTCTCGATGCGCAGCGGTTGCGGAGTGAGATTGAGGAGGCGCTGCTGCCCACGATGAGCCAGCACGGTTTGTTGTTTTCGCCGGTTCGCAGTGCGCAGTTGCAGGCCGCTTCGGGTACCACTCCCTTTGATATGTTGTTCTTGTCGCTCAGCTTTTTTGTCATCGTGGCGGCTTTGTTGCTGGTCGCCCTGCTATTTAAACTAGGCCTACAGCAACGTACGCAACAAATTGGGACATTGATGGCTCACGGCTTTACCGACACGCACATGCGGAGCTTGTTGCTCCGAGAGCTTGTCCTGGTGTCCGGAGCGGGGGCGATTGTGGGTATTGCCCTCGGCTTGGCCTATGCCCGCTTGATGATTGCTGGGCTCGAGACGTGGTGGGTGGGAGCGATCTCCGCCCCCTTTCTCTCGTTTGCATTCACTTGGCAGAGCCTACTGATGGGAGCGGTGGCTGGCATGCTGACCAGCCTGCTGACGATTTATGTTTCGCTGCACCGCTTGCGCCGTGCGCAACCGCTAGCCATGTTGCACGGCGACGACGGTGAGACCGCTTATGGCCACCAAAAGCTGAAGCCTGCCTGGCTAGGCGCAGTAGTTGTTATCGGTTTCGCTGCCGTGGGTCTGGTGATAGCGGGTTTGGGGCAAACGGGCATGGCCCGGGCTGGATCTTTTTTTGGCAGCGGCATGCTCCTGCTCGCCGCCGCACTGATTGCGCTGTGGCAGTGGCTTGGTACCGGTGCCAAGCATCGCAAAGAGCCTGAATATGGTAGCTTATGGCAGTTGGCTTGGCGTGCGATCTGTCGCAATCCAGTGCGGAGTGCTTTAGCGTTGGGGCTGCTGTCTGTAGCCAGTTTCTTGATCGCTTCGATGGGCGTATTCCAAGTAAGCCCCACTGAACGTGGCTACGGTGGCTTTGATCTCTTGGCCAAAAGTTCGCAGCCGATCTTCCGCAACATGGCCTCTGCCGCTGATCGCGCCGAAATGATTGGGGCGGATGCTGCGGAGGGACTGCGGGGGGCTTCGATTGTTCCCATGCGCGCCCGAGGCGGTGAAGATGCGAGTTGCAATAATCTGTTTCAAGTTTCACTCCCCACGATCCTGGGTTTGTCACTTGCCTTGCAAGAGCTCTACGAATTATCTCCCAACTCTCCACAATTTGAATGGACAGCGACGGAAGATCCCGAGCGACCTTGGGCGGCACTGGCCCGAGCGGGGAGCGGCGATGAAAGTAATCCGATCCCCGTGGTGCTCGATCAAAACACGGCAGCCTGGAGCTTAAAGCAAGGGGCCAGCCTGGGGGCGTTGATCAAGGTCAACATCGAGGGGCAAGACCTTTACTTCCGCACGGTTGGTCTACTTTCAAATAGTGTTTTGCAAGGCAAACTGCTGATCGACGAAGAAAATTTCGAAAGGCTCTTTCCGAAAATCAGCGGCTATAGCTTTTTCCTGATCCGCAGCGACCGCTCACCAACCCCAGCAACAGCCGACTCCGTGGCGGGCATCCTGGAAAAGGGTTGGGGGGATGTGGGGCTGGATGTCACGTCGAGTGTGACGGTGCTCGAGCGTCTGCTAGGGGTGCAGAACACCTACATCAGCGCCTTCCAATCGCTGGGGGCTCTCGGTCTGCTACTCGGGACGTTTGGCTTGGTGGCTGTGCAAATTCGTAGCGTCGTTGAGCGACGGCGGGAACTGGCATTGATGCAAGCGGTCGGCTTTTCGAACGCTCGGCTTGCCAAGTTGTTAACTCTTGAAACCGCGCTGCTGCTGGGTGGCGGGTTGAGCATCGGCGTTTTGTGTGCTGCGGTCGCGCTGGTTCCGTACGTCATCGAAACCGGTCCGCAGCTCAGTGTATTCAATCCACTGCTGATGCTCCTGGCCGTTTTGGTGGCTGGTTTTTTGGCGGCCAGCCTGGCTGTTCGCGTGGCAACACGGCAGTCGGTGTTGAGCGGCTTGCGGGCCGAGTGAGATGAGCTTTGCAATGAGGCCGAACGCTACAGGTTGAAAGCTTGCCGCAGTTCTTCCAACGCTTCGGCGGGCATGGCGGAGACCTCCCCCAGTGAACGGGCGTTGATGATCGCCTCGGCGGTAGACTCGAGCACTTCGAGTCGATCGAAGCTATCGAGCACGCTCGTGCCAGTCACCAGCACTCCGTCATTTTCGAGGATGGCTGCCGAGGCGGCCGTGACGAACTCGGCGATGCTCCCATCGGCTTGATACTGGACACCATAGGGCACATGCTGCACGTTTCGCAGGAATACGTAACTCTCCGGAATCGTCCGTGCATCGAGGACCGAGTGGGTCACGCTGAAGGCGGTCGCATTGACCGGATGAGCAAAGACAATCGCTTGGACTGCAGGATGACGACGATAGAGGGCTTGATGGGCGAGCACCGCACGACTTGCCTTTTTCCCTGCCTCGCGTTGACCGCAGTTGATCAACACCAAATCCTCGAGCACCAGGGACTCACGATCTTTTTGCGTTGGGGTGATCAAGAACGAATCGTTATCTACCCTTGCGGAGTAACTTCCTTCGGTACTGATCAACAGCCGTTGCCGACAGCCACGCCGGATGAACTCGCACAATTGCCGTCGCAATTCCTGTTCCATGGCCGTAGCGTTTGCGGGGGTGAACGATTCAAGATCGACGCTGCGACCGGCGGCTTGCTGAAGTTGGGCGTCCGTGAGGTATCGCACTTCTCCCAAGCGACTCGCTTTGATCAACGTCTTGCCCGCGAACTCAAACGCTTCGAATCGCTCGAAGGCAGAGGCCAACGCTTCGCCCCCGACCACCACGCCGTGGTTCTCAAGAATAACACTGTCGCAACCCTGCAGAAATGTCTGGGCGATATTTTCGCCAAGCTGTCGGCTGCCAGGCAAAGCGTAAGGGGCAAAGCCCAAGCCACCGCACACCGCATGGGCTTGATGAAACAACCGCGTGTTGGGGACTTGCCGGCAGATACTGAACGCGACCAAGGCAACAGGATGGGCGTGCACGATCGCGCGGATGTCGGGTCGGGCCGTGTAGATGGCTTGATGAAACGGAAACTCCGACGAGGCCGGATGCAAGCCATGGCTGACTCCATCGGGGCTGACGCGAACAATGTCCCGGCGATTCAAACTACCTTTATCGACCCTGGCCGGTGTGATCCACACATCGCCGTGTGGATCACGAATGGAAAGGTTGCCGCCGGAGGTGGTCGTCATCCGATAACGATAAATGCGCTCCATCGTGTGGATAATCTCATCGCGCGGATGAACCAAGGGGCGTAACATATTGCAATATCCGAAGGGAGTTCATAACGCGGAAAAAGGCCACCACCGCACATCGTATCCGCTGCACTGTCGCTCAGCCGAGTGGACGCACGACCGAGGTACTGCGATAGTAGTCGAGTAGCGTCTCGACCGACAACACACCACCTCCCATGCCGCTCTTGTTGATGCCACCGTAAGGGACTCCATGGGCGAAAACATTGTGCGCATTGATCCAGCTGTTGCCCGCGACCATCGACTCAGCCACCCGCGCAGCCCGGCTGAGGTCCTCGGTCCAGACACTATTTGCCAAACCATAGTCGGTTTGATTAGCCATATGAATAGCCTCTTGTTCGCTCTTGAACTTGGCCAAGAAAGCCACTGGTCCAAAGATCTCTTCGCGGGCCGCTACGTTATCGAGCGAGCCAGCCAAGAGAGCTGGCTTCACGTACTGCCCCTCGTAGCCCTCGACGGTTGCCAAGCCTCCTGCGAGCACACATGTAGCCCCAGCCGCTTGCCCTTTCTCCAAATAGCCAATGACGCGCTGACGTTGTTTGGCGTTGACCACCGGGCCCATCTGCGTGTTCGGGTCGAGTTGATGCCCAATGCGGACCTTCTTCAAACCCTCGACACACAGCGCTACAAATTCATCGTAGATAGATTCGTGCACCAGCCAACGCGTGGCATCGCAGCAGACTTGACCGCTGTGGAACGTAATTGCGTCAACTAGCTTCTTAGCGGTTCTGACAACGTCGACATCCTCGAACACCACGGCGGCCCCTTTGCCCCCCAACTCCAATTTGACAGGTACCAAGTTGCGACCACAGGCTTCAGCCACCAGACGACCCACTTCGGGCGATCCGGTAAAGCTCATGCGTCGAATGTTTGGATTAGCCGACAAGGCGGCCCCCGTGGTAGCGCCGCGGCCGGTGATGACATTGATTACACCGTCGGGAATGCCCACTTCGGCGGCCAGTCTCGCCAAGTAAATTGCCGACAGCGGCGTGTCTTCGGCGGGCTTAATCACTACCGTATTGCCGGCAACCAAGGCGGGGGAGATACCCCAGCCGATCAATAAAAACGGAAAGTTCCAGGGGAAGATAAACGCGCACGGGCCCCACGGTTGACGATAGGTCCACGCTTCATGTCCAGCCACAGCCAGGGTCGTTCGCGGATTGAAATGCTGCGCCATGTTGACAAAGTATCGCAGCGTATCGACAAAGTTTTGTACATCGCCTTGCGCCTGGGACTCAATCTTGCCCGCATCCAGCGCTTCGATTTGGGCGATGATCGCTTTGTGTCGCTCGACGGCGTCGGCGAGTCGCTGCAGCAACGCGCCGCGCTCGTTGACCGGGAGCCGCGACCAAGCCGGAAAGGCTGCTTGGGCCGTCGCTACCACCTGTTGCACTTCGTTCGCATTGAGCTCGTCGATCTGGGCAATCTTTTCACCGGAGCCCGGATCAAGTACCGCGATCCGCTCACCACTGGAGGCGGGGAAGGGTTTGCCCCCGACGATGCTCGCAAACGTGTGCTGCTCAAGAAAGGAAGCGACCTCTGGCAACAATTCAACGCTCGTAAGTGTGGGCATGGGGTTTCTCCAAGAGTCGTGGTTGGGGGGATGCGGGGGCGTTGGCTTGCCCACCTCAGGGCCCTTCATTGTACCCAACTTTCATCTCTTTTGTTCTGCCACTTCAGCGGCTCGGACTAACCACCGCTCTTGGTTCTCACTTCCAGGCAACGCAGGTGCGCGCGGGCAACTTGCGCGCGGGCCGACCAACCCGCGGCTACGGCCGCCTGAGCGAGCGAGCGCAGGATGTGGTGATAATCCTCCAGTTGCGGAGCACCCAGGTCCCAACCGGCGCGATAGTAGCTCGCATAAGCGGCCGCGGCATCTCCGTCACGCATCTGCTGGTCACCGCTCCCTTGCCAAAAGGCTTGCACCCGTTCGAGCAGCTTGCCATCGGAGGCTTGGCAGACGATGCGCATGTAAGGGTCTTGAGCGACCAGGGAAGAATGCTCTGCCGACAATTCCGCGAGTTGCGACGTCGAGAACTTTCCATGCTGTTGATTGAACCAGTGAGTCCGCAGCCGCACAGCTTGATTGGAGAACGAGGAGGCTAAGCAACCGGCGCGGTAGATTTCAATTGCATGGGTAAGCTCGCCAACGCGCTGATGGCACCAGCCTAAGATATCGCTTGCCCACCCCAAGTCTTGCCGCTCGAGCATGACCGCTTGGCACGTTGATTTAGCAAGCTCCCAATCTTGAGCGGGCAGTGAACTGGCTGCCTGTGAAAGATACGCTGGCGCTGGAAAGGATGCGGAGTCGAATAGCCAACGGGCAAATGCATTGGCATCGCTGGCTGGCAAGCTCGCTTGAGAGTCCAAAGCGATCTGCGCCCGCGGAAATTGCAACGCCTCCTCTACCAGATCGCAGGCCGTCGCCGCCGAGGCCCAGCCGTGGGCCAGCATCAGGTGCAAGGCGTCCGAGTAGCGACCTTGCTGCAGACTCCTGAAGATCTCCGCCAAGGTCGATTCGGCTTGGGCTCTGTCCTTAGATACCAGTGATGCACTGGCTGTCACCGCACTGGAGTCACGCGCTAGTGAGTCATGCTGTGCCAAGCCATCGACGAGCCAATCTTGGAACTGTGGATTCTCAAGCTTGTCCGATACCCCATGCAGATGATCCGGCTCCAAAGTTTCAAAGGCGCCGCGCAACATTTGCTGCCGCAGGGGACGGTACTGGTCCACTACGTCGTGTAGCAGGGCTTGTTCCATGTTTTCCCCCACAGGAATCCAATCACCACCACCGTGGTACCAGTGAATCAACTCACCCAATCCACCGGCCGCTGTGACGCGCGCGCAGATCCAGTCACCGTACTCGTTGCCAATGATCGGTAAGGTATCGGGGAGCATGAAGCCAGGCCAAATCACGTCGGGAGCGTCCCTGAGCAGTCGCGTGGTCGAGACAGGGGACTGAAAAGCTCCTGGAAACGACAGGTGCGGAGCCACCTCGCGAAACCAGGTTGACCAAGACTCCCCCAACTGCAATTGGTAGCGATCAGCGATATTGTCGGCAGGCTGATCCATCGAATTCCAAAACGTCAGGGCAGAGAAGAGAAGATTAGATGCGTACAAAAATACGCTGCCGATAGAGCCATAATAATATCAACCACATCACCAGGAGAATAGACGAACCGAGCAGAACCGGATGCCACGCCTCACCTGCGATCGAAAAGGTCCCTTCCCCCAAATGTCGCTCCAAAAACGCTCGTATGGGTTTCTCCATCGTCCAGCTCATGACATAGGCCACAATCGAGTTGGCTCCGATCACTAGCAGTGGCCAGGCCCACATCCGCCAGCCCCGCACGTCGCAAATCAAGTGCAAGCCACCCAGCACCAGCCAGCACAGGCCGCCACTGACGAGTACCCAGGAGGGTGTCCAAATCCGTTTCACCACGGGGCAAACGCCCACCTCACCTAGTCCCCAGCCGACCGCCAGCAGGGCCGCACCGGGGAGCAGTAAGCTCAGTAACTTACGATTGACACTCTGCGGTCGTTGCAACACCAGCCCTGCCAAACCGCCGAGGAGCATCGTCGCCAAAGTGGGAATGAAGCTGAGTGTCGAATAGCCACCGCGGGCTGCAACGTAGCCCTCTTCCTGCGCGAATAGACTCATCAACCATACTTCAAATTGATGAGCTGGATTGGTACCGATGTTCCAATGCGCTGCAAAGCCGTTCAAGAACTGAGGCCAATCGGCAGGTACATTCACTGTCCGATAATCGAAGTCTGCAGTGGGTAGTGGCCATAGAGCGAATAGTCCCCAATAGCCCACCAGTATCACAAACAGAGCTGCAATCTGGCGTTTCCAACTGAATTGTGCGAGGCAGAACAACAGAAAATAGCCCAGACCAATTTGCGTGAGCGTATCGACAAAGTAAAAGTTCGTTTGTTCTTTTCCTAAACTCCGCAGCAGCACACCGAGCACGATCAGCAGGATACTTCGCCACAGTGCGTGTGTCGCCAACTGAGACCACGTTGCACCGGTAGCGCGTCGTGCGGCCAGCGAAAAAGGGAGCGACACACCCACCAAAAAGGTAAAGCTGGGTTGAATCATGTCATGCAGTGAACAGCCGACCCAGGCGACATGCGTGGTATGAAAAGCCAACCATTGAGCGATGGAACTCGACGGAAACGCCGCGCTCAGGCTCATCAACTCCAGTACCTCCGCCAGCATCAAGAACATGACCAGCCCGCGATAGGTGTCGATCGATGCAAGCCGCGGCGGTGCTTCGCGGTTAGAAGGCTCATAAGGCGCGGTGAGGCCAACTGGAGTAGACATCGCTTCATTTCTCATAGTGTGAACGGGTTTGATCCCTTACGGCTTGCGCGTCGCCAAGTAGACGCGCGTTAAACCAGCCTGACGCGCCCAATCGTAAACGGTAACAACATCGGCGGCTTGCACCAACGGCTCGGGATCGATGATGACCGGTACATTCGCGCGCACTCCACTCATCGTTAACAAGCGTTGCCGCAGATCTGCCAACTGCACCAAGGCAACGCCGTTCAGTTTCGCAATGGCGCCCGACTCGGCGTATTCCAACTTAACGACTACTTGCTCCAGCACATCGTCGCTCGGCTCGGGTGGTGGCGATTCGCTGGCGCCTGCGGCTGGACTCAACTTGGATACATTGCTCGGCATCAACTGTTCGACGATCTGGAAACTGCTCGTTGCCAGGAAAAAGACCAGCAACAGAAAGATCACGTCGATCATCGGGGTCATCATGATTTCAATCGGTCGCCGTGGTCGCTGGCTACCTCGCCGCCCGCGAGTGCTGAGCGCGTATTCGGTTCTCATCGCTGCCGCTCCTCGTAAACCGAGAAGACGATATCGCCGATCCCCAGTTCGCTGGCGGTTCTCAGGAGGGGTTCAATTCTCTCGTAAGGGACCGTTTTATCCGTGCGGATTTTCAGCTGCAGCGGTTCGCCGGCTGTCATCTGACCACGGCGCAGGGCGTTGCTCAAACCCTGCTGGTCGACATCGATCCCGGCGATCCGCCATCCGCCGGTTGCCAGGATATTGACCACCAAGGTGTCCCGTTCTGTCACGTCCGCCAGCCCCGATTGGGCCTTGGGCAAGTCCAGCTGGACGTTGTTTTCTTGTTTGGCCATGTGGCTTGAGACTAAGAAAAAGATGATCAACAAGAAGACCACGTCGATCATGGGGGTCATGTTGATCAATGTCCCGCCGCTGGCCAGTAGTTGCGGACTTTTCATGTTCATGCTGCTCCCAAGCGAGGTACACCCGTTGAACGAAGAGCAACCGCCATTAAGTGCGCGGCGGTGTTGGCGGAAGCGTTGGACGCGGCGCGGCTACTTTGGACGCGCGACGCCGCACCGGTGCAAACACATGTTGTGAGACATAAGCGGTCTCGGCGATCAGTTGATCGATGCGATTACGGAAGACAGCGAAAGCGCCCAGCGATGGGATGGCCACGACCAAGCCAGCCACCGTCGTGACCAGCGCCGAGTAAATCCCTTCGGCGAGATCTCCAGCTCCGGCCATCCCCTGCGAAATGGCCACTTGTTGAAAGGCGAAGATCATTCCGGTTACCGTGCCCAACAAGCCGCACATGGGGGCCAAGTTACCGATCACGGACAGGTACTCGATCTTGCGGTACAGCTTGGCCGCCTGCTCAGCCACCGCATCTTCCATAGCTTTCTCCATCGACTGCCAACCGAAATCGATCTCGGACAACCCACTGATCAATACGAAGGCCAGTGGGCTCGGTTGCTTGCGACAGGCAGCCTCCGCCTCGGGCAATCGACCTTGCGAAAGAAGTTGCCGCACTTCGTCGGCCAGTCCCGTTGGCATCACTTCGCGCTTTCTCAGAATCAGCGTCTGCTCGACAATCAGATAGACCGCCACGAGCGACAACAGCATCAGCGTCAAGACGATCGTGATACCGATCCAGCCACCACTGAACAAGATATCCAGAAATCCGCGGACTTCGACCGTTGTCGCGGCGGTTGACTCGGCAGTGGGGGGCTGCGCGGCCGCCGTGCTGGTCAAGAGCAACAGCGTTGCTGCGAACCACAGGCATTTTAAGAGCTGACCGGGTAAATGATTCATTGGCCTTCCAGTTCCTCGATCCATGTCTCAATCTTCGTGGCTTCCTTCGTCCGACCCGCCCGCGTTAGGCTGGCTGCAGCGGCGCTTAGCGCCTTGCGCGTGCGATCGTAACGGTCCGCATGCAGCGTGGCAATCCGCATCCACTGCTCCAGCGCTAAATCGGTCTCGCCGACGCGCTGCAAGCGATCGGCCAAGAACTCGGTGGGCCCCAGTTGCAGCGGCTGTAGCATCCGATCGCGGAAGGCCAACCAAGCGTCCAACTGTTTGAGCGTTGCAGGTGGTGCCACCAGGCGCCAAGCTTGAGCGGCCGCCAATTCGGCGACCAGCGGGTTCTTGGAAGATTGCAACTGCGAAAGTACTTTGCTCGCCAGCTCGCGCTCGGGTCCGAGCAGCAACCAACTGGCGCCGAGCAATTTGGCATCTTCAGCCTCGCTTGCCAGCCATTGTTTGGCCGAATCCATTGTAGGCTTGTCCACATCTTGGACCGTCCAGCACAGAGGCATGTCGGCGTACAGCAACGGAGGTGGTTGGCTGGCTGCAAGATCCAGGAATAGGATGCCAGCGGTTCGCGTATTGCCCATTGCGAGTGCGGCTTGAATGATATGCCCGATCACGAATTGTTGTTGCCAACGCGGCGTGTTCGTCTTCCGTGCTTCGTTCAAGGCCGTGATCGACTCGCGGTAGTTCCGCTGCGCGAACAGTTCCAAGGCGGCCGTAACCTCCGCATTGCTCCACTGAAAACGAACCGCTTGGACCTCTAAGCTATCGATCGACCGCTGGCTGCCGTCGGAGGCAAGGAGCGTCAACGTGGCGCGGTCAAAGGTCTGCACGCGGCCACGCAACTCAATGGATCGTGACTGCATCCAAGATGCCGTGTCTTTAGTCGCGGCTGGACGCAGCGTCACGCGATCCTCGTTATCCGGGTTGCGGTCGGCGACCGCGTTATCTTCGTTGACCGCTTTGTCTTGGTTGACCGTGTTTCCGCCCGATTGGGTTTCAGATGCCGGAGCGTCGCCAACCGGCGGCTGCGCGGCGGCTGGGGTTGTGTTCCACAGGCTGCCGAGCAGGTAAACGCTTGCGAGGAATCGTGGGAACGTTGACATGCGATTCAAACTGCACCAGGCATCGGCAAGAGAGAAGAGCCCGCGGTTGCCGGCTTATTTGAGATCCCATGCATCAAGCCACTCAGTTTTCACCGGCTGCATGCCGTAATCTTCAACCAGCGTTTTGTGCATGTCTTTCAAATGGCCTGCGCCGTAAAAAATCCCCAGCTTCTTTTTGCCACTTTCGATCTCGCGATCCATGACTTGAAATGCTTTGGCATTGCGTTCGGTGATCAGCGTGCTCTTGCCATCTTCGCCGGTGATCGCTGCCATTTGGCCATCCATGGATCCCATTTGTTCTGCCAGGGAGCGACGCAGGGCGCGGCCGCGGTTCTTGGACATCAGGGCCGAGATGAGATCGAGATCACTGCTTTTTCCAGAGCTCTGCATGGCCAAGCCGGCACCCATGGAACGGAAAAGCAATTGCAGCATCCCTTCCTTGCGCGTCTCCATCGTCGTGAAGAACTCTTCGGGGGTCATGTCGGCATGCACAAAGTTCTCGGCTTTGTAGTCGATCTCATCCAACTGAAAAGCGAGCTCGAGCGCGTCCTTCATGCCAACCTGAATCGAGCTGATCGGACTGACTCCCCGTTCTTCCGGATCGGGAAGCCCCTGCTCCGGATCGGCGACCAATTCGTAAAGCAACGCATCGAAGCCCATGAACATCTGGTTGAGCCGACTGTAGTAGGTCGGTTCGCCAATGTGCACGGCACCGATCAGGGTGACTTCCACCCCTGCGTCGTCCCCTGGCTTGCGATAGGTAACCGAAGCTGTTTGTAAGGCTTGCAGTTGCTTGTCGACCTTGTGCACTCGCACGAACTCGGGCGGTTTGGGCTTCTTGGTCTTCTTGCCAATTTTTTCCGAGGTCGCATCTTTTTCCGAGGTCGCATCGACCGCTAGAACCACCGCTGGCTCGTCGGCCGGGGCGACCAGCGTCGTTTCTTGTGCGGAGAGCGAGCGCGAGACGGATATCGCGACGACCATCGCGACGCATGAGGCGAACCCGAGTTTTTTCGACACACGTGCCATAGGGCCAATTCCTTAGTTTCGTAGAGTGACTCACCTCGCCAATGTGCTCAAGGTACCCGTTAATGCGAGGTGCAACAAGCTTCCCTTCATTCTACGCTACCGGGTAGTCCGGAGCAGGCTGTCGGATAGAGTTGCTTGGAGCGGGTCAAAGCCCGGTGAGGAAAGCCCCAAGTGAATGTGCTGCCGCCAACCCTCGGCCAGCTCAAAACGACCGCTCAGTCCGCCCACTTCGCGGTTCAGCTCTTCCATGGTGGTGAGATAGGAGCTGAGTTGTTGTGTTTCGTCTAGCCATTGATCTTGGCTGGCATGTGCGGAGAGTAGTCGCCGTTTCGTCGCCAGATGGTGGGTTACATCGACAAAGTGGGTCGGAATCACCATGTTTCCGAGTGGATCGCGGTTGCCATGCGGCTGTGCATGGTAGACCGCCACCTCCCCATCGTAGCTGAGCACCGCTGGCGTCGTCACAAAGTTGGGCATGCCCCTGACGAAAGCCCCCCCCACGGCCAAGCGCGCTGCGTTCTGGTGATCTTCCATGTAATCGCTCAGGGCATGGGTCAGGACGATCGTCGGCTTGACTTGCCG
The DNA here is from genome assembly GCA_041751975.1 of Pirellulaceae bacterium. Classification (GTDB taxonomy): domain Bacteria; phylum Planctomycetota; class Planctomycetia; order Pirellulales; family Pirellulaceae; genus Aureliella. The sequence goes on from JBGSHW010000084.1 coordinate 51,656, forward strand.
CACCACCGCAGCCACTCTTGCGTGCAGTTCGGGGTTGTAAAAGACCTCTAGGTCATTGCAGATCGGCGCATGGAACGTGGCGGGAATCAAGGCGGCCGCCGTTTGAGCTTCGGTCAAGCGCACCGCCGCGCATTGCGCGCGGCTGAGTTGCTTGGAGCCGCAACAGCCGTTGGCCAAGTTGAAATAATGGATCCCCCAACCGCGTGCGGCCAGTTCCAGCAGCGTCCCCGCCATCACGAACTCGATGTCGTCTGGATGGGCTGCAATTGCCAAAACGGTGGGTTGAGTCGCGGTGGGGTGTACCATATTTTTCTAGCGTTGAACGCGTTTGGTATTTGTCTATCGTTGTGAACGCGATTGTCTAGCGTTGAACGCGAGCGGAGCCGCCCGCAGCCACCGCTTCGACCTCTGGCAGCTTGGCCATCGTCGTATCACCCACAAATGTGGTCAGCAGCGCGCCGTGAGCCCAGCCGAGCCGTAGGGCTTGCTCCGGTTCTTTACCGGCCAACATGCCGTAAATCAGACCGGAGGCAAAACCATCGCCGCCCCCAATGCGACAGATCACATCGAGCTTCAGCGTGGGGCTGACATACCGCTGGCCGTTGTACCAGACGACTGCCGCCCAATCGTGTCGATTGGTCGAATGCACTTCGCGGAGGGTGGTGGCCACCAACTTCACGTTCGGGAATTTCTCCACCACTTGCTCGATCATCTTGAAGAATTGTTCGGGATCCAACGTCGATTTGCTTTCGACATCTTGCCCTTTCATCCCCAGTCCCTTTTGCAGATCTTCTTCGTTACCGATCAAGACATCGCAGTGCGAGGCGATTTTGCGGCACATCTCTTGCCCCTTCGCTTCATCGCCGATCGTCTTCCACAACTTGGCGCGATAATTGAGATCAAAGGATGTCACGGTGCCAGCTGCTTGGGCCGCTTGCATCCCTTCCACAATCAATTCGGAGGTTGTAGGTGAGAGGGCAGCGAAAATCCCGCCGGAGTGGAACCACTTAACTCCGCTGGCAAAAATCGACTTCCAGTCGAAGTCGCCTGGCTTGAGCATCGCCCCTGCTTCGTTGGCTCGATTGTAAAAAACCACGGGCGCCCGCACCCCAGCTCCTCGATCGCTGTAGACGGTCGCGATGTTGGGTCCCCGCACCCCATCGTGTTCGAACCACTTGTAAAACGGCTTGACTCCCATTTCGCGAACCGCGCGTTGGATGATCTCACCGACCCCGTAATCAACCATGGCGGTTGCGACGCCGGTCTTTAGGCCGAAGCAATCGGACAAGTTGGCCGCCACGTTGTATTCGCCACCGGAAACATGCACCTCAAAGGACTTGGCTTTGCGAAAAGGGATTGTGCCTGGATCAAGCCGATGCACGAGGGCCCCAAGTGACAAGAAATCGAGCTCAGCGGTTGGTTTGATATTCAGAGTAGCCATGTGAATTCCCAGCTTGGTAGGTGGTGTCTTTGGTGTAAGTAGTTGTTAGTGGTTTAGATCGTTGTTGAGGAGAAGCCGCCGTCGACCACGATGTTTTGGCCGGTGACAAAAGAAGCAGCTGCGTGTGAGGCAAGCCAGCAGGCGGCCCCGCCCAGTTCCTTGGCATCGCCAAAGCGACCCATGGGGGTGTGGCCGATGATTTGACTGCCGCGTGGCGACAAGCTGCCGTCGGCGTTGTACAGCAAGGCACGGTTCTGTTCTGCTGGGAAAAAGCCGGGGCTGAGCGCGTTGACTCGCACACCGCGGGTTGCCCATTCTCGGGCGAGGAACTGGGTCAAGTTGATCACGGCGGCTTTGGCGGCCGAGTAGGCCACGACGCGGGAGAGTGGGATCATGCCCGACATCGAGGCGATGTTGATAATGCTCCCGCGCTCCGCCCCTAGCATCGACTCTCCAAACACTTGGCAAGGCAACAGCACGCCACCCACTAGGTTTAGATCGAAGACTTCGTTCCAGGCCTCGCGCGGCAATTTGCAGAAATCGCTCCCCGGCGGCAAGGTCGCTTCGGGACGATTTCCACCGGCTGCATTGACAAGCACCGTGACGGTCCCCAAAGCAGCTTGGATGGCATCCCGCGCGGTGCTTAATGAATCGCGGCACATGGCATCGGCCGACTGGAAAATGGCTCGACCACCGGCGGCTTCGATTTCAGACACGCGGATCGCTCCTCGTTCGGCACTTCGCCCGACCACCGCGATGCGGGCGCCGCAGGCTGCCAGGGCATCCGCCATCGCGCCCCCCAAACCGCCCGTTCCGCCAATGACCACCGCGACGTCATTGCTTAAATCGAAAAGTCCGCCAGCCATACCGTTTCCCGCCTGCTTGAGTCAGTTTTACGAGCTCTAAAGCATCGTCGTTACGTGGCGTTTGTTCAAGGCGGGGTGCTTTCTCAGCAAGCTGCTTGTATCGCGTAACGCACGTGCGACCACCCCGCTCGGCAGGACAATTGTTCTGCGCCCCGAGTCGCGATATATTGACCGAGTCGATCGATAGTGCGTGGCTTTCAGCTTTGCTGGATCGCAAACTAACTGCCGGATCGCAAATTTATTTCTTTCAAAAACTAGGATTCACCAGCATGTCGGCCGAAGAACGCTTGACGAAACTTGGACTTGAGCTTCCGCCGGCTCCGAAACCGATCGGGTTGTACAAACCGGTGGTGGTGGTTGGCAATCTGGCCTATCTTTCCGGACACGGCCCGCTCAAGAGCGATGGCACGTTGATCATCGGGCGATTGGGGGACGGCATGACGTTGGAAGAAGGCCAAGCGGCCGCGCGTCAAACCGCCTTGGCCATGCTAGCCACCCTCCGTTTCGCCCTCGGCACACTCGATCGCGTCTCACGACTGATTAAAGTACTCGGCCTGGTCCGCTGCACCGAGGCCTTCGACCAACAGCCAGCGGTGATCAACGGCTGCAGTCAAGTCTTCGCGGATGTGTTTGGACCCGATCAAGGGATCGCGGCGCGCAGCGCCCTGGGAACCAACGCCCTGCCGGGTGGCATCGCCGTGGAGATTGAGGCGATTTTCGAAATCCTGTAGCGGTGGAGCTCATTCAGCTGGGTACTTAATGCGGTTTTTGACCATCTTGTTGGCGATCGAAGTCGACAAGTCCAAGCCCAGGGCGTTGGCCAGCGAGAGGGCATAGCAGGTGACGTCGGCGAGTTCTTCGGCCACCTCGGCCAGTTCAAAACCCTCGCCAGCGACGACTTGTTCGGTGGTCAACCACTGAAAATGTTCCATCAACTCCCCCGCTTCGATGGCCAACGACATCGACAGATTTTTCGCATTGTGGAACTTCTCCCACTGCCGTTCCACCACAAACGCGCGCATCATCTGACGTAATTCGTCGACAGTTGTCACCGAATCGTTGAATGGGATGGGGGTTGCGTCCGGTTCGGGGGGTGGCATACTTTTTCTCGGGGTTCAGTGAAGAGTTCAATCGCCATTTCACAGCAATCTCGGCAATAGGGCTCGATCGGGGATCTGAAGTGGAAGTGAAAGCCCCAAGCTAGGAATCCAAGTAGCGACGTGCGGTCAGGGACACTCGTCAACTTCTGGGCGGGGTGTTAATCTATGGATACTTCAGTACACCCACGTAGCGGGCAAACTTCGCCAGCCGCCAGCTTTGAAAAATTCAGCCGATGGGCATTAAACATACACAAACATACACGATTGACGTTCCTTCAGGGCCCCGGCATTTCGAGTTCGCCCGCTGCTTTTTTCGACAAACACCTTTAATTCCTAATTTGGGAGTCACGACATGAGCGTACTAGTAACGAAACCCGCACCCGACTTCAAGGCTCAAGCGGTGATGGAAGATGGCTCGTTCAAGGAAATCAGCCTGAGCGACTACAAGGGAAAGCACGTCATCGTGTTCTTCTATCCCCTCGACTTCACCTTCGTCTGCCCCACCGAAATTATCGCTTTCTCGGATCGCGAGAGTGAGTTCAAGAGCCTCGGGGTGCAGTTGATCGGCGTCAGCGTCGACAGCCACTTCAGCCACTTGGCCTGGCGCAATACGCCGCGCGATCAAGGTGGTTTGGGAAGTATCGCATATCCGCTCGTAGCTGACTTGAGCAAGCAAATCGCTCGCGATTACGACGTGCTCATTGGTGAGACCGTCGCTCTACGTGGTCTGTTCTTGATCGACAAAGGGGGTATCGTGCGACATGAAGTTGTCAACGATTTGCCACTTGGACGAAGCGTCGACGAAACGTTGCGGATGGTTCAAGCCCTCCAGTACTTCGAGCAACATGGTGAAGTTTGCCCAGCCAACTGGAAAGAAGGGGCACGCACGATCAAGCCTACCGTGAACGATAGCAAGTCGTTCTTCTCGGCTGAGTACTCGTCGTAGTCTTCGTCGCAGAGCTCGTCCTATTGCGTGATACAAGCTTAACCGTGGGAGAAGGCACTGTGAGACCGTTAGGTCTGGCCGTGCTCTTCTGCGGGTTGGGATTCGGGTTGGGATGGGGCGGTCCCTGCTGACGCTACGGGTTGGGCTAGAGCTCAAGCTCTTTAACCCTCTCTGCTGACCGCGTCCGCCTTGGCACTATTGGCTTGATACTCGGTCAGCTTCATGCCGGCGGTAACCGGCCGTGAACGGGGCAGGAACGCATGGCTGGAGACGAGCGTTACGATTTTGCCCGATTGAACGCATTCACCCCGCTGATTGACCAACGTGCGAGCCCAAACGACTTCCCCGCTGCGTCGTCCGCGGGGAGTAATCGACTCGACCAGGGTGACGGCATGAACGGTGTCGCCGACGTACATCGGTCGGTGGAACTCCCAACCGTCAATGCGCACGAAAGCCAGTGTGCGAACGCGGGGGCAAGTGCTACTTAGCCCGGCCATCAGTGACAGTCCCAGTAGGCCGTGGGCGATCGGCTTGCCGTAGGGAGTCGCTGCGGCAAACTCGTGGTCGACGTGGAGCGGGTCGTAATCACCCGTCATGCCAGCAAATGAAACGATGTCCGTTTCGGTGAGCGTCCTTGCTGGACTTGTCCAGCAAGAGCCTGGTTCTAGATCTTCCAGGTACAAGCTTTCCGACATACGGTTATCTCCTTGCAAGCGTCGGTGAGCAGCTCAACCGACTGGTAGTTTGGGGCATCGACCGATTCTGCGATCGCCCTCGCAGAGAAGAATAGCCATTTTCGCGGAATCGCTCAAGCAAGATCCCAGGTTTAATGACTCGATTACCCATGACTTCAGTGGATAACCAGTATAGAGCAATTGTCTTAACAGTTGGCGACGCTGTCCCCCGCCCATTTATGTGGGAATCAACCTAATGCGTTGTCACCGCTTGATCCCCTAGGAAAGTTGGCGTCCTGCTTAAAATCACCGGACGGTTTGCACGCCCTACCGCTGAGTTGATGCTTACTTGATCAGTTTGAGAGTCAGTGGGTACTGCCACAATTCTCCGCTGTTGGCTTTGATGCCACCGATGATCGGAAAGATGATACCGATGGCAGCCAGGGCAAGCATCAGAATGAAGCCGATGAACACGAAAGCCAGAATGACGCTTACGACCGAATAGATCAGCAGCGAGATGATGAAGTTCAGCACCATTTTGCCGTGCGCGTCGATCTCGGGCAGTTCTTCCTTCTTGAGTTGCCAAATAATGATGGGAGCTATGAGCCCGGCAAAGGGGACGGCCAGCCCGAGGAGTACGGAAAAGTGTAGCAGCATTGCCCAAGTACGCGTCTCTTTGTCCATGCGTTGTCTCCCCAGGATAATTAAAACTTATTCGACGAATCGCCCTAGTGCTTGTCCGGTATTCGCAAAAGAAGCATGCAACATTGGCGAAGATTCTAACAAATTCCCGGTACTGTTTAATCCGAGTGCAGCCAGAAAAGGCCATCGGAGCAGGCCATCGGGGAAGCTGACCTACCGAAAACTAAACAGCCACGATATCTTAAAGCCCCGTTGAAAGCTGTGTAGATTGCCTTGTTGTGCCGATCCGCAGACTTCAGCCAAGTCCATTCATTACTTTGGAGAGACGCCGCTATGGCGGACGAAATCAAGCTCAGTCCTGTGGAAACGATCAAGTCCGAGAGCCGCTTGTTGCGCGGTACGATCCTCGAGGACCTCAGGAACGACAGCGACGAATTCGAAAAATCGAACACGCAGTTGCTGAAGTTTCACGGTACTTATCAGCAAGACGACCGCGACTCGCGCAACCAAAAAGATGGCGAGGGAAAGGGGGCCAAGCAGTTTAGCATGATGACGCGGACGCGCATCCCCGGTGGTCGCCTGACCGCTGAACAATTCCTTGCCCACCTCGATATCTGCGACACGTTGGGCAATGCGACCCTCAAATGCACCACGCGGCAAGCCCTGCAGTTGCATGGGATCCTCAAGAGCGATCTGCGCGAGACGATCAAGCGCATCTGCGATGTGCAGCTCAGCACGCTCGCAGCCTGCGGCGATGTCAATCGCAATGTGATGTGCTGCCCTGCCCCCTTGGCCGGTCCGGTCTACGCGGAACTGCAGCGTTTGACCGACGCCTTAAAAGAGCATCTGGCTCCGAAAACAAAGGCTTTTTATGAGCTTTGGCTGCGGGACGATGAATCCGGCGAAGAAACGCTCGTAGCCGGCGGCGAACCCGAGGAAGAGGAACCTATCTACGGACCAACCTACCTGCCTCGCAAATTCAAGATAGCAATCGCGCTGCCAGAGGACAATTGCGTCGACGTCTACACGAACGACCTTGGGTTTTTGGCAGTCGTCCGCGATGGAAAAGTCATCGGTTACAACGTTTCCGTGGGTGGCGGTTTGGGGACCACCCCAAGCGCCAAGAAGACCTTCCCGGCACTCGCCAAACGCATGGCTTTCGTGACCCCCGAACAGGCCGTCGGGGTGGCCGAGGCGGTGGTCAAGGTGCAGCGCGACAACGGCAACCGAGAGGACCGCAAGGTCGCGCGCTTGAAATACGTGATCGCCGACAAAGGAGTCGAGTGGTTTCGCGACCAAGTGGAACAGTATTACGGCCAAAAATTGGCTGATTGCACCGAAGATGAAGTCCATGCGGTTGACGACCACATGGGCTGGTTCCCGCAGGGGGATGGCAAGTTCTTCTACGGCTGGAATGTTGAGAACGGTCGGCTCTACGACGATGAGAGCCGGCAGTGGAAGTCGGCTTTGCGGGAGATCTGCGCCGAGCTCAAGCCCGGGATCCGACTTACCGCCCACCAAAGCATTCTGTTGACCGACCTTGAGGAGGGCGATCAGCCTCGGCTCAAGGCGATTATCAAGAAATATGGCTTGCCGCTGACCGAAGAGATTTCGACGGTTCGACGCTGGTCGATGGCCTGCGTGGCCCTTCCAACTTGCGGGCTGGCGGTCACGGAAAGCGAACGGGTCTTGCCCAGCTTGATCGATGACCTGGAAAAAGAGCTGGCCAAACTGGGGCTGGAGCGCGAAGCCTTCACGCTGCGGATGACCGGTTGCCCCAACGGCTGCGCCCGCCCTTACAATTCCGACATCGGGCTGGTGGGGAAAACCAAAGGCAAATACACGGTCTTTTTAGGTGGGCAATTGCTCGGCAAACGTCTCAATACGATCTACAAAGACTTGATTCCGTTTGAGGAAGTTGTGCCGACGTTGGTGCCTGTGTTCTTAGCCTTCAAGCAGCATCGCCAAAGCGCCGAGACGTTTGGTGACTTTTGCAATCGAGTCGGCAACGAGCAGCTCATTAACTGGGCCGATGCCTACGGCATCTAAAGTAGTCGATCGCTCCGCCGATCTCCAGCTACCACCCCATAACCATGTTGCTTTCGATGACTTTACGAGCTTTTTCGAGGTCGCTACCCGTTTCATGCATGTACAGGCGAATCGCGTGGACTTTATCCCCCGACGACTTCGAAAGGCAGTCGCGAGCCACGCTGCAGATATCCATCCGCGGAGCGAGTCCCAGAACGCCTTTGGAAATCACCCAGGTATCCCGGGGGCGGCGCGTGAGACGCAGGACCTGGTCGCCAGCATATGCGTCATCGACGACATCCCTCGCCGCTTTTTCATCGGTTGCCCAAGTGATGATAATATGAGAGTCAGTTTCTATTTCGAATAATGGCATGGCGTGCCCCCGGCTGGTGTTAACGGACTTTCCCTCTAGCATAACCCAGGGGTGGACTTTTTGGGGAGGCTATTCGCGTGAATCGCGTCTCATGTTGCAGTCTAATTCGGATTACTACGAAACCGACGATTGAACCGCTCTCATTGGAAAAATTTGACCATTGACTAGACCAAAATCCAACCGTTGGCTGAACTGGCTCATTGTTATCGCGACCGTCTCGCTGGTCGCTACTCCCGTGGCGGTGGACCAATTGCGGTTGGAGATCGCCAGATGGCATCTGGCCGCCGCCACCAACGCAGTCAGCGTGTACGGTACCGATCCTGCGAAGCATCTTGAGCGCGTCCAGGCGTTGGTCAAAGAGCCCGAGGCGATGCGAGATTATTGGCTTTTTCGCATCAAACAGGCCCTCTCCACCTCTCCGCACACCGTTCCGGACGAACTGCGGCAAGCGATTGAGGCCGATGTCAACAACGCCGAGCTGACCGGCTACGTCGCCACCTCTTTATGGGAAATCAAGGAATTTGAGGCTCAGATTGAGGTCTTGGAGTATGGTCGCGATTTCTTTCAGTCGGTCAGCACGTCGACCCTGAATCAACTGGCCTACGCCCGCGCGCTCACCTCGCGAGATCTGCACAAAGCACTCGAGGATATCAACGCGGCGATTGAGGTGGAGCCGAATAACTTTGCGATCCGCGATACCCGCGGTTGGGTCCTATTCAAGATGGGCAAGCCGTTGGATGCCATCGAAGACGTAGAATTCGCAATTCAAGCGCTCGACAAACTGGAGCAAGGCGATTGGCTCGGTCGCGCCCTCACCTGGTTTGAACAAGCCATTCCCTCGGCAGCCTCAACCGTTTCTCCCGACGCGGTTTTGACGCGCGAGCAAGCGGGCGAGTTGTTGTGGCGTCGCGGGGCCCTGATTTATCACCGCGCAAAAATCCTCGACGCGCTCGGGCGGGCGGACGAAGCCCAACAGGACTGGCAGTGGCTCAAGGACCAGCAACTGCCTCAGGATGATCGCATCTACTAGCTTGCGCCTCGATCGCATCGACATGAACCCTCCCCGCGCGCGTTCAAACCGAGTTGCTCAAAGAATCCCATACTTGTGAAAGGTCTCGACGGCCGACATGCCTTGGCGAATGGCGTCCCGCACCATGTTTTCGCCACTCACCTTGGCAAACGCCCGTTCGATGACCTCCGCCTCAACGGCCTGAGGAACCACCACGATTCCGTCGCGATCGGCCATCACCAAATCGCCGGGGTTGAAGGCCACGCCGTCGATTTCTACGGGCACATCGACGTCGACGACCCGTTGCCGATTCAAGCTGTCATACAAGCAGGTCGCGCGGGCGTAAACCGGGAAATCCATGTCGGCCATCTTGGAAACGTCGCGCACCGCACCATCCACAATCGCTCCCACGCAGCCTCGGTTGGAGGCTGCCGTGGTGAGCAGCTCTCCCCAGATGCCAGAGCGGATCGAACCACCGGCAGCGGCGATCAGCACGTCGTCGGGCTGGCAAGCGTCGACCGCCTGCAGTTCGAGCTCGTAAGGGTGTGGATCTGGGTGATACATGTCGGTCCATAACGTTGTTTTGCAGCGTCCTACCAGCAACCGCGGTGGCAGCGCGACGGAACCCGTTTGCAACGGCAGCGAGACACGCGGCGATTGATGGGGGTAACCCAGTCCATCCAAGGCATCGCACACCACCGCACAATAAAGTTGAGAGCGCATTTCTTCCAAGTTATGCATCGGTTGGGTCTCTGGGGTCAATTTTTTGCTTAAGCGGGACACGGTCGTTCCCAGTCCATGTGGAAGTCGGCTGCCAATCATCGGCCGCTGGGTGTTGGATTATAGGTAATTCCGAGCCATAATGCGGGCCCGATCGCGGTTGGCAGCCTCCGAATCAACACCTGCGAAACCTCTAACTTTACGGCGTGGCATTATGCAAGTTGGTCTAAAGCGAGAAGGCACCCAGCGAGAAGGCACCCAGCGCGTGGGCATCTTGGCGTTGCTTCACGAGTCCAATACGTTTTTGGCTGAGCCGACCAGCTTAGCGCGCTTCCACGAAGATCTGTACGTGGAGGGTGAGGCGCTGCGCGAGCGGCTGGCAGAGAGTCATCATGAAATCGGTGGCTTCTTCAGCGGTCTTGCCAACTCAGCCAACTCAGGTAACTCGGCCGGAATGCAGAACTTGGAAGTGATTCCACTGTTTGCCGCCCGCGCCACTCCCTCCGGTCCCATTGCCGCCGAGGCGTTCGATTTTCTGGTTGCGCGGATGCTGGAACTGCTCGCACAGCAACTGCCGCTGGATGGTTTACTGGTTGCCGCGCACGGCGCGGCCGTCAGCCAGAATCACTTGGATGCAGATGGCTATTGGTTGAGCCGCGTACGGCAAGCGGTGGGGGCAGAGGTGCCCATCATCGCTACTTTGGATCCCCACGCGAACTTGTCGCAAGCCATGGTCGACGCCTGCGATGCACTCATCGCCTATCGCACGAATCCGCATCTCGATCAACGGCAGCGGGGCGAGGAGGCGGCCAAGCTTCTGCTGGCGACGCTGGCCGGCGACGTACGGCCTTGCATGGCTGCCAGCTTTCCTCCGCTGGTGATCAATATCGAACGGCAAAGTACCGCTGAACCCCATTTGAAAAAGATTCTCGATCTCGCGGATGAACAACGTAATGAGCCGAAAGTTCTCTCCAACAGTTTGATCCTTGGGTTTCCTTATGCGGACGTCGCCGAGATGGGAGCGGCCACCATCGTGATTACGGATGACGATCCCGAGCTGGCAAAACAGTTAGCGCACGAACTATCGCGGCAACTGTGGGACGACCGCGCGCAGATGCTGGGGGTGCTGACCGACGTGGAGCAGGCGCTCGAATTGTGCGCGGCCGAGCCCGCTCAGCGCACGTGCTTGCTCGATATGGGAGACAACGTGGGAGGAGGTTCGGCGGCGGATGGAACGGTCATTGCCGCAGCGCTCTGCCGCCGGAACTTGGGCCCCGCTTTTGTCTGTTTGGTGGATCGCGCGGCGGTTGAGGCTTGCACGTTGGCCGGTGTCGGAGCCAGTTTGGAACTTTCCCTGGGAGGTCATACCGATACGCTTCACGGCGAGCCGCTCCGCGTGCGGGTCCAGGTCGACTCGTTTCACGCTGGCATCTTCCACGAGACCTTGCCCAGGCATGGCGGCATCACTCAATTTGATCAAGGGGACACGGTAATTGTGCATGCTGCGGAGCATCCGCTGACGATCATGCTCACCTCGCGCCGCATGGTCCCGTTTAGCCTTAATCAGCGCATCGCCTTTGGTGTGCAACCGGAGCAGTTTCGCGTGCTGGTGGCCAAAGGAGTGCATGCACCCTTAGCAGCTTATCGCGACGTGTGCGAGCGCTTTGTCCGCGTCAACACGCCTGGCATTACCTGCGCCGACCTGAACCAGCTCCAATTCAACAACCGCCGCCGCCCCCTCTTCCCCTTCGAGCCAGCAGATTTTTAGGTTATCCCGAGGCACTCGTACTCCTACTCCTACTCCTACTCCTACTCGTACCCCGGCTCTGCCTGGGCACGCACTGTATTGAGGCTCCTGCCTCACTTGCGAGCTCTAACGTCGCAGCGATAGCTTCCTCCACACTAGTTACTTGATTCGCCCGAAACCAAGTCCCACTCTTTCGTAACAGCTAGGCGAGCCGCCCAAGTACGAAGGTATGCATAGTCGATTTTTTCACCCTGTATCTTGAGAACACTTCGAATGTCGCGAACATGCTTATCCGACGGGCCCTCTTGGTAGTACTTCAGCTTCATCAAGATGGCATCTTCGGGTGAAGCAAAGCGCACTGTCATTCCATCGAGAATTGGCAATTCGCGTGTGCGTTCCATTCTTGATTGGTTGAACTCAGACTCAGGTGCAACCATGAAATCAACTTTCAGACCCGAAGCGGGTTGAATCAAGTTCCATGCGACATCCTTTGGGCGACTAGCCTATTTTGTTCCTCTTTCGACAGGCCGGGGTTCTCCGCAGCAACGATACGTTCGATCATCCGGCGCGCCGATCGCCACATTCCCCACGCAATCTTTAGTCGCTCGGTTTCGGTTTTAGTGGCCAGGACAGCAACCATTTCAGGGGTGATGTCAGCATCGATGGCTTGTGGGTTCATGGGAAATCTAACACGTTGCAATAAGCGATAAACCGGAAGGGTGACGAGGCATTGGACTAGCGGTTCGAAGGTTTCGAGTCGATTGGGTGGTGCTTGGGCTCGAATGTCCGAGGGAGCACCGATACGAACTCGCCTCAGCCTATCAAACTGTGGGCATTTTCGTAAGTTGTCGCTTGCCACAGCCAATTGATGCTTGCCTTTAACAAGGCTCCTGCGCCCGCCTCTCTATGTAGAGATTCCCCTCGGGATGTTGTATGATGGAAGGCGAGTGCTCTATATCTAATTGGATTTTCGGGTTGCGAGAGTCGAGCGATTGTCCCAATCGCTTTGGAAACGATTGCTTTGGAAACGATTGGGACAATCGTTTTACACTGAAAGACGCCTACCCCCTTACCCTACCTGTCCCTGTTTCCTACCTGAATCTTTTGCCTACCGAACATTGCGATGATGCTACGCTTGCTTCTATTGCTCAGTACGATTGCATGCGCGCCGGCAACGGTGAGCGGTGATGACTTGGTTTTCAGCGACTTGGTTTTTAGCGATGATGACCTGCGGTACTTCGAACGCAAAATCCGCCCGATCCTCGTCGAACATTGCTACGCTTGCCACTCGAGCGAAGCCGATGTGCTGCACGGTGGACTGCAGTTCGATGACCACTTGTGGCGGACCGAAGGCAGCGACAGTGGGCCGACGGTAATCGCCGGCCAGCCCGAGCAGAGTTTGCTCATCGAGTCGATCGAATACGCCGGTGGCATGCAAATGCCCCCTAAGAGCAAATTGCCTGAGGCGGAGATTCGGGAATTGACCGAGTGGGTTCGACGCGGCGCACCCTTTCCCAAAACGGATGCCGCTGCCAAACCACGCGTTCAGGTGGACTACGACGAGGGACGCAAGTTCTGGTCGTTCCAACCGGTGCAACTCCAGCCTCTGCCGGAGGTCGCCACGGCGCACTGGCCGCAGACGCGCGGCGATTATTTTGTGCTGGCCGGCATCGAGCGCGCCGGTCTGCAGCCGGCTGTTCCCGCCGACCGAGCGACTTTGATTCGTCGCCTGAGTTTCAATTTGACCGGCCTTCCACCTTCGCCCGAAGAGGTTCGCAACTTTGTCGAAGCTGGCTCTGCAGCGGCTTACGAACAGTTGCTCGATCGCTGGCTGGCTAGTCCCGAGTACGGTGAAAAGTGGGGGCGAATGTGGCTGGATTTGGCTCGCTATACCGATGAAACGGAGAGCTGGCTGTTGCAAGAAGGGCAATCGCACTTCTATCGCGATTGGGTCGTTGAGGCCTTCAACAAGGATCTTCCCTACGACCTTTTTATCCACCAGCAACTTGCCGGCGACTTGCTCCCCGATGCTCAGCCCGCCGATCTGGCGGCGCTGGGATTCGTCGGCTTGAGTCCCACCTACTGGAAAGAACTGCAACTCCCCTGCGAAGTCATCAAGGTGATCGTGGCGGATGAATGGGAGGAACGGGTGGACGCGGTCACAAGCACTTTTCTGGGGCTGACCGTGGCCTGCGCGCGGTGCCACGACCACAAATTCGACCCGATCAGTGCCGCGGACTACTACGCTTTGGCCGGTGTGTTCGCCAGTTCGCGTCAAGTTGGCCGACCGCTGATCGCTGAAGAATTTTACAGGCCGGTCCGCGACGCAAAAGCCGAACTAGCGAAATTGGAACCCGAGTTACCGAAACTCAACGCGGAAGTCGCCCGACTCAACAAAGAGCTTGAGCAAGTGGTTGCACCTGTAGTTAGCGAAGCTATAGTTAGCGATGCCGTGGTAAGCAATGAACAAGCTGAAAAGCTCAAGCCAACTGAGATCAAGCCAGCTGAGATGTTGCGAGCCGAGTTGGTTCAAACCGAAGAAAAGCTGGCTGAGGTGACCCAGCGGATCGCGGCGCTCAAGGCAACTCCGGAGTTCGACGCGCCCTTAACCAGCGCTTTGTCCGAAGAGTCGCTGCATGTGGAGCGGGCGGGAGAAAAGCCGCAGGATGGCACGCGGCTCGTCTATCGCCCCGAACCGCAAGATTTGCCACTGTTTTCGCGGGGGGATCCCAATCGTCCCGGCGAAATTGTCCCACGCGGTTTCCTCACGGTCCTCTCGGCCACTCCACGTCCCTTTACCCAAGGGAGCGGGCGTTTGGAATTGGCCCAGGCGATGACTACCGAAGCCGCTCCGCTGGCCGCCCGCGTGCTGGTAAATCGCATTTGGCTAGCCCACTTTGGACAAGGCATTGTTGGCACCCCCAGCAATTTTGGAACGCAGGGAACTCCGCCGACCCATCCCGAGTTGTTGGATGATCTCACCGCTCGTTTCATGGCCAACGGCTGGTCGATCAAGTGGCTGCAGCGTGAGATCTTGCTCTCGGCGACTTGGCAACAAGCGGTGGAAGCCTCACCGGCCGCCCTGGCCAGCGATCCCGGCAATCACTGGTTGTCGCACATGAATCGTCGGCGACACGACTTCGAAGCCTGGCGCGATACGATGTTAACGGCCAGTGGTGCTCTCGATCTGACTGTTGGTGGAGCGGCTGTGAATCTCGATGAAACAGGCAGCCACCGTCGCACTCTTTACTGTTTGGTGCACCGACGCGAACTGTCAACCACTTACCAGATTCACGACTTTCCCGATCCCAATCAACACAGCCCGCAGCGCTTTAGCACCACAACTCCTTTGCAAGGCCTGTATGCGCTCAATGGTCCCTTGTTGGCCGAGCAAGCGCAACTGCTGGTCGAACGTTTGCAACGCGAGCAGCCGCACGAGGACACCGCGCACATCGACCGCGCTCACTGGTTGTTGTTCTCGCGCGCGGCGACAGATGACGAACAACAACTGGGGCTCAGTTACCTCGGTGACAGCCAAGGGCAGACTCGGCTCGATCGCTGGAAGCAATACGCGCATGCCTTGTTAGCCTCCAACGAAACTCTCTTTTTGGATTAAGCACCATGCACCATCAACGAGTTGGCAGTCGCTGCGTTCCAACAGACGGAGGAAACGGGATGCCGGTGGACGCGTTCAATCGTCGCCAACTGCTGCAGCAGTTCGGTGGCGGCATGGGCTTGCTCGGGGCCGCGGCCTTGCTGGCTTCCGGCGGTGAACTCGCCATGGCGGACCCCAGCAATCCAACTGCTGCGAAAGCGACTGCGGGCACGAATCCTGCGACCCATTTTCCGCCGCGGGTTAAGCGGGTCATCCACCTGTTCATGAATGGCGGACCCTTTGGCGCCGATTTGTTCGACCCCAAGCCAGCGCTAGCCAAGTTCGAAGGGCAAAAACCAGCCGGGGCTGATCTCTTGACCGAGCGTCCCACCGGCGGACTGCTCGCCTCTCCGTTTAAGTTCAAGCGGCATGGTGAAAGTGGATTGCAGATCAGCGAATTGTTGCCTTACCTGAGTCGCCACGCCGATGATCTGTGCGTGCTCAACGCAATGCATGCCGATAATCCGAACCACGGACCCGCGTTGTTGCAAATGAACAACGGGACCATTACGCCGACGCGACCAAGTATGGGGGCCTGGATGCTGTATGGACTGGGAACGGAGAACCAGGATTTGCCGGGCTACATTGTGCTCTGTCCAGGGCGGCCGGTCCGTTTCTCCATTTTGTGGAACAGCGCGTTCCTGCCATCGGCCTATCAAGGTACTTACATCAATCATTCCACGATCGCACCGGAGCGAATGGTGCCGCATCTCCGCAACGCGCAATGGGATCCGAGTACGCAGCGGCAGCAGCTCGATCTGTTGCAGCAGATGAACGCGAACCACAAAGCCACTCGGCCAGGTGATTCGGTCTTGGATGCGCGGATCGCAGCCATGGAGACTGCCTACCGTATGCAATTCCAAGGGAGTGAGGCGTTCGATATCTCGCGTGAGTCGACTGCCACGCGGGAAGAGTATGGCAGCGGACACTTTGCCAACGGCTGCTTGCTCGCGCGGCGTTTGGTGGAACGCGGCGTCCGTTTTGTGCAAGTCTACTACGGCGATGGCCAGCCCTGGGATACGCACTCGGGGCACAACGAATCGGTCACCAAGCTATGTCTAGACATCGACCGACCAATCGCTGCTTTGCTGGCTGATCTGAAACAACGCGGCTTGTTGGAGGACACGCTGGTGGTGTGGGGTGGTGAATTCGGTCGCACACCGACTTCGGAAAACGGCAACGGTCGCGACCACAATCATCATGGATTTAGCATGTGGATGGCCGGCGGTGGTGTGCGGGGCGGGATGACTTATGGCGAGACCGATGAGTTCGGTTTTAAAGCGCAAGTGAACAAGATGCACGTGCACGATTTGCACGCTACCATATTGCATCTGCTGGGACTCGATCACCAGCGATTGACCTTTCGACACGCCGGTCGCGACTTCCGCTTGACCGATGTACATGGCCATGTAGCCCACGAGATTCTTGCATGAAGCTGGCTTCTGTACTGACACCGCTTTCCCACACCAACATGCGTTTGGCGGCCCAGTGCGGCGTGGAAGGGGTGGTGATCCGCTACCCAGGTAGCACACGGGACGCTTTGTTGGCGGCCAAACAAGTGCCCGAAGCGTACGGGCTGGAAGTCTACGCAGTGGAAGGCTATTTGCCGATCGAACGCATCAAACTTGGGGCGGCTGGCCAGGATGAAGACCTGCAAGCGGTCAAGTATCTGATTCGCCACATGGGCTCCGTGGGCATTCCGCTGCTCTGCTACAACTTCATGGCCGGTACCGATTGGGTCCGGACGCAAATGGATGCACCTGAGCGGGGTGGTGCCAAAGTAACCGCGTTCAATTTAGCCGATGCCCAGCGCGCGGTCTCACTGAATTCACAAGCCCAGATTGAGTTGACCACGATCGAGGCACCCGAGCTGTGGAACCATCTAGAGCGATTTTTGCAGGAGGTGATTCCCGTGGCCGAAGCGGCTGGAGTTACTTTGGTCATGCATCCCGACGATCCTCCGTTGCCCCTGTTTCTCGGCAAGGCGCGGATCATGAACTCGGTGGAGAACTTTGAGCGGTTGATGCAGTTGGTACCTAGCCCGCGGAATGCGATCTGTTTTTGCCAAGGGACGTTTGCCACATTGGGTGTCGATATTCCCCAGACGATCCTTCGCTTGGGAAAGCACATTCAATACGTTCACTTTCGCGACGTCCGCGGTACGGCCGAAGCGTTTGCGGAAACTTTTCACGACAATGGTCCAACCGACATGGCCGCCGCCATCCGTGCGCTGCGCGAAATAGGCTTTAATGGTCCGCTCCGCCCCGACCATGTTCCGCAATTGGAAGGTGAGGATGAGGGGGAGCCCGGTTACACCATGCTGGGACGACTGTTCGCATACGGTTACATCCGCGGTCTGCTGCACGCAACGGAGCCGGTGTGACTCGAATTCCTACTCGAACTCCTACTCCTACTCCTACTCCTACTCGAACTCCTACTCCTACTCCTACTCGAACTCCTACTCCTACTCCTACTCCTACTCCTACTCCTACTCGTACTCGTACTCGTACTCGTACTCGTACTCCTACTCGTACTCGTACTCCTACTCGAATCGTTCAACCTACCATCAACTGCGAATACCGCTGGGCGGATTCCGAGTACGGCTACGAAAACCGAGTACGAGTAAGAAAACCGAGTACGGCTACGAAAACCGAGTACGAGTAAGAAAACCGAGTACGAGTAAGAAAACCGAGTACGAGTACGGCTACGAAAACTGCGTACGAGTAGGAAACGCGAGTACGAGTACGAGAGCAAAAACCAGATCCAAGAGAGAATTTAGATAAGCGATATGCCCCGCATCACTGCCATTGAAACAGCGATTCCCGACGCGATCATGCCGAACCTGATTTTGGTTCGGATTCATACCGACGATGGCCTGATCGGCTGCGGAGAAACGTACTACACGCCGCACGCCATCGAGGGTTTGATCCACGAGTGGATGGCGGAACGTTTGTTGGGAGCCGAAGCGACGGACATCGAGGCGCATTGGCGGTTCTTGTACGAACGCTGCACACCCTTTGGTGCTCCCGGCGCCGAGATGCGGGCCCTGTCGGCGATCGACGTGGCGCTGTGGGACATCCTGGGGCAAATGTGCGGACAGCCGATATGGAAATTGCTCGGTGGTGCAGTGCAGCCACGCGTTCGCATTTACAACACGTGTGGTGGTCCAGGCTATGGAGCGCTGCATGCCCCCGCTTCTTCCGCTGTCGCCAGCAGTGCCGCACCGCGCGCTGTAAAGCATGCCGGCTGGCCCGGCTACGGCGATGAAGGGCAAGCTGGCCCGTTGCAGGACAATTGGGCATCTTTTCATGCCGCCGGCGACTTGGCGGAGGGGCTGGTCGCTGAGGGAATCACTGGGATGAAGGTCTGGCCGTTCGATCGCTACGTGCAGCGAGGTGGTTTGTACATCTCAGCCGCCGACGTAGAAGCAGGAATGCAGCCGCTGCGCGAGATTCGCAAGCGGGTCGGAGATAAGATTGAGATCATGATCGAAGGGCATGCATTCTTTCAACTGCCGTCGGCGTTGCGGGTGGCGGAGGCGCTGCGAGAGATTCGTCCGTTCTGGTTGGAGGATGTGCTGCGAGTCGACCATATTGGGACGCTGGCCGATTTTCGTCGGCAATCGCGTCTGCCGATCGCTGCCAGTGAAATGTTGTTGGGACGCAGTAATTATCTAGCGGTGTTGCAAGCGGGTGCGGCCGATTATGTCATGATCGATCCCACGTGGGCGGGTGGGATCAGCGAATCGCGGCGGATCATCGATATGGCCCAGACGTTTAATATCCCGGCGACGATGCATGATTGCACTGGACCGATGACACTTTTCGCTGGCCTGCATTTGTCGGTCGCTTCGGCCAACGTGGTCTTGCAAGAGACGGTCCGCGCCCACATCCGGACCTTTTATGAACGCTTGATCGATCGGCAACCGGTGATCGAGCAAGGTTTTCTATTGGCACCGGTCGACCCGGGGCTCGGTACCACTTTCCAAAGTAGCCTTTTCGAGTCGAGTAGCAATCGCTGCCGGCGTAGCCAAGTGAGTTAAGCCATTCCATCCAACGTTCGTCATCATGTGATCGGCGCCACCACGCTGGCGGCCGTCATGCTGTACTTGGACCGCATCTGCATCGCTGAAATTGCGAAGGAAGATGAGTTCAAAAGTGCGCTGAGCTTAAGTGAACAGCAAACGGGGGCTTTCTTATCTGCCTTTTTCTTTAGTTACGCACTGTGCCAAGTGCCCGCTGGCTGGTTATCGGACCGTTTTGGTGCGCGGCGGATGTTACCACTTTACATCTGCATTTGGTCGCTATGCACGATCCTCACCGGCATGGCCACCGGCTTCTTGATGTTGATCATTGCCCGCTTGTTGTTTGGGATATCGCAGGCCGGATGTTATCCGACGGCTAACATCTTGATCAAGAACTGGGTGCCGTTGCCGCGCCGCGGAACGGCCAGCAGCATTGTCTCGTTTGGTGGACGATTTGGAGGCGCGATCGCCCCCTTGCTGACTGCCTGGTTGCTCAAAGATTTCTTGTCGTGGCGGTGGGTGCTGGTGCTCTACGGCTGCGCGGGCTTTATCGTCGCGCTGCACTTTTGGCGGATCTTTCGCGAGACCCCCGAGGAGCATCCGCAGGTCGATGAGGCCGAGCGGGCGTTGATTGCGATGGATCCCTCGCTCCCGTTTCGAGATGCGGTGGGAGAGACTGAGTCGCGGAGCCGAACGCCGGCTAATTTTCCGCCCATTGGATTGTTATTGTGCAGCGGTTCGATGTGGTTGATGAGTGTGCTGCAGTTCGGGATCAACGTCGGTTGGGTCTTCTTGGTGACCTGGCTCCCAACCTATCTCAAGGATGTCAAGCAAGTGGATCCTAAAATTGGAGGGCTGATGTCCACGATCGTCTTGACTGCCGGTATTGTGGGGATGTTATGTGGTGGGCCGTTGACCGACTTTGCCACGAAGCGGCTCGGTCGGCGTTGGGGTCGTACATTGCAGATGGTGGTCTGTTACAGCATCGCCATCGTCGCCTATCTATCTTGCTTGCGGCTCGAATCGGCTTGGGCGTTCATTGCCGCCGCTGCGTTGATTGCCTTTGTAACCGACATGAGTGTCCCGGCGATCTGGGCTTACATGCAAGATGTGGGTGGCAAGAACACCGCCGCCGTTTTTGGCTGGGGAAACATGTGGGGTAATTTGGGGGCTGCGTTGATTCCGGTGTCCGTCCCTTATGTGCTGAAGCATTGGGACACGAACGGTGATTGGCACGAAGTGTTTTGGCTCTTTTCGTTAGGCTACTTAGTCGCCGCCTTGGCAGCGCTCGGCATCAACGCCAATCGCCGCATCGAGTAAAAGGGAGCGGTCGCCGCGAGCCCCGCTTGCCAGTGTCGGGTTTATCACGACTCAGCCGAACGACTTGGGAACGTCTGCAGTGGTCAGCATTCTGTTATGATTTGGAAAACCAATCCATCTGTGAAACCCAAACGCAGGTCGACAGGCGGGTTGGCGTGAGGGGGTGCAAGCATTAGATTGAGGGCACGGCCTTTGCCAACTGAGATTCCAATCATGGGGATGCCGTGGTTGGCGCCATGTTGGATTGCCCAACCGCGACTTCCAAAGTCGAGCTGCCATTTTCCAGTTAGCGCGTCGTTGGCGTTTTGTGCGTCCCCTGTAAACGAGTTGCAGTTAACTCCACGTAGCGTTCAACGCTCAGTTCATTGTCCTTTAAGTAGTCGATTTGTATGAGTTTAGATGCAGTTGATATCGATGGAGTAAGGCTCAAGCTGGCGTCCGCGATGGCGAATCGGGCCGAATGGATTGGCCAAAAGGAGGTGCTCAAGCAGTTGTTGGCGTGTTGGTTGGTGGTAGATGAGGTCGATCTACCCTTGACGCCGCGCTTGGTGGGAGTCCCCGGTATTGGAAAAACTGCCTTGGCCATGGCAGCTGCTGCGACCCGCGGTCAAGAATTGTATGTATTTCAGTGCACGGCGGACACGCGTCCGGAAGATTTACTCGTTACGCCGGTACTTAGCCAACAAGGGACGATATCCTATCACGCATCGCCGCTGGTAACGGCCATGCTTCGCGGCGCCGTCTGCGTGTTGGACGAAGGGAATCGGATGAATGAGAAGTCTTGGGCCAGTTTGGCCCCACTTTTCGATCAACGCCGATATGTCGAGTCGATTGTGGCGGGGATTGTCATTCACGCCAATAAAGATTTCCGTTGCGCGGTGACAATGAATCAAGACGATTCGACGTACGAGATCCCCGATTACATCCTGAGTCGTCTTCAACCGACGTTGCCGCTTGGCTTTCCCAATCGTCAAGATGAATTGGCGATTTTGCAGTATCACCTCCCTTTTGCCGAAGCGGACATGTTGGCCATGACGGTCGAGTTTCTGCAGCGGTCGCATGAATTGCGGTTGGATTTTTCAGCGCGTGATGGCCTAAATCTCCTTCGCTTTGCACTGAAACGCTTAGCCCAAGATCCGACCCATCCGCTCAGCAAAGATGCAGCCTGGCGTGAGGCGCTGGAGTTTTGCCTGGGCGAGGATGCGGTTAATCTGGAAGCCTTGGCGGAACGTAAGCGGGGGAGTCTCGGGGGCAATGCGCTTCCTTTGGGGTTGGGCGATTTCTTTTTCGATCCGGACGATCCACTGCACCCTGACTTTGACGGCGATGATGATGACGATGACGATGACGACGAGCGCTACTAAGGCCCCGTCCCCTTTCTCGCAACCACACCACGACACCCGTCAAAGTTAGTCCGGAAGCTCTACGAAAGACACTATGCCTCATTGCTTTACCACATCCGACATTCGAGGCGAATTCGTGTTGCTGGGGACGGGGACATCGGTAGGGGTACCTGCCATCGGTTGCGGCTGCGATGTCTGCCGCAGCACCAATCCGAAAAACAAGCGAACGCGGTCCTCGGCCATCGTGGGATTACCCGAGGGGAACTTGCTGATCGACACGGCCCCCGAGTTGCGTCTGCAGTTGGTGCGCGAGAATATCGGAATTGTGCATGCCGTCGCTTATACGCACGAGCACGCGGACCACATTTTTGGTCTCGACGACCTGCGGTTGTTTCCGTTTTTGTTGCGCGGCCCGGTACCATTGTACTGTGAACCGAATGTCGAACGGCGAATTCGCCACAGTTACGACTACGCCTTTAGCACCAAGCCTCAAACGCATCCTGGAGCCATCCCGCAGCTCGAACCTCGCACAATTGGCCTAGCACCGTTCGATGTACTGGGAGCCACAATTCGACCGATGCGTTTGCAGCATGGTCCTAACTATCATGTGCTCGGCTTTCGCATCGGTAATGTAGCCTACTGCACCGATACGAATTTTATTCCGACGGAGAGCTATAGGATTTTGGATGGCGTCGAGTACTTTATTGTGGACGCATTGCGTTACGAACCGCATGCCACCCATTTTCATGTCGAAGGTGCGCTGGAGGCGATCGCACGCGTGCAGCCGCGGCAGGCTTATCTAACCCACGTTTGCCATGATTTGGACTACGATAAAACCTGTGCCGCTCTGCCAAGCAACGTCGAACTCGCGTACGACGGCTTACGCGTCCCGCTTGAGTTATAATGGTCGGCGGCCGAGCAACTACAATAATCTCTAACCGACCCATTCCGAGTTACTGCCACCCTTCTCAACCTCGACTTTCCCCGCCGAAACAACTTTAAGGATGCTGTTCCATGAACAATCCCCCACCACCACGCCCCCCGAAACTATCGCAAACTATTGCCCAGTCGCCCGTTGCCCGCGTCATTTTGGTTTGCGGCATGCTGTGCGCGATGTTCAACCAACTGCCTGCGCAGGAATCTCTGGGTAACACTGCCAAGTGGGTGTGGGTGGGTGAAGCGGCCAGCAATCAATCGGTTGCCCTACGCAAAGTGTTTGAGCTGGAGGGCGAAGTCAAAGAAGCTCAAGTGGCTGTCACAGCGGACAATTGGTGCCAAGTCTTTATCAACGACAAGCTTGTGACCAGCTCTGACGATTGGGGACAACTAGCAACAGCCGATGTGTCCAAGTTGCTCAGAAAGGGTACGAATGTCATTGCCTTGTTGGCTAAGAACGAGGACAGTGCCGCCGGGGCCCTGGCGTATCTGCGTGTTAAAATGGACGACGGTCAACAGTTGGAGGTGGCAACGGACGGCAGTTGGTCCGGTTCGCTGAACACCGCTGGAGGATGGCAGGAGTTAGCATTCGATGCGAGTGGTTGGGATAAGGCTCGTGAACTGGGGAGCATCGGTCAAGCTGGGTTGCCTTGGTCGGGGCAAGTTGGGGTCGACGCGCTGGTGGAGGCTTTTCGTAATAACAATGCCGGTGAATACCTGACGCACGTTGCCGAAAACGCCCAAGTACCAGAGGGCTTTAAAATCGAAAAGATCTATCAAGTCCCACGCTCGATGGGCTCATGGGTGGCACTCACGACCGACCCACAGGGACGTCTCATCGCCTCCGATCAAGGTTCTGCGGGACTGTTCATGATTACCCCGGGTCATGGCGACACACCGACGAAAGTAGAACGACTACCGGTAGATCTTAGCGGCGCCCAGGGGCTGCTATGGGCCTTTGATTCGCTGTACGTTGTCGTCAATGGTGGTGACAAATCAGGCCTGCATCGCTTGACCGATACCGACGGCGATGGACTCGTCGATCACGATGAACATTGCATGTTTGTACCTGGCGGAGGCGAGCACGGTCCGCACGCAGTTATCCTAAGCCCTGATGGCCAATCGCTATATGTGGCTGCCGGAAATCACACCAAGTTGCCGGATGCCATTGTCGGCAGTCGCATTCCACAGAACTGGCAAGAAGATCTCTTGTTGCCCCGTCGCTGGGATGCTAACGGGCATGCCGCCGGTATTCTGGCTCCAGGGGGTTGGATCTGCAACGTCGATCGGACCGGCAAGGAATGGACCGTGTTCAGCATGGGCTATCGCAATCAATATGACATTGCATTCAACGCCGATGGCGAACTGTTCAGTTACGATGCCGACATGGAGTGGGATTTTGGCTCCCCCTGGTATCGACCGACCCGCGTGGTGCATGCCACCAGCGGCAGCGAATTTGGCTGGCGGAGTGGGACTGGCAAGTGGCCCACCTATTACGAAGACTCACTCCCCCCTGCGGTTGACATCGGTCCTGGTTCGCCCACGGGCATCGTGTTCGGAAAGGGAGCCAAATTCCCGGCCAAGTACCAACGAGCGTTGTTCATTCTCGATTGGACTTACAGCACCATTTACTCGATTGATTTTGCACCTGCGGGTGCGAGCTACGTCGGGACCAAGCAAGACTTTGTGACAGGTTCGCCGCTACCGGTCACCGACGCGACGATCGGCCATGACGGTGCATTTTATTTTGCGGCCGGCGGGCGTGGCACCCAGTCGTCTCTTTTTCGCGTCACGTACGAGGGAAGCGAATCGACAACGGCAGCTGAACTAAGTGACGAAGCGGGGAGCGACTTGCGCGGGTTGCGTCAACAACTCGAAAGCTACCACGGGACAGTGGATGGTGA
Organism: Pirellulaceae bacterium; assembly: GCA_041751975.1. GTDB lineage: Bacteria > Planctomycetota > Planctomycetia > Pirellulales > Pirellulaceae > Aureliella. The sequence continues at coordinate 76,384 of JBGSHW010000084.1, forward strand.
GCTGGATACGATCCTCAAGCAACTCGGTCACTCCGACCGTTTCCTTCGTTATGCAGCCCGGATTGCCCTGGAAAGTCAGCCCCTTTCTTCATGGCGCGAAACGGTCCTGAAGCTCACCGAGCCCCAAGCGGTGCTCAACGGCATGCTCGCTCTCGCCCGCCAAGGAGAGCTCAACGACCTAGAGCCCATCGTTAAGAAATTGCTTGAGTTGCCCTATGCAGAAATGGACTTGCAACAACGGCTGACCGGTCTGAGAGTCCTACAGGTTGCCTTCGCACGGCGTTCGGATCCGGGGGCGGATGGCAACGGCCAGACAAAGCCAGCACTAGCGGCTGTGTTGCGCGGGCGACTGTTGAAGTTACTGGAGAGTGCTTATCCCAACAGCGCATACGAACTCAACGCCGAATTGGTCCAACTACTTGTGTACCTGGAATCGCCGGTCGTGGTAGAGAAAACGCTGGCCCTCATGCAGCAGCTTGGCGATGAACCGATTCCTGACTGGAGTTATCTTGTCTCCCGCAACGAGGGCTATGGCGGCACCGTGGGCGCGATGCTCGACAACATGCCTCCGGCCCGCGCCATCCACTTGGCAGCTGCCCTGCGGAACGTAAAAACCCCTTGGACCCTTGGGCAGCGGGAACAGTACTTCGAGTTCTTTATTGCGGCGGCCAAACACCCGGGCGGTAACAGCTATGCCAAGTTCTTGGAGCAATTTCGCGACGATGCATTAATGACCTGCAGCGATGCCGAGAAGATTGTACTTGAACCGCTGACTGGCCAATCGTTGCTTGCTGCACCGATTGAGTCGACGCCGCCCGAAGGTCCCGGAAGAGTTTGGACCACCAGCGCTGCCTTGGCAGAGGTGGGCGATAAATTGTCGGCAAGAAATTTCGATGCGGGTAGAAACCTTTTTCATGCGACCAGTTGTGCCAAGTGCCATCGACTCGCCGGCGAAGGTGGAGCCATCGGCCCCGATCTATCCACCGCTGGCAAAAAGTTCTCGATCCCCGATATGCTCGACGCACTCATTGAACCGAGCAAAGCCATCTCGGACCAGTACGGTTCACAACAGGTGTTAACCAGCGACGGCACGGTGCTGATCGGACGGGTTGTAGAAATTGGCAAGCAGACGTACGTCTACACGTCCGATCCCGCCGCCAAACCGATCGTACTCTCAAAAGAGGACATTGAGCAAATCCAACCTTCAACTGTTTCGCAAATGCCAGCCGGTTTGATCGATACACTCAACCCCGAAGAACTGCGGGACTTGATGGCCTACATCATGTCCGCAGGCGATCCGCAGGCAAGCGTCTACCGCAAACGCTAGTTTTGAAGTTGCGCTAATTAGTTGTCAATCGTACTCGTACTCGAGGCGCATGCGTCGAGTGCGAGTACTGCGGGAGTTGGGGTTCGAGTTCGAGTTCGAAAACCACAGGATTTCATGAGTTTCGGTCAACCGATTTTCATCTTACGCATCTTCAAAAGCCGCTAGTGCCGGATCAGGCTACCCGCTTGCGAGACGCGGGCGGGGGGCCGACAATGAGGGCCTTAACCTCGGTGGTCCACTGTGTACCACCAGCCAACCGTTTTTCACCATCCCACTCGTAGCTCGAGAATCTCACGATGCCATCCGTCGAAATCTATATCAATGGCACCTATTACCCCAAAGCAGATGCGAAAATCAGCGTCTACGACCACGGTCTGCTTTACGGGGATGGCGTGTTCGAGGGGATGCGGGCTTATTCGGGGCGGGTCTTCCGCCTGACCGAACACTTGGAACGGATCTTTGAATCGGCCAAGGCCATTATGCTCACCATTCCGATGCACATCGATGCCTTGGCGACGGCCGTCAATGAAACGTTGGCCCACAACAATTTGACCGATGCTTACATCCGCTTGGTGGTCACTCGCGGTGCCGGTTCATTGGGGCTCGATCCCGCCAAGACCTCTGATCCGCAAGTGATCATCATCGCCGATCATATAGAACTGTACCCCAAGCACCTCTATGAAACGGGACTTGAAATCATCACTGCTGCGACCATGCGGAATCATCCGGCTGCGATGAGCTCCCGCGTGAAGTCGCTGAATTATCTGAACAACATTATGGCCAAGATCGAAGGAAAGCTTGCCGGTTGTTCGGAAGCACTCATGCTCAATCATCGCGGTGAGGTGGCTGAGTGCACGGGGGACAATATTTTTATCGTCCGTCGCGGCGAATTGCTTACACCGCCGATCGATGCGGGTATTCTAGAGGGTATCACGCGCAACGCGATTATCGAGTTGGCGTCGACTCTGGGGATCGTTTGTCATCAAATCCCATTCACTCGGCACGATATTTATGTGGCCGAAGAGTGCTTTTTGACCGGGAGCGCGGCCGAAGTGATTCCGGTGATCAAGCTGGACAGCCGCCCGATTGGTACAGGAACTGTCGGAGATGTAACTCGCCGCCTAAGCCAGGCCTTTCATCAGCTTGTTCGTCAAGCACCTGCCTGACACTGACTGAGTCAATCCAAAGAAAAGAGTTGGGACCATGAAGTTCGTCGACCTGCACGCTCGCTTGTGGCCACATCTGCTCAACGGCCTCCTCGGAGCCTTTATTGCCTGCGCACCCAGCATGCTCATTGCCAGGTCGGTGGCACAGGAACAGCCAACGGCACAGGAGCAGCTGGAACGCAAACAAGCAACTCAGGAAACCAAAGGAAATATCAACTCAGTTGACGAAGATAGCATTCCACCGGCCCGGAAAACTTACCTGGGTCGGCGCATTGCGGAGACCATGGGTTATGGTGGCGCTCAGTGGCTCATCCGACAGAACCGTGAGGACGAGGAGCGTTCGAGTGATGTCATGAAGCAACTGGAACTCAAGCCCGGGATGGTGGTTTGCGATCTCGGTTGTGGCAACGGTTACTATTCGTTGATGATGGCCAAGGAAGTCGCCCCGGATGGAAAAGTACTGGCTGTTGACATCCAACCGGAAATGCTGCATTTGCTCGAGCTCCGCGCGAAAGAACTGGGGACCGACAATCTTGAACCGGTCCTGAGCTCCGTGATTGATCCGAATCTACCCGCCAACACGATCGATCTGTTATTGATGGTCGACGTTTACCACGAGTTCTCGCATCCCGAACAGATGCTGGCGGGCATCCGTCAGAGCCTCAAGGATGACGGCCTGGTTGCGTTGGCAGAGTATCGGGAAGAAGATCGCAACGTTCCGATCAAGCCGCTGCACAAAATGAGCAAGCGGCAGATCATGCGCGAGTATCAAGCCAACGGCTTTCGACTTGCCAAACAGTACGATGGACTGCCATGGCAGCACCTGATGTTCTTCGAACGCGATCCGAACTGGAAACCACCGACCGTTAGCGGCCCGAGTGACCAATAGCCTACGTCAGTTCAACAAGCTTCATACACCATCAAAGTTGACATTTTCCCTCCGGTAACCGGCCTCGCGAATGGCGGTTTCTAATCCAAGCATCTGGGCCTCGGAAAATGTCGGGTTGGAGGCAGCGATAGCCTGTTGCGCCAGGGGATCCGCTTTTTCGTGGATGGTCCTCGCGGCGAGGCTACTGTCATGGACATGCCTCCCGGTGGCCAGCCGATGGTAAATGTTCTGCGGTAGGTAAGCAGCGGCTTCGGATCTAACTCGGTCGAGCGTATGCCCCTTTATGTCTTGGATGGCGTGCACGCACTCATGGAGCAAAACCGAGCGACGCTTCCAAGTCGTGAGATTGATGCGGCGAATGATAATTTTATTGGCACTCGACCCACTATCATTCTTTGGGTTGTAAACCGCGAGTCCAGAATCTCCCACGATGGGATCGTAAAGCACACCGATCTTTTCTTCGTCGATGCATTGTTTGACTTTCCAGAACCAGCCCCAGTTGATCTCCTGGCCTCGATAGACAAAGTGGACGTGGGTAACGTGTGGACCAAGCAGGACGCCCAACACGGCCAAGCGGCCCACCTCCTCAATGTCATCGTCCAAATCAATGAGTGGTGGTAGCGGAGCGCCAGCCAGCTCATCGCGTCTTGATAGTCACCGACGCGCTGAAAAGTGCCAGCGGATCGCCTCGCTCGGCCAGCGTACGAGCCAAATTGGCGATAGTGCGGACCGCCTGACCATGAAAGACTTGTGTCTCGCCCACCGTAATCGTTACCGGTTGTTCCAAATCGAGCATATCATCGCGTAGCAGCACAACTAACTCTGAGGGATCCGCCTTCTCAATCGCGATCTGGTTGCCATTGCGAACCGCCACCACTTGGCTGCCCCCATTGACTTGATCGGCCGGGACAGACAGCCAATAGTATCGAGAGTGAGTCACGTCATCTTGCAACCACACGATACGTTCTGGCAGCAAGTTGCGGTTGAACTGCAGCATCCATGTCACTCCCTCAGCATCTTGGCGGTCCATCCAATGGCCCTTGCCCTCATGGACCTTGGCCCAGTGCTCGTACCCTTGCGGATCTTCGCCCCGCAACGCCGCCAGCTTTTCTTTCCACTCGGCGGCTAGAGCGTTGCGGTTGTAGGCGGAATCATTGCCGCCGACATGCAGGGTGAACGGCAGATTGCGCAGCCCCAGCGGCTGCGTTTCGTTAGGGTGCCCCGCCATCATGGCAGCTGCGGCCAATTGATCGGCCATCCGCGGCGCAAGTTGATACACTCCATCCCCACCCGCCGAGTAGCCAGTCAGATAGATACGGTTGGGATCAACTCCTTCGAAGGCGATCATATTGGCGATGATCCGCGTAAAGAACTGATCGATGTGTGCCTCATGCCATAGATTCCAGGTATCGGTCGGCCCGCGGGGAGCAAGATAGATCCCTTCTGCGAGTTCATACAAACGCTTTTGATTTTCCCATTGTTGCTCGTTGACCCGTGCTGGGGCTCCACCGCCGCCGTGCATCGAGATAACCAGGCAATGTCCCGCTGCGGGTCGCTCACCAAAGACGCGCGTCTCGTATTTCATCGTCAGCTCACCGAGGACGATCCGCTTGGCCGCATGTTCCTCGCGACGTGCACCTTCCATCAAGTTCTGGTAGTGGCCGATCAAGATTTCCTGAGCTCTAGCAGCTTGTTCAGCGGTCAACGCCTCCTGCGCGAAGGCCTGATCGGCGATTTCCGCAACCGCCTCAGGCTGCGCGTCGGCCTGAGCGTCGCAATATGCCTGCAACCGTTGCAGAGGATCAGCGCTGGCTGCGTCAGCCGTTGGCTCATCGGCGACCAGCGAGATGAGTTGCCCGTTTTCCCCCGCAGTGACTTGTTGCCGCACGACACCGTTGGCGGTGCGAAGTTCGAGCGAGTACTCTCCGGGCGGCAGTTTGGCGGTCAAGTGATCGTTGGCATCCGAGCGTTCATCTTTGGTTTGCCCACGGAAGACGACTTGGCCAGCTTGATCGCTGATCACCAAATTGGCTTGACAACGGTTTGCACCTGGAGCCTGAAGGGCGCGGAACTGGAGTTCTACCAAGCCCGGCACCGATTTTTGAGCCTTCGCGTAGCGCTCTGTGACTTCCACTGCAAAAATTTCATGTTCGCCACGTAGCCAAACCAACGGGAATTTCTGCTCCGTGCGTTGGTAACTCACCGCGAAGATGCCATGTTTTTCACCGGCTGTCGACTTGGCCGCGCGATCGGTGAACCAAGCTTGATTCAGGTTGGAACCGGTCGGTTCGGCCGCCCCGGTGAATTGCCAGCCGTCATCCCAAATCTCAACCCATGAATGATTACCGCTGCCGTCGGACCAAAGTGGTGTCCCGACGAAACGCGCTGGAATACCGCAAGCGCGGCAGGCATCGATCAACAGGATGGATAATCCCGTGCATGAAGCCAAGCCAGTCTCCATCGATTCACGCGGTCCTTGATCGGCCCGTCGACGCTGCGTCGAATATTTGACATTGAGTTGCTGGAAGACTTCGTGGTTTAGTTTGGCAGCCGCTTCCGATGGGGATTCCAGCTCTTGCACGGCAGGCCAGAAGCGATCCCGCAAATCACTGCGGACATCGTCGCGTCGCTCATTGACATTTGCGTAGGGGAGCACTTCGTTGAAAAAAATGGCATCGGGGATACGCGCTCCCCATTTCGCAGCTTGCTTGGCTTTAAAAGCCAGCTCGACGTGCCGAATCAGGAAACCGTGGTCGAGCGACTGCAAATCGTCAGTTGGCATGTAGGCGATGAGAAACTTCATTGCGGCCAGCTGTGTATCTGCGATTCCGTCCAGTGCCTTGTCGAGTTCCGCACGGTTTGCCCCCGCATTGGCCAAGGACTGTTTTAGTGCTTCTTCAAGTGCAACCGCTGGGGTGGGGTCGGTGGACAGGGACGCCGCCAGCGCTTCTTGAGGCTCATCTCCCCTAGCGTTCCCCGCAGTACCGCAGAGAAGGGACACCAACAGCAGCCAGCTCAAAACGTTGGAAAACAGTCGCGGGAGCTGAGAACCCCTAAACGCTCGATGCATACCGAGGAGGTGCAAGCAGATGATTCGGGGATTCATTGGCGCTCGCGAGTCAGTCGTAGACATAGTTGCAGGCACGGGCGCCCTCTTCAAAATGGGAATAGTAAGAGTTAAGCTCAATCGCTTTGCGACTGGAGACCCCAGCCATCATAAATAGGATTCGCCCTGTTTTGGAGAGTACTGCGTGATTAACCTGCCCGATTTGCAATGACAACTTGCTCGATGATCCCCATTCTGTGACTCCCGATGCTGGCAGCGACCTACTTAAATGACTATGCTCAGGCGTCACTCAATCTTGATCACATACCACGTGTTGCCATTGTCTGAACACAGCGGCAGACTTCAGCGGCAGACTTCAGCGGCAGAGTTCAACAACTGGGCTCAAGGTCGTCAGATGAAAAAGTTACGTTTGGGGATATCATGAAAACCAATTGCAAAATGCTGCTTTGTTTGATTTTTACTTGCTGGGTGGTTCCGTTTGGGGCCGCAGTCCAACCCGCTGCGGCTCAGGAGACTAAGGACATGGAGTGGGCAGTAGCGATCCATGGTGGGGCAGGCGATCCACGCGGGTGGAAGGCTGAGCAACAGCAGGTGCGGCGCGATGGCTTATCCGCAGCCCTCAAGGTGGGCAGCGAAATGTTGGCGGCGGGCAAACCGGCGCTGGATGCTGTTGAGGTGGTCATTCGCCTACTTGAAGATGATCCAAATTTCAACGCAGGTCGTGGCGCCGTGCTCACCGCTGACAGTCGCGCTGAGCTCGATGCCTCGATCATGGATGGTAGCTCGCGGAGTTGCGGCGCTGTGGCAGGGGTCACCACCGTCAAGAATCCAATCACCCTCGCGCGGCGCGTTATGGCCGAAACCAAGCACGTGCTCCTGGCCGGAGAAGGCGCGGAGGCTTTTGCCGAAGCTCAGAAGCTGCCGCTCGTCGACCCAAGCTACTTTTTGACGTATCAGCGTCCCCCGACAGCCCAGGAATATATGGGGACCGTTGGTTGCGTGGCTCGCGATAAGCACGGTAACGTGGCCGCCGGAACCAGCACCGGCGGGACGGCGAGGAAACTCCCTGGCCGCATCGGTGATTCGCCCATCGTGGGGGCGGGTACCTACGCCGCCAACGACTCCTGCGCAGTCTCCTGCACCGGGGTGGGGGAAGAGTTCATTCGCAATTCCATCGCCTTTGATATCGCCTCGCAAATGCGTCACGCCGATCGAAGGCTGGAGCAGGCGGTCGATCAAGCCGTGCGGCTTACCTTAAAGCCCAATACGGGCGGTCTGATCTCTGTCTCATCCACCGGAGAAATCGCCCTGCAGCACAATACGCCCGGTATGAGTTGCGGTGCGGCCGATAGCAGCGGCCGATTCGAGGTGCACTTGCAACTGAGCGATGGCAAGTTATCAACGGCCGAAGTGAGCCAAGAACCGCAAGCTTTGGTGGCCGAAATCCTTCAAAAGCAGGTCGAGGCTTGGAATCGCGGCGATGTCGTGGGCTTCATGGATGGTTACTGGCAAAGCGATTTATTGACTTTTTCTTCGGGTGGCGCGATCACCCGTGGCTTTGCGAGCACACTGGCCCGCTACCAGCAACGTTATCCCGATGCTAAGACGATGGGGCAGCTGACCTTCAGCGAAATGGAGTATGTGCCGCTCGGCGATTCCGTGATGCAGGTGCTGGGTGTCTGGTCGCTGGAACGCGAAGAACAGCCGGTGAGCGGGCGTTTCACCCTGGTCGTCCGCCTCATCGATAACCAATGGAAGATCGTCCACGACCACACCTCCACCACCGAGTGAGGGAACGGTTAGCGCAATGCAGTGCGGTGCGGTAGACGTTCCATCAAGTATCCCAAGCAATCTTGGCGAATGACGTCGAGATTGCGAGTGAACATCGACGGCATGGCTGGCTTGTTCAAACGCAGATACTCCGCAGACGTCGTCAGGTACTGCAGCGTCACATCTTGTCCCGCATCGTCCTGCACCACAAAACAATCTTCCAACTGTCGCCGTAGCTGGCCCAACGGCTCGCCGACGTTGAGCTCCACGAAATTGAGCGCGTCGATGTCATCGCGGAGCACCACGTCGGTACCGTGGCTGAACCCAAAGGTACATCCCTCGCGGAGTTTGATGCGGGCCACGGTGTGAAACAAGTGCACATCCCCGTCGGGTAAGTCGTGGTGCGGGAACTCGTCAATATGCAAACAGGCGTCGATCAACTCAGCTGCCCGCTGCACTCCTGTCTCGTCACCGATCTGCCCGCATTCACAAGTCAGCGCAGGGCAGTGCCCCGTAAAGGCTTGGGTCTGCACCCCGCGCGGACGGGTAAAGTAGACGACCGTGCGACTGAACATCGATGCCAAATAGATCTGCTCGGGGGCGGTATCGCAGATACAACCATAAATCGGATTGCGGCCTGTGTTGTTGTGCAGATCAAGACTAACGAACACACCGCGTTCGATCACCGTGTGCACGACTTGCCTCATTAAGTTGTGCTCGGGGGTAAGCGGTAACTCCGAGCCGGGCCAAACTCGATTGTAGTCCGGTTGGTGTGGCAAGAAGCGAACGGCCGACTCGCATGCCTCCACGTTGCCTATGAAAATCATGAGGTCACGGGGGAGTTGCCGGTCGGCGTAGCGACGGAGAATTTCCTGGACAGCCAAGAGCCCCACATCTTCGTTTCCGTGCAACAAGATGCTCACAAACACCGCCGGCTGCCTTCGCCCCGGTAGATGGATCAAGGTCGGCCGCGGACACACCTGACGAATCAGCCGCGCCGCACAGGTAAGCAAACCAACCGGCACTTCATGCAGAACATCGAACATCAATGAGCTTTATGGGTTAAAGGGGGGGGCATTCGCAGGTCTCGTCAGGCAACACTAGGCCCAGGTGTGCACTGGATTTCCCAGCGCTTGGTGCTGCACATATTCCATCAGCAGCTTTTGCACGTCGCCATGAAATTCGGCAAATTTCCGTCGCTGCCAATTAGCTCCATTCTGCCGGGTTTGCACGCGCCCCGCCAGGACATCACCTCCACTTTGCGCAAACGTATCGTCGATCTCCAGCCGTTTCCAACTTTCGCTTAGACGAGGAAGCAGCTGCTCGAGCAACAAGTCGCTCACATTATAGCTCGCGCCATCAATCCACTGCAGTTGGGCATCGAGCCCGTAGCGGGCGGAGCAGTAGAAGTTTTCCTTGGCCTGTTCGAAACTCAGTTTCTGCTCCGGTGGCTCAGGTAAAGTAGCCAGCGCATGGGTCAAACCGAGGAATAGCAACGTATCGGCAAATAGGTCCGCCAGCGTCGGGCTGGCCGACATGGGACGATGCTCGATCCGCAAATGCGGCTGACCATCCGACTCGAAGCCGACCAAGGGACGATTCCAACTCCAGATCGTTCCATTGTGCATCCGCACGTAAGGCAACTTCGACGGCGGCTCATCCAACTCAGCTGGCAGCAGCACTCGGTGGTTCCGCACGTTCCCTTGAAAGTACTCCAAGAGAGACGACTGCATATAGCCCGGGCCAAAGCTCACGCGCGGCGCCGGGCCGGCCGTGTCAACAGCCTGTTCGAAAAGCGTAATCCGCGTGTCTTCCCACAAGCGTTTGCCAAACAAAAGCGGAGCATTCGCCGCCACCGCCAAAGTCACTGCGGAAGCAATCACCGCTGCATTGTAGTAACGGACCGCTTTGGCTTCAGGAACCTTGAGATGGACCTGAGCCGATGTGGCGGCTGACTCGAGCATCAGATCGGTGTGCGTACTGCTTAAATGATCTTGTCCCTCGATGGTCAAGCGGATCGGTTGGCCTTTGCGGAGTCGCAACACTTGCGCGTTCAACGCCGCATACCGCCGCAAGGGAGACATATTCTGCAGACATAACATCGAGTCGCGAACGGTCGGCAGGATACCGATCGTCACAATGCGATGCTTGAGTTCAGCGGCCACTTGATCACAACGCATCCAGGTACTGGTCAACTCGGCCTGCATATTGGCAAGGCCATCACCGCGTAGGTACTGAGGGTTGACGTTGAATTCGAAGTTGAACTTGGCTAGTTCAGGCACTACCGATTGACGATCGAGGGTTGTCAAGAACAAGCTGTTGTCGGGGGCGGGCAAACCGTTTGCATCAATGAGCCAAGCTTCAAGTTCAAGACCGCATTGCAAATCATCACTGGCAAATTTGTGCCCCTCGAACCAATGGTTGAGCAACTCCATCTCGGCCTGCAAGTGCCGCTCGAAGACTTCGAAATCTTGCCGCGTGAAATCATCTTGAGTAATTTCTTGTCCCACTCGCCGCACTCCTCGATTGAGTTCCAAGGCTGAACAAACGGGAAGTCTGACTCACTCAGGTTACGCGGCACGTGCCTGCAGTCAATTCTCTACACGCTCGCTTCCGCGTAAGCCTCCTCGGTCTCCCAGATCCGCACTGAGGTGGCGTGCGCGCCGGTCCCAGCCAAAACTTGTGGACAAACCTCTTCGAGCAAGTAGCGAGCCATATTTTCCGCCGTTGGATTATAGGGCATTTTGAAGAGCCGCATGGGCTGCACCATTGTCAAAGCGACGATCGCGTTTTCGTCCGCCTCGTACACCAAGAAGCTGTGATCCCAATTGTCATCGATCCAGCCTTTGGTACGGGCCTTGAGATCGGCGAAGTCGAGAACTCGGCCAACCGAATCCACTTCGTCACCTGTGACAAAAAAATCGGCTACGTAGTTGTGACCGTGGAAGTGCTCACACTTTCCGCCATGCTTGTAGAGACGATGACCGGCGCAAAACTTGATCCGCCGCATGATAGTCAGGCTCATATCTTTAAATCTTCTCAAAATCATCAATGAGGATCAGCGCTACTCGTTCAGAAGAACTCTAACACGTTCATCGCTTCGCTCGCGCTGGAATCAACGAAGCTTGGGGTTTTCAAGATGACGTGTGGCGTCCCGCTCAGTTTTCTTCAGCAGATTCTGTGTGAAGGCGGAAGTTAAATCGACCCCCGTCTGATTTGCCAAGCAGATCAACACAAAGAGTACATCGGCCATTTCATCTTGAAGGTTGCATTGCTCCCGCTCGCCCGGCTTGAAACTCTGTTCGCCGAACTGTCGAGAAATTACTCGGGCTAGCTCGCCGACTTCTTCCATGAGTTGGGCCAAGTTGGTCAACTCGGAGAAGTAGCGGCGGCCAAAACTTTTTATCCACTCGTCAACGGCTCGCTGGGTGTCTGCCAACGTTAGCGGCTGCTCCACACGGGTGGAAGGTTTGTTCATCAAATTATCCAAAGGACTCGTCATTTAATCTTTTGATTGGCCACTTGTTATGGCCGTCCGATCGTCGCACCATCGTGGTTTTTGCTCCGCCTTCATTGTATCCAGGTACCAAGCCCACGTTAGCTGCCCTGCAGCATCGCGTCAGTAGGAGTTCAGTGGAACCAAGTCGTTTCGCCACCCCCAATTTGGGAGTCGAGCGTGGGGTCTTGGCCAACTGTCCAAAACACTCTTAGGCTTCTGATCGTTACAAGCCGCTCACAGCCGCTGACGCGCGCTTGCGGCCCCTTTTCGCCAGCTGCTAGAACCCATAGACATCCACTTTCAGCTGAAGCATATGAGCTCTCCACCGGCCCGCCGCATGTTCCAAGCTTCACCCAATGGATCTTGTTGCTATACTTGCAAAAGTGAACTAGGTTTTGGATAGGGGAGCTACCGACATGGGTTCGGATCAACATTTAGACTACCTGCTGAACGTGTGGCCATTTGAGCCAGAATCGCTCTGCGTCCGGTTGCTCAAAGGGGCTGACGGCCGCGACGTCATCCAGTTACGCGTCGACCTCGGAATCCTGCAGCTTGAGACGACTGGCCGTCCAGATGGGGTGCATCCAGAAGGGCACGCAACGATGCTCGACTGGCTGTGCCACCTGGAGGCCCGTGACCCCGATTTCGAGCTGGACGATGAAACTTGCGTCGAAATCGATCGCGAGTTTGTGCAGTTTTACCACCGCAGGGTCGCTTGGCTGCGACTTCAAAAGTTTACCAACGCGGTGCGCGATGCCGATCACACGCTGGCTTTGATGGACTTCTGCCGCGAACACTCCCAGTGCGAAGATTGGACGCTGCAACATGAGCAACACCGCGCCTTCGTGATCTTCCACCGAAGTCAAGCGGCGGCCTTGCAAGCCATCGAAGAACAATCGGCTGCCAACGCCATCGCAGCTCTTAACGAGGGACTCGAACTGATCGAAGAAAATTTTGACGAAATGGGCTGGGAAGACCAGTTCGATTCCGACGAACTGGTAAACCGCTTAATCGACCTGCGCGAGTCGCTGCGGCAGGACTTCGACATCGGCAAAAGCCTTAAAGAACAATTGGCGGAAGCGGTCGAGTCAGAGCAATATGAACTGGCCGCTCAACTGCGAGACGAAATGGCGCGTAACGAACCGGCAGGACTCGAGGGCGAATGCTGAACGATGGCGCCGTTCTGAGACGAATGCCTTGCGAGTTCGGGTTGTCGCAACAGCCTGCTAGCGGCGTGGATCGAAAAAGAATTGCCTATCCGAGCTTGGGTCCAGCGGCGGTGCGGATGGGTAAGTCCCATCGAACCACGGCTGGTTCTGATACTGCGGTTGCAATGGAAAACCGTTGGGACCACCCCATGAACCTGGGCCAAACTGCCCTGGGCCAGCTTGTCCGGGACCAGCTTGTCCGGGCATTTGTTGCGGAGGATAGCCTGGGTTGTGTTGCATCGGTGGTGCAATACCACCGCCAAAGCCGAAGTTACCATTGATGATGCCATAGGGGGCTTGCGGCCCCCAGGCGCCGTAGGGAACCGAATAGGGGCGGTATGGGAATCGCCATTCCTCGTACGGCACTATCGGACGTCCCCACTGCTCAACGATGTGCAGGTTGTCTGCCGACAATCCAGCTTGCAATGTGCTTCGGGTATGTCGGAAGCCGCTACGCTGAAAATCTTCGCGGTACGGCGCCACGGGATCGACTGGCATCGCGTATTGGTCAACCCGTTGCCCGGTGAATGGCTCATGTGTATACGTGGATGTCCAGGTCATCCAATCGTCTGCGAATAGTGGCTGTGGGACGAACCCGTCAAGCAGCGGACTGAGGACGCAGAGGAAGATTAACCAGCCAGCTCGTTTCGGATTAAAAATTGTGTTTTGCATAGCTCTTAGCCTAATTGCCGGCTTAAAAAATTCTCCCTCGATGCTTCCCCGGGGGAAGAAAAATTGGCGAAGCTGATGGTTTGTAACGAGCGCACCGATTTTCACGTTATGTGCGTGCTGAGCGATAGCGGGCGGAGCCACAATCGCCCCTCCGCGACATGACGCCGCCTCGAAATCGCGAGTACAATTGAGCGGCGGCGAGGGTGAATTTGGGAGACGGGTTGAATCCCCTTAGGCTCCCCGCCAACCTGCAAGCGACGCACTACTTGTCTTCTGCGCAGTTCCCTGCGAACTATCAATGAGGACCACTGAAGCCAACTCGGCATTGGATCCAAATAAAGATGTACCGTAAATTCCTGCGTTCCAAAATCCACCGCGCCACCGTCACCCAAGCGGACCTCGACTACGAAGGTTCACTGACGCTCCCCCCGAATCTGATGCGAGCTGCCGATATTTTGCCCCATGAGGCAGTGCATGTGTGGAACGTAACGCGTGGCACGCGGCTAGAGACCTACGCTATAGAAGGGGACGAAGGGAGTTTGGACATTTGTGCCAATGGGGCCGCAGCGCATTTGATCCGTCCTGGGGACGTGGTCATTGTCGCCACCTTCAGCTTTCTGGTCGACTCGAGCATCAAGCCGCCAGTTGCTGAACCCCGGGTCGTCTTTGTCGATAGCGAGAACAAAATGCTGCGAGTGGGAGAAGAAATTGCAGGCCCGCGGCGACGTGGCGTGCCCACCAAGACGGCCGATAGTTGCTGCTAGCGAGTCGCGGCGCAACTCGCTCAGGAACGAAAAAACGAGTGTCGATTTCGACACTCGTCTCGGTTTGCTTTTTGATTTCGTCCGGTTTTTCTCTTTGCCGATGGCTGACAGCGATCAGCCACCGTTTGAAAGAGCTGCGTCGGTATCGCTTGAAGTTGTGCTTGTGCTTGTGCTTGTGCTCGTGCTAGACGATTCCAGAGAGTTCTGATAGTTCTCATATTCGCGTTGAATTAGAGTCGACATCTGGAAAGCTGACTGCAGTTCCACAGGGTTGAACCAACGCACGTTTCCGGTGAACTGCGACTCAATACGGTTCTTGGCGGACAGTTCGTTCCAAGATAGACCGTTTGCCATGTGCCATGCTGCAGCCTGGGCCGTATTTTGTGCAAGCCGTCCTTCTCCCAACAGCTCACAGAGCTTCGCAACACGTGGATCGTCGTTGATTTGTTCAATCGGAACAATTTTGTATTTCATGCGCGGATTGGGATCTTGCTTGCCATGCTCGAGGCAGACGCAGGTAACCTTCAGTTTGCCAGCACGATCGGGTGAGACGCGGAACATCCCACCTCCCATTCCTCCCATGCCACCACCCATGCCACCCATGCCACCCCCCATGCCACCCATGCCACCCATGCCACCACCCATACCTCCCATGCCACCCCCCATTCCTTGACCGCCACCCATACCACCCATGCCGCCACCCATACCACCCATGCCGCCGCCCATACCCCCCATGCCCCCGCCCATGCCACCCATGCCGCCCATGCCCATTTGCCCCAAAATATGCACGGCACCAAAAGCTTTAGGCATTTGAACGTCAAGCATAGCGTCCGTTTTGTTGCGAATAATTACGGTAGCCTGCGAGGCATCTTTAGGAACAAACTGGACCTCAATAGTTCCTTCGTCAATGGCTTGGAACAGCTCGACCGTCTTGACCGGTTCGTCCGATTTCTTCTTGTCTTTGCCTCGCGTTGGCTCGGTAGCGAGAGCACTCGTGGAGAGCACAAACAGCGACATAATGCTTAGGAAAGACCAAACATTGAGTTTCATAACCAGCCTCTAAAGTTTCTCAACCAGGGGTTCTCAAACCAGGATTTGCGATGGCGCTACGACGCGACTTAGCGGAAAGAAGGACCGCGAAAAGATCGAAGCGGAATAGAGCCTGTTTTAATGGTAGTCGATTTGCTAACACTTTCCAAGCAATTTTCGCCGCTGAGCCCCTCCCTGCGAGCGGATTTCCGATTATTTCCGCCCTTAAGTGAGCCGTTTCACAACTAAAGGGGAGTCTGAGGCGTTGACCGCTTGCATTCGAATAGCCGTTTGGTAACTTTTCACCTGCCCGGGCTGAACCCAATCTGAGTACCCTACCGTCCCGCGGCGCCGCTTTGTCGAACTTGAACTAACTGTCAAGTCTGGCTCGGCAGCGGGACTCAACCATGACCCACTTTGTATTTAGAGGACGTTTGTATGTCGCTTTTTGTTGGAGAATCTTTGGTCGGCGAAGGTAATGAAATTGCCCACATCGACCTGATGATTGGTAGCAAGACCGGCCCTGTTGGTGCCGCGTTCGCCAATGCGCTTTCGACCCAAAGCGCCGGCCACACCAATCTGTTGGCCGTGCTCGAGCCCAACTTGGCCGTCAAGCCTTCCACTGTGATGATCACCAAAGTGACCATCAAGGGGATGAAGCAAGCAGTTCAGATGTTCGGCCCAGCTCAGTTTGCGGTTGCCAAGGCAGTTGCCGATTCGGTAGCCGCTGGAGTTATTCCTGCGGATCAAGCCGAAGACTTGGTCATCGTGTGTGGTGTATTCATTCACCCAGCCGCTGAAGACAACGCTAAGATCTACAAGTACAACTACGAAGCCACCAAAGACGCCATCGCCAGCGCCATGCACAGCAAGCCATCGGCGCAGGAAATGGTCTCCAAGAAGGACACGGCCGCTCACCCATTCAAGGGCTTTGACGCGTAGTTGCCCGCCGTGGCCGTCAAGCTCATCGCAGCCCTGCCACAGCCATCCCTGTTAATCGCATAAACCTAGAAGCCGCAGCCCAACACTGGCTGCGGCTTTTTTCAATTTGCGGGCCACGTATACTGTAAGCATTATTGGCTTAGCGAAGTCCTTGTGGGCAGCAATCGGGCGCTACCGCGCTCCGACTAACTCAATCAACGGACCAACGCCTTAGCAAATCACACGCGCTCTAGCCTTGTTCCTGGAGGCTCCATGGATCACCCTCGCATCTTGATTCAATTCGATTCCGACAAACATCCCAGCGTCTTCGATTCGGTGGTCGCCATCGACTCTCAAATAGCGCACTTGCTGCAGTACGCAAATGTTGATCCTACTCAGGTGCAACAATTAGTGCATGGAGCCATGTTCACCCGGGGTCCGGCCCAGCTGCACAACACGGCCATCTTTGTGGGTGGTTCCGATGTCGGCACGGGCGAAGCCATTGCCCAGCAGATTCGAGATACATTTTTTGGTCCCATTCGCGTGTCGGTGATGCTGGATGGCAACGGCTCCAATACCACTGCCGCTGCTGCCGTCCTGTGCGCCGCCCGACACGTCGACTTATCGCAAGCCCAAGTGGTGGTGCTGGGTGGAACCGGTCCGGTAGGTCTGCGGATCGCGCGACTGTTGCTGGGCCAAGGTGCCCAAGTGCATTTGGCGTCGCGCCAATTGGAACGCGCTTCCCGAGCTTGCGACGACTTGCTTGCAAAACTCGAGCGACCGCCGGAGATACCTCGCTTGCTAGCGCTCGCAACAGCAGACAAATCGGCTTTTGACAACGCGTTGCAAAACGCCACGGCGGTGTTCAGTTGTGGAGCTGCTGGGGTGGAACTGCTGAACGCCGACCAACTTTTGCAAGCGGCGAAACTGCAAATCGCCATCGACCTGAATGCCGTTCCACCTGCGGGGATTGCCGGAGTTGCCGCTACAGACAAAGCGGTAACGCGAGGAAATCGAGTCGACTATGGTGCCATCGGCGTCGGCGGGCTTAAAATGAAGATTCATCGTCAAGCCATTGCAACGTTGTTCACCCGAAACGATTTATTCCTCGACGCCGAGCAGATTTTTGAGATCGGGCAAAGCCTAGAAAACGCCTCAAAAGTCTGATCTGCAGCACCTGCCAAACAACCCTCACTGACCGAGCCCACTCGCTTCGGTTGGTGATTTTCCGTGATAAAATTCATGGAACACAACTAAGTCAACCGCCCGCGAGTGCCAATCGGGCTCGCTCGCGGACTGTGCCACTACTTTGAAAACTGGAATGTGAACCATGTTTCGTTTCGCTCTCGTTTTTTCGCTCGCCATCGCGTTCTTTTGGAGCCCCAACGCTACCGCGCAGTCTCCGCATGCACCTTCGACAGCCCCCGATTTGCTCGTCGACGATCCAGTCGCCGCCGCTGCAGCGCAAGGAAAGCTCCTGTCCGATGTTCGCCAATTGACCTTCGAAGGCAAACGGGCGGGCGAGGGCTACTTTTCCAAAGATGGTCGGCAACTGGTCTTTCAAAGCGAACGCGAACCCGACAATCCGTTCTTTCAAATCTACTTGATGGATCGAGAAACGGGCGACGTCCGGCGCATCTCACCCGGGATTGGCAAAACCACTTGCGCTTGGATCCATCCCGAGGGGAACAAAGTGTTATTTGCTTCCACTCAGTACGATCCCGAAGCAACGCAGAAGCAGGCCCGCGAGCTCGAAGTTCGGGCCTCGGGCAAAGCCTCGCGTTACAGCTGGGATTACGATGCGACCTACGACATGGTCGAGTTCGATGTCAAAACGCAAGAGTATCGACAGCTGACGACGGAAGAGGGTTACGACGCCGAGGGCTCCTACTCGCCCGATGGCCAGTGGATCTGTTTTGCATCCAACCGCCGCGCCTATGCAGATGACTTGACGGCCGAGGAGCAGGAGTTGTTCGAGGTCGATCCAGCTTCGGCCATGGACATTTACATGATGCGCAGCGACGGCTCGGACGTGAAGCGGCTAACGACCGAGGTGGGCTACGATGGTGGCCCTTTCTTTTCTCCCACAGGGGATAAAGTCTGCTGGCGACGATTCACAACCGATGGCGCCGTCGCGGAAATCATGGTTATGAATATCGATGGCAGCGATCAACGGGCGATCACGCAGCTCGGCGCGATGAGCTGGGCACCGTTTTTCCATCCCAGTGGCGACTACCTGATTTTCGCCACCAATCTCCACGGCTTCTCCAACTTCGAACTCTACCTGGTTGACGCCCGCGGACAACGCGAACCACAACGAGTCACTTACCGTGCGGGCTTT
Organism: Pirellulaceae bacterium; assembly: GCA_041751975.1. Lineage (GTDB taxonomy): Bacteria > Planctomycetota > Planctomycetia > Pirellulales > Pirellulaceae > Aureliella. The sequence continues at coordinate 95,037 of JBGSHW010000084.1, forward strand.
GACAGCCTCCCAACCTTTACTCCCGATGGCCAGGCACTGGTTTGGACCAGCAACGGCGGTAGTTCGCAATCGCAACTCTTCGAGGCAACCTGGAATGACGCGGCTGCCCGCGAATTGCTCAAACTGAACGAAGCCCTCGATAGCAATACGACCCTTGAGCTGGCGGAAGCGGCTGAGGCAGCCCAAGCAACGCGTGCAGCGTCCATCCCAGGCTTTTCCGCCGCCGACGTAGGACGCCATGTCGACTACCTGTGCCGACCCGAACTGGGTGGCCGCCTAACGGGTACCGAGGGCGAACGCCGCGCGACCGCCTATGTGGCCGCTTATTTGGAAAGCCTGGGCGTGCAACCCGCCGGGCAAGATGGAACTTTCTTTCACGAGTTTCAGTTCGTGTCGGATGTCGCCTTGGGTAGCGACAACGCATTGCAGCTCGGTGCAAGTGAATTCAAAGTCGACAAAGATTGGCGGCCTGTCTTTTTCTCCAAAGAAGGTTCTGTCGAGCCAACCGAAATCGTTTGCGCTGGGTACGGCATCGTCGCACCGGCGGAAGAAAAGCAGGAGGAGTATGACAGTTACGTGCACTTGGATGTTAAAGACAAATGGGTACTGGTCTTCCGGCAAATGCCGCAAGATGTCACGCCCGAGCGTCGGCAGCATCTCGCGCGGTATAGCGGCGCACGCTACAAAGCCATGGTGGCCCGCGAGCGAGGCGCCCGCGGCTTGATCTTTGTCAGTGGCCCGAAAAGCCAGCTCCGCACCGAGTTGATGCCACTAGAACTGGACGGCTCCATGGGCGCTGGCAGTCTGTCGGTCATTAGCGTCAGTAACGACTTAGCGGCTCAAATGCTCACGACCGCCGGTCAAAACTTGAACGAGCTGCAAACATCGCTCGACAGCGGTGAACCGCAAATGGGATTCTTGCTGGCCGATGTTAAGCTCGCGGCGCAAATCGACGTGGAACCGGTTACCAGCCGTGGTCGCAACGTGCTCGCCCTCCTCCCCGCCGCCGCTCAACCCACCGAACAGATGATTGTTATCGGCGCCCATATCGATCACCTGGGGACGGGCAGCGGCGGCAATTCGCTCGCCAAAGCCGAAGAGATCGGGGGCGTCCATCGCGGCGCTGATGATAATGCCTCCGGTGTGGCCTGCATGCTGGAAGTCGCCCAATATCTGTCGGACGAAATCTCTGCGGGACGCCTTGAAATGAAACGCGATGTGCTAATCGCCGCCTGGAGCGGTGAGGAACTCGGCCTCCGCGGTTCGCAAGCTTTTGCAGATGATTTCACTAAGCTGTTTCCTGAACGAGCGGCTGCACACGCGCTTGACCATCACGCCGCAGTTGAAGGCGATCCACACGCTGATCCACACGCTGATCCACACGCAGCGCTGCGCCAAGCAGCGCTGCGCCAAGCAGCGTCGGCCGCTGCGGCACGGGCGGCACAACGGCCTGACAATCTCTACCCGCAGATTGCTGGTTGCTTGAACCTGGATATGGTCGGACGCCTCCGCGAGAACCTGGTGCTGCAAGGTATCGGGTCGTCACCCTACTGGGCCGGAGCAATCGAGCGCCGCAATTCGGTTGTCCGCTTACCGCTGATCTTGCAAAACGATTGCAACTTACCGACCGATGCCAGTACCTTTTTCTTGCGTGGAGTGCCAATCCTTTCCGCCTTCACCGGCTCGCACTCCGAGTACCACACGCCGCGTGACGTACCGGAATTGTTGAATTACGAAGGAGCCGCCAAAATCTCGCGGTTGATGGCTCTGATCACCCGCGACCTGGTCACCGCCGATTCGGCCCCAGAGTACCAAGAACAGGAAGCTCAGCCGGAGATGCGGGCCAATCTCACGGCTTACATGGGAACCGTACCCGATTATGTGCAAACCGACATCAAAGGTGTCAAGCTGAGCGGCGTTACGAAAGGCGCTCCGGCTGATAAAGCGGGCGTGCAGGCTGGTGATATCATTGTCGAGCTGGCTGGTAAAACGATCGAGAATATCTACGACTACACCTATGCCATCGAGGCCTTGAAGGTCGGTCAACAGACGACGGTCAAAGTCCAACGCGGTAGCGAAGTGATCGAACTCGAGATCACTCCCACCTCCCGCCAATAATCGAGCGACGACCTATGTCGCACGTTCGTTAGGGTCAGGCCTTGTGTTCGGTGTTCGGCAGTTCACGGATTATCAGTGAACACCGAACACAAGGCCTGACCCCTAAGCTAGCGCCAATCGAGGCGACAGTTGATGCGAATGTCGGTACCGATCGGCGAGTACTTCACCTCTTGGCAACGCGGACCATCAGCGACGTGCCCGATCCCTAGACCGCCAATCGGCGAGGGAGCTCCTGTACCGCCGAGCAACTTGGGAGCGACGAAGACATCGCACTCGTCGATTTGCTTGAGCTCCATCAAGCTCCCCAACAACTTGGCGCCTCCTTCGACGAGCACCTGCGTCGCCTGATGCTTGTCGACCAAGTAACGCAACAGAGCATCGAGCCGATTCGCCGGATCGGCCTCATCGCACAACTCGACTTCGCAGCCAGCATCGCGGAGGGCAGCCATCTTTTGGCGATCCGCCTGTGGCCCAGCCCAGACGAGCGTCGGTATGAGCCGCGCGCTTTGCACCAGCTGACTCTCGAGCGGCAGTCGCAGCTGTGAATCGGCTACGACGCGTCGCGCGCGCCGTGGCGGTCGTTCAACGCGTGCGACCAGACGCGGGTTGTCGGCCAGAGCCGTTCCGCTGCCAACCAAGATGGCATCCACCCGACCCCGCAACTCCTGCACCGCCTGGCGACTCTCCGGACAAGAGATCCACTGGCTCTGGCCGGTGTGCGTCGCGAGCTTTCCATCCAAACTCATCGCCCACTTGGCAATCACCCAGGGCCTTCGGCTCTGGAGCCGTTTGAGGTAGGGAGCGTTGAGACGCTTGGCCTCGGACTCGAGCAGTCCCAACTCCACCGCGATGCCGGCTTCGACGAGTTCTTGCAGCCCCATTCCGGAGACTTGTGCAAACGGATCGAGCATGGCCACGATCACGCGCCCGACGCGAGCTTCGATCAATGCTTCGGTGCAGGGTGGTGTCTTGCCGTGATGACAGCACGGTTCGAGGGTCACGTAGGCGGTGCAACCGGCCAGCCGCGCCGCGTGCCCCCGTTCGATGGCATGGGCGATGGCTGCTCGTTCTGCGTGTGCCTCCCCGAACTTTGCATGGTATCCTTCGCCAATGACTTCGCCTTGGGCAACCAGCACACAACCCACCAGCGGATTCGGCTCAACCCACCCCAGTCCGCCTTGGGCCAAACGCAGCGCCAACGCCATCTGTTGAAGGTCGTTGGCGCGCAAGTCTTCACCACTTGCGTTTGAGCTGGGCATGCTGAAGTTACTCGCCGTCTAAGAACCAGGAAGCCAAAGTTTACTTTCGCTGGGGGCCGCGGTGGCTTGCCCAGGTAGCACGAGTCCACTTTCGCTTTCAGCCGACCGGTTTGCATTCTGCATCATCCGCTGCGCCAATGGATCCGCCATTCCTGGGCCACCCTGGCTCGCCTGACTTTGCATAGCGTATTGCATGAAGTTGAGGAGATAAGGATCTTCGGGATACTTATTGACTGCCTCCACCATGGCGGCTTGGCCTTCTTCTAGGCGGCCGAGTGCATGCAGAAGTCCCACACGCTGCAATACGAGCTTGCCGACGGGGGCCTTGAGTTCCACTAGCTTCGCTTCGAGCGCATGGCCAATCTCCAGCTTCTTCTCCAACGCGGGCTCGATGTTGAGTAAGCTGGAGAGGGCTAGGACTTGCAGTTGTTGATCGTCGGCCAGTTCTTGGGCGGCGATGATTGCTTGCGAACAACGGTAAAGGACCCGTGACGCCCCAAGGCCCAACACTCGCAACATCATACCCCGCAACTGCAGTGGGCTAACTTGATTGATGTGGATACGCTCTAGATCCAAAATGCTCAGCAATTTTAGCGACTGAGCTTCGCGATTCACATCCACGCGGGGTCGCTCAAGGTGCAGTCGCTGGTAGATACCATCGATCGTCTCTGCGGGCAAAACAAAGGACTGCTCTCCCTCGAGGTGCGACAACAAGCCCAGCAATGGGAGTTGGTATTTCTCGTCATCGATCACATCGGTGGGGGACTTGAAATCCAGCGCGGCGATCGGGAGTGCGAGGAACTCGTCGCTGAAGACCTTGCCGAAGACTTCCACTGGTAAGGCAGCCTCTGGGCTACCCGGCTTGAGCCGCTGACGCTGGAGGAACTCCACGTAGTTGTTGGCGATCGGGAGTTCCGCGTCCGAAGCGGGCGCCCCCAACTGCAGCGCAGCGAGCGTCTCAGCAATTAGTGCTTGGTATGCGGGAATATCGTTGACCATGAACAGAGCCCGCGCTGGTCGATCGGTCTGCTTGGCGAAGATGGCCACCGACCCAAAGGAACTGATCGTTGGGCTTTGCTCGTCGAACTCCGCCAAATCGGTAGGCAGAGCGTTATCGAAGAGATTGTAGAGCCGGCGGGCCGGGACTTCATCTTGGACCATGGCGGCAAAATAACGTCGAGCGGACTCGATGTTTTCCCCCTCCGCCAACACCGCGAACTTCAACTGTTCAAACGCTTCGACCACTCGTTCTTCCGAGTCAATCTCGCAGTAGCGAACGATCATGGGGGTCCGCAGCGATTTTTGCTCCGGTTCGAGCTCAAGGGCCACAGCGGCAAAATAGGCGCGGTCGACCAGCGAAATACCGCTGTGCTCAGCCAGTTTTCTGGCAGTCGTGACGGCCCCCTGCTGGTCGAGCTGTGCGTACTGAGCTCGCAATAAGTGCGACAGTGGACCGGGCTGATTTGGGAAGTCGCGCAAGATGGCTTGCAGCTTCTTCTCGGCTTGATCGTAACGGAAGGAACGGGCCAAAACCAAGACTTCGGCCAGTCGTTCTTTCCAAGGTGACCCGGCTGGGTCTTCGATGATCTTGGCAGGCGCCTTGGCGATTAGGTTAAGTGATGGATCGAGCAGCACGGACTCCTCTTGCGGTCCGTTCTCCGATCCGATCAGGGCAGCATAGGCATCAGCCCAATAACCAACCATCGAGAGCTTGCCGCTGTTTTCTAGGGCACGCATCAACACCTGCATGGCCGGTAGCGCGAGAGCCGGTAGCGATTCACGCGATTCGGCCATCCCCTCCAACAAGTAGCGGGCGGCGTTTTCGAGAGGTTGCCCGTTAAAGGCACATACTATTGACTGCATGATCAAAGCCAGCGGGTTATCGGGCTTCAGCTTAAGGAACCGATTCGCCGTATCGCGAAACGTGTCGAGCTCCTGCATCCCCAAAGTAAGCTCCCCTTTGACGGCTAGCAACCAAGCTGCGTTGGGAGTCTTCTTGAGCAACTGATTGATACGATCCAAGGCGGCGACCTCTTGGCCACCTTCGATCAATCGCACTAACTTCTCGAAATCCTGCGGATTGTCGACGCACTTGCAAAACTTCAGCTTCTTGCCGCTACCGCAAGGACACGGTGAATAATGGTCGAGGGCCATGTTTGATTACTTTCAGTTGTCTCTATAGCAACATCTAAACGGGGAGCGAGGCTGTGTATGAACAAACCATGCCCAAGAGGTGGGGTGCCAGCCACGGGCCAGTCGTTTACTCCATCCATTCATGGAAATACATCCATTCATGGAAATACATCCATTCACGGAAATACATCCATTCACGGAAGAAAGCGGCCTGGCTAAAAAAAAGGAGTCTCAACGCCGCGTTGAGTCCGTATGCTGTTTTCAGATACAAGATTCTATCAGACTTGTTCTCCGTTGGCGACTCCGATGCAGTCGGTGAAAGTTGCGGATAGCCCCGGGTTAATAACTCTCCAGTAGCCTAATCGCGCGTTTTAGCACCGGCCAAGGTCGGCCGGTACTCGACCCGCCTGCCGTGCGATAGAATGACGTTCACTCACAGCGATTTCTTTATTCAAGAGCCTCACGTTTGCGAAGCACACTCTTTTACATACCCCACGAAATCGCGGGAGTCCCGCTGTTCGGGTTCGGGCTCCTGCTGGCCGTGATCGTAGTAGCACTTGTCGGCTGGACAGCTTGGCAATGGCTGCGGCAACGGCCCCTGTCTGAAACCTTGAGCGCTGCCCCGTTCTGGTTGATCACCGCCGCGGTTGTGGTGTGGGTACTCCCTAACGTTGAAGCCCGCTGGCCCGATGGTACTCCCATCGGATTACCGATTCGAGGCTACGGCGTAATGGTTCTGCTGGGCTTGCTCAGTGGCATCGGCATCTGCGTCGTGCGTGGGAAACAACTTGGGATCCACCCCGACACGATTATTGGACTCGGCTTCTGGATGATGCTTGGCGGCGTGCTGGGAGCTCGGCTCTTTTATGTTGTGCAGAAGTGGGAAGAGTTTAGGCTACAGCCCGCCAGTATCCTGATGCTGACCGAGGGGGGATTGGTGATCTATGGTGGCGTGATCGGCGGCCTGGTGGCAGGCGCGATTTATTGCTACCGACATCAATTGAACGTCGCCGCCACCGCCGACTTGGTGGCCCCGGGATTCCTGATTGGTTACGCGCTCGGTCGAATCGGCTGCCTACTGCACGGCTGTTGCTTCGGGGGCATCTGCGCGAGTAATCTACCGGCCATTGAATTTCCTCACGGTAGCGGACCTTACCAAGCTCAAGTGGCCAGCGGTGCATTGCTCGGACTGGAACTGAAACAAAATCACTTGCCAACACGCGTCACACGCGTCAGGCCGGCTAGCCCAGCCGACATCCGAGGAATCGCAGTCGGGGACTTGATCGAGGCGATCAAATTGCATCAACTGCCACCGGAAAAGGGAAGCGACCCCACCGCCCCGGAACGACTGGTTGTCGATTTTCAAGTCAGCCGTATCAGCGATGGTTCGAGCCGCAGCGACCGCATCACACTTTTTCCGGAGAACTTGCCTGAACGCAGTCTGCCAGTCCATCCTTCGCAAATCTACGCGGCCATCAACGGACTGCTGCTGTGTCTCCTTATAGGGTTGCTGCAACCGTTCCCCCAGCGAGATGGCATGGCATTCTTGACGGCGATTTTGCTGTACGCCGTTTCCCGATTTCTATTGGAGGGAATTCGCAGCGACGAGGCCGGTCAGTTAGGGACCGAATTCACCATCGCGCAGCTCATCGCGCTCGCCAGTGGAACTGTGGCTGCAATCGGGCTGATAGGCCTGGCCCTGCGCCCTGGGCAGCGGGTGTGGAACTGGAAGGGTGCCCCGCAGCCGCGGCAACCGGATGTTCTACAAATAGCGAAAATGAGCAAAAAACTCCGATCTTAGCGACGGACAGCCCAGGAACGATGTTGCATTATTGGTCATTTCGGATTGACATCTGCCAAATATTGCAACGCACAACCCAGTAGGGGGTGTTTTAGCAGGTCGCTGAGCGGTAGATTGTGTGCATCGTCAGGGAAGCATCAGCGCCTACCTACATTTGTATCCGCCCCTACTCGAAGAGAGAGTACCACATATCGATGTGTCTACTGGCCGTTCTCTATCGTCTTGTTCCTGAAAGTCCGATCCTGGTTGCTGCAAACAGGGAAGAATATTACGACCGACCTTCGCAGTCCCCCTCCATTCAATCCGGCAAACCACGCGTGCTTTGCGGTATGGACCAACGGGCTGGCGGGACGTGGCTGGGGGTCAATCAGCATGGCATGTTTGTTGGCTTGAGCAGTCGCCGTGGGACATCCGATCCCATTGGAGCCCGAGCTCGTGGCTTGCTGGCCCGAGAAGTGCTCCGAAGTAGCAGCGCTCGCAAAGGGGTCGACAAGGCCATGGAAGCTTTGATGACCGATCGCTACGAGGCTCTCAACCTGATCGTATGCGACGCGGAAAGTGGCTGGGTCATTCACAGCGATGAAGAACAGGAGGTGGTACCGCTTGAGGATGGACTTAATATCATCGGCAATCAAAACCTGAATGACCCGAATGATGAGCGGGTGAGGTTAGCCCATCGCTTGTTAACGTTGCAGATGCTCGACTCTCCGGTCAAGTTCTTGGCGGTAGCTAGCAAAGTGTTCGCCCGGGCTCCAACCCCCCAAGGCCGACCCAGCATGATTGTCCGTGGCCGCGATTATGGAACGGTCAGCAGCACGTTGCTGGCACTCAGCCCCAAACCGCGCGACGCCATTTTCCAGTTCTCTTCCGGCGCGCCGGACGAAGCCAAGTACGAGGATTACTCACCCATGCTAAGAGATATCCTCAGCCGCGGCTTGCGAGAAGCGCGCTCCAAGGTCAAGGCGAACTAGAAACGATCCACTTCGCCTAAACGCAAACCCTGAGCGAGTCCATCGACTCGCTCATGCGGCGGCGGACTGTTGATCGCGGACTGTTGACCTGCTTAGGGATGACACGCAGCATGAATTTCGTTCACCTTCCGATTCTTGGCTCAAGGGTCACGTGATTTCCCCCCACATGCTTTGAGGCATACAGGAGTTGGTCGGCGCGGTTGTACCAACTTTCACGAGTGTCGCCAGCCCGCAGCAAGGCGATCCCAATTGAGATGGTCACCTTGCCCAGCTCCTGACCGGTCCGATTTAGAAGCAACGACTGCTGAGCGAAGTGCTGTCGCAGCTCATTACCCAGATCGGCCGCATCGTCTGCCGAAGCAACGTGACTCAAGACGGCGAATTCGTCCCCGCCAATCCTCGCCACCGTCCCCTCGGCTGACCGTTGCTTTAATTCACCCCCCACGTAAACCAGCAGGTCGTCACCGGCACTATGTCCGAATCCGTCGTTGACCCGCTTGAATTCATCCAGGTCGATCAAAATCAGAGCGGTCAAGCCAACGGCATCTGGCTCCACACGCGCACGAGCGATGATCGATTCGAGGGTCGACTCGAACATGCGCCGATTACCAATCTGAGTAAGGCTATCGGTCAACATGGCTTTCTGTGACCGCAGCAGTTCTTGCCGCAGGTCCTTGATTTGCGATTCCGAAGCTTCCAGGCGTTGATTGGTTCGCTTCAACTGCTGCTGCATCGCTTCGTTGCTCAATAAGACCGCAGTGATGCATTCACTCAGTACTTCTTTGGACGATTCGTCTTGAGTCAATTCATTGCCAGCATCGACCAGGGCGTCCTGAAGCTCTTTTCCAGCGTCAAATTGAGTGCGCAACGTGGTTTGAAGCTGCTGGACTTCCCGAACCAGTGTTTCGCTAGCGCGCTGCTGAAGCTCTGCGTCCATCGATGGAGGAAAGTATCGTTGCCGGATGTCTGCAATGCGCTGCTCACTCACATCGTTAGATTCAATTGCCCGCCCGAGCTCTTTGATTAAATCCGAATGGGTACCCTCCGCGTATCGGTACCAAAGTTCGTAGATTTGCGGTGTGGGTGGGGTCTGAAAAGTTCCCACGTGCCTCAGCGCTTCTTTGGCGATGGCAAAAGCCTGCTGGAAAGCGGGAGCCGCAGTGGCTGAATGAATCGGTTTCAACGATGACTCCCAAGTAATGTAGAGAATTCGATGATTGGGATGCTGCGGGTTGAAAACGGTTTATACGCATTATTACTTGTTAATAAAAGTCGCATATTGCGTTTAAATCGTCGAATTGGGGATCGACAGATCTTATTTGATAGAACACGCGAAGACACTACTTATTTCGAGGGGCGTAGAAAAAATTCGCGAGGGTGCTTTTGTCGATTGGACGGGGCCGTGCCACAGCAAACTGAGGCTTTAGGGAGATGTTGACGTTTCGAGGGCTGGTATTCGTCGGTCAGTCCGATCGCAAACAGTGGCAGGCGCGGGGGTGCACTCGGTGACTCGAGGTTGCGGTGAACTCCGAAAAATCCTATACGACAGATCGAAGAAACTTGGCCCGTACCTCTTGCAACGTTCCGACATGCTGCAGATCAACCCACCTCTGATTGAAGTAGAAGGCGCCTATTTGGCGTACGGCGACCTCCAAGCGCTGGCTGGATTGTCACTCGAGCTGCATGCTGGCGAGTTGTTGGGCTTGCTTGGCCCCAACGGTGCGGGCAAGACGACGCTGATCAACTGCCTGGCCAGTCGGCAGCAACTCGACCGCGGCCGAATTCGGATGGGGTTGGCTGGCCGGTTGTCCGATCGATTGGGCATAGTCCCCCAAGAAATTGCCGTTTATCCTGACCTAACGGTGCAGCAGAACTTATCGATTTTTGGTCGCTTACATGGCCTGTCGGGTAGGGAACTTAGGCAGCGCATCGCCGAAGCCCTGGATTGGGCGAAACTTGTACCACGCTCCAAGACCCTGGTGCACACGCTCTCCGGCGGCATGCAACGACGGCTGAACATTGCTTGCAGCGTGCTCCATCATCCGCAAATCTTGCTATTGGATGAGCCCACCGTTGGGATCGACCCGCAAAGTCGGGAACGCATCTACGCGATGCTCGACAATTTGCTCGAGCTCGGAACCGCCATCCTCTTGACCACCCACCAACTTGACGAAGCCCAATCCCGCTGCGACCGCATCGCCATCATCGATGGAGGACGCATCATAGAATCGGGAACTTACGAAGAGCTACTGGAGCGAACGATTGGCTCGACACAACAGCTAAGCCTGAGATTCGCGGAACCGCAGACCAATGTTCCAGCACCACTGACATTGAGCGAATCGGGTTTGGAAGCACACGGTGTGATACCGGGCGGCAATGGACAACTCCCGCACTTACTCGCCCAGTTCCTGGCCGCAGACGTCTACATCGACCAGTTGGTTTTGCGTGAACCCACCTTGGAGCACCTGTTCTTGCATCTGACCGGCAGGGAGCTCCGCGAATGATCTGGACGATCTGCAAAATCTCAATCCTAAGACTGTGGAACAACAAGCAAGAGTTATTGCTCGCGTTTGTATTGCCGGTGCTATTTTTCAGTATCTTTGCGCTGATATTCAGCCGAGGTGTAGGCCAGACGTTTTCCCAAGTGCGCGTGTCATTCATCGATGACGACCGATCGCCGGAATCGCTCGGAGTGATCCGCGAGGCCTGTCAACATCCGGAAATCCTGGCGGTGACGGGCATCGGCAGAACCTCGGCTGAATGGCCCATCGAAAAACTATCACGGTTGTTGATCAGTCGCCGCAACGTGGAAGTCGTCGTGCACGTTCCGGCCGGTTTTACCAGCCAAGACCCGACGTCTCCCTCACTTTCGATCCAATTGTTCAATGAAGGGGGGAACCCCATTGGCCATCGTTTGGTACAGGCCAGCTTGGCAGAAGCCATTGCCATGCAATTGTCGGCCGTCAATTTAGCTGCCCTGCATCAGTCCGCTCCCAGTTCGTTAAGCAATCCAGCGTTAAGCAATCCACGGGGGGCCGCCAACCTGGCTGCCCCCACCACGTCCTCTGAGAGAGCCCCGGTAACTACAGCCAGCTTTACCGAGATATCCCCGTCACCAGGCGTGTCCCCGAGTGGACTGGCCCGCGATAGAACTGCGCAAGATGAAGAGCCGGCTGTCTTCAAGTCGGTAGATGCCTTCGCGGGAAATAAACATCAGCCGAAAGTAGCTATGGCCGCAGCTGGCATTGCAGTGATGTTCTTACTGTTTTCTGCCAATGGCGCTGGCGCGAGCCTCCTGGAAGAACGGGAAGCCGGAACGATGGGTCGGCTACTCAGCAGCCGCTTGACATTGACTCAGTTGCTCGCCGGGAAGTGGCTGTACATCACACTGCTCGGGTGCACGCAACTGCTCATCATGTTTGCATGGGGGCAATTGGTTTTCCAAGTGAACCTAATCGGCCATCTATCGGGTTTTGCCGCCATGACCGTAGCTACTTCAGGAGCTTGTGCTAGTTTCGCACTTTTTCTCGCCTCCATTTGCAAGAGTCGCCAACAACTGCATGGCCTCTCGGTCATCCTGGTTCTGACCATGTCGGCGATCGGCGGTAGCATGGTCCCGCGTTACATCATGAGTGACAGCATGCGGGCACTTGGCAAGTTTACGTTTAACGGTTGGGCCCTCGACGGATTCCAAAAGATCTTCTGGTACGACTTACCCTTGAGCGCCATCCGACTGGAGTTAATGGTGCTCATGGCTATCACGCTACTGTTAGGGAGCGCCGCCCGCCTGCTCGCACGGCGTTGGAGTGTCATTTGATGCCCACCAAAACTCAGTGCAATTTCATGCTCACGCTCATGCTCGCAATGGTCGCCCCGACCTTGCTCGGCTGCCGATCGGCCCGCCAGTTTTGGCCCTGGGCTCAACAGAATCCAACCAGTCTGCGAGACCGACAGGCAATTCAGTCGCCAGAGACAAGTTCGTTCGCAGGGACCGGCCACAGTCCGAATGCATCCTCCCCCCGGGCGTTGCTCCCCAGTTTGGATGCCGTCGACAGTTTAGTGAAGCCTGATGTTACCGCCCAAGTCCTGTCGCTCGTGACGCCCGACCAGACACCTGCTCGGCCAGCCTCCAACTCGCTGGTAGATGCATTCGAAACTCAAATCCAACCTGCGAACGTAGAGCGTTTGTCAGACAATGAACTCGATCCATTCACGCCGGCAGCTTTTTCACAAACATCGCCGACTCGCGAGACGCAAGTGGGACCGACCAATGCATCTCCGCTACAGGCTCAAGCCAGTACCCCACCCATTGCGGCCTTAGAGCAACAGGCAACCACCGCGGAGATGTCGCCAACGGTGCGCCTGGTGTTAGTGGGCGTGCGACCAGGGGATGGCGATGTGAAAGTTGCGATCTTTACTGACGGCTCTAACTTTCCTCAGCCGACCGGAGCATCGCAGACCTTCTCCCTGCCTGCCAGCCAACCCACGTTAGAGCAAGGGTTGAATCTAAACTCGCCATTTGCTGTGGCCGTTTATCAAGATATTAATGACGATGGTGAATTATCTCGCAGCCGCCTGGGTGTCCCGGTCGAGCCCTTTGCGTTTTCGAATAACGCCATGGGGCAACGCGGTCCGCCGACCTTTCAACAAGCCACCGTGGTTAACCCGAGTTCGGCGACTAAGCCGGTGATCGTGACTATTAACTTGCCGTGAACCTTCGCCTCGAGTTCCGATGAGCCAACCTAGATTGTCGATTCCATCTCTCACCACTTCCAATTTTCCTATGCCGCGCGAGCAGGACTGGGTGATTTTACTCCACGGGCTGTTTGCTTCGCGACGTAGCATGCGCATGTTGGAGACGAGCATTCGTCATCTTGGCTATGGGGTGCTCAATTGGGGCTATCCAACTTGGTGGCGTTCGACCGAATCGCACGTCCATCGACTCCTTCCATTGCTGGCTGAGTTGCAAGCCAATCCCCAAGTGCGCTCGATCAATTTTGTGACGCACAGCATGGGGGGGATCTTGGTTCGCTCAGCCCTGCACATGGCCCGCTTTGCGAAGGTCAAGAGGTTTGTCATGTTGGCGCCGCCGAACCGTGGTTCGCACTTAACGCGGATCAAACTTGGACCGTTTGTGTGGTGCGTTCCCTCCATCGCCGACTTGTCCGAAGCGCCCGACAGTTTGCCTAATCGCCTGAGTACGTCGAGTCTGGTTGAAATCGGCGTGATTGCCGCCTCCCGCGATTTTGTGGTCCAGGTCGCCAACACCGCCTTGGAGAATCAACGCGATCACTGCGTTGTCGCCTCCTCGCACTTTCGCTTGCCCAGCGATAAGCTAGCGGTGCGTCAAGTCCTGAGCTTCTTGCAAACCGGCCAGTTTACTCATTCGCTTTTCGAGGGCGCGAGGGCGAAGACCCAACGGACCGCAGCTGCGTAATTGCCCAGCAATGCACACAAACCCGCTTGCCACTGGCTGCAGGACCTTTGGCCCTATGAGGCCGCCTGCTGTCTGTAGCAGTTATGCCGTTTCTGCCAGCTGCCCAAGTATCCCCGGCACTCAATTTCTACAACAAGCCGACCCGGCCTCTGCGGGCAACCTAGGTTTGCAAGGACATTTCCATTGGGACGTTGCCACAAGGCATTTCACTTTGGTTCGACCTATCGCCCACGCTGAAACTTGTATCGTCAAACCGCTATGAACCTTGTCAAACGCTATTGGATCGCGGGCCTTGTCATTTGCTTGGTCGTCATCCACGCCGTGATCATCGGATACGTGCGTGCCGAAGCGACACGCATCAAGGTAACCGCCAGCAACGAAATTCCTGTGGGGGTGTATTACATCCAATCGGCGGACAAAATGTGGCTGTCGCAGCTGAGAGTTCACCTGCTGGTCCTGCCCGAACAGCGGCTGGCTTCTAGGGCGACTATCGAACACCATCGCTGGCTGATTCACGAGGTCGTGGAAGAGAAACTACGGCAGTTGGATCCCGTCCTGCTCGAAGATGCTGTCTTGCTGGAAATCAAAGAGCAGATCAAACTGGCCATCGAAGACGCCCTGCAACAACAAATTGTTGAGCGGGTGATCATCAACGACCGCGTCGATGTACCTACACAGAACTTTCATTACGAGCGGCTGTACAACCTAACCCAACCGGAAGCGATCTACACCTCAGTACCCAACCCAGGCGCTGACAAACCGATCGAAGAAGTTGAAAAGGATTAGGACTCAGCCGCAGGCTCTAAGTCGGTCGCAGGTGCTTGCCCAGGCAGGTAGTGCTTGCCCAGGCAGGTAGTGCTTGCCCGGGCACTGTGTTCTTCCTCAGAAATAATGCGTACGCGTGTTAACTCTTGTCGAGCTACTTAGTTCCACCACCAGCGCTCATGAGCCGTACTGGGGATGGCAGGGGCCGTGGGAACGACCGAACCGCTTAGCAGCGTCGATTCTGCCCACTTCGTCGATGCAGCGGCTTCTCGCAAGCTGAGCGTCACACCGCCGCTGACCACGGCCACAACCGTGCCATTGCGCATGCGGTGCCAAGTCGTAAGCCCGGAAACCGTTTTCGGCTCGGGCTGCTCCACTGCCTGCTCGGGCTGTCCAGCAGCATGCAGCGTAGGGAACCAAGCCGCAAACGATGGTTGCCCCGTCGCGTCCAAGGCCAACTGTAGCCCCAGCGCGGTTTCGAAGACCGAGCACAATCGTGCGTACGAGGGGTGCGATTTCCGCAAGGCGGACATCTGCTCGCTCATTTCGCTGGCAAAAGCATCCGCCGCCAAATCTTGCTGACCACTGGCTCCACGTCCCTGCTGCGACACAAACTGCTGTTCACTCATCACCCTGACACATTGTTCAGGCAACTTGAAAATGTTCCGCTGCGGATTCACGCGAATCGGCTCATCCGCATACGCGAACCACCAGCGAACTAAGCTCTGCGCCTGAGTAGCCTTGAGTTGTTCCATGTGCTCAAAATAGCTTTTGATTCCGACCGTCGTTTGCTCCAGCCCAAAGCCAACGCGCTTCATGTGCTCGTCCGCATCGATCATCGCCAACGCAGTGCCCGAGTTGGCATGCAAGCCAAAGACTGACACGTGATGGGCACCCACTTTGGATTGCAACTGAGTCACAAACGCCTTGGGGGCTCGTGCCAAGTGGTCCAGCGAACCAGGCTGCTGCAAGAAGTCTTGCGCGGCAAGCAGTCCAGCGTGGGTTGGATCGATCGAACACCCGAGTGGATCGGTGCGCGGATTGATCGCCGCAGTGACCACCGCAAGATCTTCAAGCCGGAAGCCCAAGGCAGTATCGGTGGCCGGTCCAGACAATAACACATCCTCATTGGCAACATCCAGCTGAATGACGTCGATCCGCGACAAGCCAGCCAGTTGTCGCATTTCCGCGCTGGGAGCTACCCCCTGCTGCTGCATCCGCTGCAAAGCACGATCCAAGGCCTTGAGCGATATCGTCCGCTGCGGGCTACTGGTCCGCCACGGCTGACGCGGAGCGCCAGAGCCAAGCGTGGCAGATTGCAAGGTAGTGTCGGTCTCCAACCGCCGCTGCACTTGACCAGTTGGGTCCACAAACACACCGGCGGGATAGGGCATAATCGAACTTGTTCCCGTTCCCGTATCGATCCACGAATCGGGATCGACCGTGTTTTGAATGAGCATGATTAACGACTGAAAGTCGGCCATCGACATACCGCCAGCACTGCCCGGATAGCCTTGAACTCCCTCAGCCCCCGCCGAGTTATCGCCAAGACCGCTGCCCGCCGTCCCCGCGTTCGAATCGCCCGACTGACCGCTCAACGGGGGAGCCAAAATAAACAAGAAAAGTAAGACTGCACTGCTTGTCACCCCCAAGGCTCGTCGCCTTGACGACCGCTCCGGTTTGCTGCGTGTTTGCCACGAGACCCAATGGTTAAAGAATGTAGCCACATGCTGAGGAGTTCGTAGCATAAAAGTCTCCACACAATAAGTTGCTAAACCGTGACACCCGGCGTGTCCAGAACAAGAGCCATTACTTAAACGCAGTTCCTTAACACCTTAGTGAGCTCTAGTTTACCCGACAGCGCAATTTAGAGCAAACTTGGGCACCATTATGAACATCAAGCCCGATCCCACCCGCAGCGGGGGTGCGCAAAATGTGCGGGCAACAGTCGCCTCGCTGATCATTTCCTAATTCTTCTGTCTATAATGACGGCTCGTCCGGCGTGCAGAGCCTAGCAACTCGATGGAGTGACTCACACGCTGGCCATTTTGATACACGAGTCCATCTGAGCCGGGAACCAACATGAGTCAGGTTAGCGAAGCTGTCCAACCATTGAGCGGAGATGATGTAGAGGCTATCGATCGGCTGCGAGATGCCTATCGTGGTTTAGTGGACGAGCTTGGCAAAGTTATCGTGGGGCAACGCGACACGATCGAAAGCCTCGCAATCTGCCTGTTCGCTCGACGCCACGCCTTGTTGATGGGTGTTCCCGGCTTAGCTAAGACGTTACTAGTCAGCAAACTGGCCGAAACGATGTCGTTGCAATTCAGCCGCATCCAGTTCACCCCCGACCTGATGCCGATGGATATCACGGGGACCGACATTTTGCAGGAAGGTGAGGGAGGCCGCCGCGAATTCCAATTCGTACCAGGCCCCGTCTTCGCTAACATCGTGCTGGCTGACGAAATCAACCGCGCCCCACCAAAGACCCAGGCGGCCATGCTGGAAGCCATGCAGGAACATCGCGTCACGGTGCTCGGCAAGTCCTTTAAGTTAGCCCCGCCGTTTATGGTCCTGGCGACACAGAACCCGGTTGAGCAAGAAGGTACCTATCCGCTCCCGGAGGCCCAGCTCGATCGCTTTATGTCCTTGATCGAATTGGATTACCCCAACGAGGAAGAGGAAATCCAGATCGCCCGCACGACCACTGGCGATGACTTGGTGGAACTCAACCACTTGATGACCGCCGAGCAAATCATCGACCACCAAAATCTGGTCCGTCGCGTGCCGGTTCCCGATCACATCTATACTTACGCCGCGCGCCTGGTGCGCAAGACCCGTCCATCCGGCACGACCTCGCCGGACTGGCTCAAGCCGCTTGTCTCTTGGGGTGGCGGTCCCCGCGCGGTCCAGAACTTGATCCTCGGGGCCAAGGCCCGGGCGGCGCTATACGGCAGCTACATGGTTCGCTCCGAGGATGTCAAGGCCGTGGCTTCGGCTGTACTCACCCACCGCATCATCACCACCTTCGCCGCTCAGGCCGATCGGGTGTCTGCTAAAGAAATTATCACGCGTTTGGTGGAAGAAACGCCAGAAGCGTAACTGGACAGCGCCAGGTTCGTATCCAATTACCACAACTTACTCGGTTTTCTGCAATGTGAGCGGCAAGGCGCTAGCCGCCGGTCAATGAATGAAAAGCAACGGGAAGAACCGGCGGCTAGCGCTTTGCTGCCCACAAACCTAACGCTGTCCAGCTAAGCTGAGTGAAAGCCGCTGAGTGAAAGCCAGAGCGGCTGAACCAACTGAAGTCCACTGGCCGGGGGTTGTTCAGCCAGCCATCGCCCGCGCGATGTGTAGAATCGATTTGCGAAGTACCTTTTTCGGGCCGCCTATGAATACCGATCGCCAGCAACGTAGCTTCCTCGACCCCGCGGTTCTCGCCCAACTGAGTTCCCTGCCGTTTTTGTCGCGCAAGCCGATGCTCGGAAACGTCTCCGGTCGACATTCCAGCCCGCATCGCGGGGCGAGTGTGGAATTTGCCGAGTACCGCAAGTACGTCCCCGGAGATGACCTGCGGCGACTCGACTGGCGGGCCTACGGACGTTCCGATCGCTTCTACATCAAAGAATTCGAAGCCGATACCAACCTGCGTCTGGTGCTGGTCGTAGATACCAGCGGTTCCATGAACTTCGGTTCGGTCGGCAAAACCAAGCTCGAGTACGCGCGGTGCGTGGCTGCAGCTCTCAGTTACTTGGCAATTCAACAAGGGGATGCGGTGGGGATGGCCAGCGTCGCCAAAGGGATCGTGCAAAACATTCCAGCCCGCCGCAATCCAGCCCACTTAATGACCTTGTTCGACACGCTTGAAAACGCCAAACCGCAAGGCGAAACAGGTTTGGTGGAAGTGCTGCATGAGTTGGCCGAAACGGTCCGTCAGCGAGCGCAAGTGATCATTCTGTCCGATTTGTTCGTCCCCCCTGAGTTGCTGCGCGATTGCTTCGAACATCTGCGATTTCGCAAGCACGATGTCTCGGTGTTCCATCTGCTCGATCCCGAGGAACTGGGCTTTACGTTCCAGCGTCCCACTCGCTTCATCGACATGGAGGGGGGCACGGCGATCTTTGCCGATCCGGTCGAAATCGCCGATCGGTACCATCGCGCGCTGTCAGAGTATTTGGAGCAACTCCGCAAAGTCGTCTTGGAAACGGCGGTCGACTATCGCCGCATCAACATCAACACGTCGTACGAACAAGAGTTGAAAAACTTTTTGGTCGATCGCGCACACCGCGGGAGGGGACGATGAGTTTTCTGCAACCCTGGATGCTGGCTGCCCTGCCGCTGATCGCACTCCCCATCTTGATTCACTTGATCAATCAATGGCGTTACCAGACCAAGCAGTGGGGGGCGATGATGTTCCTGCTGGCCGCCAATCGCATGAATCGCGGCTTTGCACGGATCCGCCAGTGGTTGATTCTGGCCGCCCGCACCTTGGCGATCGCCGGTTTGATCTTCGCCATCGCCCGCCCGTTGGCCAGCGGTCTATTGGGGATGTCCGGCGGTGGCAAGACCGACACGACCATCGTCCTGCTCGATCGCTCTCCGAGTATGCTTCAGCAAGGAATGGGTGGGGTCACCAAGCTCGACTCGGGCCGCCAACAATTGGCCAATGCCCTCGAAACGCTCGGTTCGAAGAACTGGGTGACCATCGATGCGACGACCGGGCAAGCACAGCCGTTTGCCAGCCTAGAAGCGATGGTCGATTCTCCAGCCTTTCAATCGTCGAGCGCCACGGCCGACCTGCCGAAAATGCTCGACTCGGCGCTGAGCTACCTTCAAACCAATAAACCCGGCCCAACAGAAATCTGGATTTGTTCGGACCTGCGCGAATCGGATTGGAAAGCCCAAAGTGGCACCTGGGAGGTGACGCGGGATGGATTTGAGCAGCTTCCGCAATCGGTTCGCTTCCACCTCTTGGCCTACGCCGAGCCGCCGCAGAACAACGTGGCCATTCGCGTCACCGAAGCCAAACGCGAACGGGTGACTGACAACAACGTCGCCGAAAACTCGCTGCTGCTCTCGCTGCGGCTAAATCGGTCGGTCGACGAAGCCAGCGATGAGAAGATAACGCTCCCGATCCAAATCGAAATCGAGGGAGTTCGCAGCGAGCATCAAGTCGAATTGGCGGGGGCCCAAAGTGAAATCCGCAATCATCGTGTGTCTCTCCCGGCAACCATGCAGCGCGGGTGGGGGAAGGTCTCGATCCCGGCCGATGAAAACAACGCGGACAACGCATTCTATTTTGTGTTTGACGATCCTCCAACTCGCCGCGTGGTGATCGTCAGCGAAGATCGCTCGGCCACCCGCGCACTGGAGATCGCTGCCGCCGTGGCCCCGGATGGCTCTGACACCGCCGTGGTAGAGGTGCTGGCTCCAGAACAAATCGATTCACTCGCGCTCGAGGACTCGGCTTTGCTCATTTGGCAGACGGCATTACCCGATAGCAATACGACCCCAACCATCGACAACTACCTCAACGCAGGTGGACAAGTCATGTTTCTGCCGCCAAGTTCATTGAGCAGCGGCACGGGGGCGGCTAGCCCTGGTCGCTTCCATGGCGTGAGCTGGAAGAGTTGGAATGGGAGCGATGACAAAGTGATGGTCGAGAACTGGCGCGGAGATCAAGATCTACTGGCCGCTACCAAAAGTGGTGCTGGCTTGCCGGTAGGCCAACTTGAACTTTCGGGCTTTGCGCTGCTCGAGAGCCAAACGCCGCTCACCAAACTGGCCACGCTGACCGGTGGCGAGCCTCTACTTGCCCGTGTCCCCACGTCGCAAGGAGGAATCTACTTTTGGTCCACTTCCGCCGATCCGCAGGTCTCTTCGCTGGCGGAAAGTGGCATTGTGTTGTTCGTCGCCATCCAACGTGCCATCGAACGTGGTCAAGTTGCCTTGGGGCAGACCGCCGAGCGCATAGCCGGTGAAGCCACGGAGCCCACCGACACCTGGCAGCAAATTGCGGGCGCGGAGTCAGCCCTCTCCACCGAATACGGTTCGCAGGCGGGGGTCTACGAAGCCGATCAACGGCTTTTTGCCATCAACCGCTCCATGGCCGAAGACCAACGCGATGCACTAGAAAATGAACAAGTCGACCAACTCTTCGCTGGCTTGCCTTTCGCCCGCGTCGACGAACAAGCGGGTAGCTTGAGCGGCATTGTCCGCGAGATCTGGCGGTTGTTTTTAATCACGATGATCATCGCGTTGTTAGTCGAGGCGGCCCTCTGCCTGCCACGCGTTATCCGTTCGTCCGCGCAACAACCGGCGTTGGGAAGTTGAGATTATGACGCAGACAAGTTTTGGCTTTCAATCCACCGGCCTAACCATAGCGATCTCCTGCCTCGCCATGGTGAGCGTACTCGTCTTGAGTTATCTCGCCTGGCGGAGGACCGGCTTCCGCAATTCGGCCCTCGCCCTGGAAGTGCTGCGGATCGCGATCGTCGGCTTCGCCGTTTTCTTGCTCAATCAGCCGGAAACGGTGGAAGAATTCAAGCCGAATCAAAAGCCGACCGTCGTCATCCTCGGAGATCAATCGCTGAGCATGGACACGCAAGACGTGGGACTGGGGGACACCGCCTCGTCCACGCCGCTGCTCACGCGACGCCGAGCCATTGAACCACTGCTCGATCCGGGCGCCTGGGCCGAAATTTCCGAGCGGCTCGACGTGGTTATCACCCCCTTTGCAACCGCAGACAACGGTGCTCGGAGCAATCTGCACGATGCAATCGCCGCCGCCCGCACGGAGCACGATAACCTCAGAGCTTTAGTGCTGGCCTCCGATGGCGACTGGAACGATGGACTACCGCCGGTCCAAGCCGCCATGCGCCTGCGACAAGAACAAATTCCAATTTTCTCGGTACCCATCGGCAGCGAATCGCGACTCCCCGATTTGGACCTGATCAGCTTTGATGTACCAACGTTCGGTATCGCCGATAAAAACGTCCGCATCCCGTACACGATCGAAAGCTCCTTACCACGCGATCATGTGGTGCAAGTCGAATTGCTAGTCTCGGACGGCACCAAGCTAACTTCCCAAGTTCGTGTGGCCGCCATGGGACGCACCTCCGATGCGATTCTGTGGAAGCCAACGGCTACCGGCGATTACACCTTGAAAATGACGGTACCACAACATCCCGAAGAAAGAGTAGTCGAAAACAATTCGCGTGAAACTCCAATCGCAATTCGGGAAGAAAAACTGAAAGTACTCGTTATCGAGTCGCTCCCCCGCTGGGAATACCGTTACCTGCGCAACGCCCTCTCCCGCGATCCAGGGGTGGAAGTCAATTGCCTGCTGTTTCACCCCGGCTTGAGCAAAGTGGGTGGCGGGAATCGCGACTACATCACTGCCTTCCCCGAAGCGCTGGAAGATTTGGCGCAGTACGATGTTATATTCTTGGGGGACGTTGGACTGGAAGACAAGCAGTTGACCGAAGAGCAATGCCGCCTGATCAAGGGATTGGTCGAGCAGCAGGCGAGCGGCTTGGTGTTCATGCCCGGGATTAGCGGCAACATGCTCTCCTTGGTTGACTCTCCGCTTGGACCACTCCTGCCGGTTGTGTTCGATGCCAGCCAGCCGACCGGCTGGGGCTCGCGGACCCCGAGCCACTTTGCGTTAACCGAACTGGGCCGCCGCAGCTTGCTCACCAAACTGGCCGATACGCAAGAAGAAAACATGCAGGTCTGGGAAAACCTCCCGGGCTTCCAATGGCACGCCCCGATCGCCCGGGCCAAAGCGGGCACCGACGTCCTAGCTGTCCATCAAGAATCATCCAACGAGTACGGTCGCATCCCGTTGTTGGTCACCCGAACTTTTGGCGCTGGCAAAGTGCTCTTCATGGGGACCGACGGTGCTTGGCGGTGGCGGCGCGGCGTCGAGGACTTGTACCACTATCGCTTCTGGGGACAGGTCGTGCGGTGGATGGCTTACCAACGCAACATGGCGGAGGGTGAGCTGATGCGGTTTTACTATTCTCCCGAGTTACCTCAAGTTCGACAAACGGTCGCCCTGAGCGCCAACGTGATGGAGAAAAGTGGCGAACCGCTGAGCAAGGGGGAAGTCACCGCCCGTATCATCGCGCCATCCGGCAGGACCGAAACGGTGCAGTTGACCAGCACGGGCGCCGAATGGGGCGCCTTTGCCGGAGCATACACCCCTACAGAACCAGGCCCCCACGAAGTGCTCCTGCGTTGCCAACAGAATCAAAGCGAACTCAAAACGTCGCTGTTCGTGCAAGGAGCCACCTTGGAACAAGTCGGAAAGCCCTCGCGGCCTGAAGTGCTTGAGGAGCTTTCGCGGGTGACCCGCGGTCGCGTGCTCAAGGGTGAACTTACCCAGATTATCAAGGCGATCTCGGAAGTTCCTGATCCCCCCAGCCAAATTCGGCGAGTTCAACTATGGAGTCACCCCGCTGTAGCCGCTACGCTAGTACTATTGCTGGGGCTGTTTTGGGTCGGCCGAAAGATGGTCGGCATGATTTAATCGGCGGCGACAAAAACCCACACGTTGGCCACCGCACACGTTACAATGCTACTGCACGAACAAGACTCTGCACGCTATCGCCCTTGGGACTTGCTCGCACATGCACTTTTTTAGATCGTCAGGAGACAACCGATGAGTGGATCGCAGAAACCAAGTTCAGGCTCTTCGTTACGGCATGATCGACTCGTTGTCCCCGACTCACTGCGGAATCAATTGCTCAGCTTTCGCGGCCGCGTATGGTTTTCGAAACTGGCCGAAGCCTTTGTTCTCGGCACAGTTGCGATACTACTTGCATTCTTGACGGTCTACGCTTGCGATCGCATCTTGGACACTCCCCGCGAAGCTCGCTTCAGCATTTTCATCGCCTCGCTATCGGTGTGGCTGGTTGTCCCTTGGGCCCTGCATCGCTGGGTGTGGAAGAACCGCAAGCTGGAACAATTGGCACGACTGCTGCGCGTCCGCGAGCCCTCGGTGGGTGACCAACTGTTGAGTGTGATTGAACTGGCGGATAACGAATCGGAGCAAGCTCGTTCGCGAACGTTGTGTGCCGCAGCCATCAAACAGGTTGCCGAGTCGGCCAAGAGTCGCGACTTCACCCAAGCTGCTCCTCCCACCCGACTCCGCAGTTTGTCGACCGTCTTGGCCATCGCCAGCGCGGTCACCCTGCTGCTCGGTGTTCTGTTCCCCACAGCGGCTGGCAACGCCTGGGCCCGCTTCGCAACCCCGTGGAAGAATACACCCCGTTACACCTTCACTGCCGTGCAACCACTGGCACCAGCGATCGTCGTGCCGCATGGTGAAACGGCTGGCATCGATATTCAACTGCAAGAAGAAACACGTTGGCGGCCCGAAGCGGCCAATATTCAACTGGGCAAACTCCAACCGCTCGCGGCTACGCTCGAGGGCGATCGCTATCACTTCGAACTCCCGCCACAAACCTCCAACATTCCACTGAAACTTTCCGTGGGCGACTATGGGCAAGTCGTTACGCTCGAACCCAAGCTCCGCCCCGAGTTGGTTGCGGCCTCGGCTAGAGTGCAATTGCCGAGTTACCTCGAACGTCCAGAGGCCGTCGAAATGGACGTCCGCAGTGGCACACTGTCTGCCGTCACTGGCAGCCAAGCGATCGTGACTGCGAAGGCGTCGCGCGGCTTGGCATCGGCTACGATCAACGAACAAACGGTCAAGGTTACGGAAGATTCCTTCACGACGAGCACACTTGATTTGTCCGGCGATCACAGTTTGGCCATGTCGTGGATCGACCACGATGGGCTCGCCGGTCGCGAGGCGTTTGACTTGACGATTAAGCCCGCCGTCGACGAGTTGCCTTCGGTCGTCGCCCAGGACTTGCCGCGGCAAGCGGTGGTGTTGGATTCGGAACAAATCAACTTCCAAGCCCTGGCGGCTGATGACTTCGGGATCAAACGCATCGGTGTTTCTTGGAAGGGCTTGGATAGCCGTTTGGTAACCGAAGTAGCCGAGGGTGAGAAGACACTTGCCGCAGGTGGACCTTACAACTCGTCGATGCAAATTCCGGCAACTTTTTCAGCCGTCGCGTTGGGAATTCCTGCACAGCCGATCGAAGTTCGCTTGTGGGTCGAAGATTACAATCCAGCCCATGAACGTGTCGTTTCACCGCCTCACATTCTGTACGTTCTGACCGCTGAAGAACATGCGATCTGGATCACCAGTCAATTGAGCAAATGGCATCGCGAGTCGCTCGACGTGCGCGACAAGGAAATGCAACTGCACGAAACAAACAAGCGCCTGCGCGAGATGACTCAAGACGAACTGGGGGACGACGAACTGGGGGACGAGGAGCTGCGGAACGAATTGCGCCGCCAAGCTTCCCTCGAGGCCTCTAACGGTCGTCGCTTAGCGTCGCTGTCCAAAGTGGGCGAAGATCTCCTGCGTCAGGCCTCGCGCAATCCCGAGATCGGCGTCGGTCACCTCGATCGCTGGGCGGAAATGCTGCAAATCCTTAATGATATCGGCACCAACCGCATGCCGTCGGTGTCTGAATTGTTGGACAAAGCTTCCACTGAAAAGCAGTTGGCTCGCGCAGGCTCGCAAGGGGCCAGCAAGCCATCGGGACCTACTGCGGGACAAAATCGATCAACACCCGCTGGCGGCGCAGGGCAACCGCAAGAAGAGCCCAAGCTGGCGGATAATCAACCCAAGATGCCTTCCATCAGCGATATGGAATCATCGATGCAGCCCAATGAACCGGGCGAGCCGGGGGATGAACAAAAGCCTAAAAAGAAGAAGGGGAATGGCAGCAAGCTGACATTGCCGAACACCACGTTGGCCGGACCGGCCAAGAGCGGTGATGCCGAAGAACAACCCGAGGAAGAGGAACAAGAGGAAGACAGCACCGTCGACAAGGCCTTGTTCGAACAAGAAGAGCTACTAGCCGAATTCGAGAAAATCTCGGACGAGTTGAACACTTTGCTGGCCAACCTCGAGGGCTCGACGCTCGTTAAACGACTCAAAGCGGCCTCGCGCGAACAGAATCAAGTGGCTGAGAAAATCGGTAGCCGCATCGATACGCTGTTTGGCATGGTGTCGCAGTTCGAAGACAACGACAAGCAGATGCTCAAGGATTTGGCGGCCGTTGAAGAACAAAGCAGCCAATCGGTGTCGTACATCATGGACGACATGCAAAGTTACTTCGAACGCCGACGAATGAATCAGTTCAAAGTCGTGCTCGATGACATGAAACAATCGGAAGTCCTGGTGGCACTGCAAAAACTTGGCGAAGAGCTGCCGAAAGAACACGGGATGTCGATCGCCCAGGCAGAATACTGGGCCGATACCCTCGACCGCTGGGCGGAAGACCTCGTCGATCCCGCCAGCAGCGGTCAATGCCCGGGCTGCAAGAGCTCCGACGCTCTGCCACCATCGATTATCCTGGAAGTCCTAAAAATCCTGGAAAGTGAAGTCAACTTGCGCGAGGAAACGCGGGTTGCGGAACAGTCCAAAGGGGCCGTCCAAGCCGGTGTGCATGCCACCGAAGCGATCCGACTGAGCGACGTCCAAGATCAACTGCGAACGCGAACCGACAACGTGCTCATCAGCATCAATGACCTCCCCGAAGGGGCCCAGCGCTTCGGAAAAGAAATCGATCTACTGAGCTCGGTAAGTCGCGTGATGACCGATGCCAAGGGAATTTTGGCTGCTTGCGATACAGGTTCGCCAGCCATTGCCGCCGAAACCGAGGCGATCGAGTTGCTGCTGCAGTGCAAGCGGATTAATCCAAAGGGTGGTGGTGGCGGAGGTGGTTCCAGCCCAGGTGGTGGCGGAACGGGCACTACCCAAGACTCCGCTCTGGCCTTGCTCGGCTCGGGACTGAATCAGAACGAACGCCGCGAAGCCCGCGATGTGATGCAAGCCACGGGCGAGACAGGACGGATCTTACCAGAAGAATTCCGTGCCGGCCTCGATGCTTATTTTGAACGACTTGAAAGCGGCCGCTGAAACTGGGGTCGTCTGAAAAGGAAAGATGCAGGAGAGCGGTGAGCGGCCAGACGCTAGCCCTTAGGTTTAGTCGCATTTTCGAAGCTAGTGTCCGATGTGTATTGAAAAGTTTTTGGTTGGGGGATGTTAAGCATGGACGAGTTTAAGCTGCGAGGTTTGTAAGTTGGATGGGGTTTGGATATTTGTAAGGGC